>JBFWYI010000079.1:0-49070 GCA_050186575.1 Sandaracinaceae bacterium | reverse complement strand
GCTCATCGTGTTCCTCGCCGCGGCGGCCGGGGTCGCCAACACGATGCTGATGGCGACGTTCGAGCGGCGGCGCGAGCTCGGGATGCTGCTCTCACTCGGGACCTCGCCGGGTCGGCTCGTGCGCATCATCCTCATCGAGGCGGTGCTCCTCGGCCTCTTCGGCGTGTTCATCGGCTGTGTGATCGGGGGGACCATCGTGGCGATCCAAGGCGCGGTCGGGATCAACCCGTGGGCGAGCGGTGACGCGAACGTCGCGATCTACGGCGTCTCGTTCAACGAGGCGATGTATCCGCGCCTCTTGTGGAGCGACTACGTACCGGGGTTCATCGGCGTGAGCGTCGTGTCGATCCTCGCCGCGCTGCTGCCGGCGATCCACGCGGCACGGCTCGAGCCGGTGGAGGCGATGCGCCGATGAACGCCCCCATCGCCGCGCGCTACGCGCTCCGCAGCCTGCGCCGCAACGGTCGGCGCTCCCTGCTCTCGATCCTCGGCGTCGCGTTCGGCGTCGGGATGGGGCTCATCGCCATCTCGTTCGTGCAAGGCCTCGGCACGCTGACCGTCAACGCGGCGGCCGGCGGCGGGATGGGTCACCTCCGCGTCGTCCCCGCGACCTGGCAGGAGCGCCGCGACGACGCGCTCCGGCTCGAGGGCGGCGAGGACATGCTGCGGGCGATCCGCGAGGCTCCCGGCGTGCGCGCCGCGACGCCGCGCGCGAGGGTCGGCGCGATCCTCGGCCTGGGTACTCGTAGCTCGCACGTGAACTTGACCGGAGTCGATTCGTCGACTGAGCAAGAGGCGCTGCGGTATGTCTCGCGGCTCGCCGAGGGCCGCTACCTCGAGCCGGGCGAGCGCGGCGCGGTGGTGCTGGGCCGCTCGATCGTGCGGCGCCTCGGCGCGCAGCTCGACGACGAGCTGGTCGCCACCGCGCTGGATCGCGAGGGGCAGATGCAGAGCGTGCTCCTCACCATCGTGGGCATCGCGGAGACGGGGAGCCGCGACGTCGACGACTCGATCGCGCAGGTGGCGCTCGAGGAGGTGAGCGCGCTCAGCGGTCGGCCGGGCTACGGGGAGATCACCATCCTCATCGACGAGCCGAGCGCGGTCGACGCGCTGCGCGAAGAGCTGGCCCCGCTCGTGCGGTCGCCCGACGTGCTCCTCACCTGGCGCGAGGTGGCGCCGGAGCTGTATCAGAACCAGCAGAGCAAGTCGGCGTTCTACGATCTCGCGGTGTTCGTCGTGCTCCTCGTCGTGCTCCTCGGCGTCGCGAGCGCGCAGCTCACGAGCGTGCTGGAGCGGCGCAAGGAGTTCGCGGTGCTGGCGGCGGTCGGGATGCGCGGTGCGCAGCTCGTGCGCGTCGTGTTGATCGAGGGAGCGCTGCTCGGGCTCGCGGCGACGCTGGGGGCGCTCGCGTGGGCGGGGCCGCTGACGTGGAAGCTCGCGACGGACGGGATCGACATTTCGAGCGTGTTGCAAGGAGACGAGGCGATGTCCTTCGGCGGTGTCCTGATCGAGACGATGTTCTATCCCGAGACCGGGCCGTGGATCGTGCCGGCCGCCACCGCGCTCGCGCTCACCGCGACGGTGCTCGCCTCTCTCTATCCAGCGTGGTTCGCGGCGCGCACCGATCCCGCGCTCGCGCTGAGGGTGGACCGATGAGCGCCGCGCCGAAGGTAGTGACCAGCTCGACGCTCGCGAAGGCGGAGGGCGTGACCAAGGTGTTCGACACCGGCAAGCTAGAGGTCAAGGCGCTTCGCGGTGTCGATGTCGCGATCGAACGCGGCGACTTCGTGGCGCTGGTGGGTCCGTCGGGGAGCGGGAAGACGACGCTCCTCAACCTGTTCGGCGCGCTGGATCAGCCGACGACGGGGAAGATCACGGTCCTCGGGCGTGACCTCTCGACGCTGAGCCGCGGCGAGCGCGCGAAGCTCCGGCTCGGCTCGCTCGGGTTCGTGTTCCAGGCCTACAACCTGGTGCCGGTGCTCACCGCGGCGGAGAACGTCGAGTTCGTGCTGGAGCTCCAGGGGGCGACGGCCAAGGCGCGGCGCTCGCGCGCGCTCGAGGTGCTGAAGGAGCTCGGGCTCGAGGACCTCGCGGATCGTCGGCCGAACGAGCTGAGCGGCGGCCAGCAGCAGCGCGTCGCGGTGGCGCGCGCGATCGCGGCGCGGCCCGAGCTCGTGTTGGCCGACGAGCCGACCGCCAACCTCGACGGTGAGAGCGCGGAGCGACTCATGAGCATGATGCGCGCGCTCCACGACGAGCACGGCGTGACGTTCGTGTTCTCGACCCACGACCCGCGCGTCATCGCGCACGCGACGCGCGTCATCACGCTCGTCGACGGGCGCATCGACACCGACGAGCGGACGGAGCGAGCCGGACGAGGCGCATCGCCGAACGACGACGCATCGGAGTGATCCCGAGGGACGAGCAGTATGGCGAAATGGAAGTGGACCGAGGACTATCTCAAGTCGCTCTACCCGCAGTTCCAGGTGGACGACGGCGAGGACACCAGCAAGGCGCGAAAGCGCGCGCGCATCATCAAGGCGGCGACGGAGCTGTTCGTGCGTCACGGATATCGCAAGGTCAGCGTCGATGAGATCGCGCGGCGCGCCGAGGTCGCGAAGGGGACCGTGTACCTCTACTTCCCGAACAAGGGCGCGTTGCTGCTCCACGCGATCGCGGAGGAGAAGAAGGTGCTGTGGGAGCGCTTCGCCCCGCTCTGGGATCCGCACGTCGACGGCGTCGAGCGGCTGCGCTTCTACCTCATGAGCGTGTTCACGATCGCCGACGAGCTCCCGCTGGTGAGCCGGCTGTTGAGTCAGGACGCGGAGTTCCTCCACGCGCTCGACGACATCGACCCCGAGGTCGTGCGCGAGGGAGAGGAGATCGGGATCCAGTGGTTCATGGATCTCCTCGAGGCTGCGGCGCCCGACGAGCTGCACAAGGAAGAGAAGCGCGCGCGCGGCGAGGTGATGCTCGCGCTGCGCTGGTTCATCGGGATCCTCCAGGACGAGCGCGTCCGGCACGGGCGCCCGATGAAGGAGTTCGCGCAGACGTTCACCGACGTGATGATGTATGGGCTGATGGCGGCGCCCCCGCCGCCCGATCTCGCCGATCAGGCGGACGACGACGAGGCCGACGAACCGGAGCCCGCGTGACGTTCTCGGGGGGGACTCGCCGCGCGGTGCTCGCGCGGTGGCTCGCGGTCGCGCTGACCACGATGGCGATCGTGGGCTCGGTCGCGATCGGGTCTCCGACCCCGGCGCGCGCGCGGACGTTGTTCGAGGAAGGGGAGCTGACGCTCGAGCTGCGCTCGGCGTTCAAGAGCACGCTGCTGATGAGCGTCCCGTTCTACGACGATCCCATCCTCTATCCGGACGGCGTAGCGGGCGCCGGTCTGTTTCGATTGCGCTTCGATCTGACCGCCAACTTGACGGAGTACTTCACGGCCGACGTCGCCTACGAGCACCGCGTGCGCGCCAGCTCGAGCGGGACCACCGGCTCGGGGATCCTCCCGTCGAGCGCCCCGGCGCCGTTCCGGCTCGCACAGATCGATCAGGTGATCATCGACTCCGGCAGCTACGTGCATCAGCACGAGCTCGACCGCGCGTTCCTCGCGATCCACCTCCCGTTCATGGAGCTCACGCTCGGACGCCAGGCGATCGGGCTCGGGCGCGGCGTGCTGTTCAGCGCGGTCGACGTGTTCGCGCCGTTCTCGCCGACCGAGGCGGACCGCGAGTGGCGTCGCGGGGTGGACGCGATCCGGGCGGACCTCCGCATCCCCGACATCAGCGAGATCAGCGCCGGCGTGATCGTCGCGTTCGGCGACGTGACGGAGGGCGATCTCAGCACCTACGCGGTCCTCGGACGGGTGCGCGCGATCGTCGGGGACGTCGATGGAGAGGTCATGGTCGGCCGCCGCGGGGAGGACAACATGGTCGGCGCGGTGATCAGCGCAAACCTCCTCGACGCGGAGGTCCACGCGGAGCTCGCGCTCTTCGGGACGGACGGCCAGGGGATCGACGGCGGTCTGTTCGGCACCGACGCGGTGGTCGCCAAGGGCGTGCTCGGCGGCTCGTACGTCATCGACGTCGGCACCGGCCTGCGGCTCAACCTCGAGTACCACTACAGCGGGTTCGGGGTAGAGAACATCGGGCGCGACGCGTCGATCCTCACCGACCCGCGGTTCGCGGAGCGCTTCGCGCGCGGCGACAGCCAGCTCTTCGGTCGTCACGCGATCGCGCTCGCCGTCAGCTACACGTTCATCGACGAGCTGTCCGGCGGGCTCAGCTACATCCAGAGCCCGGTCGACGGGTCGGGTGTGGTCGGGCTCGGGCTGACCTGGGATCACTCCGACAACGTCGTGATCCTGCTCAACGCGCTCGTCCCCTGGGGCTCGGCGCCCGAGCGAGGCATCCCGACGAGCGAGTGGGGCAGCGCGCCGTTCAGCGTCTACCTCCAGGCGCGCATCTACGACTGAGCTTCACCCTTGCCACCGGTGATAATCTCTCGGTCGAGGTGCGTCGGATGGCGGTTGGCACGGGGTGGATTCGGTCGCGGCTCGCACACGCGGGACTCGCGCTCCTGGTCGCGAGCGCGTGGGGGTGCGCGAACGGGAGCGGCAACTTCGACTCCGGTTCGGGCGGCGGGATGGACGCCGCGCGCGCGGACGCCGGTTCCGGCGACGGAGGCGCACCGGACGCGGGCGATCCGCCGGACGCGGGGCCGCCGATCATCACCGAAGGCGGGACGTGCGATCCGTGCAACGACACCGCCGACTGCCTGCCCGGTCACTTCTGCGCTGACATCGCGACGGGGGGCAGCGTGTGCTTGCCCGGCTGCGATCCGGACATCCCGTCGTGCCCCGGCCGCTTCGACTGCGTGCGCAACCTGACCGACGAGCTCCCCGATCCGGTGTGCGCGCCGGTGGGGGAGCGCTGCTGTGTCGACGAGGACATGGACCTCTATGGCACCGGGGTGGGCTGTCTCGGGCTCGACTGCGACGACGGCGACGACTCGACCCACGCGGACGCGACCGAGCTCTGCGACGGCATCGACAACAACTGCAACGGGACCGCCGACGACGGTGACCCCGACACGATGTGCCCGCGCGGTGCGCACGTCGCGATGACGAGCTGCGCGAGCGCGGCGTGCACGATCACGATGTGTGAGCCGGGCTTCGGCGACTGCGATGGCGACCCGAGCAATGGCTGCGAGCGCGCGCTGAACACCGTGACGGACTGCGGGAGCTGCGGCGTGGCCTGCGCGCCCGCGAACGCGACCGGCGACTGCGCGAGCGGGACGTGCCGCATCGGGACGTGCGACGCGGGGTATGGCGACTGCGACGCCGACGCGACGAACGGCTGCGAGACCTCGACGCGGACCACCACGGACTGCGGGATCTGCGGGCGCGCGTGCATGCCGGCCGGCGCGGTCGGCGACTGCTCGACCGGGACGTGCCGCATCGGGAGCTGCGATCCGCATCGCGGCGACTGCGACGCCAACGCGGCGAACGGCTGCGAGACGGTCCTCACGACGAACACGGACTGCGGGACCTGCGGGTCGGTGTGCGCGCCACCGTCGGGGCTCGGGGAGTGCTCGACGGGGATGTGCCGCCTGACCACGTGCACGACGCCGGGCACCGCGGACTGCGACATGCTGTCGAGCAACGGGTGCGAGACGTCGATCCGGACGCTGGGCAACTGCGGTGGCTGCGGGATCCCATGCGCGCGCGCGCACGCGACGGCGACCTGCGCGAGCGGCACGTGCAGCACGCTCACCTGCGACGCGGGGTGGGGGAGCTGCGACGGGAACGAGACGAACGGCTGTGAGCAGTCGCTGACCACGAACACCCACTGCGGTGGGTGCGGCGTCGGGTGCGCGGTGGCCAACGGGGTGGGCGATTGCTCGAGCGGCACGTGCCAGGTCGCGAGCTGCAACCCGGGGTACGGAAACTGCGACGGCATCGCGGCGAACGGCTGCGAGCAGCCCCTCAATACCGGCACCCACTGCGGCGGGTGCGGCGTCGGGTGCTCGCTCGCCCACGCGTCGGAGTCGTGCGGCAGCGGCACGTGCTCGGTGACGAGCTGCGATTCGGGCTACGGCAACTGCGACGGCACCAACCCCAACGGCTGCGAGCGCCAGCTCAACACGCTCACGAACTGCGCCGGCTGCGGGGTGTCGTGCTCGCGCCCGCAAGGTACCGTGAGCTGCTCCACGGGGACGTGCACGCTCACCGGATGCCTCGCCAATTACTCGAACTGCGACGGCAGCGCGACCAACGGCTGCGAGCAGAGCCACGCCCAGGTCCAGGGCACCTGCGCGGCGCCGCTGTCCCTCGGCTCGATGGACGGCGATCGTTCGTGCGGGCTCGTCTGCGGGAGCAACACCGCGTGGGACACGTCGGTCGGGTTCAGCGATCGCAACTCGCGTTGGCTCTCGGTGAGGATGGTCGAGGACTCCGACTGCCCGACCGACATCGAGCACCGGATCACCCTGACGTCGCCGGCCGGAACGGACTACGACCTCTACGTCTATCGCACGTGCGGCGGCTCACCCGTCGCGAGCAGCACGAGCACGTCTACGACGGATCAAGTCACCTTGCGCGTGGGCGATTCGCCCGGCTCGAGCGACACGTTCACGTACATGATCGAGGTCCGCTACTACAGCGGGGAGTCGTGCACGAACTGGGATCTCCTCGTCGAGGGCCACAACTGCTGAGCGCACGGGCGCTCGTTCACGTCTCGCTCGTGGTCTCGCTCGTGGGGTGCGCGCCGTCGCGCGCCGAAGTCGCGGCGGAGCGCGCGCTCGACTACCTCGAGCGCACCGACGACGAGCTCGGGTTGGACGTGGTGGCCGCGATCCAGATCTACGCGGCAGAGAAGGGGGACGCGCGCGCGGCGGAGGTGGCGGAGGCGCGGCGTGCCGGGCTCGCGCCGAGCGAGGTCGCGCGATGGGGGCGGCTGCTCACGCTCGACAAGCCGCCGCTCACCGCGGAGGTGCTCGACCCGAGCGCGGCGAGCGCGAGCCACGCGGGTCCCGCCGACGACCTCATGGACGATCGCGTGGTCGCGTGCGTCGACGAGGCGCTCGCGTGCGCCCTCTCCGATCGGTGCCGCGAGTTCGTCGAGCTCGAGGGGCGCGGCGGATACGTGCTCACTCATCAGGCGTTCGCGCTCCTCCTCACGAGCTGGGGCGGCTGCGACGCGTCGTGGGACGAGGGGGCGCGCCGCCGGACGCTCGCCGCGGATCTCGCGTTCGAGGTGGCGATGGACCCCGGGCCGTCCGACCTCGCGAACGAGCGCCTCGCGATGCTCGCGAGCCTGGGCTTCGCGAGCGCGATCGAGCCGGCGTGGATTCAGGCGCTGCTCGACGCACAGCGAGAGGAAGGTTGCTTCGAACCGTCGCCCGGCGCCGGCTGCCATCCGCACCCGACCGGCCTCGCGCTCTGGGCGCTCGGGCATCGCTGAGCGGGCGGGGCGGCGGCCTCCGGGCGCTCGGAATCGGACACGGAATCGGAATCGGACACGGAATCGGAATCGGAATCGGACACGGAATCGGAATCGGAATCGGAATCGGAAGTCACCTTGCTCTCGCCTGATCCGGTCGAGACCGGGTCGTCCTCACCGCGCCGCGGCCACCCGATCCACCGCCTCGTCGAGCTCGGCCTCGTCGAACCGCGTGAGCCCGAGCCGCAAGAAGCCGTGCGTGCCGCGGCCTCGGTGGAACAACGGCTCTCCCGTCCGGAGCTCGCCGGTCTAGCGCCCCGAATAAAGGTAGGCCGCCGCAGCCGAGCCCGAGGGCGCGCTCGACCCATCTCCCAGGTACACGCTGTTCCAGGACCAGACGCGCCCGCGCGCATCCAGCGCCGAGATTCGCTGCAATCCCATCGTGATCCTTTGAACCGCAGGGACCCAGCCGAGCGGAAGCATGAGCCCTCTGCACTCCGAGATCCCCGCGGGGTCTACGACGCAAGTCAGATGAAGCCCGGTGGCGACATCACTCGGGCTTGTCGCGGCCGCGAACGGTCCGGTCTCCCCGTACGCGTTGGAGCCGAGGCAAGTCAGCGCGTCGCCGAGGTCAGTGAAGCAGAGATGGTCTTCTCCGGCCCAGACTCGGCTCGCACGGAACGACGCGATGTCGGCGGGCGTGATGCCCAGGCAGTCTGCGTGATCGGCGGCCGTGACGACACACGAGTAGGTCGAGGCGGCGTCGACGTCGATGGCGCTCGTCACGCCGAGCGAGAACGGCGTCAGCGCTTCAGTCGGTCGAGTCGCTTCGCCGAGTTGGCCGTAGTAGTTGTTGCCCCAAGCCCACACGTCACCATCGGACGTCCGGGCGAGGACAAACTCGTTGCCCCAGGGGCTCGGAGCGAGCTCCACGACGGGTGCGCCGATCGGGAGAGTGTCGGTGGGCGTGAGCCGGGCGGCTACCGTCGTCCCGTCTCCGATCTCTCCTCGGTAGTTGGAGCCCCAGCATGCGACGGTTCCCGCCGCGCGAATCCCGCAGGTGAACCTGCCTCCGGCTTCGATGTCGACGAAGTCGGTCGGACCCACGACGGGAGCAGGAACCAGGCGGTCGAGCAGATCGCCCGTGCCGAGCTGGCCTCGATCGTTGACGCCCCAGCAGAGGACCTCCCCCGTGGCGCGCAGAGCGCAGGAATGGACTTCGCCTGCGGTGACGTCGACTACGCGTTCACTATCGCAGAGCCCATCGCGGCACACGTCCCGCCCGGCACACGCGTGATCGCAAACACCGCAGTGGGTGACGCTGGTCTCGGTCTCCACCTCGCAGCCGGTCTCGTAGAGGCCGTCGCAGTCGCCGTGCGTCGGATCGCACGCGTCGATGACACACTCGCTCGCCTCGCAGCGACCGATCCCGTTCGCGACGACGCACGCCGCCTCCGCGTCCTCGTCGACGATCTCATCGCAGTCCTCATCCGTTCCATCGCACGACTCGGGCGTCGCCACGCATGCGTCCCAACCGGCGTCCGTGCCTCCATCGTAGCCCCCGGCGTCCGACCCGCCGGAGTCTTCGCCATCTGCGTCGCGGCGAGCCGCGTCCAGACTCCCAGCGTCTCGCGAGCCTGCGTCCGTGCTGGCGTCCGTTCGTTCGTGCGTCTCGACACACGCGACGAGCAGCGGACCGTAGAGCAGCAGCCTGGCGAGGCGGCGCTGGAGCGGACGCGCACCGATGGCGAGGCGAGCTCCGGGAGCGACGGGCCAGACAGCGTTCCTTGCCAGCCACTCCCCTCGGGAAGCCGACGTCCCAGCCAATGACTGCGCGGTCCTCATAGCGATGCGGCGTGGGTAGGGCCGTCGTCGGCGCTATCCGTCACGCAAGCATCATTGCCCATGTGAGCGGGTCGGTCAATGTACCGGGGACGGTGGTCGAAGCGTCCCTGCGTGGGTTGCCTGTGACATGAGAGGTCGAGGCTATGCGAGCGACGCCGGTGCGCTCAGTTGGGTAGGCACACCATGTTGGTGCCTTCGCGCGTGGTGAGGCTGAGGCACGAGTTGCCGACGATGCAGTCGAGGGGATCCTGGCAGCGCGCGACGCACACGGGGCGGGCGCCAGCGGTGATGCAGGCGGCGCCGCGTTCGGTGCGGGTCGGGCAGAGCGCTTCGTCGGTGCACTCGCGGGTGCACATGCGGCCGGAGGTGCCGCCCGAGCTGACTTCGAGGCAGCGCTCGCTCGGCGCGCACTCGGTGTCGTTCGTGCAGTCGATGTAGGGGTCCGTGCGTCCGCCGACCGTGATGGGGACGACGCCGTCGACCGCGCGCTCGCTCGTGGCGACGAGATCGAACGTGCCTTCGCCAGCGAGGGTGACGATCGCGACGCTCAGGCCGCGGCTATCCGACGTGGCGGTGGGCGGACGGACCGAGGCGCCGTCGGGCGCTCCGTCGAGGGAGAACGCGATCGGTTCGCCGCCGATGCCTCGGCCGTCGGCGTCGAGGAGCGTGAGCTCGACGCGGACGGTCTCGCCGGCGACCGAGCTCACCTCGCTCGGCGAGGCCTCGAAGTGGAGCTCCTTGCCGCCACAGGCGGTCAGGGCGACGAGCACGAAGGGAAGGATCGGGCGCATGCACGCACGGTAGCGCAATCGATCGTGATCGCGCTCGGGGCGACCACCGCGACCGAACCACGTCGGCGGTCGCAACGGGCGTTGCGCCCGCCGATTCCGACTCCGATTGCTCTGATTCCGAATCCGAATCCGATTCCGAATCCGAATCCGATTCCGAATCCGATTCCGAATCCGATTCCGAATCCGAATCCGAATCCGAATCCGATTCCGAATCCGAATCCGATTCCGAACCCGAACCCGAGTCCGAGTCCGAGTCCGATTCCGATTCCGATTCCGATTCCGATTATTCCGAATCCGATTCCGGGAGGCGGGAGAGCCCGCCCTTTACATGGCCCATGCCGTGCGGGAATCATTCGCGCGTGGACGTCTGGCTGGAGATCATCCGCGAAGACGGCACTCTCGAGCGGCAGCGCATCGAGGGGGAGCAGGTCACGGTCGGGCGATCGCCGGCGGCGGGGATCCCGATCGTCGACGCGCGCACCCTCGAGCCGGAGCACCTGATGCTGGCGCCGCGCGACGGCGGCTGTTGGGTGGCGGTGGCGCAGGGCGCGCAGATCCCCGTCCGGGTGCGCGGGCAGACGTTCTCGCAAGGGATGCTCGCGTGGGGGACCGAGCTGGAGGTCGCGAACCTCAAGCTGCGGATCACCGATCAGCTCCCGAAAGAGAAGAAGGACCCGTCCGAGAAGCCGGTGTCGGCCCCGGTGCTGATCGCGATGTTCGTCGTGCTGCCGCTCGTCGGGTGGTTGCTGTTGAGCGACGAGTCGGTGGGGATCGACGCGACGCCAGCGGCGCCCGCCCCCGAGCTGTTCCGGTCGGGCCTCGAGTGCCCGGTGAACGGCGGCAACACGCGGCACCGCGCGGACCTCGAGGCCGAGGCGGCGATCGCGAAGAGCGAGCGCTATCCGTTCAACTCGCAGGACGGCGTGCAGTCGGTCATCAGCTACCGCCGCGCCGAGGCCTGCTACCAGGCGCTCGGTCCGACCGCCCAGACCGAGGCGCAGGTGATGCGCCGTGAGGGCGACACCATGCAGCGCCGTATCGAGGAGGACTATCGGACGCACCGGCTGCGCCTCGAGCGCTCTCTCGAGCAAGGGAGGTTGCCGGATGCGTTGCTCGAGACGCGCGCGCTCATCCAGCTGTTGCGGCATCAACCGAGCGACCCCTACGTGATCTGGCTGCAGCAGCTCGAGCGACAGCTCCAGCTCGCGATCGACTCGGCGGCCGCATGATCGTCCGAGCCGCATCGATGCTCGCGCTCATCGTGTTGCTCGCCGCGTGCGGAGCGAGCCAGTCGTCGCGGACCGCCACGACGAGCGAGGATCCGCTCGACTCGATCAGCGGCGAAGAGCTGTTCCGGCGCGGTCTCCTGCTCACCCGGGCCGGGGACTTCGTGCGGGCCGAGCAATACTTCGCCGCGTCGATGCGCAACGGGCAGCCCGAGGAGCAGGTGCTGCCCGCGCTCTTGCGCGCGTGCATCGAGGGCGAGCGGTTCGCGGCGGCGCTCCAGTACGCGGAGCCGTACCTCGCCCAACATCCATCGCAATGGTCGTTGCGGCTTCTCGTGGCGACGATCTACATGGGGCTCGAGCAACACGCGCGCGCGATCCAGGAGCTCGAGCGGGTGATCCGCGACGCGCCCGACGAGCCGCCGGAGGCGCACTACTTCCTCGCCGTGATCTATCGGGACCGGCTCGAGGACTTCGAGTCCGCCTACACGCACTTCCAGCGCTACCTCGAGCTCGCGCCGGAGGGCCCGCACGTGGAGGAGGCGCAAGCTGCCTTGCCGACGCCGCCGCGCGCTCCGATCCGCGTCGACGCGGAGGGTCGTCCGATCCCCGCCGCGGCGCCGGCCGAGCCCACCGCGCCCGCAGCGCCGCCGTCACAGGGACAGCCCGAGGCGTCGCTGTGACGATCCCCAAAGAGGTCTTCGAGCAATCCCTCCTCAAGTTCCTCGAGCCGGTGCGGCCGTTCCTCGACGACACGACGGTCAGCGAGGTGATGATCAACGGGCCCGATCAGGTGTTCATCGAGCGCGCGGGCAAGCTGCACCTCACGAACGCGCGCTTCCCCAGCCGGGATGCGCTGACCGCCGCGCTCCGCAACCTCGCGCAGTACGTCGGAAGACACGTAGACGAGCACCGGCCGATCCTCGAGGCGCGTCTCCCCGATGGCTCGCGCGTCGAGGCGGTGCTCCCGCCCGCCGCGCCGGACGGACCGATGGTCGCGATCCGTCGGTTCGCCAAGGAGACGTTGACGATCGATCGTCTCCTGTCGTTCGGCTCGTTCACCCCCGACGCGGCGGAGCTCCTGCGCGCGGTCGTCGCCGTGAAGCAGAACGTGATCGTCGCCGGCGGCACGGGCAGCGGCAAGACGTCGCTCCTCAACGCGCTCACCGGGTTCATCCCGCACGACGAGCGCATCGTGGTGATCGAGGACACGCGCGAGGTGCAGGCGCAGCAGGCGCACATCGTCCAGATGGAGGCGCGCCCGCCCGACGCGCGTGGTCGCGGCGCGGTGTCGATCCGGGATCTCTTCAAGGCGACGCTCCGCATGCGGCCCGATCGGATCGTGGTGGGCGAGATCCGCGGCGCGGAGGCGCTCGATCTCGTGCAAGCGATGACGTCGGGTCACGGCGGCTGCATGGCGACGGTGCACGCGACGTATCCGACCGACACGATGAGCCGCCTCGAGACGATGGCGATGATGAGCGACGTCGAGATGCCGCTCGCCGCGATGCGCGTGCAGATCGCGAGCGCGATCGACTTCATCGTGCAGACGTCGCGCCTGCGCGATGGGACTCGGTGCGTGACCCACATCGCGGAGGTCCAGGGCTACGAGCCCGAGCGCGGCTACCGGCTCGAGAACGTGTTCGAGCGGCGCTACGAGGGCGAGGACGAGCACGGGCGAGTGCGGAGCACGTTCGCGCCGACGGGGTTCATCCCGAAGGCGACCGAGCTGTTGCGCGGCCAGGGCTACGACCTGCCGGGCTCGATCTACATCGCGTCGGGCGTGTAGGAGAACAACCCGCGCATGCCCTTGCCCTTGCCCTTGCCCCTGCCCGCGAGCTCGCACTCGCCCCGGTCAGGACCGGCAGAGGCACGGGCGCGCGAGGAACGCAGGCGTTCTTCGGGCGCATGCGGCCACGATGCTATGCTTGTCGCGGCTCGAACCTCGACGCGGGAAGCTTTTGGTCGCCCCAGAAGGACATCGGTCGCTCGCCAACGCCTGGGCGCGCGCGCACCTGCGGCGCGGCTCGTCGACCGGGCAGGTCTGGGAGATCAGCAGCGAGTATCCCGAGGCGCGGCTGACGCTCGGCGGGAGCGGCGATGCGGGCTGGCAGATCGACGCCAACGGCGTCCGCCCGGTGCACTGCGAGCTCTTCTGGGACGGCGAGGCGCTGTGGGTCGCCGACATCCACGCGGTCGGGGGCGTGTTCCTCGACGGCTCGCGGGTCAGCGACTGGGTGCAGATCCACGGGCCGGCGGAGCTGCGCTTCGGCCAGGCTGCGCTCGACATCGAAACTTCCGTGCCACAGCGCCAGCGGATGGCGAGCAAGCCCGAGCTGGCGCGGCCCGCGACGATGACCGACATCGGCGTGGTGCTCCTGCCCGAGCAGCCGTCGACCGCGCGGTTCGGCGGCGCGGCGGGCGACGTGAACGTGCCCGATCTCGACGCCGAGAAGACGCGGCTGGCCGCGCCTCCGGGGATGAACGCCGCGCTCGCGGCCGATCCCATGCGGATCGGCGTGCAGGCACCGCCGACGATCCGCGACGACCTGCGCCCGCGGCTCGGCGGCAACCACGCGACGGCGCACCCGCTCACGTCCGCCGCCACGCGCATGGTCTCGCTCCCCAACGCGCGCTCGGGGCCGCCGCCTCCGCCTCCGCCCGGTCGTCAGGCGAACGGGCCGGCGCCGATCGTGGCGCCCCCTCCGCCGCGGTTCGACAACCTCGCTGCGGTCGCGCCGATGGTCGGACCGAGCGCGGTCGTCGCGCCGGTCACCGCGCCACCGCCGCCGTCGTTCGCCGCACCGCCGTCGGCGGAGCGCGCGCCCACCGCGACGACCGGCGCATCGCTCGACGCGCCCGCGGCGCCCGGGTCGAGCGCGGTCGAAGGTGCGCCGATCGCCGAGGGCGCGAGCCCGTTCGCGCCGCCGCCGACCGGGCCCGATGCGGGCGCCGGCAAGTCGCCCGGCTTCTTCAAGCGCGTGTTCGGCCAGAGCGGCGAAGGCGCGCCGACCGGTCGCGCGCTCCCCACCCGCACGTGGATCCTGCTCAGCGTCACGGTGCTCGCCGCCGTCGGTCTCTTGCTCTGGGACGACGAGCCCGAGGTGGCGACCTCGCCGCCGAGCGCGAGCGGTGCGCCGGTCGTCGCGGTGGGAGCGGGGCCTGCCGACCCGACGCAGGCGAATCCGACGGGAGCGAATCCCGCGCAGGGTGATCCGACGCAGGGTGGGTCGACGCAGGGTGGGTCGACGCAGGGTGATCCGACGCAGGGTGGGTCGACGCAGGGTGATCCGAGTCAGGTCGATCCGACGCTGGGCGATCCGACGGCGCCCCATCCCATTCCGATCCAGACCGGCGCGATCCAGACCGGGACGCCGGTCGATCCGAGCGCGATCCCGGTCGCCGGCTCGACGGGCGAGGAGGGCGCCGAGCTCTTGCCCGAGCTCACCGAGTCGGGCGCGACGTGGCAGCGCGCGGCCGTCGACGCGCTGCTCGCGGGCCGTCACGACGACGCGCTCGCGCACTATCGACGCCTCGCCGAGCGCCATCCGGAGGACGCGTCGTACTCCACCATCGTGCGCGTGCTCGAGCGTCAGCAGCGGGAGCGATGCACCGACGGACGCACCGCGGAGGGGGAGCCATGCGTACAGAGACCGTGAAGCGTCCGCCCCTCCGCGGCTTCCGCAGCGGACAGCGACGCGCGCTCGGCATCGTGGTCGGCTTCGCCGTATGCGTGAGCCTCGGCGCGGCATGCGAAGAGGAGCCCGCGCCGCCGCCGCGCTTCCCGTTCACGTTCAGCGCGCACACCGATCGGCAGCCGATGGAAGGCGTGAGCATCCGCGTCAACGATCAGGAGATCGGCGTGACCGACGACCATGGCCAGCTGCGCCTCGACCTCACCGGTCCGCCGGGGGCGACGGTGCTCGTGAGCGCGCGCTGCCCGGAGGGACATCGCTCGCCCGAGCAGCCGCAGCCTCACACCTTGCGCGTGATCCAGAGCCTCGATCCGGCCGCCAGCGCGCGCGGCGTGCAGGTCAGCTTCGAGTGTCCGCCCGAGTACCGCGACGCGGTGGTGGTGGTGCGCGCCCACGACCGCGCCGATCTCCCGGTGCTCGTCGATGGGCGCGAGGTGACGCGGACCGACGCGAGCGGGGCGGCGCACGTCCACATGCGTATGTCACCGCAAACCTCGTTTCACGTGCAGATCGCGACGGCGTCGAACGAGCGGCTCCGTCCTCGCGACCCGGTGATGAGCTACACGGTGCCGGACCACGACACCATCTTCACGTTCGACCAGCGCTTCGAGGAGGAGGCGCGCCGCCGTACGGGTCGTCGCCGCTCCGGGCCCACGAAGGTCCCCACCACCTCGCTGCCGTTCAACATCGGCCGTCCCCGGCACTGACGTCTGCTGGAACACCGTCGCATTCCTGATCCGGATCGGGTGCGTTCGGACTAGATTCGCGGTACTTCGCTGGGACGCGGCGTGACGGACGAGAGGCTTCCCTTCAGCTCCCTCGGGGAGTTCACCCTCGAAGGCATCCTGGGATCGGGAGGCTTCGGCACGGTGTACCGCGCGCGCGACGCGGGGGGGCGCCCCGTCGCGCTCAAGGTGCTCGCGCCGCACGCGGACAGCCAGGAGATGCTCGCCCGCTTCGAGCGCGAGAGCGAGATCCGCATCGAGCACCCGAACGTCGTGCGCGTGATCTCGGCGGGGCGCGATCAGGGCGTCTCGTTCATCGCGTTCGAGCTGCTCGAGGGCATGCCGCTCAACGTGTGGCTCAAGGACGCGCCGCTGGACCCCGCGACGGTCGTCGACGTCGCCAAGCAGATTTGCGATGGTCTCACCGCCGCGCACGAGCGCAACATCATCCACCGCGATCTGAAGCCGGGGAACGTGTTCCTCTGCCACGACGGGGTCGTGAAGATCCTCGACTTCGGGATCGCGCGACCGATGAGCCAAGCCGGACCGCAGCTCACGATGGCGGGGTCGGTGATCGGCACGCCGGGCTACCTCGCGCCGGAGCAGGCGAAGGGCGACGTCGACATCCGGCCGGCCGCGGACCTCTGGTCGCTCGGCGTGATCCTCTACCAGGCGCTCAGCGGGAAGAACCCGTTCATCCGTTCCACCGCGGTGGCGACGATCCTCGCCGTCGTGCTGGAGGACGCGCCCAGCCTGAAGAAGGAGAACGACACGGTCCCGAGCGAGCTCGAGGCGCTCGTCCAACGCTGCCTCAAGAAGGACGCCGACGACCGATGGCCGAGCGCCGTCGCGATGCGCGAGGCGCTCGAGGGGATGGACCTCACCGCGGGGGAGCCGACGCCGCCCGCGCCGGTGCCATCGATGATCCCGGCGGACGAGCAGCGCGTGGTGGCGCTCTTGCTCGCGGCCGAGGTCCACGATCTCGCCGCCTTGCGCGCGGCGGTGCGCGACTTCGGCGGCGAGCTCATCCCGATGCTGGGCGGCGCGGTCGGCATCTTCGGCGGACACACCTACGAGGGCGACGAGGCCGTCCGCGCGGTGCAAGCCGCGTTGGCGGCGCGCAGCGCGACGGGATACGTCGCGGTGGCGAGCGGGCGCGCCTCGGGCAGCGGCGGCATGGTGAGCGGCGACGCGGTGCAAGCGGTGGAGCGCGCGGTCGACGCGAAGCTCTCGGGCGTCGCCGTCGACGCGGCGCTCGCGCGCACCCTCGAGTCGCAGTTCGTCGTGCGCCGGATCTCGCCGCACGTCGTCGAGGTGCCCAAGCAGCGCTCGGGCTACGACACCGGGCGATTCGCGAGCGTCCGCGACGACATCCCGCTGCTCAGCCGCGAGGCGGAGGTCGACGATCTCGAGAGCGCGATCAAGAGCGCGTTCGACGCGAGCATGGCGACCGCGGCCTGGATCTCGGGGCCGCCGGGGATCGGCAAGAGCCGCCTGCGCTCCGAGGTCGAGCGCCGCCTCCGCGATCGCGAGATCACCACGCTGTTCGGCCGCGGAGAGCCGCACCGCAAGGGCGCCGCGTACCACGTGCTCAGCGCCGCGCTGCGGAGCGAGCCCTCGCTCGAGCCGTTCTTCTTGAACCCGGGTGTCTCGACGGAGCGCCGCCGCCGCGCGCTCGCGTCGTTCCTCTCGCGCACGCTCGCGGACGAGGTGTGGGCGAAGCGCTCGACCGAGCCGCTCGCGCGCCTCCTCGGCCTCTCGGACGAGCAGGAGACGATGCCGTCGAGGCGTCACAGCGATCCGCAGCTCATGGAGGACCGCGTGCGCGTCGCGCTCGGCGACGTGCTCGGCGCCATCGCGCAGAGGAACGGGTTGGGGCTCGTGCTCGACGACGCGCAGTGGGCCGACGAGGCGTCGCTCACGCTCCTCGAGGAGCTGCTCGTCCGGTTCGAGCGCGAGCGTTTGCTCGTCGCGATCGCGTCCCGGCCCGAGCTCGACGACGCGCGCGCCTCGCTGTTCGAGGCCGCCCCGCGCCTCGTGAAGGTCCATCCGCGGGGGCTCGATCGCGGCGACGTCGCGACGCTCGCGATGGCGATCGCGGGCCGTGAGGTCTCCCGCGGCATCGTGGACGAGGTGTACGGTCGTACGGAGGGCAACCCGTTTTTCGTCGAACAGATCGTGCGCGAGCTCGCGGAGCAGAACCTCTTGGATCGCCGGATCTCGGAGCTCCCGATCCCGCTCGACGTGGAAGGGGCGGTCCAGTCGCGACTCGATCACCTGCCGACCGAGGAGAAGCAGCTCTGCAAGCGAGCGTCGATCCTCGGGAGCCGGTTCGACACGCCGAGCCTGCGTGCGCTCGAGCAACCGGAGCCGGACCGACACCTGGACGCGCTCACGCGGCGCGGGTTGGTCGGAGCGCGGCTCGGGGCACCGGCCGATACGCCGAGCGTCGAGGCGGGAAGGGAATACCGCTTCCTCAACAGCATGGTCGCGGAGGTCGCGTATCGGATGAACACCGACGACGCTCGCCGCTCGCTCCATCGTCTCGCTGCGGAGTACCTCGAGGCCTCGCCGGACGTGGACCCCGAGGATCGCGCGCGTCACTGGGAGCTCGGAGAGGACGCGGACAAGGCGGCGCGCGCGTATGCGCAGGCGGCGTTCTCGGCCGCCAAGCGCGGCGACAACCGGAGCGTCCTCCGCTGTACCGAGCGCGCGTTCGCGCTCAGCCCGACGCCGGAGCGCGCGTTCGATCTACACATCGTGCGCGCCGACGCGCTCTTCTTCCTCGGCGAGAAGGCGGCTCAGCGCGAGTCGATCGAGGCGGCGCTCGTCCTCGCGTCGACGGGGCTCCAGCGCGCGCGCGCCCTCGTCGAGAAGGGCGCGCTCTTGCTCGCGGTCGGCGAGAGCGACGAGGGGCTGCGCGTCGCCGAGGAGGCGGTGGCGGCGGCGCGCGACGCGGGCGACCCGGATCTGTTGGCGCTCGCGCTCGCGCGGCTCGGCTGGGGCTATCTCTACGCGGGTCGCATCAGCGACGCGAGCGTTCCGATCGCGGAGGCCTCGTCGATCCCGCATCCGTCGAAGGAGACCGCGGCGATGGTCGCGGCGTGGCGCGGGCAGCTCTTCACCGCGCTCGGTGATCTCGGCAAGCGCAAGGCCGCGCTCGAGGACGCGATCGCGGGCTTCCGCGAGACGGGTGATCTGCGGCGCGCCGCGACGTCGGAGTGCAACCTCGCGGACACCTACAACCGCGTCGGCGCATATGAGGAAGCGGAAGCCGCGTTGCGCAAGGCGATCGACTCGTGCCAGCGCGTCGGCAACCGGGTCGTCGAGGGGTACGCGCTCGCGAACCTCGGCTATGCGCTCGCCGGTCAGGGGCGGATCGCCGAGGCGCACGCGGCGTTCGACGCGGCGCTCGGGTTGGCCGAGCAGCTCAGCCGACCGCGCCTCGGGTTGGCGGCGCGGCTCTATCGCGCGCGCGCCGACCTCGGCGTGCAGCTCGCGTTCGAGCTGGCCGACGACGCGCGCCAGATCGCGGAGGACGCAGCCGCCCAGAGCCTGCCCGCGCTCCAGGCCAGCGCGCTCGCGCTCGCGTCGAGGGCCGCGCTGCTCGGCGACGACGAGGTGGCGGCGCTCGCCGACGCGGAGCGCGCGATGCAGCTCCGCGACGAGATCGGCACGATGGAGGAGGACGAGGCGGAGATCTTCCTCGCCCTCGCGGAGGCGCTCGCGCGATCCGGTCAGGCCGAGCGCGCGCGGGAGATCGTCGCGCGCGGCGCGAGCCGCCTCGAGTTCCTCGCGGGTCGCATCGAGGACGCGGACTGGCGGGCGAAGTTCCTCTCGGAGGTCCCGATCAATCGCCGGCTCATCGAGCTGGATGGAGAAGCCTCATGAGTCGACGATCACGACGCGCGTGGCGCGCGCTCGTTCAGAGCGGATTCGTATGTCTCGCGCTCCTCGCCTCGTGCGATGGCGGCAAACCCGAGGACGGCGAGGAGGAGACGCCCGAGACGAACCTCCGGATCGGCGCGCTGATGGTGGAGACCGGCCACCGCTTCGAGACATCGGGCCGCGCCGCGGTGGCCGGCCGCTGGGGCATGGCGCGCTACGAGGCGTCGGAGATCGTCGAGCTCTTCACCGACGACATGCCGCACGCCTTGTTGCCGGGCGAGTGCAACGACGAGCTCGCCGACACGTTCTACTTCGGCATCATGAACGAGCGGATGCCCGCGCTGGTCGCGGCGGCGGAGCGCGAGGACATCGAGGCGTACGGCACCGCGTTCGCGGCCGCCTCGCAGCAGTGCAACGGGTGCCACACGACGTGCGGTGTGCCGTTCGTCGAGGTTCCGTCCGCGCCCGGGCTCGAGGTGCCGGCGTTGGGCGACACGCACGCTCCCACCGTCCCGCCCGCGACCGAGGAACCGGCCGGCGACGCCCCGCCGGCCGAGCATCCGCACGTGGGCCACGAGGTGCTCAACCCGTGGGGGAGCCGCGAGGATCCCGACGAGCTCCGCGTACCCCCGCCGCGCGGCGGGTCGGGCGAGAACGAAGTCAACGATCCTTGGCAGTAGCGAGGCTCGCCGACCTGCCCGCTCACTGCGCGGCGAAGATCACCGGGTAGCTCACCGCGGTCGGCCCGTTCGCCGACGGGAACGCCCATCGTTGCGCTGCTGCGACCATGCAGCGCTCGGTGGACGGATCGTTCAACGTGGTGTTGGCGATCTGCGCCGAGCGGACCGCGCCGCTCGCCGCGATCTCGAGACGTAGCACCACGCGTCCTTCGATCCCGGGGTGGGCGGCGCGCCCTTGGTCGTAGCAGTGCATGAGCTCCGGCTGGCGCGCGCGCACGACGCGCCGGATCACCTCCGCGCTGAGCCCGCCGCTCGTCTGGCTCGACCCCGTGCGCACGCTGCCCGTCGGCGCGGGCGAGGTCGGCGGTGGAGCGGGAGCGCCGCCCGTGCGCGCCAGGATCGCCTGATACGAACGGCTGCGCGCCGCGCCGGGGAAACGGCGCACGTAGACTTGCATGTCGCGGTGCGCGGCGGCGGTCTGTCCGCGCGCGCGGCGATCTTCGATGCGCTGGGCGAGCTGCCGCTCGTCGAGCGCCTGCGCGTCCGCCTCGCTCGATGCGGGCGTCTCCTCCGCGCTCGGCTCGCGAGGCACGCGTGGCGGATCGGGCTCCCCCGGCCGAGGTGCGATCGGCGCCATCACGGGATTGGGATCCGGCGCGGTCGGCACGGCGGGCTGCGGCGGCTGCGGGGCGGCGGCGGCCACCGGCTCGTCGCGCCGAAGGAGGAACGTGAGCCCGGCGATGAACACCGCGGCCACGAGCAGGCTCGCCACCACCGCGCCGGCCGCGATGATCAGCCACCGTCCCGTGGTGTCCGGTCGCGCCGCCGCCCGCGCCGCCGACGCGGGGTGGCTGGCCGGTGCGCCGCCGACGAGCGGAGCGGTGCCTCGGAGCGACGAGGGCGCCGCGCCGAACGACGCGACGCTCGGATCGCCATGACCGCGCGCGGTGTCGACGCCGGGCACGCTGGTGGCGGCGGGGGACTCCATCGTCGGAGCGAACGCGAACGCCGGAGACGTCAAGACGGATCGCAGTGCTGCGACCGCGGCGCGCGCGTCGGGGAAGCGCGCGCTCGGCTCGCGATCGACGCATCGCGCGAACCACGCGTCGAACCCAGGCGGCAACGCGGCGTGCGATTGGATCTCGGCCGCGCGCTGCGACGCGGGCGCGATCGGGTACGTCATCACCTCGATGAGGAGCGCCGGCAGGTTGAACGTCGGATGGTTGGCCGCGCTCCAGTAGCTCTTGCCGGTCAACAGGGAGAACGCGATCAGGCCGAGCGCCCACACGTCGGTGGCCGGCGTCAGCTTCTCGCCGGGCTGCGCTTGCTCGGGCGCCATCCAGAGCGGCGAGCCGATCGCGCTCGTCACGGTCGCGGACGCGCGGCTCGACTCCACCATCCGCGCGATCCCGAAGTCGAGCACCTTCACGACCGGTCGTCCGTCGCGCGACTGGGTGTTGGCGAGAAACAGGTTCTCCGGCTTGAGATCGCGGTGGATGACCCCCGCCGCGTGCGCGGCGCCGATCGCGTGACCAGCCTGCTCCATCAGATCGAGCACCTCGCTCGGAGGCAGCGGTCCGCGGCGCTGCGAGAGCTTCTCGAAGTCCTCGCCCTCGAGGAGCTCCATCGCGAGCCACGGGATCCCGCTCGCGTCGTCGACCCCCGCCGACAGGACATCCACCACGTGGTCGCTCTCGATCCGCGCGCCGACCTTGGCCTCGTCCACGAACCGTGCGCGGCTCTTCTCGTCGGGGACGAGGTTCGGGTGCATGGTCTTGAGCGCCCGGCGCTTGCCGGTGCTGAGCTGCTCGACCTGATAGACGGCGCCCATCCCGCCCTCGCCGAGGAGGCGCTCGACGCGGAAGTCCGTCGCGAAGACCGCGCCGATGGAGAGTGCGCTCGACACGCGGGTCAGTCCCGACGGATGCCGAGCGACTTCATCTTCTTGTAGAGGTGGCTCCGCTCGAGCCCGAGGTCGAGCGCGGTGTTCGTCGCGTGACCGGCGTGATGCTCGAGCGCGCGCGTGATCAGATCGCGCTCCACCTCGTCCATCATCGCGCGGAGCTGGACGCCCGGCCGGTAGTAACCGCCGCCCGATCCGCCGCCGCCCGCGATCGGCAACAGCGCCCGCGCATCGGTCTCCGTGATCTGCTCGTCCGGTGTGAGGATCACGAGGCGCTCGATCAGGTTGCGCAGCTCGCGCACGTTGCCGGGGTACTCATAGCGGCAGAGCAGCTTCATCGCGCCTTCGCTGAGCGACTTGCCGCGCCGATCGTTGTTCGCGCACGCGACGCGGAGGAAATGCGAGGCGAGGGTAGGGATGTCCTCCGCGCGCTCGCGAAGGGGTGGCACGCGCAGCGGGACCACGTTGAGGCGATCGTAGAGGTCGGCGCGGAAGCGGCCCTCCTCGATCTCCTTCTGCAGCGGCTTGTTCGTCGCCGCCACCACGCGAACGTCGACGTCGATGAGCGCGCTGCCGCCCACGCGCTCGATCTCGCCTTCCTGCAGCACACGCAGCAGCTTGGCTTGCATCGGTGCAGGCATGTCGCCGACCTCGTCGAGGAACAGCGTCCCGCCGTGCGCGCGCTCGAACTTGCCGCGGCGCTGCTTGGTCGCGCCGGTGAACGCGCCCGCCTCGTGGCCGAAGAGCTCGCTCTCGATCAGCTCCGCCGGCACCGCCGCGCAGTTGAGCTTCTCGTAGCTGCCCGCCTCCTTGCGCTTACTCCCCTCGTGGATCGCCAGCGCGACGAGCTCCTTGCCGGTCCCGCGCTCGCCGATCACCAGCACCGGCGCGTTCGCGCTCGCGGCGAGCCGCACCTGATCCTTGAGCTGCCGCATCGGGGCGCTGTCGCCGATCAACCCGCTCGCGACGCCGGTGAGCTGGCGCAGCTCTTCGTTCTCCGCCTCGAGGCGGCTCAGCTGGAGCGTGTGCTCGAGGCTCAACAACAAGCGCTCGCTCGCGATCGGCTTCTCGATGAAGTCGCGCGCGCCGAGCCGCGTCGCCTCGACGGCGGTGTCGATGGTGCCGTGCCCGCTCATCACGATCACCGGCACCGCGTTGCCCTGATCGCGGAGCGTGCGGAGCATCGTGATGCCGTCCATCTCGGGCATCATCACGTCCACGATCACCGCGTCGTACGCCTTGGTCCGCAGCTTCTCGAGCGCGACCTTCGCGCTCCCCGCGACGTCGGCGTCGTAGTCCTCGATGCGCAGCGCGCGCGAGAGGGTCGAGAGGATGTTCTTCTCGTCGTCGACGATGAGGACGCTGGCCTTGGGCATCGCGAGCGCGAGTGTACCGGGTCGCGCGCATGGGCGCTGGACTCGCGGTCGCGGTGGTTGTTCAATAGGCGCGGGTCGCCTCTCGATGCAGTCCCTCCGCCCCGTCGATCCGCCCGTCCGAGACAGCCTCGCGCGCCGCGCGCGCGGCGTGCGGATGAGCCCGCTCCACTGGTACCCGGCGGCGTTCAGCCACGAGGTGCCGAAGAAGAAGGTCCTCGGCATCCGCTTCGAGGGCGACGACCTCGCCGTCTACCGAGGCGAGGACGGGGTCGTCCAGGTCCTCGAGGACCGCTGCCCGCATCGACAGATCAAGCTGAGCTACGGGACGGTCGAGGGCTGCACGCTGGTCTGTCGCTATCACGGTTGGACGTTCGATCGCGGCGGCTCGCTCGTCGGGACCAAGCACGACGACTTCAAGAAGAAGCTCCCCGTCGTCCCGATCCGGAGCTACCCCACGCGCGAGCGCTACGGGATCGTCTGGTTCTTCCCGGGCGACGCGCGGATCGCGGAGCTCACCCCGCTCGTCGAGATCCCGCACGGCGAAGGCGACGACGCGTGGCCGTCGATCACGTTCCACTACACGTGGCGCGCGCACCACTCGATGGTGATCGACAACCTCTGCAACCTCACCCACCTCTGGGTGCACGGGAGCTGGGTCCCCTACGGCGACACCGTGCTCGCCGAGCACACGCTCGTCGGAGACAAGATCACGCTCCTCTGGGAGCACGACCTCCGTCGCGACGTCTTGCACCCGTTCACGTCGCCGCTCTTCCGCAAGCATCGCGGCAGCAACCAGAGCGACACCTCCATGATCTACGACTACCCGTACCAGAGCGCGCTGAGCAACGATCGCGTGCGCTCGACGAACTTCATGCTCCCGATGAGCGAGGACGAGACGCGCGTCTTCACGCTCCAGCTCTGGGAGCCCCCGCGCGTCCCGAGCGCGCGGTTGAGCAAGGTCCTCGGCAAGCTCGCGATGCCGCTCATCCGGCCGGTGACGAAGGAGATCTTCCGTCAAGACGGCTTCACCGTCGAGCAAGAGCAGATCGCGTATCGGCGATACGGTGACAAGCCGCTCCCCGAGCCGAACCCCGCCGTCAAGAAGTTCAACGAGCTGACGGTGAAGAAGTGGGAGCAGTACGAGGCCTACGCCGAGACGGGGCGGCTCACCGAGGCGCAGATGGCCGAGCAGACGCGCGTCAAGGTGCTGTGACGTGAGCGATCAGATGCGGAGGCCGCGCGGGATCAGGCTCGGTGCCTCGATCGGCTCCGGCCACGGCGTGGGCGGCGTCCTCGGGAGCTCGAGCCACGCGGGGGTGGTGAGGCGCTCGACGAAGCGCTCGAGGGTGCGCTCGTCCGCCCGCGCGAGCGTGC
Source organism: Sandaracinaceae bacterium (assembly GCA_050186575.1). Classification (GTDB taxonomy): domain Bacteria; phylum Myxococcota_A; class Polyangia; order Polyangiales; family Sandaracinaceae; genus JAUHXR01. The sequence continues at coordinate 24,122 of JBFWYI010000079.1, read as the reverse complement.
GCAAGATACGCGGCGCGTAGTCGAACCCGAGCGCATCGACCGGGCCGAACAGCTCGTCCGACAGCGTCCCCGTCCCCATCGGCTCCGCGGCGCGCGGGTGGAAGGTGCGGCCGGGGCCGAGCCAGAGGCCGGTGAGGAAGTCGATGTAGAGTCCGCCACGCCACGGCCAGTACTCGCTGGTGGGTCGGCTCGGCGCGTCGGGATCGAAGAGGCAGACGAAGTCCTCGTACATCCCGAGCCAGCGCACGACGCTCGGCTCGAGGCGTCCGACCGGGCTGCCGTCCGCGGGATCGAACACGTAGGTGCGCGGCGGCGCGTCGCTCGACAGCTCGTGGAGGCCGACGCCTCCGTCCCACACCCAGCGCGCGCCGTAGCGTGGGCTGTCCGCCGCGGTGCGGCGCCCGAACGCGTCGTACGAGAACGCGATCGTCTCGCCGCTCGGCAACCCGGCGCCGCGCACGAGCCCGTCCGCGCCGTACTGATACGTCCAGCGACGTCCGTCCGGCGCCGTCCACGCGGAGATGCGGCCGATGTCGTCGCGTTCGATCTCCCCCTCGGCCGTGTCGCGGAGCGGCGGGCGCGAGGGGGCGCGCGCGACGCTGAGCATGCCCGCAATGAGCTTGTCTTTGTGGAGCGCGACCTCGTGCCGCGCCCCGTCGGGCGCGATGACCTCGAGCAGCCTCGCTCCGTCGGCCCCCCACCCTCGGGTGATGCGCGCGCCGAGCGAGCTCACGACCAAGGAGCGCCGGCCGCGTGGATCGTAGACGCCGCCGACCTCGTGCGGCCCTTGCTGCTCCGAGACCACGCGGCCGCTCTTGTCGCGGGTCAGGCGCACTTGGTCGTCGCCGGAGCGCGCGATGATCAGGCGACCCGCGGCGTCGTACTCGAAGCTCTCCTCGAGCTCGCTGCCGTAGCGCGCGGCGACGATCCGTCCGGCGCGGTCGCGGCGCACGTGCACGCGCTCGCCGTTCGGGAGGATCACCGACGTGACGTCGCGCGAGGCCCCCGCGTACGCGAACCCGTACACGCGGTGATCGAAGTCGACCTCCTCGACGATCCGGCCCGCGCGATCGCGCGTGAACGCCCAGCGCCGGCCGCGCCGATCGATCACGTCGGTGAGGCGGCGCTCTGCGTCGAAGCGGAGCTGACACGAGAAGTCGGGGCGCGTCACGGTGCCGGGCAGGCCGCTCGGCTGGCGCTCGATGACCCAGTCGCCGTCCGGCAACGTCGCTTGCACGAGTCGACCCTCGCCGTCGCGCCGGAACGACGCGCGCACGCCGTCGACGCTCATCGCGGCGACGCGGCCGAACGCGTCGTGCTCGAACGTGCGCCGGCCCTCCGGCCCTTCCAGCGCGGCGGGACGTCCGAGCGCGTCGTAGCTCGCGCGCCAGACCTCGCCCTTGAGCCGCACCTCGACCGGGCGGCGCAAGCGATCGCGCTGGACCTCGAGCCACTCGTCGCCGTGGACGATCTCGAGCTGCCCGCCGTCGCCGGTGCGCACCAACACCGACGCTCCCTCGCCTCCCCGCTCGACGAGCTCCCCCTCGTCGTCGAAGCGGAGCGCCGTGCGCGCGCCGACGCCGTCCACGTGGCCGACGACGCGGCCCGCTTCGTCGTAGGTGAGCCGCTCGATCGCTCCATCGGGGTGCGTCAGCGCGATCGGCCGCCCGAGCCCGTCGACCTCCGCGCTGGCGCGGCCGCTCCGCGTCGCGCGCTCGACGGGGACGAGCCGCTCGGGGTGGTAGCGGAACGTGGCGCCCGCGGCCGACGTGAGCCGACGCAACGCGTCGTGCTCGAAGTAGTGGGTCGTCCCCGCTCCGTCGACCACCGTGGTCGCGCCCGCGCGATAGTCGAGCTTCCGGTCGTCGCACCCGCTCGCCCGCCACGTGCGCACGCACCGCGCGTCCACGCCGCCCCCGTCGTAGCCGTAGTAGATGACGTCTCCGTCGGCCGCGCGGCGCGAGACCACGAGGCCGTGCGCGTACTCGTACTCGCGGCGCACGTCGTGCGGGAGCGCGATCCGAACGAGGTCGCCGGTGTCGGAGTAGCCGTACTGCCCGAAGTCGAACGTCTCCTCCGACGGGAGGCGCACCCGCGTCCTGACGAGCCGGCCGTGTGACACGTCGAGCAGCAGCTCCACCGGGCCGGCGGCGACCGTCACGCCGGCGTCGGTCCAGCGCACGTGGGTCGACGCCCGCCCCACCTCGATGGCCGAGAGCCATGCCGTCTGTCCCGCGCTCGGCGCCTCGAAGCGCAGCCGACGCGGGCCATCGTCGATGCGAAAGAGTCCTTGCCCGAGCGGCGTGAGCCGCGCCCGATCGAACGGGTGCGCGATCCGTTGTCCCGGGCGAGACGTCGCGTCGGGCGCAAACCACAGCTCGCGCCCCTGTCCGTCGCGCCACAGGTAGCCGCCGTTCTCCTCGGTGATCGACTGCTCGATCGCGAGCGACCAGCCGCGACCGAGGAGCCCCGCGCGGTCCGCGTTGCCCGAGACGTAGGTGCGGCTCAGCGCGAAGCGCGGCGGTCCGTCGAGCGCGAGGTCCTCCTCGGTGAACGTCACGTGTCCGGTGGCGACGTCGACCCCCGCTCCCGCGATCGCCCGCTCGTCCAGCGGTCGCCAGCTCGCGAGCCTCGGCGGAGCGAGCCGTGAGACCCAGCGATGGAGCGCGTCGACCTGCCAGCGGGTACGCATCGTCTATCCGAGGAGCATCACGACTTTGCCGAGCGGGATCGCGATCACGGTGGAGAACATCCGCGATGGCTCCGAGCAGCTCGCGCACATGTCGCCGAGCCGGACCACCTCGCCCTCGCCGAAGTTGATCTGCGCGCTGCCCTTGTCCATCAGCGCGTCGCCGGCCGGCGAGACCGGGAGGTCCGGCGGCGGCGGCGTCTCGAGGATGCCCACCATCGGCTTGGGAGGCTTGGGCGTCGGCGCCCAGCCCGTGCCGGGGGGCAACGGGATGTGCGGCATCGCCGTCGAGTTCTTGATGATCGTGCCGACGTTCGTGAGGAGCTTGCCGTTGATCAGCACCGGTCGCTCCTCGAGCGGCGTGTCGCCCGAGCACGACGTCATCGGGCTCGTTGCCGCCTTCGCCGCCTTGCGACCCGGATCGCCGATGGTGGCGATGAACGGGTGCGGGAGCGGTGTCGGCGTCGGGGCCGGCATCGGCACGAGCTCCATGTGCATGCACATCCCGACCACGAGGTCATCGTCCTTTGCGCCGATCATGCCGCTCCTCCCACGCCTGCGCTGGCGTTCGCCGCCGCCTCCATCCGCTGTGCCTGCGCGCGCAGCGACTGCGCCTGCGCGGTGCCGCCCATCGAGTCGAAGCGCTCGGCGAGCTGCCGCGCGGCCACCGGCGCGCTCGTCCGCCCTGCCGCCGCGTCGTCGAGCGGTGATGCCACGGACAGCGCCTCGCTGAACAGCTTCCGCGCGACCTCGTGGTTGCCGTCCTCCGCCGCACACTGTCCCGCCATGCGGAAGCCCTCGATCGCGAGCGCGCTCTCGCCGCCATCGCGCGCTGCGCGCCCCGCCCATCCGTACGCGATCGACGCCGCGCTGCGATCGCGATCCACGAGGTGCAGCGCGCCGATCGCCATCAAGGACTGCGCCGCGAGGTCCGCCCAGCCGTGCGTCTTCGCCCGGTCCGCGCACGACTGGTAGCGCTCGCGCGCGAGGTCGCGCTGCTCGGCCGCGACGAGGTGGTTCGCTCCGATCATCTCCATCAACAGCGCCTCGCGATCCATCCCCGCCGCGCTCGCCGATCTCGCCGCGCGACCCTGGTGCTGCGCGGCCGCGATCGGATCGCCACGCCGCAGCGCCACCGCACCACGCAATACATGTTGGCGGAGATCGCGGAGCGCGCCGGTGAACATCGCGGCGGGCATCCCGAGCGCCGCTGCCGCCGCCGCTACCGCGCCGGCTCGCCGCGCCGCGCTCCCCCCCGCGCCGGGCGGGAGGGCACCCTTGGGCCACGCGGCGCCCGTCTGGGCCGCGGCGGGCGCGTCGGCGGACGCGGCGGCCGAGGCGTCGAGCGTCGCCTCGAGCTCGCGCACCGCCTCGTCCTCGTCGACCGTCGCGCGTCCGTGGCCGGCCGACGTCGCGCGCGCGAGCTCCGCGCTCACCGAGCACGCGCCGCGCTCGATCACGATCCACCGCGCCCGCGGTAGGGCGCGGACGAGCTCCCGAAGATCCCGGTCGAGCGCCGCCCCGTCGTCGACCATCGCCGGGGCCACGACGAGCAAGAGCCCATCGAGCGGCGCGCACCCCTTCGCGATCACGTCCGACGCCGCCGCGCCGAAGCGGGCCAGCGGGTGCCCGGCCTGGCTTTGGGCGCCGAGCGCGCCGAGCGCATAGCCGTGCTCGGCCATCGCCAGACGCCGCGCCGCGTGATCCTCGCGGACCTTCCGCGCGCACGCGTCCCAGCCGTGCCCGTCCTTCTCGTGCGCGTGGTCGAGCAGCACGAACGGGCTCACGTTGTCGGCGTGGTGCTCGAAGCCCATCACGAGCTCGAGCGTCGCGCCCCACAGCGCCTCGTCCGTGGTGATGTGGAAGAGTCGTTGCGTACGGGTCCACACGAACGCGCGCAGGCGCTCCGCGAGCTCTCGGATCGGCCTCGCGTAGGCCTCCATCACTCGTCTCCCCAGTAGATGGACGGCGCGGCGAGCCAGATCTCGTCGGTCGCCGCGAACGTGACGTCGGGTCCGTCCATCACGCTCTGTACGCCGATCGGTTGGTAGTCGATCGTCCACGTGCTCCCCGATCCCTCGAGGAGGATCGCGTCCTGCTTGAGCGTGAGCCCCGCCGCGTCGAGCCCGACCTTGAGCGCGGTGGTGGACGCCGCGCGGATCACGATCGTCTTCGACTCGGCGTCGAGCGTGATCCGGTTGCCCGCGCCGGTCCCGTCGTGGAGCTCGATGCGAGTCGCCGCCTTCACGATGACGCGATCGCCGGTGCTGCTCGCGGTGAACATGCTCGCCTCGATCGTCGCGGCGCCCTCGGTGGTCAGCTTCGCGCCGTCGTCGTCGAGCGTGAGCCCGCCCGTCTCCCCGCTCGCCGCCTCGGCGTGGGTCTTGATGTCCAACCGCGCCGCGCGGACGGTGTGGGTCTGCTCGGCGCGCACGCGACGGTCGCCGGTGATCTTGAACTGGTCGAAGAGGTCGATCTCGACCTTCGCGCTCCCCTTCGCCACGTCGAGCCGGCGACCCGGTCGGTCCGGCCCCGCGCCCTCGCCCTCGATCTGGATCGTCTCGTCGCCGCCCGTCTCGAGCTTGCGCTTGCCGGAGACCTTCAGCGTGTCGTCCTTCAGGACCTGGTCGAGCATGACGTCGTTGGCCGGGTCCTCGTCCTCGCCCTTCGTGGGACCGCCGCCGATCGCGATCGTCTCGCGTCCGGTGATGTCCACCTCGCGCGCCCAGTCGCTGGCACCGCTCGACGCGTAGCGGGCGAGCAGCCGCTGGTCGCCGTGCACCAGCTCGATGTGATCGGCGTGCACCTCGTTGTGCTGATCGTGGAGCACGGTGGTCACGTGATCGCCGAGCACCTCGTCCTCGCCGCCGTCGGCGTCCACTTTGCGTGAGCCGACCTCCTTCGCGAGGTCGTGCTGCGCGTAGACCTCGATGCGTCCGTGGCCGAGCGCCTCGTCGCCCGCCGAGTCGTCGAAGCGGACACGGTTGCCGACCGCGCTCTCGCCGCGCTCGCTCTGCGACCACGACCGGCTCGTGAAGCCCGAGTCCTGCATCCGCGCGGGGAAGTCGATCCGCCCCGACGCGGTGTCGGCCGGCTTCTCGCTCGAGTCGTGGCGCGCGCCGAGCGGGCGATCGTACGGGTTGCTGTAGAGCGCGCCGAGCACGCACGGCCTGTCGGGGTCGCCCTCCTCGTAGCCGATCACGACCTCCATGCCGACGCGCGGCACGAGGAGCGCGCCGAAGCCTGCGCCGGCGTACGGCTGGGCGAAGCGGATCCAGTGGCTGCACTCGTCGGGCGGCGCCGCGGCGGCGGAGCCGTCGCCCGCCCAGGTGCCCATCACCGTCTCTCCGTCGCGCTGCCACGGCATGCGCACGCGGACGCGCCACGCCGACTGCGGGACGAGCACGCTCACCTCGGCCGGCGAGGTCGTCGGATCCTCGCCGCGGCCCACGTCCACGACGATTGCGGTCTGTACTCCGTGGATGACCGGCTTGGAGCGAACGACCGGAGGCCGGTAGGGGAGCTGCGCGTTCTGCGCCTCGAATTCGTTCGAGTAGTCGAGGTTGTAGCGGCGCGGGTTCGGGTTGGGGGGCGGCGGAGCCGGCGCGTTCGCCGGCGGGTTCGCGTTGACGGGCGGCGTCGCGGGCTGCGGATCGTCGAGGCCGCGAGGGATCGCCGCGGAGGTCATGCGGGCGAGGTGGCGCACGCGCGTGATCATGAAGCGCTGCGGCTTCTGCACCGGCTTGTGGAGCACGTCGAAGCCGCCGTAGAGGAGGCGCGCGTGGTTGGCCGGCGCGAACGTGGCGCACTCGCTGCGGCCGCGCGCGATCGCGCCGCGCGATCGGAAGCCCTCGAGGCGCAGCTGCGCCATCGGCGGACCGTCGAACGCGTCGTAGCCGAACGGATCGTCCGCGTTCGTCGTCGGCGGATACGCGAGCCCGCCCGGCCACTCGAACCACTGCGCCTCGGGCCCCGCGTAGTCCTCGGTGCCCGGCGCCCCGGCGAGCTCGCCCGCGAGGCCCAGCGCCTGGTTCGCCATCTGCTCGAGCCCGCCGAGCGTCGAGAGCGACGAGAGGTTCGACGGGCTCAGGAGATCGAGCGACTCGCCGGCTTTCAGATCGGTCGGGTCGTACGGCCGATCGTACGCGCGGTCGCGCAGCGTCACGCCGGACGGAACCGGCACGCGCGAGACGGTGAGATCCCACGCGACCTCGTTCGCGCTGAGGTTGCCGCTGCCGCTCGCGTCGACGGGGATGCGGCCGGCGGTGAGCACCTTGTGCCCGGCCAGCCGAGGGTCCTCCGCGATCACGAGCGTCTCGAGCCGCTCTCGGTGCTCGAAGAAGAACGTCAACCCTTCTTCCGCGAGCAGGCGCTCCACCAGCTCGAGGTCGGTCTCGCCGTACTGGACGCAGTAGTCGCGCTTGGGCCGCCACTTCCAGATCGGCTGCATCAGCGCGTTCTCGACGTCCTTCGCCACCCCCTCGGTGACCCCGAACGGATCGAGGCCCGACAGCTTGCCCGCCGCCGCCGCGAGCGTGTCGGGCACCGCGAGCGGCCCGAACAGCTCGGCCCCGCCCGACGCGATCCGAAGCGCGGTGCCGACCGCGTCCTTGGTGGAGGCCTGCTGGTAGATCCCGTGCTCCTTCAGGATGTGCAACACGATCTCCACCGCGTTGAGCCCCTTGAACACGCGGTGCCGGCGCCGGAACGAGAGCCGATGGAGGTGCGGTCGCACCGTGACGCGGGTTAGGCGCAGCCGCAGCACCGGGTCGTAGCCGAGGTCCTCGAACTCCGAGACGTACCCGCTGAACCAACGCTCGTTGAGCGTGAACTGATCGTCGTCGAAGCGGCGCGCGAGGCTGAGCCGCGCGAACGCGCCGAGGTAGTCGACCGCCTTCGTCTTGCCGAGGTAGGGCGGCGCGGGATCCTGCCGGTGGCTCATCGTCAGGCGGCGCGAATCCAGCTCGTCCGGGTTGTCGGTGTCCCACACCTGATCGGCGAGCGCGCCCGGCGTGAGCGCTGCGGCCATCGCGGTCCCTGCGAGCTGCATGATGTCGGCGAGCTCCCACCACCCGTCGCCGTCGTCGTCGTCGAACGCGTTCGTGATCGTGTCGATCAAGCTCAGCGGCGGTGCGCCGAGCCCGAGCTGCGCGGCGGCGAGCGAGGCCGCGTCGGGCTTCGCCAACGTGATCGTCGCGCGCCACACCGTCGACAACCCTTCTTCCACCTCACAGCCGCGGACCCAGTGGAGCGGATGCTCGTGCGCCTTCTCGAGCCCGAACCGCTTGTCGAGCTCCTGCTCGAGAGCGGCCGCGCCCAGCTCCGCGTAGCCGGCTCGCTGGCCGGCCTGTTGGAGGAGCGATTCGCCGATCCCGCCCGCCTGCACGATCGCGTCGGACCAGTCGACCGCGTCGACCGGCACCGTGCCCGGCTGCGGCGCCCCGATGAGGAACCGCGCGCGCACCCCCGGCACCCCGCCGTTCTGCATGATGCGCGACTGGATCAGCTTCGTTGCGTCATCGAGCCCGTCGGCCTCGTCGTCGGCCCCGAAGTCGTGGAGCGCGTCGGAGACCTCGTCGAGCGGATCCTCGAGCCCGTCGAACATCCCCATCAGCCGCCTCCGCCCGTCTGCATCCCGCTCTTGCCGCGGATCTCTTTGGTCGCCTTCACGACGCCGGTGCGCCCGTCGATCCGCACGCCGCCGGGGCCGAGGATCGCGAGCGCGTCCGCCTCGTCCATCGCGCGGAGCCGGAGCTCGCCCTCGTGCGCGACCATCAAGTCGTGCTGCGTGTGCACTTCGACGCGCGTCGGATGCCACACCGTGACGCCGCCGCCCGCGCGCTGCGTCATGTCGAGCATCGACGCCTCGACCATCGCGCTCAGGCCCTCCTTCGCGACGAGCTCCACGCCGGCCGACTTCGACTCGATGCGGACCTCCTTCGCTGCGGTCAGCTTGTACGCGACGTCCGAGGTCGCTTTGAGCTCGGGCTCCCCGTCTGCGTTGGGCCCGACCGCGAGCGACGAGAGCGGCGCGTCGTCGGCCTCGCCGGGCTCGCCGATCGCGAGCGCCTTCGCGCGCACCTTGAGCGTTCCCACGATCGTGTCGGTCTTGTTGCCCGTCACGTCGTGGATGTCGTGCGCCGGCGTCGGGTCGTCCGGATCGCCGACCACCGTGTCGCGCGTGCCGTGGATCGTGAGCGTCCGATCGCCCTTGATCGTCATCGACACGACGCCCTCGACGGTCTCGGTGTGATCGCTCGTGACGAGCACCGTCTGATCGCCGAGCACGCGCACCTCGCGCGAGCCCTCGATCGTCTCGAGCTGACCACGGAACACCGTCTTGTCGCGGTCTCCGCCGACGCGCAGACGCTGCCGCTGCTCGACGATCTCGCTGTGGTGCCGGCCGACCTCGTTCGTCTGGATGCCGACCCCGTCCGCGTCGGGGTCGCCGACTCGGGTGCGGTGCTCGCCGTACACCTCTTCGATGAGGTGTCGCCCGGCCTTGAGGAAGACGCGCTCCTTGCCCGACGTGTCGTCGAACGTGAGCTCGCTCCGCACGCCGTCGTCCTCGTCCCACGGGCTGGTGTGCGTCGAGATCGTCGAGAGCTGGTTGTGCTCGGCGGCGGGCGGCTTGAACCCCTCGCGCGGCGCTTCGCGACCGGGCACCGGCACGGGGTGTAGCCCGTCGTAGAGCGAGCCGACGATCACCGGACGATCGGGATCCCCATTCTCGAACGCGACCACGACCTCGCTGCCGACGCGCGGCACGAACATCACGCCGAAGTCGGCGCCCGCCCAGCCTTGCGCGACGCGGCACCAGCACGAGGCGCCGCGCTGCGCGATATAGCCGATCGGCGGGAGGATCCCGAGCGGCAGCTCCCCGCGGCGATCCCAGTGGAACCGCACGCGCACGCGCACCGACGTCGGATGCTCGTGCTCGATCTCCTCGTCCTCGTCGTGATCGCCGGTCCAATCGACGACCGTCGCCGTCGTCAGCGACGCGACGCGAGGCTTCTTCATCGTGCGAGCCGGCCGGATCGGCGTCTGGGCGGGGAACGTCGCGTCGGTCCACCACCCGGTGATCTCGTTGCGATACATGACGGCGGGACCGGTCGGCGGGACGAACGTCCCCACGCGCACGGTGGGGCTCGGGTTCGGCGTGCCCTCCCAGCGCACGCGCTCGACGACGAGCCGATCCGCGGGCGGCGGCCCGGCGGTCGGGATCGCGGTGGCGCCGTCGCGCTGGAACGGATAGCCGCGCACCCGGACGTTGGCGTCGCACGCCGCGCCGATCAGATCGGTGTGCAGCGTGACGCGGCGCGCCCGGCTCGCCTCCTCCTCGAGGCGGAGCTGCGCGAACGGACGATCCAACTTGTCGCTCCCGTAGAGGCGATAGTCGATCGGCGGGTCGCCCTCCTTCTCGTACTGGAAGGGATATTGACCGGGATACTCGTAGCGCTCGCCGAACGCCACGGAAGCCTCCGACGTCACGCTCAGCGGTGCGCTCGCCCCCGGCGCCGGCGCGACGAGCTCGGTCGCCGCCTGCATCGGGTCCGAGTAGCTGAAGTCGCGGAGCGTGACCTTCGTCGAGCGGACCTTGCGCCACTCCGCGCCGTCGATCAGCGTCTCGACCGTCGCGTTCGGCATCCACGCCGGCCACCGATACGGGATCGGTCGACCATCGACGGTGGGCGCCTCATCGAGCAGCCGCGGATCGTGGACGAGCACGATGCGCTCGAACCCGCGCCGACACGTGAACGTGAAGTGGATGCCCTCCTCCTCGAGGAGGCGACGGACGAAGTCGAGGTCGGTCTCGCCGTACTGCACACACATCTCGCGCTTCTGGGTCCAGTCCTCGGCCGGCATCGCGGCGCCCGCCTTGGCGACGTCCGGGTTCTGGTAGGGCGGCGGGATGAGCTTGATGTACTGACCGCTCAGCGCGTCGCCCATCGCGTTGCCGAGCACCGGTAGGTTGCTGACGCCCTGCGCGATCGCGTTCGTCGCGAGGCCGACGCCGGGGATGTCGGGCAGGAACCCGTACACGCCCGCGCTGCGGAACACCTCGCGCACGATCGCGAGGGCGCGCATCTCGTTGAACACGCGGTGGTTCTTGCGCAGCGCGAGCTTGGCGAGCTCCGGGCGCACCACGATGCGCACGTAACGTTGCGAGACACCGTTGAAGCCGGCCACCGACTTCGGGCGCCGCACCCCGAGGTCCTCCATCTCGACGACGACGCCGGTGAGGTAGCGCGCCGAGTAGGTGTAGCCCGCCGCGTCGCTCGAGCCGGCCGCGAACACGGCGTTCGCGGCGAACTCGCGGGACACGCGGATGCTGCACGTCTGGCCGAGGAACACGCTGGGATCGATCGCGATGTTCGCGAACACCTTGTCTTCGGTCGACGGGCCGCCGTCGCCGCCGCCGAACACCATGTCCGAGATCGCGCCGAACGCGTCCTCCGCGTTCTTCGCGTTCGACAGCCGATCGATCCCGCCGGAGATCCCGTTGATCCGGTCCTTGAACCCGTTGACCGTCTTGCCGAGCGGGGACTCCGCGTCGACGTCGTCTCCGTCCGCGATGCGCTTGAGCTCGTCGACGGTGTCGATGGCGCTCCGGATCGGTCCGGCGACGTCCGAGATCAGCCCGCCGCCCGCCGGCATGTCGTCGAGCACGTCTTCGAGACGGGCGTTCGTCTGCTCCGGCGCGACGATCACCATCTCGCAGCGCCACACGACGTTGAGTCCCTCGTCGCAGCGCACCTGCATGATCGTCCACTGCGACTCCGCCGCGTCGAGCATCGCGACGTCCTCGGCGAACGGCGAGTGCTTCGCCATGATCGAGCTGACCGGATCGGTGCCGAGGTAGTCGTCCGCGCCGATCGCGGTGGCGCCTGCCTCGAGGAGCGAATCGCCGATACCCATCGCGTCGTCGAGCATGTTCTGCTCGAGCGATTGCAAGAGATCTTGTTTGCCGAAGAACAGGCGGTAGCGCACCGGAGGCAGGCGGCTCGGGGGCGGCTTCTTGCCGAACACCGTCTCGGTCAGGCCATCGAGGTCGTTCGCGAGGTCGGAGAGGCTCGAGTCGTTGGGATCGAGGATGCCCCAGTCCTTGAGCGCCTGGTCGCCGTCCCGCAGGGCGTCCGCGCTCTCGTGACCGGCGTTGCTCCCCTTGTCGGCGGTGTCCTGATCTCCGTCCTCTACGTCTTGGCCTGCCTTGTCGAGATCCTGCTTGCCCCGACCCACGTCGCGCGCGCCGGCGCCCGCGTCGTCGACCACCTTCTCGACATCGTCGATCTCCTCGTCGAACGGCGGCATCAGCTCGTCTCCTCCTCGGGTACCTCGAGCTCGAGGTCCGACGCCTTCGCTTCGGCCGCCGCGAGCTCGCGCTCGGCCTCGGCGAGCTCGGCTTCTGCCTTCTGCACGTCATTTTGACGCTGGCTCAGCGTCTCGCCCTTCTTCTGCTCTTCGTCTCGCGCCGCCGCGTACTGATCCATGAGGCCGCCGTGCTCCTCGCGGACCTCCTCGAGGTTCTCCTCCGCGTCGCTGAGCTCCTCCTCCGCCTTCTCGCGCGCCTCGCGCGCCTCCTCGAGGCGGTCCTCTTCGTCGTCGGCGTTCTGGCCGGTCGCCTTCTTGCGTTGCACCTCCGCCTCGCGCTTCCGCTCGAGGGACCGCGCGGTCTGCAGATCCTTCTCCGCCTTGTTGACGCGATCGATCGCCTGGCCGAGGTCCTGATCGATCCCGTCGTCCTCGTCGATCTGCGCCTCGATCGCGTCGGTGCGCGCGGCGGCGTCGCGATACTCCTCTCGCGCCTCGTCGCGGCGCTCTATGGCCTTGTCGGCGGCCGCCTTCTTCTTCGCGACCTTCTCGCGGAGCGCCGCGATGTCCTCGAGCGTCTGCTTCTCGTCGCTCGTCATGTCGCGCACGACCTCGAGGTCGCGGCCCTCGCGCTGCATCTCCACCCGGCGGCAGGAGAACGCGCTCTTGCCACCCTCGATCACGAAGCTGTCGACCGGATCGATCTTCACGCCGGGCCCGTTCTTCAGCGAGTCCTCGGCGTCCAGGTACTTTCCGCCCTTCGATCCGCCGCGGAACACCGCCTTGAAGCGCTCCCCCGACTCCACGTTGCCGCTGAGGTGGAGGATGATGTCGCCGCCCGCCGCCTCCATCTCGAGCTGGCCCGAGCTGCCCGGCACGTCGCCCCCGCCGCCTGACGCGGCCTCTCCGTCGACGCGGAACCGGACGCCGCGCGGCGCGCGCATCACCACCGCGTCCTTCGTCAGCTCCATGCTGACCTCGCCGCACTCGAAGCGGACCGCGGTCGCGCCCTCGAGATCGATGGTGTCGGCGATCACCTTGACTTGGCCTTCGGCGATCAGCTCCGCCTTGCCCTCGCCGCCGTCGAGCGCGGTCTCCCCGAGCTCGTCGCGCGCCAGGCCCGCGCCGCTCTTGCTCGTCGACTTCATGTCGAGCGGCGAGCCGCCGAGCTCGTACGTGCCGCCGCAGTCGACGTCCACGTCCGCGCCCACCTTGCGCTCGTCGTTCCCCTGGATCGTGGTGAGCCGGTCCTTCTTCGACTCGAGGAGCCGCGTGACCTCGGAGCCCGCGAGGCCGATCGTGTGCGAGTCGGACGTCGGGGCCTCGGGGGTGCCGACGTTCCTCGTGAAGTCTCCGTCCACGATCAGCGAACGGATGCCCTTCACCGTGATGTTCTGGTCACCCTGGACCTCGCGGTCCTCGTCTCCTTTGACGACCTTGTCGCGTCGGCCCTCGACGGTGAGCGTCGCGTTGCGACCGATGTCCTCCGTCTGCGCGCCTTGCACGACGTTCGCCTGATCGCGCCCGACGTACGTGCGCTGATCGTGGAGCGCGCGCTCGTCGAGCGCCCCCGCCGTGTGGATCCGGACGCGCTCCTCCCCCGGCGTGTCGTCGAAGCTCAGCTCGTGGAACGCGCGATGCGCGTTCTCGCTCGGCGTGGGGTGGACCGCGGTGCGGATGAGGTTGAGGTGACGGTTCCCGGCGCCCGGCTTCTGCGCGTCCGGCGTGTAGTGCAGGCGATTCGCCGCGTCGCCGACGATCTCCGTCTTCTCGACGTCGATGTGGTTCTCCCCGCGCACGAAGTCGATGTGCGCGCGCTCGCGCGGCGCTGGGTTGACCCGGTCGTGCACCATGCCGAGCGCGATCGGCTGCATCGGATCCCCATCGCGATACGCGAGCGTGAGCTCCATCCCCTCGCGCGGGAGGAACGTCGAGCCCCACGCGTGGCCCGCCCAGGGGGTCGCGACGCGGATCGGCGGGGAGAGCGGGCGCTTGCCGTCGAGCCGGGTCGGTCGGTCCCACGGCAAGCTCGCTTGCACGCGTCCGATCGGGTCGACCCCGATGCGGCTGTCGCCGTCTTTGTATTCGTCGAGCGTCGAGCGCGCGATCGCGAACTGCACCCCCGCGATCCGAGGCGCGCGGATCCGCGCGGGCAGGTAGGGAACGCTGGCCGGGATCGCCTCGAGGAACGTCTCGAGCCCGAGCGCGCCCGAGAGGAGGAAGTTGGGAGGCCGCGGCGGGAGCACCACCGGTCCGCCGGGGCCGACGACGGGCCCGTTCGCTTCGGCCAGCGTCTCGAGCCCGACGAGGAGGAACGGCCGATCGAACGGGACGCACACGTCGTCGTAGAGCCCGGAGTCGGAGCCCGCGATGCCGTCACCCACGTTGACGCACTGCCCCGCCGCGAGGCCCGCCGCGTTGGTGCGACCGGTCCCGACGGTGCTCGACGCGCGCGCCGCGATGAGCTCGCGGTTCGCCTCCGTCGCGTGCACCACCTGATCGGTCTGGACGCCGGCCTCGCGATCGAACTCGAACGACGAGCGCGCGGGGTAGACGTGGAGGCTCGCGGTCCCCGGCTCGAGCGCGCCCTCGATCGGCTCGCTCACCGCGTCGTCGCCCTGGTGCACGCCGGTCGGGATCGCGGGGTCGTTGCTCGCGTACGAGAAGTCCACGCTGCGCACGCTCGCCTCGGTCGGCGCGAAGCTGCGCCGGACGTGGAAGCGCCACAGCAGCTCCTCGGCGCCCGCGTTGCTCGACGGTCCGTGCATCAGCACGTTCCCCGGACGCGGCAGGTCGCTGCTGTCGAGCGTCTCGATCGCGCCGAGCGGGCCGTAGCCCCCGACGTCCGAGCCTTGCTGGAGCTGCGCCGGGCTCAACAGTGAAAGTCGCTCTGCGCCGAGCTGGCACTCGAACACCGGGACGAGGCCCTCCTCGCCGAACAGGCGCAACACGAACTCGAGGTCCGTCTCGCCGTACTGCACGAGGTAGGGCCGGCGCACGCCTAGGCTCGCCGGCGCGAAGTCGCCCTGGTAGATGCCCGCATCCTGGAAGAGTCCTTGCACCACCGCCATCGGCTCCTGCCGCTCGTAGATCCGATAGCTGGTCCGGAGCGAGAGGCGCGCGAGCTGCGGCTCGATGACGAGGCGCACCACGCGGTGCCCGCTCTGGAGAACGCCGAGGTCCTCGAACTCGGTGCAGAGCCCCGTGATCCAGCGACCTGAACGAGGCATGCCGTCTTGCGCCACGCGCGCGACCAGGACGCTGTAGAGCTTGTTCAGGAAGATGCCCGGCGCGGGCGGGATCTCGGGCAGCCACGGGAGCGGCGGGGGGATGCCGAGGAGGTACTGCTCGACGCCCTGGTTCGGCGCGTTCATGCGGTTCTGGACCGCGTTCACGGTCTGGCCGATGACGCGCGAGCCATCGTTGACCGCGTTCTGGATCGCGCTCGCCGCACCCGCCGCCGCGCCGAGCGGGTCCGAGCGCGGGTCGGGCAGGCCGCCCCACGCGTTGTCGAAGTTGTCGTCGACCGATCGGAGATCGTTCTCCGACCCCTGCGCATCCCGCGAGTCGTCGTCGAGACCGTTCGAGATGTCGTCGAAGATCGTCTGCTGGCTGCGCGGGACGTTGGGATCGGGCGCCTGGGTCTCGAAGCGCGTGATCCATACCTCGCAGCGGAACAAGTAGCCGAGGCGCTCGACGTGATGGATGCGCTGGACGCGCCACGTCTGCAGCGCCTGCCGGAGCGCGTTGGTCGCCGTGGTCGCCTCGTCGGCGGGCGCCAGCGTGAGGTCGCCGAGCCGCGACGGATCGAAGGGCCTCACGTTGAACGCGCGCGACAGCCGAAGATCGATCGTCGTGACCCCCACCCGTCAGCCTCGTGAGGGCGGACGGTAGCAGCTCGCGTGCCACGACGAGAGCGGCTACGTGAGGCGGTGCGCCCGCCCCGGTTCGGCAAGTCCTGCGTGCAAGCTTTCGACGCAGCACGCTGCGAAGCAGCTGCTGCCCCTGCCCTGCCCGCGAATCACCGGACGCGCGCTTCGACCGCGCCGAGCATGGAGACGGGCTCGACGAGGGCGGGGCAGGACCAGGGGCAAAGCGCCGGCGCTGAAGAACGCTTGCGGTCTTCAGTCGCCGGCGAGCTCGAGGCCGTGCTCGACGAGCTTACGCTCGAGGGTGCGGAGCGGGATCGAGAGGAGCGCGGCGGCGCGCGATCCGTCGCCCTCGGCCTTCTCGATCGCGCGCGCGAGGAGGCGCTGCTCGTAGTCGCGGAGCGCGGCCCGCAGATCGATCCGCTCCGGCTCGTCCTCGCTCGGGCCCGCGGGCCGTACGTGGGCGGGGAGGTCCGTGATGCGGATCCGCTCGGTGGTGCACGCGACGACCGCCGACTCGATCACGTTGCGGAGCTCGCGGACGTTGCCCGGCCAACCGTATCCGTGCAGCGCGGCGCGCGCCTCGTCCTGGATGCCGGAGATCCGCGCGCCTTCATCGGCGCTCGCCTCGGCGAGGAAGCGATCGATGAGCGGATCGAGATCGCCGTCGCGCTCGCGCAGCGGCGGCACGGCGATGCGGATCGCGTCCAACCGGAACAACAGCTCCTTCTTGAGCGCGCCGGACTCGACGAGGCCGCTCGGGGCCTGAGTCGTCGCGGCCACGATCCGAACGTCCGCCTCGCCAGCGTCGATCGTATTCAGCAAGAGCGTTTGCGCGCCCGTCGGGAGCTCGCCGATCTCGTCGAGGAACAGCGTCCCTCCGCGCGCTCTGGCGACGAGGCCCTCGTCCTCGGCGAAGAGCAGCGCCTCGACCTGATCGTCGGGCGTCGCGTCGCAGTGGAGCGTGAGCAGCGGACCGTCGGCGCGCGCGCCGCGGCGATGGATGGCCTGCGCCACCACCTCCTTGCCGACGCCGGTCTCGCCGGTGACGAAGACGGGCACGCGCGAGCGCGCGACGCGGTCGAGGAGCTCGGCGAGCTCGATCATGGCCGGGCTCGCGAAGATCGGCTCGTCCGCCGCCACGAGTCCGTCGTGCGCGTGGACCAGCACGGGGATCGACTTGGTGGCGATGCGCGCGCAACGGCGCGCGGCGTCGATCAGCTCCGCCTCCGTGCTGCCGTGGAGCGCTACTCCGACCCCGAGGCGCTCCTCGTACGCGGCGATCTTCTCGGCGATCACGCGCGCGCGGGCCTCGTCGGTCTCCGGTAGGAGCACGACGGCGGCGGCCGACCCGTAGAGCGCCGCGCGGTCCACCTCGCGCAACTGGGCTTGCATTCCGCGAGCCCACGTCGACACGTCGGGGTCACCCGCGATGGCGCGGACGAACATCACCGTGACGCCGCGGCGGAACGTACGCGTGCGGACGATCTCGTCCCTGATGCGCTGCCGGAGCTCGCGGTAGCCGAGGAAGTCGCCGAGCAGCCCGGCGCGCCCGGCGGCTTCGCTGACCGTGACGGTGACGCGGCCGAGGGTGACCGAGTCACCGGGCGCGAGGACCACGCTCTCGATGCGCTCGCCCTTGTGGTGCGTCCCGTTCGTCGAGCCGAGATCGTCGACGCGCACTCCCTCTTCGGTCGACGTGAAGCGCGCGTGGCTGCGCGACAGCTTCTCTTCCGGAATGACGATGTCGGCCGGCGCGGCACGCCCGAGCACGCGCGGTACGCCGTCCTCGAGCGCGAACACTTCCGAGCCGTCGCCCCAGTGCACGACGAGCGACGTCTTCGCGTCACCGATCGCTCGCGAGGCGGCGAGCGTGCCCTCTTGGATCGTCCGGTTGTCTTGCCCCACGCCGGGAGGATATCGCGGATCGCGGTCGCGGGTCGTGGTCGCGGATCAGGTGCGGCGCGGCGAGCGAGGCGGTCAGTTCGAGATGATCGGCGCGCCGTTGGTGCCCTCGTCCACCGTCGGCGTGGGGGTCGCCGGCGGCTCGCCGGGAGGTTCGACCGGCGGCGGGGCGCTGACCGTCGGTGCGCTCCTCCGGTGCTGCCCGCTCGAAGGGTGGGGCGGGTCGACCTGAGCCGTCGCTGGCACCACCGGGTCGGGCTCGACGGGGGTCACGGCGCGCGGAGGCGTCGGATCGGTCGTCGGCGTCGCGCCGATCGGGGCGTGGCTCGGCTCGGGATCCGCGACGTGCGTCGACACGGGCTCGGGCGTGACGACGGTGGGCGTCGCGCTCGCATCGGACGAGCTCGACCAGGGCGAGGCGATCGCGATCGCGCCCGCGACCGCGGCGAGCCCGATCGCGACGGCGGCGACGACCCAGCGGCGATCGAGGGGAAGCTCGGTCGCGACCTCGGGTGGCGGGGGCTCGGGGTCCGGGTCGTCCGCACTCTCGGGGACGGCCTCAGGGGGAGGGGCGTCCGCCTGCGGGGCCGACCGCGAGCTCGCCTCACCGCGCGGCGTGTCCGACTCACGGGCCGCGAGCGTCTCGTCGAGCGAGCGATCCTCGGCGTTCTCGTCCGGCGCCGGCTCGCTCGGGGCCGGCGCGCTCGGGGCCGGCGCGCTCGCCGCGCCGGCGAGGGTCGAGGCGCGCGGCGACGGGGCGCCGGCCGCGGCCGACTGCAACGAATCGTGCGACTTCCGATCGCCGGGCACGATCGGCTCGCGGTCCCTCGATGCCGAGGCGATCTCCCTCGCTGTCGAGCTGGGCCCGGAGGAGCTCGACGCCGGGTCCCCCTTCGGATCGGCGCGCCCGAGCGAGACCGGCTCGAGCGAACCGGTCATCGACGGCGTCGCGTTCGCGTCCATCATGATCGGGGTCGGGTCGGACGCGGTGACCGGCGCGTCGGGCGTCAGCGAGATCAGCGGGCCCGCCGGGATCCGGCAGGTGAGCGGCCACCCGGCGTCGAGGGCCGCGTTCACGAGCGCGTCCGCGAACTCCTTCGCGCTCGCGTGCCGATCCGCGGCGTCGTAGGCCAGCGCGCGGTCGACCGCCGCCGCGAGCGCGCGCGGCAACGAGGTCGCGATGGAGGCGATCGGAGCCGGGCGCTCCGTCGCGATGAGATGGAGTAGCCCAGGCAACGTGTCGTGCACGAATGGGCGCTGGCCGGTGAGGCACTCGAAGAGCACGACGCCGATCGCCCAGATGTCGGCGCTCGGTCCGATGTCCTTCACCCCGCGCGCTTGCTCCGGAGGCATGTGGCTCGGTGTCCCGAGCAGGCTTCCCGTCGCGGTGAGGTTGTCGTTCGCGTCGAGGCGCTTACTGATCCCGAGGTCGAGGAGCTTGGGGACGATGCGACCGCTCCCGTCGTCGTCGAGGAAGATGTTCCCCGGCTTGACGTCGCGATGAACGATGTTTGCTTTGTGCAGCGCGTGCAGCGCGTCGAGGATCGGGACCACGATGTCCAGCGTGTCGGCGGCGCGGAGCGGTCCCTTGCGATCGAGGAGCGACTCGAGGCTCTCGCCGTGGAGGAGCTCGAGGACGAGGTACATCGTCGTCGGGTCGACCGATCCGACGTCGAGGACCTCGACGAGGTGAGGGTGTCGCACCGAGGCGGCGGAGCGCGCCTCCGAGAGGATGCGCTTGGCGCGGATCTCCGATGCGTCGGTCTCGATCAGCTTCAGCGCGATGCGGCGTTCGGTCCAGAGATGGACCGCCTCGTACACCGTGCCCATGCCGCCTTGGCCGATCATCCGATCGAGGCGGTAGCGATCGGCGATCCGAGCTCCGATCCATTGGTCCGTGGTCGAGCGACCCATCTCTGGACAAACCTACCGCGTCGGGAGGGCTGCGCGAAACGCCTCCGCCCCGTGTCGAAGAATCTCGGCTATCGTCCGGACCGTGCGCGCCTGGCTCGCCTTGGGGATCGTCGCGCTGACCGCGTCGCCCGCGCTCGCGCAGGACGCCGCGTGCGAGACGCCGGAGTGCTTGCTCGACGCGGGTCTCGAGGCGCGGCGTACGGGCGACGACGAGGCGGCGGTCGAGCTGTTCCGTCGCGCCTACGAGCGTTCCCCACGGCCCCAGGTGCTCGCGCAGCTCGCGCTCGCCGAGCAGGCGACGGGCCGCTGGATCGACGCCGAGGCGCACCTCGTGGACGCGCTCGCGACACCCGACGAATGGGTGAGCGGTCATCGCGACGTGCTCGAGGGCGCGCTCCGTACCATCCGCGCGAACCTCGGGCAGCTGGTCGTCGAGTCGGAGATCGAGGGCGTGACGATCCGGGTGAACGGGCGGGACGCAGGGACGCTGCCGATGGCCGGTCCGATCTCGGTGGAGGTCGGCACGGCGGTGATCGAGGCGAGCGCCGAAGGTTACGTCGCGGTGCAGCGGCGGACCGAGATCGCGGCGGGACGCATGTCGCGGATCCAGATCGCGCTGAGCCGCGAGCTCACGGCGCGCGCCGACGATCCTCCGACGGAGACGACGCCGCCGCCGGAGGTGGTGCGCGCGCCCGAGCGGGACTCAGGCGTGTCGGCGTTCGTCGTCATGGGCGCGGTGGCGGGCGGCGCGGGCGTGATCGCGATCGCGCTCTCGATCGCGGCGGCGGTGGTCCGCGAGGACGCCGTGCTCGTGTGGAACGATCCAGCCCGCTGTCCCGCCGATGGACCGGGCGGACGTCTCGACATGTGTGAAGACCAGCACGCGACGTGGACGACCGCGCGGGACTGGATGACGGCGGGCTTCATCGCAGGTGGGATCCTGCTCGCGGCGTCGGCCGCGCTCCTCGTCGTCGGCTGGATCGACACCGGCTCGGAGAGCGACGTACAGGTCGGACTCTCCCCCGGCGGCCTCGCCGTCCGCGGGCGCTTGCCCTGATCCGACTCGGCTTGCGCGCCTCGGGGCGCCCACCCATCATCGCGACCCGTGGGTACCGACGACACCACGCAGAACCAGCGGGAGTCGCTGCGTGGACACGCGCTCGGGCCGCTCCGAACGAGCCTCGTCGTCTATCACGGCGAGCGCGTGCGCGTGGTTCCGCTCGACGAGGGCGCCTCGCTCGTGCTCGGCCGCGCCGAGCCGGCCGACCTCGTGATCGACGACAAGAATCTTTCCCGTAAGCACGCGCGGTTCACCCACACCGACGAGGGCGTGCGCGTCGAGGATCTCGACTCGACGAACGGCACCTACTTCGGCGGCGCGCGGCTCGCGAATCCCGCGCTGCTCCAGCCTGGCGACGCGGTGACGCTCGGCGCGATCACCGTCTCGGTGAACCGTAG
Organism: Sandaracinaceae bacterium; assembly: GCA_050186575.1. Lineage (GTDB taxonomy): Bacteria > Myxococcota_A > Polyangia > Polyangiales > Sandaracinaceae > JAUHXR01. The sequence goes on along the minus strand of JBFWYI010000079.1, from coordinate 2,975 downwards.
CTCCGAGCGCGCGGGTCGCTTCACCGGCATCGAGAGCTACGAGCGGTTCGTCGAGCGCGTGGCCGACGAGGTCGTGCGCTCGCGGACGTTCCTCCGCGGCGCCGCCGTCCTGATGCTGCGCCGCCTCTCGGCGGACGAGACGCAGGCGTGGGTGCCGCGGATCTGCCAGCGGCTTCGTCCCGTCGATCGCGTCGCGCTCTACGGCACCGGCTCGGCGTTGATCGTCCTGCCGGAGACCGATCGCGCCCGAGCCATGCTGGTCGCGACCAACCTGATCGCGGACGACGCGCAGCTCGTGGCTGGGGTGGCGGTCGGCGGGGCGAGCGCAGCGGAGCTGATCGACGCGGCTCGGACGCTCGCTCGTCGCGCCGACGCGCGGCAGCGCGTGATCGTCGATCGCAACGACGCGGCGGCGAGCACCGGCGTGCCGCTGTTCGTCAGCCCGAAGATGATCGTCCTCGGCGAGCTCATCGATCGCGTCGCGCAAGCCAAGATCCCGGTCCTCGTCCAGGGTGAGACCGGCTGCGGCAAGGAGGTCGTCGCCCGTGCGATCCACGAGCGCGGCCCGCGCGCCAAGGGCCCGCTGCGTGCGGTGAACTGCGGCGCGATGCCGGCCAACCTGTTGGAGGACATCCTGTTCGGTCACGAGAAGGGCGCGTTCACCGGCGCCGATCGGATGACCCCGGGTCTGTTCGAGCAGGCCGACGGGGGGACGCTCTTCCTCGACGAGGTCGCCGAGCTCACCCCGGCTGCGCAAGCAGCGTTGCTGCGCGTCCTCGAGAGCCAGACGCTGAGGCGGGTCGGTGGCGTCGAGGATGTCGCGATCGACGTGCGCGTGATCGTCGCCACCCATCGCGACCTCGACGCGATGGTCGCGGCCGGCGAGTTCCGCGAGGACCTGCTCTTCCGGGTGAACCCGATGACGATCGAGATCCCGCCGCTGCGCGAGCGCGTCGAGGACCTCGCGCCGCTGATCGAGCGCTTCTTGCGCGAGGCCTGCGAGCAGACCGGCGCTTCCGTCACCGGCCTCGACGACGAAGCGAGCCAGCTGCTCCGCGCGTACCGCTGGCCGGGCAACGTGCGCGAGCTCCGGAACGTGATCGACCGCGCGGTGGTGGTCTGTCGCACCGATCGGATCACCAGCGCGGACCTCCCGCCGCGCATGCGCGACGAGGCCGTGAGCCTCACCGCGCCGGTGGAGCCGGACGAGGAGGAGGACTTCAAGGATCGCGTCCGGTCGTACGAGACGAAGCTGATTCTCGACGCGCTCCGCCGGACCGACGGAAACCAGACCGAGGCGGCGCGGCTGTTGCGCATCCCGGTACGCACGCTCGTGTACAAGCTTCGGGCGTTCGGCATTCGCCATCCGCAGGACGACTGAGTTCCATTACTCTCTCCGGGTGAGACACGCGCTCCTCGCTTGCGGGCTGTTGGCCGCGTGCACGCCGGCGCTGCCGATCTTCGATGACGGAGGAGGCGGCGGCGTCGACGCGGGCGGTTCCGACGCGGGCGGTTCCGACGGGAGCGTACGGGACGGTGGAGACGCGGGCGGCGGAGACGCCGGCGGCTGCCCGGCGGGATTCGCGGACTGCGACGGCGCCGCGGGCAACGGCTGCGAGCGCGAGCTCGGTCAGCCCGACGCGTGCGGGGGATGCACCGACGTGTGCGCACCCACCCGCGACTGTGTCGACTATGTTTGCGAGGTTCCAGGCATCCGCGACATGATGGTGGCGGGGGGCTTCACGTGCGTGCTCCTCGACACCGGCCGCGCGTTCTGTTGGGGGACCGACGATCGGGGCCAGCTCGGGGACGGCTTCAGCGACGGAACGACCGCGGGGGATCGACCGAACCCGGAGGCCGTCGTGAACCTGACGGACCTCGACGCGATGTACGGCAACGCATCGATCGCGTGCGCGGTGGATGCGGCCGGCGTGGGTTCCTGCTGGGGGCAGAACTCGCCGGAGAAGTTCGGCGACGGGATGGGGCTCGCGCGCGTCTCGACGCCCGAGCCGCTGGTGTTCATGGGAGTCCCCGAGCCGGTGTTGGAGCTCCGCGAGCAGGTCGGCCACCTCTGCGTGCGGACCGCTTCGTCCGTCCAGTGCTCGGGGGCGAACAGCCTCCACGCGCTCGGTCGGGACGGCGCGAACTCCCGCTTCCTCACCCCGGTGACGGGGTTGCCCTCGATCAGCGGGACGCGCTCCGTCGCCGCCGGGTTTACCTCGGGCGCCGGGTTCGGGGTCGTCGCGCTCGCCGACGGAACGGTGTGGGCGTGGGGCACGAACGACAACGGCGAGTGCGGTCAGCCCGCGAGCAGCGAGGTGTATCCCGCGCAGGCGATCGCAGGCCTGACGGACATCGTGCAGGTCGCGGCGGGCGTCGGCTTCGCGTGCGCGCTCGACAACCTCGGCACCGTCCGTTGTTGGGGGAACAACTCGAACGGAGAGCTCGGCGCGGGACCGGGTCCCGACTCGTCGACCCCGACCGTGATCCCGGGCATCCCCGCGATGCGTCGCCTCCATCTCGGGCTCGGCTCGGTCCTCGCGGAGACGCTCGACGGGCACCAGGTGTGGGCGTGGGGCGACAACTCGTACAACCTCCTCGGGCTCGGCCCGGCGGGTCCGAGCACCGCGACGCCGCGCGCGGTGCTGATCGATATGACCGGCGACTACGAGGCGCGAATCTGCGGGACGCACTCGTGCCTGATCCGTCGCCGCGCCGGCGAGGACGACGCGGTGCTGTGCGCGGGGAGCAACATGCATTACGCGCTCGGCATGATGACGGCGACGGATCCCACTCGGCACGTCGAGGTGCCCAACTTCCCCTGAGCGCGTTCTGTTGTCGCGAGGGTCTAGACCCTCGCGACGGAGATCGCGACGGGTTGCTCTGTGCCCTCGAACCCGATCTCGACCCTCGTCGCTCCTCGACGATACTCCGGCATCGCCTCGTCCCGCCGAGGGCCAATCTCGCGCCCGATC
>JBFWYI010000078.1:0-49210 GCA_050186575.1 Sandaracinaceae bacterium | reverse complement strand
TGCACGCTGCGGCGGACGTCGAGCTCCAGCCGACCGCCTCGGCGCGGTCCGCTCCGTCGATCGCGAGGTCCGGCGAACGCCGCGCGCACCTCGCGCTCGATGCGCGCGCACAGCTCCGCGGCGACCCGCGCGGTGAGCCGGCGCATCGCGGCGAGCACGTCGGGGTCGGTGCGACGCGGCGCGCGCAACACGGCGTAGAGGAGCGCCGCGCTCGGCGCTGCGCGCTCCCAGCTCTCCGGATCGTCGATGAGCTCGGGCAGCGCGTAGCGCTCGAGCGCGTCGCGTTCGATCCGCGCGTAGGCGTCGCGCGAGAACAGCCGCCGCACTTCGGCGAGCCACGCCGGCGCGCCGAGCCGGCTCGCCTCGAGCGATCCCCTGCGCGCCCCCGCGCTCGACGCGGCGTCGAGGTCGCGGCGATCCCGCTCGTAGAGGAAGCCGAGCGCGTCGTCGACCTCGGCCGCCGTCGAAGAGGGACCGAGGGCGTCGTCCGCCGCCTCGCCGAGGACCAGCCGCCATCGCTCCATCCGTCGCTCGGCCTCGCGCTCGACCTCGCGCTCGGCCTCGCGCTCGGACGTCGTCGCGCGCGCGGGCACGAGCTCGGAGGGACGCGCGCGAACGTCGCCCGCTCGATCGCGGACGCCATCGTCGGCGAGCCCGAATCGGCGCAGGCGCGCGTCGAGCGCGGCCTCGAGCGCGCGTCCGCGAGCGATGACGTGGGGATCGGCCTCGAGGGTGAGCTCGGCGCGCCCATCACCACGCCCCATGCCGTAGCGCGCCGTGCCGTAGCGCGCCGTGCCGTAGCGCTGACGGATGCGTCGCGCGATGCGGGCGCGGTCGGGCGGCGCGAACGTGGCGAACGCCGATCGCAGGGAGGGCAGCGCGTCGCGCAGCTCGGCGTCGTCGAGGCGCGCGAGGTGTGCGTCGATCGCCTCGAGCAGGCCGTCGCTCGTGAGCGCTTCGTCCCCCGCGACGGTGAACAGCCCGGCGAGGAAGTCGCCCGCCCGCGAGGCGGCGCCACGCTCGGCGAGGACCTCCTGCGTCAGCGCGGTCACGGCGCGCTCCTCCATCCGCGCGCTCGCCCACAGCACGCCGGCCGCCGCGCCGCGCGCGCCTGCCGCGACGTGCGGCGCCCGAACCCGGCGGCGCATCGCCGAGAGGATCGGCTCCACGTCGAGCTCCAGCCCGGCCTGCAGCCGCACCGCGTGCACGATCGCCTCGAGCGCCGGCAGCTCGCGTCGCGCCGCGCGCTCGTCATCGCCGATCGGGCGCTCGAGCCGCGCCGCGCATCGCTCGATCAGCGCGCGGGCGAGGCTCGCGAGACCGGGGTCGTGTCGCGCGTCGAAGCGCGCATCGTGCTCGAACACGGCGAGGACCACCCCGAGCAATGACCCGAGCGCCTCGACGCGCCGCTCGCGTCGCGCCCGCGCGGCGAGCGTCGCGACGATCGCGCGGCCGCAGCTCCTCCACCCCGCGAGGATCGCGTCGAAGAGCAGCGCGCCGAGCGTCGCGAGGTCGGCCGTCGCCGCGACCGCCTCCGTGAGCTTCTTCGCCGCCGCGGTCTCGAGCGTCGGCCCGTACGCGCCGCGTGCGCGCAAGGTAGCTTGCCAGCGTCGATCCGGTCGCACCCGCCAGCGCTCGCTCCACGCCGGACTGGGCGCGCCATCGGGCCCCTCGACTCGATGCACCCCCGGGAGCGCCAGGATCCGCAGACGATGCAGCACCACCGAGCGCGAGCGATCGCGTGCTTCCGCGAGGTCGAGCACGATCTCGCGATCCCCGCGCGGCGCCGGGCCGACGTCGTGCTCCTCGATCTGACTGGTCACGTCGCGGACCAACGGCGGGAGCGGTGTCGCCGGGTCGAGCGCGCCCTCGCGTTCGCCGCGCAGCGCGCCGAGGATCACCTCGAGCGTCGCGTCGACCGGCTCGGCGCCTCCGCGCTCCGTCCACGGTGGAGGCGCGTCGAGGGCGCGTCGCACCACCCCGCTCGCGAGCCCGTCGAGGACGTCGTGGCGCGTGGGGGCGTCGTGCCCGCGCAACCGCGCGAGCGCCTCGACGCTCGTCCGCACGACCACGCGATCGGCGGTGGACACCGGGTGCCCCGCCGCGCGCAGCGCTCGGATCGCCGCGTCGATCGCCTCGGCGGCCGCCGCGCTCGCGCCACGCTCGACCAGCGCTTGCTGATAGCCCGGCGAGGCCACCCCGGCTCGATACCCGGCGTCGATATCGAGCTTCGCAAACGACGTTGCGACGAGGTAGCTGCCGACCCGAGCGCCCGGCGGCGGCTCGGGGAGCCTCGGATGGTCCGCCGGTCGAGACCCGACATGCGCGCGCAGCGCCGGCGCGTGGAGGCCACCACACACCACGAGGACCGATCCGTCGGTCTCCGCCAGCGCGGCGTGGACGTGCTGCGCCATGAACCGCTCGCGCGCCTCGTCGGAGGGCGAGACCGCGCCGACGCTCGCGCGCATCCCGTCGAAGTACGCATCGAGCCGCGCGATGCGCTCGTCCTCGTCGCACGGTCCCTCGAAGAGCTGCGCGAAGACCGCGTCGGCACCGTCGGCGCCGAGCCGCCTCGCTATGGCGCGCGCGTACGCGGCGGGGACCGCGCGGGCCTCCGCGTCCGGCTCGAGGGACCACGCGGGCAGATCGATGAGCCGAACGTCGGCGCCGCGGCGCAAACCCTCGCGGATCGCGACCCACTCCGGGGAGAAGTCCGCGAGCGGCCACTCGCTCGTCCACGCCCGCTCGGGCGCGAGGCAGTACGAGCACACCGCGATCGGCGGGCGATGCGCGAGCGCGAGCTCGTCGAGCCGATCGTTCATGTCCGCCGGCCCCTCGATCAGGATCGCGGCGGGTCGCTCCGTCGCGATGACGTGACGCACCGCGCGCGCACAGCCGGGGCTGTGGTGCCGCACGCCGAGGATGCGGAGGCGCTCCATCGCCGCCCCAGCCCAACACAGCCGCGGTCGTCCGCCAAGCGGCGAGTGGATCAGCCGAGCGACTGCCAGACGAGTTGGAGGCGATCGTACTGGCCGAGCGTCAGCGCGGCGGTGCGCCCCGTGAGATCGGTCTGGCGGACGCGACGCCCGTTCTCGTAGGTGCCTTGCGTCGACGCGAGATCGATCGCGTAGATCTTCTGGGCATCGCGGAGCAACATGAGATGCACCCTCGAGATGCAGGGCGTCATGAGCTGACGTCCCCCGTCGAAGCAGCGCTCCGCGCGCCCGATGAGCACCCCGCGCTCGAGCGCGACCTCGGGGATGACCGCGCTCGACGCGTCGCCGCTCGTGCGCGAGAGCGTGAGGCGACCCGCGCCGGGATCCTGGGGCGCCGGCACCATCTGCGAGATCATCTCGCTCCGCGGTAGGAGCGTGATGCGCGACCGACGCAGCCCGCTCGGCATCACGAGCGCGCTGTCGGGGATCCGCTCCGACGCCTCGATGAGGGGCGCCGAGCGATACGGCCCGACCTGGGTCACGCCGCCGTGCGGACGCGTCTCGCGGATCACGTCTTGCGGTTGGTACTCGTGGTGGTCCTGCGGGATGCTCCCGACGACATAGGGTCCGATCGCCACCGCGATCGGACCGGTGGCCACGATCGATCGCGGCGTCGCGTTGTTCGCGAGGACGAACGGCATCGCGGTGTGCAGATCGAGCAGCCGGAGCGCGGTCGAGCCATCGGCGAGCACGGTCGCCTGCGCGAGCAGGTGTCGGAGCGAGATCGTCGGATCCGCGGACAACTTGATGTCGCAACTCTCGTGGCGGCCGATCACGAGGTGACCGCGGCTCGCCGCCGGCAGGAAGCGCAGGGTCACGTTGCCGCCGAAGACCGCGAACACGTGCACGCCCGGGACGGACGGGCGCGGCTGGCTCGACGCGTGGAGCGCGGCGAGCGCGAGGTCGAGGCCCTCCTCCATCCGGCGGATGTCGGGCGAGACGAGCGCGACCGGCGGCCGCGTGTTCGCGTTGGGCACCGAGGGCCTGGGGGTGGAGGCCATCACGTCCAGACTACGGTCGGCGCCGCGATTTGTCCCCGCGCGCGTATCCTCGCGTGCATACGAGGGAAACCATGACCGAGGGGACGCGCTTCGGAGGCACCCGAGCGAGCTCGCGATGAGCGCAAACGCTCCCGGGAACCGGGGCGCGTTGAGGGTAGGATCCCGAGGATGGAGCGAGGGGTGCAGCGCCCACCCGCCGAGGTGGAGCACCAGGACGAGCTCGCGCGCCTGCGCGCCGAGGACGACGGTGAGGTTCCGCCGGGATGGTCGATGTCCATGCGCGCGGTGCGGAGGTTCGTCCTCGGGAGCGAGGAGCACGACCCGCCCGCCAAGTTCGTCGGCCCGACCAGCCTGATCGATCGCGCGATGGTCGCGCTGGCGACCCAGCGGGCGCTCCTCCTCGTCGGCGAGCCGGGCGTCGCCAAGTCGTACCTCGCCGAGCTCCTCGCCGCCGCGATCAGCGGCGACTCCACCCTCACGATCCAGGGCGGCGCCGCGATCACCGAGGACCAGATTCGCTACGGATGGAACTACGCGCTCCTCGTCGCCGAGGGGCCGAGTGAGCGCGCCCTCGTCCCGGCGCCGATCCTCACCGGCATGCGGAGGGGCGCGATCGTCCGCTTCGAAGAGATCACGCGCTGCCCTCTCGAAGTGCAAGATTCGCTGCTCGGCGTCCTCTCGGAGCGGGCGCTCAACATCCCCGAGCTCGGCGAGGCGAGCGGGACCGTCTACGCGCGCGAGGGGTTCAACGTCATCGCCACCGCGAACACCCGCGACCGTGGCGTCAACGAGATGAGCGCCGCGCTCCGTCGCCGGTTCACCTTCGAGACCGTGTTCCCGATCCGCGACCCCGACGCCGAGCTCGCGCTGGTGGAGGAGCGCGCCAACCGCCTCCTCGCGCGGAGCGGCGTGAGCGCTCCGCTCTCGCGCGACGTCCTCGACATCCTCGTCACCACGTTCCGCGATCTGCGTGAGACGCTCGCCCACGAGGTCGCGGCGGGCGCGCGGTCGTCGATGTCGACGGCGGAGTGCGTGGAGGTCGCGCACGCGATCGGCGTGCGGGCGCACTACCTGAGAGGCGGCGTCGCGGAGCCCGAGGACGTGGTCGAGCACCTCGCGGGCACCGTCGTCAAACAGGATTCCGAAGAGCGCGCGCGCCTCGTACGTTACCTCGACCACGACGCGACGAAGCGCACGGAGCCGCACTGGAAGCGATTCGCCGCCGCGCGCGGACGACTCGACGGCGTGGAGTGAACGTCGGCTGACTCCAGCCAACGCGATGTCGTGGCGGCTCGCCACGGCGCGTGACGGATCGCCGCAGCGTCCCGCGTGAGCATGCGAAGCGACCCACGCGGCGCACCGTGGCGCGCGGTGTGCTGCGGGATCGGGGCGTGATGATGCCCGGGGAGACGACGCGTGCGGACCGCCGGTGGTGGATCGGCGCGGTCGCGCTCGCGCTCGCGTTCGGACTCGAGTTGGTCTGGGCCACGAGCACGGCGGCGGCGCAACGCTGTCCGGCGATGGAGGGCGCGGACGCGGCGCTCGCGGACATCGATGCGCGCGAGCGCGCGGCCTTCCTCTCGTCGCGAGCGCACGAAGGCTACGCGCACGCCGCGACGTGGACCAACGTCTACTCGCTGAGCTACCTCGGGATCGCCGCGGCGCAGCTCGGGGTGCTCGCGCTCTCGAGCGACGAAGGCCGCCGCGTGAGCATGGCGATCGGCGCGGCGAGCTCGTTGATCGGCGTCGCGTCGCTGTTCGTGTTGCCGCTCTCGATCCTCACTCACCTCGACCCGATCGAGGAAGCTGCGTTGGCGGCGGAGCGCGGCGACTGTGCGGCGCTCGCGGAGCTGGAGCGGCTCGTCGCCGACGGCGCGAGCAGCGAAGAGTTCGGTCGGAGCTGGCTCGTCCACGTGGGATCGATCCTCTTCAACCTCGGGGTGGGGCTCCTGCTCGGGTTGGGCTACGACGAATGGGTGAGCGGGGCCATCTCGGCGGGCAGCGGGATCGCGATCGGCGAGCTGCAGATCCTGACGCAGCCGACGACGCTGTCGGACGCGATGGCCCACTACCGCGCGGGCGAGCTCGACGGATCGCGCGAAGCGAGCATGACCGCGCGGCTCGGCGGCGCGGGCGCCGGGGCGGGACTGTCGCTGGAGATGGCGTTCTGAGATGCGCGATCGACTCATCGAGAACGGATCGACAACATGACGCGCGTCTCGCTGGTGCTCGGCTCGGGCGGGCCGGTCGGACACGCGTTCCACGCCGGAGCGCTGCTCGCGATCCACGAGGAGCTCGGGATCGACGCGCGCGAGGCGTCGCTGATCATCGGCACGTCGGCGGGCGCGCAGGTGGCGGCGCTCCTCCGCGCGAAGATGTCCGTGCGCGACGTCTACATGCGCTCGTTCGGAGGACGGCTGAGCACGGAGGGCGAGGAGATCGCGCGGCACTACGTGCGACCGAGCCATGAGCCGCCGCCCGGACCGTCCGACCCGTGGCGGCCCGCGTCGATGGCGTACGTGCGCTGCGTCGTGCAGCGTCCGTGGCGGGCCAACGCGGGACACCTCGTCTCCGCGTTGATGCGCCCCGGCAGGGTGTCGCTCGAGCCGCAAGCGCATGGGCTCCGCAGGTTGTTCGACGGCGGATGGAGCGAGCGACCGCTCTGGATCGTCGCCGTGGATCTCGACTCGGGGGACCGCGTGATCCTGGGCCGACCGGGCGGTCCGACCGTCGACGTGGGCACGGCGGTCGCGGCGTCGGGCGCGGTGCCGGGGATGTGCGCGCCGGTTCCGGTCGATCGCCTCCGGCTCGTCGACGGCGGCGTGATCTCGGCGAGCCATTCGGACCTCCTGGTCCACGCGGATCACGAGGTCGCGATCGTGATCAACCCGCTGTCGCTCTTCCCTCCGCTGCGGCTCACCCTGCGCCGCGAGCTGCGCGAGCTGCGCCGCCGTGGGGATCGCGTGCTCCTCGTCGAGCCGACGGCGCGCACGCGCCGCGTGATGGGGCTCAACCCGATGGCCACGGATCGCGCGCGCGAGGTGGCTCGTGCGGCGCGCTGGCAAGTGCGCGCGATGCTCCGCGAGCCGGGGCTGCGCGAACGGTTGGACGCCTGGATTCGCTGAGCGCCGCGATCGAGGGAGCGCCCCGGGTGCTCGGCGCGCCGTCGTAGGTGAGATCCTCGAAGTAGCCCTGCATCAGGTCGTAGCGATGCGCCGTGCCGCCGTGGCGGCGCCGGTAGTCCCGCACGCGCGCGTAGGCGAGCACCTGGAAGAGGACGGGCAACGGGTCGTGCGCGTCGAAGTAGAAGTCCGCGCCGGAGGTGAACAGCGCGCGCACGTTGCTCGGCGCCTCCCCGGGGTGGACCACGATGTTGCGCAGGAGCGCGAGCGACATCTGCCGGCGCGTGCGCGCAGGAGCGACCAACGGGGCGCGGACCTCGCCCGTGAGCGCGCGGTCGAACAGGGCGTCGGGCATCAGCGCGATCCCGGACGTCGGACGGGGGTTGCACTCGACGAGCGAGAGCCCGCGCTCCGTCTCGAGATAATCGAGCGAGAGGAAGCCGTGATAGTTCGTCGCCTCCGCGATGCGCTGCGCGATCTCGAGCGTCTCGGGGAGGTTGAGCGACTCGAACGTGATGCCGCCGGCGTGCTCGAGGGTCAGCGGATGTGCATAGCTCACGTGCCCGGTGATGCGACCGTGATGACAGATGCTCACGCTGCAGACGTCGCGCCCTTCGACGAACGGCTGAACGAGGAACGGGTTCTGTCTCGTCGGCTCGACCTCGGTCGGATCGGTCTCGTCGGCGAGCGGACCGCGGTTCGTGAGCAGGGTGACCCCGCCGCGCGTGTAGACCGGGCGCGCGAAGTACGGCCCGAGCTCCGCGATCGCGCGAGCGAGCTGGCCGCGCGTCTTGGCGAGCCGCGTCTTCGGCACCGGGAGATCGAGCTCCCGCGCGAGCGCGATGAAGGAAGCCTTGTTGTGGAGTCGTTCGAGCGTGTGCGCCGACGGTGCGAACAGCTCGGCCCCGATGCGATGGCGCCGCCGAGCGAGGTAGAAGACCTCTTCGAACGTCAGGATCACACGCGCCACCCCGCGCTCGCGTGCGATCGTCGCGATGTCCTCGACGAACCGCTCCGACTCGTCGCGCGGCGAATGGGTCACCTCGTGCTCCGCGGCGTAGCGCGAGTGCATGCCCGGCGCGTTGGCGAACGAGTCCGTGGCGACCACGTGCCGGCCGGTACGACCGAGCTTGCGCACGAGCTCGAGCCCGACGGGTAGCCGGGTCCCCGTGACGAGCACGCGGTCGTCTCGCGTCGCGCTCATCGGCGACCCGCGCGCCGATAGGGGAGGCGATACACGATGTCGCGCGGGAGCTGCTCCGATTGGACGCGAGCCACCATCGTCAGGCGCTCGCCGTCCGGGCTGAAGAACGAGACGCGCGCTCCGTCCTCCGCGCGTTGTTGGAGGACCAGACACTCGGCGCGAAGCCTCGCGCGCACGGTGAGCGGAGTTCCGTCGCTCGCGCGGACGCGGCGCGCGGGCCCGCCGGGATGGACCTCGACGGGGCCCCAGTCATCCAGCGTGATCCGGATCGCCTCGGCGTCTCCGTCGAACGCGATGCGGTGCTCGGGGTTCACCGCGTCGTCGATGCGCGACTGCGCGATGGGGCGAGCGATGAGATCCATCTGGTCCGTCACGCGCGTGATCGCCGCGTCGATCGTCGCCTCGGCGCTGCGCGACGCGAGGATCCACGCGCCCTCGAGCTCCGCGGGATCGAGCCGGTCGTCCTGTGACGCGGCCGGCTCAGGGAGGACGAACGCGGCGCCACCGAGCATGAGAGCGATCAGCGCAGCGATCGATGTTCGTCGTGAAGTCCTCATGCGCGCGGTTACTTCAAGCTCCGCGCCAGCCTCGGCGGCGGAAGCTCCACGGCCGGTCGTGGTGGGCGCGCTGGTGCGGTCTGGCGCGATCGTGGCGAGAAGGTCGGTCGACCACGGCACGTGTCTTGCTCGATCGCGGGGTATGAACAGACGACAAAGAGCGCACAGGTCGATCCTCGTTGTGCTGTCCCTCATGATGTCGAGCGCGCTGCTGGCGATGGGCGTGACCGCGCCATCGCGCGCGCAGAGCGACGCTTCGGCGACGTTCACCGGTACGTGGCGGCTGGGCACGTCGATGACGGAGGCGGAGCGCGAGGTCGATCAGGCGGTCGATCGTGCGGTGTCCGCGATGCAGTTCTTCGAGCGTCCCATCGCGCGTGATCGCCTCCGATCGGGGACCACGGTGAACCGCACCATCGTGCTCGCGTTCCACGGCGAGCGTGCGACCGTCCGGTTTGCGACCGGCGACTCGTACACGACGCAGCTGGGGCACACCGAGCGGCGCGTCGAGGATGGCGAGGCGATGCGGGTGACCCAACGAGTGCGTAGCGACGGATCGCTCGAGCAAGTCTTCCAGACCGACTCGGGCACGCGTTGGTACGTGTATCGACCCCAGGACGACGGGACGTTGCGCGTCGAGGTGATCACGAACAGCGACCGCATGCCGCAAGCGATGCGATTCACGCTGCCGTATCGACGCGAGTGATCCGAGTCGGGGCGCCCCGCGCGAGGCGGGGTGCCTCGGGCGCGCCGTCGCCGCCAACAAAAGAGCGGGGCTCCGAGGGCGCACGACGGTTGGCTCGAGCCGTGAAGAGAGCGGCCGGGAAGAGAGGCCGAGCGAGAGGGCGGGCTGGAGGAGGGAGCATGTGGAGTCGGAGCGACGCGAAGGAGACGCTGAAGAAGACACGCAGCTGGATCGCGCGGCGCTTCGCGAGCCCGCTCGGGAAGGTCGTCCTCGGCCTGATCGTCTTGCTCATCGCGGCGCGGCTCGCCGCCCCGTACGTCGTGAAGTGGGCGATCAACGAGCGCCTGGCCGACCTCGACGGTTACGGAGGCCACGTCGATGACGTGGACCTCTCGCTCTACCGAGGTGCGTATCGCATCGAGGGAATGCAGATCGATAAGACCGGCAAGACGGAGGGCAGGTCGGTGCCCCTCTTCCAATCGGCCGCGATCGACATCTCCGTTCAGTGGGCGGCGCTCCTCGGGGGTCGGATCGTCTCCGAGGTCGAGCTCTACGCGCCGCAGGTGCACTTCGTGAGCGACGTGAGCGGCGGCGAGGCGCAGGTCGGCGAGGGCAACGACTGGCGTGAGCTCGGCGACGACCTGATCCCGCTCACCGTGAATCGCCTCGCCATCCGCGACGGCGAGATCGCGTACCACGATTTCCAAAGCCACCCGCGGATCGACGCGCGCCTCACCGAGGTCACCGTCGACGCCCACAACCTGAGCACCGAGCAGGGCAAGGACACGAGCGTCCTACCCTCGACGGTCGAGGCCACCGCCATCGCTCAGGGCAGCGGACGAGTCGAGCTCCACGCTCGCCTCGACCCGTGGGACGAACGACCGACGTTCGACCTCGACCTCTCGCTCGTCGACCTCGCCGCGCCGGCGATCAACGATCTGCTGAGAGCCTACGTAGGGGTCGACGCCGAAGAGGGTCACGTCTTCCTCTACACGGAGCTCAGCTCGCGACACGGCGCGTTCCGCGGCTACGTCAAGCCGATGGTGGAGGGCCTCTCGCTCTGGAATGGCGGCGAGGAAGGCAACTTCTTCGACGTCGTCGGCGACGCGATCGTCCAGGTCTTCGCCGAGATCTTCGAGAACCACGGCACCGACCGACTCGCGGTGCGCGTCCCCGTCTCGGGCACGTTCGAGAGCCCCTCGGCGAGCGGCTGGGCCGCCGTCGGATCCGTCCTCTACAACACGCTGATCGAGGCGATCAAGCATGGCCTCGACGACCGCGGAGGCTGGCACCCCGAGCCCGAACGCCACGCGAGCGCGGAGCGCGGCGAGGCCTCGAGCGCCGACTGACTGAGGCGCGAGAGGCGCCTCCGATCGAGAAAGGAAGAAAGATGGCACCCCAACGCGCGTGGAGCGAGAAGCGAGAGCGGCAGTATCAACACATCGTCGAGACGGAGAAGGACCGGGGTCGATCGACGAAGACCGCGAAGGAGATCGCCGCCCGCACCGTCAACAAGACGCGTCGCGAGCACGGCGAGACGATCAGCGGCAAGAAGCGCACGGAGGGGACCGGCAACCCGAACGTCAGGCTCGACGAGCGCACGCGCGACGAGCTCTACAATCGCGCGCGCCAGCTCGGCATCGAAGGACGGAGCCGGATGAGCAAGGCGGAGCTGGTGAATGCGATCCGGCACGCCTCCTAGGACTTGCCTGGTCACTCCTGCCTGGTCACTCCGCCGCCCTCGCTCCTTCAGCGCTGGTGGAGGGCGCGGCGACCACTCAGTCCCATGCGCACGCCGCAGAGTGCGTCGGTCGAGGCAGATGGCATCACCCGGCGAGCTGCGTCCGAGCGGCGTCGCTGCGCCCGCGGAGCGGGCACGAGGCCTGCACCGGGGCGCCCACGTGCTCGCCGCGGCCCCACGCTCAGAACGCTCGATCGAGGATCCGCTTCGCGGCATCTCCGAGCACGTCTTCTTGCAGCGCCACCGGGCTGCCCATGAAGAACCGCCCGAGCTGACGATTGAGGAGGTGCGTCGCGGCCAGCTCGGTGGCCGCGCGCTCGTCGGTCGCGGCCTCCGCGTAGAGCACCTGCCGCTCACCCTCCGCGCCGCGGCCGTGGCGCTCGCCGAGCAGCCGGCAGAAGTAGCTGCGCGTCGACTCCTTGTAACGCGGCGCATGCCCGGCACAGATCACGACGAGGAGGCGATCCCAACTCGACGCCTCCCAGGTGCTCGACCACTCGGTCACGACCTCGTCGAGCCGCGTGAGGTAGGCCTCGACCCCGTGCGCGATCACCTCGCGCATCGGTGCCTCCGTATCGCGCGAGAACGCGGCGAGGCGCTCCTCGGTCACGTGCCCCGCGCTCGCCGCGTCGTCGAGGAGCGCCGCGGTGACCTCGAGGAGCGCCCGCTCGGATCCCGTCTCGTCCACGGCCTCGCGGACCAGCTCGTCCCGCATCGCGCGCGCCAGCGCGACCACCTCGGGCGGGAACGGGCCGTCGCTCGGATCGTCGAGCAGCAGGTACGCGGCGGCCGGAGCATGGCAAATGGCTTTGGCGCGATCGTACGCCTCGGTGAGGACCTTCTCGCTCCTCCGGCGCCCGCCGTGGAGGAGCACCAGCTCCGCGTCGAGCCGGATGATCAACGGGTCCTCCCCGCGGAGGAGCCGGGCCTCGATGCGCTCGCGCGTGATCGCGTAGCGACCTGCGAACCAATCGTCGATGGGCATGCCGCGCAGTCTGCCCCGGAGAATGTGAGGAAAGAATGAAGAAAGAGAAGCTCGGCCAAGGCGGAGAGCCCCAGCAGCGCGCCGCGTCTCTCGAGGGCGCGATCACCACGGACCAAGGCGTCCCGATCTCCGACAATCAGAACAGCCTCAAGGCGGGGATGCGGGGGCCGACGCTGCTCGAGGACCACATCCTGCGCGAGAAGATCACGCGCTTCGATCACGAGCGGATCCCCGAGCGCGTGGTCCACGCGCGGGGGTATGGGGCGCACGGCTTCTTCCAGCCCTACGGGTCGCATGCGCGGATCACCCGAGCCGCGTTCCTCCAGGATCCGAAGGTCAAGACGCCGGTCTTCGTGCGGTTCTCCACCGTCGCGGGGAGTCGGGGCTCCTCGGATCTCGCGCGCGACGTCCGTGGGTTCGCCATCAAGTTCTACACGTCGGAGGGCAACTACGACCTCGTCGGCAACAACATCCCGGTCTTCTTCATCCAGGACGCGATCAAGTTCCCCGACCTCATCCACTCGGTGAAGCCGGAGCGCGACCGTGACTTCCCTCAGGCCCAATCGGCGCACGACACGTTCTGGGACTTCGTCTCTCTCTCGCCCGAGTCGACTCACATGTTGATGTGGGTGATGAGCGACCGCGCGATCCCTCGTTCGTTCCGCATGATGGAGGGCTTCGGTGTCCACACGTTTCGCTTCGTCACCAAGTCCGGCAAGTGGAGCTTCGTCAAGCTCCACCTCCGCCCGAAGCTCGGCAGCCAGTCGGTCCTCTGGGACGAGGCGCTGAAGATCAACGGCGCCGATCCGGACTTCCATCGCAAGGACCTCTGGACGGCGATCGAGCGCGGCGACTTCCCCGAGTGGGAGGTGTCGGCTCAGGTGTTCGACCAGACAAAGGCCGACACGTTCGACTTCGATCCCCTCGACGCGACGAAGCTCGTCCCCGAGGAGCTCGTCCCCCTGACCCCGCTCGGAAGGTTGGTCCTCGATCGGAACGTCGACGAGTTCTTCGCCGAGACCGAGCAAGTCGCCTTCTGTCCGTCGCACGTGGTCCCGGGCATCGACCTGACCGAAGATCCTCTGCTCCAGGGGAGGCTGTTCTCGTACCTCGACACCCAGCTCTCGCGGCTCGGGAGCCCGAACTTCGCGCAGATCCCCGTCAACGCGCCGAAGTGCCCGGTGCACAACTTCGCGCGCGGCGGTCACATGCAGATGCGGGTGCCGGAGAACGCGCGCGCGTCCTACGAGCCGAACAGCATCGACGACGGCGCGATGCGCGCCCACGACAAGGGCTTTGCCTCGGTCGGGGTGGAGGTCTCGGGCGAGAAGGTCCGGCGCCGCGCCGACACCTTCGCCGACCACTACAGCCAAGCGCGCTTGTTCTGGAAGTCGCAGACCGAGGTCGAGCAACGCCACATCGTCGAGGCGTTCGCGTTCGAGCTCGGCAACGTGAAGGAGACCGCGATCCGGAAGCGCATGCTCGGCCGGCTCAAGCTGGTCGACGAGCGCCTCTGCCGCGAGGTCGAGGAGCGGCTCGGCATGAAGGGCCAGGCGGAGAAGCTCGAGCCCGCCATGCCGGTCCTCGATCCGGATCCTTCGCCGCCGCTCAGCATCCTGAAGAAGCTCCCCGCCACCCTCGAGGGGCGCACGATCGGCGTCTTGGTCGGCGACGGAACGAACGCAAAGCTCGTCGACGCGATCCGCAAGGCGGCGAAGAAGGCGGGCGCGGTGTGCGAGGTCGTCGCGCCGAAGGTGAGTGGGCTGCCGAGCATCGATGTCGATCACGCCCTCCAAGCGGGCCCGAGCGTCTTGTTCGACGCGGTGGTCGTCGCCGCCGACCTCGCGACCGACCCCGGCGCGATCGCGTGGGCGTTCGACGCGTACCGCCACCTCAAGATCATCGGCTACACGAGCGACGCCGAGGGGCTGCTCGAGCGCGCCGGCGTCGACGTCGCCTCGGACGGAGTGGTCGAGGTCACCGCGTCGAGCGTGAAGTCGTTCATCGACGAGGCGAAGACGCATCGCGTCTGGGACCGCGAGGTCTGACGGAGCGGCGCGCGTCGGGGGGCGCAAGACGGGCGTCGAGGAGCTGACCATGTTGCTTCCGGCATCGAGCGGCGAACCGGCGTGCTCTGCGTGCGACGGCGTCGGTCGGGCAGGTCCCGGCGCACCGCGCGGGATGGAGGGGCTCGCGTGTTGGGTCTGCGCCGGGCTCGGCTGGCAGGCGGAACCCGAGCGACTGAGCGAGTGTGTGGTGGAGACGATCGGCGAGGACAGCGTGTTCGACTAGCCGAAGACGTCCTCGAAGCGGGTGGCGGTGAGCCCACGATCGCCCCATCGACCCAGCTCCTCGGGGGTCCCGCGTCGTACGCGCTCGGCGATGACGGTGGGCTCGATCGTCGGGAACTTGAGCGAGATCTGGCGCACGAGGAGCTCCGCGCGGCCTTCGACGCGGCCTTCCGCGCGGCCTTCCAGGCGTCCTTCGTCGTCGCCGTCGAGGAGCTCACCGCGCCGGCGGGCCGCGGTCCCGCCGCCGTTCCCTACGGCCCCGCGGGCGGCGTCGTGTCGGGGGACGCCAAGATGACTTCCAGGGTTCCACTCGGGGTGGGCGTGATGTCGGCGACGAGGATCGGGCCTCCGAGGTCGGGGAGCTGGATCTCCGCGCCGCTCAACAGGTTCGGGACCTGCTCGCGCAGTAGCGGGCTCACCATGTCGAGGAGGCTGTCGATCGAGCGGTTGGTGAGCTCGGGGACCTCGGTGTCGCTGAGCCAGCTGACGAACGTGCTCTGATCGGGGAGCACCATCGGAGCGAGGGCGCCGGTCGGGGTGGCCTCGAGCGCGAGCGCGAGGCGCGCGTGGGTCGAGATGGTAAACAAGTTGCCCGCCGTGGCGCTGCCGAGGACGAGGCGGAGGTCGCCGATCTCGATGAAGAGATCCGCGCCGCTCGCCGCCTCCTCGGGGGTCGCCGCGCGGACGAGCGGAGGCATGACCGCGTCGACGGCGATGCGGAGGTTCTCGCCGGCCGGGACGTTGCGCTCGTTGAGGTAGCGGCGGACCTCGGGGGAGGTGCCGATCGCGCTCACGGGGAACGCCGGCGCGTCGGGCGCGATGGCGCTGATGTCATCGATGGTGAGCGCACCGCCGTTCCACACCGAGTAGACGATCTGTCCGACGAGCGCCGGGTCGAGGTAGATCGCGCCGGGCGTCGAGAGGTCGGCGGTCGCGGGGAGCGCGGGCGCGCCGGGCGACTCGTGCGGGTTGCCGCCCGGCCCCGTGACGCGCGTGCCGAGCCGCGCGGTGAGCTGGCCCATCTCCGGCCCGAGGCCGGTGAGGCAGAGGCCGATCTCGACGGGTGTACCGAGGAACTCGATCTGCGAGGGCTCGCCGAACAGGTTGAGCATCGCGAGCTGCGGATCGATCACGCCGTCGAGCTGATCGCGGATCTGCTCCTCGAGCTTGCTCTTGATCATGCCCTCCGCGATCTCGCCCACGAGCTCGCCGGCGAGGCACAGGAGGCCGCAGCCGCTCAGGCGCAGATCGATGTCGAAGGAGGTGAGCTCGAAGCCGACGTCGCTCGACGTGAAGCCGCTGACGCACTCGCCCGGCGCGGCCGGCGGGATGGGGTTGAGCGTCATCGAGAGCTCGGCGGTGGTCTCGTCGACCTCGCTGTTGTCGCGGATGGTGATGCTCTGTCCCAGCAAGTTGCACTGACCGTAGAAGCTCACGCGGATGTCGCTGACGCGCGCGATCGCGCGGAGCTCGCCGGCGTCCGTGATCGCCAGGTCCAGCGTCGGCGGGGAGTGGCTCATCGAGCCCGCGTAGATGACGCAGCCCATCGCGTTGAGGAGCTCGCTCCCCGGCATGAAGAACGAGGTGAGGTCGAGCGAGCTGACGGAGCCCGCCGCGGCGGCCGACAACGTTCCGAGCATCGTCTCATCGACCGTCAGCGCGGCCGCGTCCATCAGGGGATCCCCTTCGGGGACGTAGCTCGCGCGCAGGATCGATCGATGCGCATCGCGGTGGCGTCCGTCTCCGTCGGTGGCCGTCACGTACGCGAGAGACAGCCCCGGATCCACCGACACGCTCGCGCCGAACGCGCCGCCCGACGGGCTCACGCTCGACATCGCGCCCGGATCCATCCCGACCTGCACGTCGACGGGCTGGGACGTCGCGGTCGTGGTCCCGCGGATCATCGCGTTCGCCTGATCGAGCATGAGGTAGCGATCGCTGCCCTCGCTCTCGACGTCGAGGGCCCACGTGTCGGGGTCCGGCGTCGGCTCGAGCATCGTCTCGCCGTCCGGTCCGAGCGATCCCATGCACCCCGCGATCCCGAGCGCCAGCGTCGAGAGCCAGACCCCCATCCCCGTGTGCCGTCGTGCGTTCATGTTCCCCATCCTCGACTCGCCGAAGAGCAAGGGACATACCGACAGTCCTGTAAGCACCGGCTCCGGCACCCTCGCGGCGACACGGTGGGGACATGGGGACCGTCCTCCCCTGCATCCCGAGATCATCGGACTTTTCGAGGAGCCGAATCGGCTCCGGTGAGCCTGACGGACTCAGGGCGACGCCGCGCCGTGACACCCTCCCTTGGGGGGAGTCCGAGCCGGCTGCTACAACGCGCGCTCGGCGGAGGCAGGAACGATGAGCGAGCTCGAGCTGCGGCCGCACCCCACGATCGCGGGGGTCGAGGGGCCGGTGGTGTGCGTGGTGATGGACGGGGTCGGCCTCGGGCGCCGCGACGAGTCGGACGCGGTGTTCCTCGCGCGGACGCCGACGCTCGACGAGCTCGCTCGGAGCTCGCCGACGACGGCGCTCCGCGCGCACGGCATCGCGGTCGGGATGCCGAGCGACGACGACATGGGCAACAGCGAGGTCGGACACAACGCGCTCGGCGCGGGGCGCGTGTTCGATCAAGGCGCGAAGCTGGTGAGCCGCGCGATCGCGACGGGCACGCTGTTCGAGGGCAGCGCGTGGCGCGACGCCATCCTCACGGTGCGCGCGAGCGGGCGCGCGCTCCACTTCATCGGGTTGCTCAGCGACGGCAACGTCCATTCCCATATCGATCACCTGATCGCGATGCTCGAGCACGCGGCGGCCGACGGCGTGCAGAAGGTCCGCGTGCACGCGCTGCTCGACGGGCGCGACGTGCCGGAGACGAGCGCGCTCGAGTACGTGGATCGACTCGAGGCGGTGCTCGCGCGGCTGAGCACCGAGGGGCGCGACTACCGGATCGCGTCGGGCGGCGGGCGGATGGTCCTCACGATGGACCGCTACGAGGCCGACTGGGCGATGGTCGCGCGCGGCTGGCGTCACCACGTGCTCGGCGAGGGGCGACGCTTCTCGAGCGCGCGCCAGGCGATCGAGACTCTGCGCGAGGAGACCGGCGCGATCGATCAGGACCTCGGCGGGTTCGTGATCGCGGACGACGACGGACCGGTCGGACCGATCCGCGACGGCTCCGCGGTGCTGCTCTTCAACTTCCGCGGCGATCGGGCGATCGAGCTGAGCCGCGCGTTCGACGAGGTGCACTTCGAGGAGTTCGACCGAGGCATCCGGCCCGACGTGTTCTTCGCGGGGATGATGCAGTACGACGGCGATCTCGCGATCCCGAAGCGCTTCCTCGTCGAGCCGCCGGAGATCGACCGGACGCTCGGCGAGTACCTCGCGCGCGCGGGAGTGCCGCAGCTCGCGATCAGCGAGACGCAGAAGTTCGGGCACGTGACGTACTTCTGGAACGGCAACCGGAGCGAGCCGTTCGACGCGGAGCGCGAGACCTACGTCGAGATCCAGAGCGATCGACTCCCGTTCGAGGAGCGGCCGTGGATGAAGGCGGCGGAGATCACCGATCGCTTGATCGAGGAGCTGCGCACCGGGCGCTACCGGCACGCGCGGGTGAACTACGCGAACGGCGACATGGTCGGGCACACCGGACACCGCGACGCGGCGGTCCTGGCCGTGGAGGCGGTGGACCTGTGCCTCGCGCGGCTCGTGTCGGTGATCCGGAAGCTCGACGGCGCGCTCCTCGTGACGGCGGATCACGGCAACGCGGATCAGATGTACGAGCTCGACAAGAAGTCGTTCGTACCGCTCACGAACGCGGACGGCTCGGTGCAGAAGAAGACGAGCCACACCCTGAACGCGGTGCCGTTCCACGCGTACGTGCCGAGCCTTCCGTCGCTCCGGATCGCGGACGTGCCGGCGCCGGGGCTCGCGAACGTCGCCGCGTCGATCTTGGCGCTCCTCGGGTATCGTGCGCCCGACGACTACCTCCCGAGCCTCTTGGAGATCGCACCGTGATCAGAACGACCGTGCTCCTCTCTTCTGCGCTCGCCGCGCTCTCGATCGTCTCGTCCGCCGCGCGCGCGCAGGACGCCCACGCGGTGTTCGGGGCGGAGCCGCGGGTCGAGCGGCTGTCGAACGGGCTGACCGTGATCAGCGTGCACACCGAGAGCCCGGGCATCGTCGCGTACTACACGCTCGTGCGGGTGGGCTCGCGCGACGAGGTGGAGCCGGGGCACAGCGGGTTCGCGCACCTGTTCGAGCACATGATGTTCCGCGGGACCGATGCGGTGCCGGCGGCGCGCTACGAGGAGCTGCTCCAGAGCTTCGGGGCCGACAACAACGCGTACACCTCACAGGACTTCACGCTCTACACGGTGACGACGCCGAGCGCGTCGCTGCCGCAGGTGATCGAGCTCGAGGCGGATCGCTTCCAGCATCTCTCGTACACGGAGGAGGTCTTCCGCACCGAGACCGGCGCGGTGCACGGCGAGTACGACACGCAACGATCCAGCCCGATGCTGCCGATGTGGGAGGCGCTCAGCGAGATCGCGTTCAGCCGTCACACGTACGGGCACACCACGCTCGGCTACCTGCGCGACATCGAGGCGATGCCCGAGCGCTACGACTACTCGCGCCGCTTCTTCACGCGCTTCTACACGCCCGACGACTGCACGATCATCGCGGCGGGGGACGTCGATCACGCGGCGCTCATGGCGGCGGTGCGCGAGCGTTACGGGAGCTGGCGCGGGCGGCGGGATCGCCCGCGGGTGCCCGTCGAGCCGGAGCCGACCGCGGGGGCCCGCCGACACATCGCGTGGCAGGCGCCGGCCCAGCCGCGGATGTTCGTCGGGTGGCGCGTGCCGGGGTTCGTGTCGGGGCGGAGCGCGCGCGAGCGGCGAGCCGCGCTGCGGACCACGGCGGCGCTCCAAGTGGTGCACGGCCTCGCGTTCAGCGAGCCGAGCCCGCTCTATCAGCACATGGTCGTCGATCAGCACCGGGCGCTCGAGCTCGGGAGCTGGTCGAACGAGCTCAGCCTCGATCCTTCGCTGTTCGTCGCGCACGTGGTGTTGGCGGACAACGAGACGTTCGATCCTGCGATCGCCGAGATCCAAGGCGCGATCGACGAGCTCGCGAGCGGGGTCGACGCGGAGCGGCTCGACGCGGTGAAGTCGCACGCGCGTTACGCCCTCCTGATGGAGCTCCAGACTCCCTCCGACGTGGCCGATCTGATCGCGCGGTTCGTGGCGGTGGGCTCGAGCCTCGACGTGCTCTACGAGTACCTCGAGGAGCTGCGCGCGGTCACGGTCGAGGACGTCTCGCGGGTGGCGCGCGAGCTGCTCAACGATCGGCGGCGCTTCGTCGTCACGCTCTCGCGAGGCGCCGACCCGAGCGCGGACGGCCCGCCGACGCCGAGCGCGGAGGATCCGTCGTGAGGCGCGCGCTCACCCTCGGGTGTGCGGCGCTCGTGCTCGGCTCGTGCGGGGGATCGCAGAGCGGTCCGCGCGAGTATCCGCGGATGACCGAGGACGGACAGGGCCAGTCGCGCGACGCGGCGCCGCTGCCGCGCGAGGCGCTCGCCGATGCGCCGCGCCTGGTGACCGAGCCATCGGCGTCGTCGATCGTCACGCTCCGCGTCGCGTTCGACGCGGGCTCCGCGTCCGATCCGGCGGGGCGCGAGGGCATCACGATGGTGACCGCGCGCACGATGGCGGAGGGCGGCGCGGGCGAGCTGAGCTTCGCGGAGCTGAGCCGTCGGCTCTATCCGATGGCGGGGACGATCTCGGCGCAGGTGTCGCGCGACGAGACGGTGTTCATCGGTCAGGTGCACGCCGATCACCTCGACGCGTTCTACGAGCTGTTCCGCGACGTGCTGACGCGACCGCGCCTCTCGGAGGAGGACTTCGAGCGGGTTCGCGATCAGGTGATGAACGAGCTCGCGGTCGATCTGCGGAGCTCGAACGACGAGGCGCTCGGCAAGGAGGCGCTGGAGCTCGCGCTCTACGAGGGACATCCGTACGGGCACCCCGCAGAAGGAACGGTGGCCGGGCTGCGCCGGCTGCGCATCGACGACGTGCGCGCGCATCGCGATCAGGAGCTCTGCGCGGGTCGGGCGACGATCGGGATCGCCGGCTCGGTGCCGGAGGGATTCGCGCAGCGCATGGAGCGCGATCTGTCGCGGCTGTCGAGCGGCGCGTGCGTGGGTCGGCAAGCGCTGCCCGCCCCGCCGAGCCACGAGGGGCCACGCGTCTTTCTGGTCCACAAGCCGGACGCACAGGCGGTCGCCGTGTCGATGGGGTTTGCGTACGACGTGCGGCGGGATCACCCGGACTATCCGGCGATGGTGCTCGCGGCGGCCTGGCTCGGGCAGCACCGCCAGTTCATCGGGCGGCTGATGCAGGCGATCCGCGGAGAGCGCGGGTTGAACTACGGCGACTACGCGTACGCGGAGGAGTTTACGCAAGAGGGCTGGTCGCGCTTTCCGGTGACGAACGACGCGCGCCGGCAGCAACACTTCTCGATCTGGCTGCGACCGCTGCGACCCGAGACGGCGCACTTCGCGATCCGACTCGCGGTGCGCGAGCTCGATCGGCTCGTGCGGGAGGGGCTGACCCGAGAGCAGCTCGATCACGTTCGCACGTTCCTCACGCAGTACTACGCGCTCTACACGCAGACCGCGTCGCGCCGGCTCGGCTACGCGATGGACGACGCGTTCTACGCGAGCTCGCCCGCGTACGTGGAGCGGCTGCGCGCGGGGTGGGCGGAGCTGACGCCCGAGAGCCTCCACGAGGCGATCCGGCGTCACCTCGATCCGAGCCGGCTCACCATCGCGATCGTGGCGTCCGACGCGAACGAGCTCGCCGACGCGATCGCGAGCGACGCGGCGTCGCCGATCACGTACGCGACCACCGTGAGCGCGGAGGTGACGGCGGAAGACCGTGAGATCGTCGGCTACCCGCTGCACATCCCGCGCGAGCGCATCCGCATCGTGCCGGTGAGCCAGCTCTTCGAGCGATGAGCGAGCCGTCGGCGGCGATCGATCGACGCGTGGTGGCGGCCGCGCTGAGCGCGCTGTTGGTCGGCTTCGGGATCGGGTGGCTCGCGCGCGGGTACGTCACGTTGCGCGCGACGGTGAACGCCTCGGATGGGGCCGCGTCGGATGGTGCCGCGTCGGAGGGTGCAGCGTCGGACGGGGAGGGCGCGGGCACGGAGAGCGCGGACGGCGAGGACGGCGCGCGGACCGCGCGGGCCGGTCGCGGCGGCTCCGCGGGAGACGGAAGCGCCGACACGCGCGCGCCAGGGACGCCGACGGCGGGAGGGTCCGGCCCAGCGGGTGGGTCGCGCGGTTCCGACGACGGGGCGGGCGACGGCGCGGGCGACGGAACGCACGTCGCACGAAACGTTGCGGACGGCGGCGTGCGCGCCGGCCTCAGCGCGGACGCGATCCGCGACGTCGTACGAGAGCACCGTGAGGAGCTGGGGTTCTGCTTCGCGTGGCAGCTTCATCAACACCCGGAGCTCCAGGGGCGACTCACGATGAGCTTCGAGATCGACGCGGAGGGCCACGTGAGCGAGGCGAGCGTGCTCGACGATCAGCTGCACGACGAGGTGGTGTCGCGGTGCTTCGTCGGCGTGACGCGCCGCATGGAGTTCCCGCCGCCCGATGACGGGACCACCGTCACCGTCCACTATCCTTTCGTGCTGTCGCCGGACGAGGCGTCGTCCGAGGGCGAAGGCGAGAACTGAAACGGCCACGCGATCCGGATCATCCCGCCGCCGGGCACCCACCGGCTCGAATAGGAGCCGAAGCGGAGCCGCAGGAACGCCGACGCGAGACACGACGCGGGCGCGGGCTCGAGCTCGACTTCATCGGGCCCGAGCACGGTGAGCTCGACGACCTTGCCGGTGGGGTCGACGGTCAGGCGCGCGTGGTGGAGCCCCACCAGACCGAAGCGGTCGGCGCACGCGCGCAGATCGGGGTTGGCCTCTCGGAGGACCTCGCGCACCGGCTCCATCGCGATGCGCGCGGTCGCGATGGAGGGGAACGCGAGGAGGGCGGTGAGGATGGCGAGCGGCATGCCGAGTCGGCGCATGGCGGCTGGGACGCCATCGAGGCGCGTCGGTTCCGCCGACCTGCTCACCGAAGCAGGATCGGGACGTAGAACCGCTCGGTCTCGCCTTCGGCGGATCCCGGGAACTGGATGCGCACGAACACCGACGCGAGGCATGACGCGGGCTCGGGCGCGAGCTCGCCCTCGTGCGCCGAGATCGCGAACGCGATCACCTTTCCCCGGTCGTCCACCGTCACCGCCGCGTCGAAGCGGCCATGGAGGTCGAAGCGCTCCGCGCACTCGCGGATCCCACGCCCCGTCTGGTTCGCCCGCTCCTGGCTCGGCCCGGGGAGCTCGTCCGCCGAGGCGCTCGCGATCCACACCGCGAGCACCGACGCGCCGAGCGATGCGAACGCGATCCGCCGAGCCCGCGTGAGCGCCTCAGTCATCCGGGTCGTCCACCTCGGCCGCCGCGCGCGCGCTCAGCGCACCGCCCTTGTGCGGAAACGGCTGATCCGGAGTCGGACGATCGAGGAAGCGACAGAGCGGCTCCCACCCCGCGCCGCTGACGATGTCCAGCTCGAGCAGTCGGCCCGGCTGGTCGGCGAAGAAGCGGCGCACGTCCGCGAGGTGCTTGCGATACACGCGCCGGAATCGCTCGGGCTCGAACTCGTACGTGCCGTACACCGCCGCGCGCAACAGCCGCCGCACCAGCATGTGGTTCGTCTGGCCCTCGCTCGACGTCTCCTGGAACGGATCGCGTCCCGACCAATGCAGCTCGCACGAGCGGAGCCACGCGTCCTCGTCGCGATGCGTGAGGATGAACTTGGCGTCCGGATATCGCTCCGCGAGGTCCGGGTAGTACGGCACCGTCGCGATGTCGGTGATTCCGTCGAAGCTCTCCATGAGCTGGAAGTCGAGCTTGCCCGTCGCCATCGCGCGGAAGCTGTCGGCGTCGATCGGGTAGTGCACGGTGTCGACGCCCAGCACGTGGAGCGCCGCGGTGAGGCTGCGCGTGCCGGTGCGGCTCAGACCGAGGCCGAACACCGGGTAACTCACCTTGCGGTCGGGCCACTGCGCGCGGTGCTGCGCGGCATACCGATCGACGTCCGCGCGCTCGAGCGGCGGGAGCTCGGGAATCCCCAGCGCCTCGAGCTGTCCTTGGCCGCGATCGGGGAGCGCGGCGATCGCCTCGGCGAGCGCGCCCGGGTCGATGCCCTCCGGCAGCTCGCGCTGCGCCCAGTCGATCGCTTCGGCCGCGACCCGCAGCTCGAGCTTGCGGGCGGGGTCGCGCTCCTCGGCGCGCCAGCGCGCGAGCGCGGCGTCGAGCTTGCGCCGCTGCTCGGGCGTGCGGCTCCGCAGCTCGCGCAGGGCGTACTTGGCCCAGACGTCGCGCAGATATTGGAAGTGGTCGTGGAGGATCCGGAAGCTGTGGAAGCACTTCTGGTGGCCGAGCGCGTTGAGCGCGAGCTTGCGCAGGCGCGACTCGGGGCGAAGCACGTAGGCCTCGTCGTGATGAGGCGCCGGGATCTCCGCCATCTTGCGGATCACGTCGATGTGCGTGATGTGTACGCCGCAATGGATCCTGCCGCGGAAGCGGTCGTGCACGTAGCAGTCGACGTACGGCTGGGTGTTCGTCTCGAGCCACGGCCGCATGTCTTCGAGGATCAGCGAGTCGGCGTCGACCGCCACGACGTAGTCGGCGTCGAAGTCGGTGTTGACCATGCGCCGCACCGCCTCGCTGAACGGGCGGCAGTTGTCGAGGATGTGCTCCTCGTCGGGCGCCAGGTGCTCTCTCGCGAGCTGGAGCGCGAGATCGCTGGTGCGCTCCCCGATGGTTCGAAAGACGAGCGCGACCTTCATCGATGCTCCACTCCTCCCCCATCGTCCGCCCCGCTCGCGTCCCAACGGAACGCCTCGTTGACGTCGCCCGCGCGCGCTTCGAACCGGCGGAGGAGGTCCGCGTCGAGCTCGCTCTGCCACCGGAGGTCCAGCGCGAACCCGCCGTCCAACGCGTCGTAGAAGTCGCGGCTGCGCTCCGGCACCTGCGCGAAGCGGGCGTCCGCGCCGTTGGCGCGCGCCACCACCGACTGGGTGCCGGTGTTGCCGCCGAGCGGGTGTTGGAGCGTGCCCTCGTAAAGGAGCATGTCGGGCTCGTACTCGATTCCCACGTGCTCGCACACGCGTCGCATCGTGCGCTCGGGCTCGGTCGCGAGCTCCTCGTAGCGCAGCTGCAGCGCGTCGGGGCCGACCTCGCGCACGAGGGCTTGCGTCTGTTCGATCTTGCTCAGCCACTCGTCGATCAGCTCGCTCGCGTCTTCCTCGCCGTACTTGCGCGCTCGGCTGTTGATGACCGCGCGCCCGTCGCGCGTCAGGAAGAGGACGCGGTGTCGGCCGCCCGCGCGCACCACCTCGGCGCGGCGCGCGCGGATCCAGCCGACGTCCTTGCTCGAGTCGATGACGACGGCCCGGCCGGTGAGGCGGCTCAACGCTTCGTAGAGATCCGGCTCCGGTCCGGTGAAGCGGCTCCAGAGCTCGCAGTCCGGGCCACAGATCTTGCACACGCGCTTGCGGAGTGGCTTGTCCTCGTCGAACAGGAAGTCGCTCTTCTTCGCCTCGCCGAGGTACACGCACTCGGAGTGTGCGCCGAGGACGAGCCCGAGGAGGGTGGATCCCGAGTGGCCGGCGCCGGCGATGCTCACCGCGATGCGGTTGAGGCGCCCGCTCATCGAGCGCCCTCTCGCTCGGTGCGGGTGCGTGCGAGTCTCCGCCGCAGCCGATCCAGTCCGGTCTTCATCGAGCTCTCATGGTTCCACGAGACTGGTGGTCCGGCGCGCGCGAGGATCTCGTAGCCGAGAGCGGCCGTCTCGTCGAGCCCCCGGGCGCGTCGCGGGCCGTGCCCGGATCGGCTATCGCAGGGCATGCTGCGTGGACGGATCGAGCTGCCGCGTCTCCACTCGGCGCGGCTCGAAGGCAACCTCCTCGGCGATCCCGCCGAGCGCGACGTGCTGGTGTACCTGCCGCCGAGCTACGACCGCGTGCCCGAGGCGCGCTATCCGGTCGTGATGGTGCTGCCCGCGTACGCGGCGACGCACCGCTCGCTGATGAGCTACCGGGCGTGGGAGCCGGACTTCTTCGAGCGCTACGAACGGACGCTCTCCGCCGCCGACGCGCCGGAGGCGATCCTCGTCGCCCCCGACTGCATGACGCGCTGGGGCGGGAGCCAGTACCTCGACTCGAGCGTGTCGGGCGCCTACCAGAGCTACGTCGTCGACGACGTGCTGCCGTTCGTCGACGCGCGTTACCGTACGCGCGCGGAGCGAGCGTCTCGCGCGGTGGTCGGCCACTCGAGCGGCGGGTTCGGCGCGCTGCGGCTCGCGCTCGATCGTCCCGAGGCGTTCGCGTTCTACGCGAGCCACGCGGGTGACTCCGCGTTCGAGGCGAGCATCCGCCCGACGTTCACCGGCGTCGCCATCACGTTGGGTCGCGCCGGCGGGCTCGCCGCGTTCCTCGAGCGGTTCGAGCGGGATGGCCCGCGATCGGGCGGCGACTTCGACGCGATCATGACGATCGCGAGCGCGGCGGCCTACTCGCCCGCGCCCGAGAAGCCGTGGCCCCACCTGGAGCTGCCGTTCGATCTCGCGACGGCGGAAGCGCGCGACGCGATCTGGGAGCGCTGGTGCGCGCACGACCCGGTGCGTCGGCTGTCCGCGCCTTCGCGGATCGACGAGGCTTCGTTCGTCTATCTGGACGCGGGCGATCGGGACGAGCACGGGCTCCAGCTCGGCGCACGGCAGATCGCGTCGCGCCTGCGCGAGCGCGGCGTGCCCCACCTCTTCGAGGAGTTCGAGGGTGGGCACCGAGGCAACGCGCACCGCTTCGAGCGATCGATCCCGCTCCTGCTCGGTCGCATGGCGTGATCCTTGGGCTTGATCCTCCCTATCGCGTATCCTCCCCCCACCGACAGCCTCTGGACGGAGCTCAGGGTGGCGAAGAAGACGACCAAGAAGACCGCGGCGGCTCAAGCGCGAAGCGCAGGAGGAGCGCGCAAGACGAGCGCGGCCTCCGCCCGTCCGTCCGCCGCGCGGTCGGTGTCCGGCGCGAGCAAGTCGGGGAGCGTCAAGGCGAGCGCCGCAGCGGCGCCTGCGAGCACGAAGAAGACGGTGAGCGCGAAGCGCGCGCGCCCGGCGCCCGCGAAGGTCGCGGCGCCTCCGGTGAGCGAGCCCGAGGCCGATGAGGTCGAGGAGATCGAAGAAGAGATGAGCGAGGCGAAGGAGTCGCTAGCCGCCGCCGAGGCGGGGCGCGTGTTGAGCGGAGACGGTGCCAAGCCGGTCGGTGAGCTGGGCGACGATCTCGTCAGCGGCAAGAAGAGCGTGGCCGCGAGCGCGGCGCGCGTCCTCGACGAGATCGTCTCGAGCAGTCCCGAGTCGGTGGTGCCGATCATCGATCGCTACGTCGCCGCGATCGGCGGCGCGGACAAGCGACCGGCGCAGTCGGCGGCGAAGGCGCTCCCCGTGATGGCGCGCATCGCTCCAGCGCGGGTCGCGCGTCACCTCGCCAAGCTGAAGGCGGCGTTCGGCCAGGCGACCGAGCCTGGGCGGGACGGACTCGTCCGGACGTTCGCGGGGCTGTGCACCGCGTCGGTGGCGTATCAGCGCCGCCTCGAGGACGTGCTCAACCAAGCGCTCTCCGAGGCCGACGCGAAGACGCTGATCACGTGGACGGAGGTCGTGCTCCCCGCCCTCAAGGGTGAGCCCCACGCGCGAGCGCGCGCGACGGTCGAGGGTCGGCTGAATCGCATCCCGAAGGCGTCCGCGCAGCGCATCGCCGACTTCCTCGGCATCAAGCTACGGCTTCGTTATTGAGCTCGTCGGAGGGGATGATGCATCCCCTCTCCCCAGTGTGCGGAGCTCAACGGGGCCCCCTCCCGACTCCGCTTCGCGCTGCGCGGCTGCGCTCCGCGCTCCGCGTCTTCGACGCTCCACGCATCCGCTCCGTCGCTGCGCGCTGCGCGCTCGCGCGTGGGGCGCAGCCCCACTTGTTCGCTTCGCGTGGGTCGGCCGACACGCGGAATGCGGGAGTGGGTGTAGTCGGGCACCATGGGTGAGAGGGCCGAGCGGCGCATCCCTTTCCTCGCGCCGCGCTCGCAGGTCCGGATGCATGTACGACGAGCTCTATGACGACCTGCTCGCGGCGATGGAGCCGCTCGCGCGGGTTCGGCAGGACCGGCGCTACCACCCCGAGGGGGACGCGCTGTTCCACTCGCTCCAGGTGTTCGATCTCGCGCTCGCGGCGAACGAGCCGCCGCACGTGGTGGCCGCCGCGCTGTTCCACGACATCGGGAAGGCCGAGGTCGAAGGGCCGCACGAGGTCGCGGGCGCGGACCGGCTCGCCGACGTGGCGGACGAGCGCACGCTCTGGCTCGTCGCCCAGCACATGGACTTGCTCCGCGATCCGCGCGCGCACCTCGGCGATCCGCGTCGCGAGGAGCTGGCCCGCCTCAGGGCCTACGACGACAGAGGCCGCGCGGTGCACGCGCGGGTGACCCCGCTCGAGCGAGCGCTCGGGATCGCGCTCGAGCCGGGGTTCGCCGAGGGCTGGCTCGACGAGAGCCACCACCTCACGGAGTCGTGAGCCGGCGCGAGGTGCTCGTGGCCGATCTCGATCGGCGCGCGGCGCGTTCCCCGTGGTCGGGGCCGTCGGCAGACCCCGATCTCGCTCGACGCGTGCGGCGCGCGGTGGAGCGCTCGCTCAGCGCGAAGCAGCGCGAGGTCGTCGAGGCGTTCTTCTTCGAAGGGCTCTCGCAGTCCGAGATCGCGCGCCGCCTGGGCGTGAGTCAACAGGTCGTGCACAAGCGCATCTTCGGCGTGCGGCGTGGCGGCAAGGAGATCGGAGGCGCGCTCCGGCGGCTGCGCGAGGCGCTCGCCGACGTGCGATGAGGCCGCGCGGATCGCGCTCCTCTCCCAGCAAGCTCCGCCTCGTCCTCGCGCGCGAGGCGGCGCGCCTGATGTACGAGGAGGAGGTCGCGCAGTACTTCGTCGCCAAGCGCATGGCCGCCAAGCGTGTGCTCGGTCGGCACGGCGCGCGCGGGCTCCGGTTCCGTCCGCGCGACCTCCCCTCGAACGGCGAGATCCAGCAAGCGTTGTTGCAGCTCGCGGAGCTGACCGAAGGCGAGGCGCGCGGCGCGCGGCTGTTCGAGATGCGCGCGCTCGCGCTCGAGGTGATGCGCGCGCTCGAGCCGTTCGAGCCTCGGCTGATCGGCTCGGTCGCCACCGGACACGTGCGGCGCGGCAGCGACATCGACATCCAGGTCTTCGCCGAGGATCCGGACGACCCGGAGCGCCGGTTGATCGAGCTCGGCTGGGAGCACACGCGCGACGACGTCCTCATCCGGCGCCCCGACGGCTGGCACGAGTACCAGCACCTGCGCCTCGTTCGCGAGCACCCGATCGAGCTCACCGTCTACCCCCGACGGGAGCTCCGGCGCCGTCCGCGCAGCAGCACCGACGGTCAGCCGATCGATCGACTCTCCATCCGGCGCGTGGAGGCGCTGCTTCGAGAGACCTGATGTTCCGCTGCACGTCGTGCGCTCGCTCGATCGGGCCTTCGATCCCGCGTGTCACGCGCGTGGTCGAGGTGCGCGAGCGCGCGTATCCGGAGCGCCGCTACCGGCGGCGAGGAGACCGGAAGGATCGTGTCGACCCGGGAGGCGTCGGCACGGAGATCGTGCGGGAGGTGCCCGTCTGTCCGCGGTGCGCGGAGGATCCGGCGACGCCTTTCGCGCCCCCCTGAGCCGCGCGGGCCCCCGTGGCCCGGCGGGCAAAAGGCTGCTATGGCGCCCCGCATGCGATCGGTGACTTCTCCGGGGCTGGGGTGGGTCGTGGCGCTCGCCGCCCTCCTGTTTTCGGCGGCGGGATGCCGCCGCGGATCGACGGCGGAAGAGACGACGGACGAGGCCGAGACCGGTGGCGCCGAAGCCTCGGCGGAGCCGAGCCCGCCGCCGGCTGACTGGCCCCGCGTCCTCGTGACGACGCCGGGAACCGGGCCCGCGATCTACCTCGGACCCGAGCGCGACGCGCCCGCGGTCGGCTACCTCAACCCCGGCGTCCGCGTCCGGCTCGAGTCGGCGCCGGTCGCCGGTCGCGTGCAGGTGCTGGTCGGCGGGGCGCTGGCCACCAAGGGCTGGGTTCCTCTCTCGCGCGTCGGTGGCTACGTGCAGCAGCGCGGCCGGGTCGAAGGCACGCGCGCGTACGTGGGGCCGAACGACTACGTCAGCATCCTCGGACCCGACGGTCAGGGGGCGATGCGCGTCGAGGTCCGGCCTTGGCTCGGCGGCTCGCGGTTCGCCGACGCGATGACGGGCACGTTCCCGATCGATCAGATCGCCGATCACCCCGTCGAGGGCGAGGTCGAGGGCGTCAGCCCGGGCGAGTGTTATCGCGCGCCAGCCGGTCAGACGGTGACGGTCTACGATCGCCCGCGCGGTGAGCGCGTGGCGGATCTGCCGGCCCTCAACCCGCCGATGCCGATGACCGTGCTGCGCGAGGGCAACGGCTGGTACGGCGTGCGCGTGGGCTTCGGTCCGTACATTACCGGATACGTGCAAGGACCATTGACGGCGTGCGAGGGCGACATGCCGACGCCCGATCCGATGGTCGCGCCGTCCGAGAATGGTCGCCCGGCGTGGATGACGCAGGAGCAGGGCGCGCTCTACCGGGTGTCCGACGGGACGCGCATCCGCTTCCACGGCGAGACGATCGCGCGGCTCCGCCAGGAAGGCTGGGCGCGCGAGCTCGGTCGCCAGGAAGGGGGCCTGGTCGACGTGTTCGTCGCGGCCGATGAGGGCGTCGCGCTGCGTGGGCTCGTCGAGATGAGCGCGCTCACCCAGGTCGAGGGCGCGGCCGCGCCGGCCGAGCCCGAGGAAGAGCTCCCCGACGAGCTTCAGTGATCGCGACGGAGGTCGCGTTCCCCATCGCGGTCGATGCCGAGCGCGTGCGCCTCGTCAACGGAGAGGACGCGGACGCGGAGGCGGTCGCGCGCTTCCAGTCGAAGAACCGCGCGCACTTCGCGCCGTGGGAGCCGCGACGCCCCGACGCGTTCTACGGGATCGACTTCTGGCGCGCGCAGCTCGCGGAGGACCGCGAGGTGGCGAAGCTGGATCGGCGCTACCGTCTGTTCGTGCGCGATCGTCAGGCGAGCGGGGAGCCGGTGATCGGCTTCGTCCACTTCGGCGACGTGGTGCGCGGCGCGTTCCAGGCGTGTCACCTCGGATTTGGGATCGACGCCGACTATCAAGGGCGCGGGTACATGCGCGAGGCGCTCGAGGCCGCCATCGGATTTGCGTGGTCGAGCCTGCGCCTCCATCGCATCGAGGCGAGCTACCGGCCGGAGAACGAGCGCTCGGGCGTGCTCCTCGCGCGGCTCGGGTTCGTCCGGGAGGGGCTCGCCAAGGACTATCTCGAGATCGACGGCGCTTGGCGCGACCACGTGCTTTGCTCCCTTACCCACCCCGCGTGGGGATCGTGATCGCGCGGGGGACGGTGGCGGTCGCGCTCCTCGCGCTCGCCGCGTGCGGCGGAACGCGCCTCGACGCGGAGGAGCCGGGCGCCGAGGCCGAGCCGGCCATAGCCACGGTCCAGCTCCCCGGCAGTCGGGTCTCGCTCGCGCTCCCCGCGTCGTTGGTGCGCGTGCCCCACGCGCTGCGCTGGCGAGGCGAGGGGCTCGAGCTGCGGGTCGCGGACGCGACGCTCGCTCCCGGAGACGAGCGCGCGCTCGCCGAGGCCACCCTGACCCAGCTCGCGCGCGAGCACGGCGTCGCGCCCGAGCAACGGCCGGCCGCGTGGGACGGCGCGGAGGGCGTCGACGCGACGCTGCGCTCCGAGCGCGCGCGCGTGCGTGCGTTGGTGATGTGGCACGACGGCGCGATCGCGCGCGTGTTGATCGTGGATACGAGCGATGGAGCGAGCGCGCCGCTCGCCGAGCGCATCCTCGACTCCGTGCGCTTCGATGCGTCGGCGCGGATCGATCCGGTCGAGGCGCTCGGGCTCCATGTGCGCATCCCGCCGGGGCTGGGGCTCCTGCGCGTGACGAACGAGCAATTCGTGTTTCGGCAGACCGGCCCCGAGGGCGAGGCGGCGCAGGCGTCGCCGTTCCCCTGCGCGATGCCGGCCGTCGAGATCGCGGTGGTGCCGTTCCCCGAGGGGCGACGGCCGGCCAGCGACGTCGAGCGCGGTCGTCTCCTCGGAGCGCGCTTCGCGCCGCTCGAGCTCGGGAGCCCGCGCGTGGTGGTGCTCGACGGCGCGCTGCCCGGCTTCGCGATCGCCACCGACGCGACGGTCGAGGGCACCGAGCTGAGCCTCTACGGCGCGTACCTCGAAGGGCCCGACGCGGTGGCCCTGGTGCGCGCGAGCGTAGAGAGCGCGAGGGCGCAACGTTGGTTGCCACTCTTCGCCGACCTCACCCTCACCATCGAGTTGGCGCAGTGAAACCCGCGCGGCTCGGCGCGATCGTTGCGGCGTTCTTCGGCGCGCTCGCGATCGGGCTCCCGCTCTCCGCGCAGCCGAGCCTGGATGGCGCGGACGAGCCGCCGCCGCGGATCGAAGTGCGCGGTGCCAACGTGCACGCGGCGGCGCGCCTCGTCGCCGCGGTCCACGGGGTGGGTGCGTGGGTGGTCGCGCCGCGCGGCCCCGCGCTCCGCGTCGTCCTCGAGGGAGACGCCGCGCACGCGTTCGACGCGCTCGCGCGGAGGAGCGGGCTCTCCGTCGAGGCGGCGCGCGACATCCAGGGCCCGGTGTTCCTCCTCGGTGACCCCATCCGCCTCGCGCGCTATCGCAACGCCAGTCTCCGCGGGCTGTCCGGAGGGCGCCGGATCGATCTCGACCATGAGCTGGTCGACGTACGCGAGCTCACCCGTGCGCTCGGCGCCGCGTCCCACATGGCGGTTAGGAGCGACCTGACCGGGTACGTGACGGTCTATCGACGCGAGGCGCGATCGACGCGCGCGATCGAGCATCTCGCGCGGCTCGCGGACGCGCGGGTGAGCAGCGGGCGGCACGCGATCTCGATGTCCCTCGGTGAGCTCCCCGTCGAGGTGCCTCGGTATCGAGCGTGCCCGCCAGGTCCGAGCGGCGCGCTGTCCTGCGCGGACGCGGACGAGCTCACGTTGGTGGGGCTCGCTCCCGGCTGGGCGTTGATCGCCGCGCCCGATACGCGCGCCGCGCTGCTCCGCGCCGGCGAGCGGGTCGGGCGCGCTGGCGCGTGCGCGGTCTCGATCGGCGAAGACGGCGTGCGCCTCCGCGATGGGCTCGCTCAGGATGCCTGCGCGGCGGCGGCGGACGAGCGCGACCCAGAGGGCGATCGCGTGCTCACGTTCCGTTGACGCGCTCTCTTCGGCCGGTGTCGTGCTGCTACGCTCGCGGGGTGGGTGCGCGCGTCGCGGAGCTGAGCTGGATGGAGGTCCGTCCCCTCCTCGAGAGAGGCGCGATCGCCGTGCTCCCGATCGGCGCGGCCGCGAAGGAGCACGGGCCGCACCTGCCGCTCGCGACGGATTACCTGACGGCGGAGGCGCTCGGCGCGCGGCTCGCGGCGCGCGCGGACGTGCTCGTGTGGCCGACGGTCGGGTACGCCTACTACCCCGCGTTCGTCGACTATCCCGGCTCGACGAGCGTGCCCGAGGAGGTGTTCGAGGCGACCGTCGAGGCATTGCTCCGCGACCTCCATCGGGCGGGCGCGAAGCGGGCGTTGGTGTGGAACACCGGCGTCAGCACGATTCGCGCGGTCGAGGCTGCGTGTATCGGGATGCAAGAAAGCGTGCGATGTGCGGCGGTCCACGTGTACCGCGCGGCCGGCTACCTCTCCGCGCTCGATCGACGCATCGAGCAGCCCTCGCTCGGCGCGCGCGGCGAGGGCCACGCCGACGAGGCGGAGACGAGCGTGATGCTCCACCTCCATCCGGAGCGCGTGCGGATGGAGCTCGCGCCATGTTGGACCGCACCGATGGCGAAGCGGCCGTGGAGCCCGACCGATCCCAGTCATCCGAGCTACAGCCCGTCGGGCGTGCGCGGCGACGCGACGCTGGCCACCGCCGAGAAGGGCGCCGCGCTCGTCGAGGCGATGCTGGCCGATGCCGAAGCGGCGCTCGCGCGCTTGGCCACCGACGAGAGCTGGCGCGCGCCGCGCTGATCGAGCTGGTCGACGTGCGCCCGCCCCGAGGCTACGGTCGGGCGCATGACCGTCGTCAAGCACCGCTACCCCGTCAGCGCCGAGGCGCTCTACGCCGCGATCACCGATCCGGATCACCTGACCGAGAGGAGCGAGGCGGCCGGCCATCGCAACATCACCGTCCAGCGCGAGGCGCGGGGCGAAGGTTGCTGGATCAAGATCGAGCGTGACATCGAGAGCGAGATCCCGGCGATCGCCAAGAAGGTGGTGAACCCCGTCAACCACGTGGTTACCGAGTTCGAGTGGCAGAAGAGCGGAGACGGCTGGACCGGCACCTACCGCGTGCAGGTCAACCCGCGCATCCGCGTCGCCAGCAAGCTCTCCGTGCGCCCCGCGGGCGACGGCTCCGAGTACGTCGACGACTTCAAGGCGACGGTCGACGTGCCGCTCATCGGCGGCAAGATCGCTGGCCTCGTCGAGAGCGAGACCGAGAAGGCGATCAAGATCGACTGTGCGTGGACCGCCTCGCACCTGAGCAAGTAGGCGCGCCGCTCAGCGGAACCCGCTCGCCTGGGCTTCGAAGAGGGCGGCGTAGATCCCGCCCTGCTCCATCAGCTCGTCGTGGCTGCCTTCCTCGACGATCCGACCGTGCTCGAGCACGAGGATCCGATCCGCGATGCGCGCGGTGGTCAGCCGATGCGACACGATGATCGCGGTCCGGCCCTCGAGCAGCGCGGCGAGCTGATCGTCGATCTCCGCCTGACGCTTCGGGTCGGCGGCGCTCGTCGGCTCGTCGAACACGAGGATGTCGGCCTCCTCGCGCATCAGCGCGCGGGCGAAGGCGACGCGTTGCCACTGGCCCCCCGAAAGATCGGTCCCGCCCTTGAACGACTTGCCGAGCCGGGTGGCGAGCCCCTCCGGGAGCGACTCCACGAGGTCGGTGGCGTGCGCGCGCTCTGCCGCCCGTTCGATCGCCGCCTCGTCGTCGATGCGGTCGGCGTCGCCGGCCCCGATGTTCTCCGCGACGGTGAGCTTGTAGCGGTTGAAGTCTTGGAAGAGCACCGACATGCGGCGGCGTAGGGCGTCCTCGTTCCACTCGTCGAGCGAGAGCCCGTCGAGCATCACGCGACCCTCGCGCGGCGAGTAGCGCTTGGTGATCAGCTTCACGAGCGTCGACTTGCCGCCGCCGTTGTGGCCGACGATCGCGAGCGTCTGTCCGGGCGGCACGTGGAGGCTCACCTCGCGCAGCGCCGGCTCCTGGGCGCCGGGGTAGGTCCAGCTCAGCCCCTCGATCCGGAGGCCATCGCCCGGCGCGGGCCCCTTGGTCGCCCCGCCGATCAGCGCGCGGATCGGGTGGCCGAGGAACGCGTCGAGGCTCTCGATGTAGAGCGCGTCCTCGTAGATCCCGCCGAGCGCGCTGAGCGCGGCGGTGACCGCGGACTGACCTTGTCGGAACACGACGAGGTACATCGTCATCTGGCCGAGCGTCAACGCGCCCTTCACCGTCTTGTGGACGATGAAGATATACGCAGCAAGAAACGCTGCGGTGCCGATCAGGCCGAGGACCAGCCCGAGCACGTGCCGCTTGATCGCGATGCGACGGTCCTCGCCGTAGAGCGCGCCGAACATCGCGTCGTAGCGACCGATGAGCAGCGGCCCGAGGCCGAAGAAGCCGATCTCCTTCGCGAACTGCTCGCGCGTGAGGAGCGTCTCGAGGTAGTGGCGCTCGCGGTTCTCCGGCGAGTGCTTCTGGAAGAAGCGGAACGTCTCTTCGCTGAACCACGCGTCGGAGAGGAACGACGGGACGCCCGCGATGACGAGCGCGATGCCGGCCCACCAGTACAGGTTCGCGAGCAGCGCGACGAATCCGATCAGCGAGATCGCGCTCCGCGCGAGCGAGAACGAGCGCAGCACGAGGCTCAGCGGTCGCACGGTGGCCTCGCGCCGCGCCTCGTCGAGCCGATCGTGCAGCGCGGCGTCCTCGAAGTCCTCGAGGCTGAGCTTCGCCGCGCGCCAGAGGATCAAGTCCATCACCGTCTGCGCGAGGCGCGCCTTGAGGAGCTGCTCGCAGAGCTGGGTGATGCGGTTGGCCGCGACGAGCGAGCCGATCACGGACACCTCCGCGACCACCGCCCAGAACGCGCGCACCTTCGCGTCCGCGTCGCCCGCCGCGGCGGCGAGGACTCCGTCCACCACCACCTTCGCGAGGTACGCCGCGACGGTGGGCGCGACCCCGGCGACGAGCGTCGCGACGAGGAGCGCCACGGTGAGCGGCTTGCTCGTGGCCCACACCATGCCGAGCGCTCGCCCCGAGTAGGCGAGGGCGCTCGAGGCTTTGGTCACCGCGTCGGGCTCCCGGGCCATCGCGCGGCAGCTTAGTACACCTCCCCGCGGGCCCGTGGGTCACTTCGCGCTCCCGGGAGTCGCCAAGACCGCCTCGCGGTCCGCCCGTCACCGCGATCCCGCCGGAGCCGCGTCGTCGATCCAGCTCACGCCACTACCCGAGATCACGGTGCCCGTGCAGCTCACGATCCGCAGGCCGGACGGGCTCCTCGTCTCGAGCGTCCCGCGCGGGACCGGCAACGGCGCGGTCCACGTCGAGGCGCCTCGATCGAGCACGCGCGTGAACGACAGCGGCCCGTGCGTGCTCCGCGTCATCGCGACGACGCGACCGCGGACCACCCCGAGCTGGATGTCCTCGCCCGTCACGAGCGTCGGGAGGACCGAGCACTCCGGTCGACAGACCACGCCTCGCAAGGATCCTTCCTCGATCCATCCGACCACGGTCACGCCATCGGCGTGGGTCCCGATGAGCCCACGGTCGGGCGGCGGTGGGATCACCTCCGTGCGGTCGCGCGGCTTGTCCCACGGGACGAGCCACGCGCCGTGGGCCGTGCGCGCGAGGATCACGGTGTCGATCGGTGTCCACGTGACGAGGTCCGCGATCGCGAGCTCACGCTCGACGGTGAGGCCGCCGCCGTCGGCCGCCGCGAGCCCGATCGTCAACGGATCGTCCTTGGTCACCCAGGCGATGCCGTCCCCGAAGAAGCGCGGCTCCCGCCACCCCGCCGACGGATGGAGCGCCGTCGTCTCCGTGCCCGTGGGGCTCGACCGCTCGAGGCGGAGGCGATCGCCGTCGCCGATCAAGCGCTCGAGGGTCGTGCCCTCGGTGCGCTCGTCGTGCAGCGTCTCGCCGCCCTCGCTCGCGCGGAGGAATGCGCGCGGCGCGGTCGGGGTCGGCGGGCATGCGAGGCTCGCGACGACCAGCCTGGCTGCGCCATCGAGCCGGGGCGTCGGATGACGCGCGCGATCATACTCGGCGCCCGACGGCATCGCCGCGTCGGTCCGCGCGATCGCCTCGGCGAGCGGCGCGACGGCTGCGTCGAGCGTCGCCGCGTCCTCCGCGTCGCGCAGCGTGGTGCGCGCGGCGAGCTCGAGCGCGGCGAGCGCGGGTCCGGGATCCTGCGGGAGCTCCGGCGGCGCGCGGAGCGACTCGATCCGCGGGAGGCAGCGCGCCGGCCAGAGCGTGTCCGGATCCGCGGCAGCCGGGTCCGCGCCCGCCTCGCGCTCGGTGAGCGCCTCGAGGAGGAGCGCCGTCAGCGACGGGGCGAGCGCGGCGGGGGTGGTACCGCGACCGATCGGAGTGCCCGCGAGGCAGCGGCGGGCGATGTCCCACTGCTCACCATACCATCGCACGTTGTCTTGCGACGCCTCGCCGCCGTTCATCCGCTGCGCGACGGCGAGCACGCCCACCACGAGGACGAGGCTCGCGCCGAGCGCCATCGCGCGCTTCTTGGTGTCGTTCACTCAGGGCTCGAGCGCGTTCGCGAACGCGTGGGCCAGCTCGGCGGCGCTCGCGTAGCGCGCCTCGCGGTCCGGGCTCATCGCGCGCGCCACCACCGCGGCGATCGGTTCCGAGAGGCCAGGCACGAGGTCTCGCAGCGGCACCGCGCGCCCCATCACGATGTCCATCATCAGCTTGCCGGGGACCTTGTCCGCGTACGCGCGCCGTCCGCTGAGCGCCTCGTAGAGCATCACGCCGAACGCGTAGAGATCGATCCGCTCGTCCGGTTCGCCGCGCCCGGTCAACAGCTCCGGAGCCATGTACGACGGCGTCCCGATCAGCTCGCCGGTGCGCGTGAGCCGCTCGAGCCCGAGCACCTTGCTGAGCCCGAAGTCGAGCAGGCGCACCGCCGCCGCGCCCTCCTGCGCATCGCACAGGAAGACGTTCGCCGGCTTGAGGTCGCCGTGGATCACGCCGTGCGCGTGCGCCGCCATCAGTCCGTCCGCGATCCCCTGCACCAACCCGCGCAGCTCGCGCGCCGGCTGGGCCCGGCCGCCGAGGTGCTCGGCGAGCGTCTTTCCGTGGAGCAGCTCCATCACGGAGAACAGGACCTCGTCCTCCTCCGCGCCGATCCCGAGCACGCGCACGATGTTCGGGTGCGAGAGCGCGATGAGCACCGACGACTCGCGCCGAAAGCGCCGCCGCACGTCGCGATCGCTGGTGAGCACCGGATGGAGGATCTTCAGCGCCACCGAGCCCTCGCCTTCGAGGTCGACCGCCTCGAACACGGCTCCCATCCCGCCGCTGGCGATGAGGCGCTCGAGCCGATAGCGACCGCTCAAGATCGACCCGACCGGCGGCAGGCTCGCGCGACCGCCCTTGGATCCGGGGGTGCTCACCGGCGCATGGTTTCGCGGCGGGCTGGCGCGGTCAACCACGGTGCGCGAGCCAAGGAGGGCCGGCGACGCGGGGTCCTCCGGGGGCCCGTCTGGTACGGTGTGTCGGATCGCGCCCTTCGGGCGGGCGCACAGCCGGTGTCCCCGTCGGCCGCATGGACGAGGGGCACCAGGGACTCGGTCCCGGGACTCGGCCTTCCACGTGAACATCAAGCTGACCTCCACGGTGGTCTCCTCGGCCCTGGTCCTCTCGCTGGGCCTCGCCGCGTGCGGAAGCGACGCCACCCTCGATCGAACGCTCGCCACGGTCGAGCGCGTCCGCGGCGGCGCGAGCATCGGGGACGCGCCCGCCGCGAGGATCGCGCGCGCGGCCGCGACCCAGACGATCACGCTCGACGAGCACGCGCTCGCGCGCCTCGCGCTCGACACGGGGCCGCAGCTCTTGTTGGACGGTCCGCTCGAGCTCGCGATCACGGACGAGAGCACCGTCGCGCTCACGTCCGGTCGCGCGTACGCGGAGGCGGACGGGAGCGAGGAGCTCACGGTGGTGCTCGGCGCGGCCACGTTGCGGATCCGCGACGCGGCGGTGTCGCTCGAGGGCGGCGATCACCCGAGCGTGTACGTGGTGCGCGGCGAGGTCGGTTACACGGTGGGCGAGACGCGCGGCGCGGTCTCGTCCGGCGAGCGGCTGATGGTCGCGGGTGACGCGGTCGAGGCCGAGCCGGTCTCGCTCTGGCACGACTGGACGGGCGGCCTCGCGCGTCCGGGTCCGGCCGATGCGGAGGGCGCGCGCGGAGTGGGCGCGCTCGAGGCGCGGGTCCCCGATGAGATCGGCGCGGCCCGCTGGCCGCTCGTGATGCGGCGGCTCGACGTGGCGGTGCACATCGAGGGCGACCTCGCGGTGACCGAGGTCGAGCAGGTCTTCTTCAACCCGGCCAGCGAGATGGTCGAGGGTCTCTACCGCGTCCGTGTACCGGAGGAAGCGGTCTTGTCGCGCTTCGCGGTGGATCGCAACGGCGTCCTCGTCGACGGATACGTGAAGGAGAAGGCGCAGGCGCGCGCGCAATACGAGGCGCAGGTCTACGCGGGCTCGCAGCTCGACCCCGCGCTCCTCGAGTGGACCGCGCCGGGGAGCTATCAGGCGCGCATCTATCCGATCCGCCCCGGCGAGACGCGCCGCATCGTGATCCGCTATGCGGAGTGGCTGAGCCCGATCGAAGAGGGCGGCCCGCGCCTCTATCGCTATCCGATGGGCGGCGGTCGTGACGCTCCGCTCGTGCAGGAGCTCTCGATCGCGGTGGACGTCGCCGACGCGGAGGCGAGCGCGCTCCGCGCCGGGCTCGGCGCGGCGATCGAGGGCGGCCGCGTGCGCCTGCGCCGGAGCGACGTGCGCCCGCGCTCGGACTTCTGGCTCGAGCTCGACGGCGGAAGTACGTCGCAAAGGGCATGGCAGGCCCCGCACGAGCCTCCGCCGCGTGCGCCCGACGCGCGTACGATCGTCGGCGAGGCGGACGAGCGCGACTACTGGTATCTCCCGCTCCGCTTGCCGCCGTCGCTCTTCGAAGAGCGGTGGGACGACGGGATCGATCTCGTGGTCGTCGCCGACGTCTCGGCCGGGACCGATCGCGCCCACCTCGAGCTCGGCCGTACGGTGACCGAGGCGCTGGTCGGCCGGCTGCGCCCCGAGGATCGCGTGGCGGTCGTCGCGTCGGATCTCGCGCTGCGCTCGCTCGGCGAGGACGCGGAGCTCGCCGCCTACGATCCCGACCGGCTCGAGTCCGCGCTCGACGCGCTGGCCCGCGCGCCGGCCGGCGGCGCGACGGACCTCGGCGCGGCGATCAGCGCGGCGGCGGGGTTGCTCGACGGCTCGCGGCCGAGCGCGATCGTGTACGTCGGCGATGGCGCGCCCACCGTCGGCGAGCTCGAGGCGGACGGCCTGCTCGATCGCATGGGGCGCCTGCCGCGACCGATCCGGCTCTACGCGGTCGGCGTCGGCGGCGACGCGAACCTCGATCTGCTCGAGACGTTGACGCGCGGCGGCGGCCTCGCGCTCCGCGTCGAGGAGCCGAGCGGGGCGGCCGACGCGGCGCTCCGGGTGCTCGCGCACGCGGCTCGACCCGTCGCGCAGCGCGTGTCGGTGGAGGTCGGCGACACGGTCGAGAACCTGTACCCGCGCCGCCCCGTCGACGTGGTCGCGGGCGACGTCCTCCCGATCGCGGGGCGCCTCCGCGGCGAGCCACCGTCGCAAGTCGTCGTGCGTGGTACGATCGGCGGCGCCGACTTCGAGGAGACGATCGCGCTGGCGACTCAGCCGACCGAGGAGTCCACCGACCTGCGGCTGCGTTGGGCGGGCGAGCGGCTGCGTCAGCTGCTCCTCGACGGCGCGGGCCGCGAGGAGGTGGCGGAGCTCGGGACGCGCTACGGCCTCATCACGCCGTTCACCAGCTACTACGTCCCGAGCGCGCAGGAGCTCCAGCAGATGGGCGGGTACGGCCTGCGCTGGATCGATCGCCCGTCGCTCCTCGCCGAGATCGATCGCGACCGCGCGAGCGCGAGCGACATCGTGTTCGGGATCGCGCTCGGACCGCTCGGTTTGATGGGCTGCCAGGGTGAGAGCTCCGAGCCGGCCGCGGTCTCCAGCGCCGACTCGATCGTCGGCTCCGCGCTCGAGATGGAGGAGAGCGCGCCGTCCGACGATCCGTCGCCCGCCGAGCCGGCGGCGGTCGCGCCCTCGATGCCGATGGCCGAAGAGGCGGACATGGGGAGCGACGAGTCCGCGCGGACCAACGCGCGCTACGGCATCGAGGGACTGAGCGACCGCGAGGCGGAGCAGGGTGATGACTGGCGCAACGCGCTGGCGGGCGGCGCGGTCACCGGCAACGCGGACGACATCCTCGCTCGCGCCGAGGCGTCGGGGAGCTCCCGCGGTCCGACGGGGGGCGCCGCCGCGCAGCCGATGGCACCGGCGGCCGTCCCTCCGCCACCGGTCACGACCGAGGCGCCGCCTCCGGACGTACAACGGCAACTTCGCGCGCTCGGGTACTCGGACGGCACCGGCGAAGGCGGAGGCGGCACGGGCGAGGGCTACGGCAGCGGCAGCGGATCGCTCGGGGGACGTCGGCGCGGCGGGCGCACGGCGGGCTCCGACGATCTCGACTCGGCCGCGCCGGCTCACGCCGCGCACCCACGCCCGACCCGCGTGACGACACGCCGCGACGCCAACGAGCAGCAAAACGGTCTGCCCCTTCCCGACGACGACGCGACGGCCGAGGGGGAGCGACGAGCTCGCGTCCGGGAGGGGACGTTCGGCTGGGCGGATCCCGCGCAGCGCGTCGTCGTCACGGTGACCGATGCGACGCAGACCCGCGCCGATCACCGACGGAGCCGCTGCTCGGACGCGGCGAGCGCCTCGCTCGACGATCGCGAGGCGCTGTGGAGCGAGCGACTCGGGCAGCAGAGCCATCCGAGCGCGTGGGTCGACGTGTACCGCACCGCCATCCGCGACTGCGAAGCGCCGACGTGGCGCGATCAACGCGCCTTGCTCTCACGCATCC
The DNA here is from genome assembly GCA_050186575.1 of Sandaracinaceae bacterium. Lineage (GTDB taxonomy): Bacteria > Myxococcota_A > Polyangia > Polyangiales > Sandaracinaceae > JAUHXR01. The sequence goes on along the minus strand of JBFWYI010000078.1, from coordinate 7,192 downwards.
TCGCCCGCGCGGGGACGATCGACTCGATGACCTCGGTGTATCGGCTGATCTCGAGCGGCGCGGCGCGCGGATACCTGCGGACCGCGATCCTCGGGCGCGTGCGGTCGGCCGAGGACCTGCGGAGCGCGCGCGTCGCGTTCGGCCTCGGCACCGAGCCGGACTGGGAGCTGATCGAGCAGGTGCTCGAGCGCGCGCGCGACGATGCGGCGCGGGTGCGCGAGCTGCGCCGGCTCGCGGACGAGTATCCGGACAGCTTCGAGCTCAAGCTGCGGCTCCTCGAGCTGCTCGAGACGACGGGGCGGATCCCCGAGGCGACGCGGCTCGCGGATCGCCTCCGCGAGGACGCGCGCTCCGATCCGGGCGTGCGCACCGCGGTGGGCGAGATGTTCCTTCGCCAGGGGCGTGAGGACGACGCGCGGCGCGCCTTCAGCGAGATCGTGGAGTTCGCCCCGCTCGACGAGCTCGCGCGGCGTCGGCTCGGTGACCTCTATCGCGCGCACGGCTGGTACGAGGACGCGTACCGGCAATACCAGACGCTGGTGAGCATCCGCCCCGACGATCCTGGCGCTCTGCTCCTGCTCGCGCAGGCGGCGGCCGGCGCGGGTCGGATCGACGAGGCGCTCCGGCTCGAGCAGCGCCTCATGGAGACCGCGCAGCCGGGGGCCGAGCGCGGCATCGCGCGCATCGCGCTCCTCTGGTCGAGCGTGCGCCTCGCCAAGCTGCGCGCGAGCGCCGAGGACGAGGAGCGCCGCACCGCGCTCGACCGTCGGACGCGGCAAAGCGGTGTGCTTCGTTCATCTTCGGACCTCCGCGTGACCTTGACCTGGTCGCACCCCGACGCGCAGATCGCGCTCTACGCGGCCCACCCGTCGAGCGAGCTCGCGCGCCCCGAAGAGATCGCGCCCGAGTTCGGCATCGAGGCGTTCGACGTGCCCGAGCAGGAGGAGGGCGCCTACGCGATCGAGGTGCGCCGCTACGATCCGAGCTCGCCGACCGATCTCGCGGCCGAGCTCATCGCGGTCTGGCACGAAGGCACGCCGGAGGAGCGCGTCGAGGTGATCCCTCTCGCGTTCGAGGGCGGGCGCGGCTCCTTCCGCTACGAAGTCACGGGCGACGCGCTCCGCGCGCTCTGACTCTTCTCGGTCGGCAGCGTCTGGTACGCTGCGCCGCCGTGCGCGCGGTTCGCTTCCACAAGTTCGGCGGCCCCGACGAGCTCGTGCTCGAGGACGTGCCCGATCGTCGCCCGCGCTTCGGAGAGGTGCGCGTCGACGTCCACGCCGCGGGGGTCAACCCCAAGGACGTGTTCGTCCGCAAGGGTCGTTTCAAGGCCGTCCTCGGTCAGGGCTTCCCCAAGCGCCTCGGACACGACTTCGCGGGCGTGGTGGAGTCGGTCGGACGCGGGGTGAAGCGCGTGCGGGTGGGCGACGAGGTCTACGGGATGATCCCGGGCTACCGCGTCGGCGCGTACGCCGAGCGCGTGATCGCTTCGGTCGACTGGCTCGCGCTCAAACCGACGCACGCGACGATGGTCCAAGCCGCCGGGGTGCCCCTCGCCGCGATGACCGCGCTCCAAGCGCTCGCCGATCTGCACCGCGTCGAGCCCGGTGAGCGCGTTCTCATCAACGGGGCGAGCGGCGGGGTCGGCATCTTCGCCGTGCAGCTCACCCGCCTGTTGGGCGCGATCCCGGTCGCGGTGTGCAGCGCAAAGAACGAGGCGTTCGTGCGCGAGCTCGGCGCGGCCGATGTGCTCCCCTACGATCGCCGGCCGCTGAGCGAGCTCGGGCTCCGGTTCGATCACTACTTCGACGTCTTCGGCAACACCGGCTTCGCCGCGTCGCGTGCGTTCCTCGCGCCGCACGGCGTCTACGTCACCACCATCCCGCGTCGCGACACGATGATGCTCGAGCTCGGCGGGAGGATGGTGCCGCGCGCGCTCCGCAAGGGACCGACGGGGCGCCTCGTGATGGTCCACCCGCGCCCGCGCGAGCTGTCGCGCCTCGCGTGCTGGATCGATCGCGGCGAGCTCGATCCGGTCGTGGATCGCGTCTATCCGCTCGCCGACGTTCGAGACGCGCACCGCTACGTCGAGACCAAGCGCGCCCGCGGCAAGGTCGTCCTCGAGGTCGTCTGATGCCGGAGCTCCCCGAAGCCGAGCACGGCCGGACGATCCTCGAGCGCGTGCTCGTCGGCCGCCGCATCTCGGTCGCGCACGTCCAGATGGACCCGATCGTGTTCGAGTCCCGCGCGCCGAGCTGGGTCGCCGATCGGCTGGTCGGTCGCACCGTGGTGACCGCGCACCGCAAAGGCAAGTACCTCTGGCTCGAGCTGGATGAAGGTCCGCACGTGATCTTGCACTTCGGCATGACGGGCACGCTGCGGACGCCGAACGATCGGCCCCTCGTCCTGTCGTCGAGCCCTGCCGAGCCGGACCTCAGTTGGCCGCCGAAGTTCACCAAGCTCGAGCTCCTCAACGATCGAGGCGAGCGGCTCGCCTTCACCAACGCGCGGCGCCTCGGCCGCGTGCTGTTCCGTGACGATCCTCGCGGCGAGGATCCGATCGCGAGCCTCGGCTTCGACGCCTACCTCGAGCTGCCTCGGATCGAGGCGTTCCGCGCGCTGCTCGGCCGTCGAAAGCGCGCGGTGCTCAAGGGCCTCTTGCTCGACCAGGGCTTCGCGGCGGGCGTCGGCAACTGGATCGCCGACGAGGTCCTCTACCAAGCAAAGCTCGATCCGCGACGCCGCGTGGAGTCGCTCGATCCGACCGAGGTCGCCGCCCTTCGGAAGGCGATCGGCCACGTCGTGACGACCGCCGTCGGCGCCGACGCCGACCACGACCAGCTCCCGAAGCGCTGGCTGTTCCACCGCCGCTGGGGCAAGGACGCGGCGGCCCGCACCCACGACGGACGCGCGATCGAGTTCATCGAGATCGGCGGACGCACCACGGCGTGGGTCCCGAGCGTCCAGCGGTGATCAGATCGCCGCCACCGCGCGATGCCGGAGGTAGTGATCGGCGAGCACCAACGCGACCATCGCCTCGCCCATCGGCACGAAGCGCGGGAGCAAGCAGGGATCGTGGCGGCCGGTGGTCGAGACCTCCGCCGCCTCGCCGCGCTGGTTCACGGTCGCCTGGGGCCGCGCGATCGAGCTCGTCGGTTTGATCGCCGCGCGCAGCACGATCGGCATCCCGCTCGAGATCCCGCCGAGCATCCCGCCGTGTCGGTTGGACGCGGTCGCGAGCGTCGCGGGATCGCCGGGCACGTAGAGGTCGTTGTTCTCGGACCCGCGCATCGTCGCGCAGCCGAAGCCGATCCCGTACTCGACGCCGAGCACGGCGGGGAGGCTGAGCAGCGCATGCCCCAGCGCGGCCTTGAGCTTGTCGAACACCGGCTCGCCGAGGCCGGGCGGCACGTTCGTCGCCACGATCTCCGCCACCCCGCCGATGGAGTCGCGCGCGCGCCGTACCTCGTCGATCCGCGCGATCATCCTCGCCCCCGCCTCCGGATCCGGACAGCGCACCGGCGTCGCCTCGACCGCGTCGAGCGTGACCTTCGTCGGATCGGGCACGTCGGCGATCACGTCGCCGACCTGCTTCACGTAGCCGACGATCTCGACGCCGGCCGCGGTGCGGAGGAGCTTCTTCGCGATCGCGCCGGCGACCACGCGAGACACCGTCTCTCTCGCGCTGGCCCGACCGCCGCCGCGGTGGTCGCGGAAACCATATTTGCGATCGTACACGTGGTCCGCGTGCCCGGGTCGATAGAGCTCCGCGAGGTCGGCGTAGTCCCGCCCGCGCGCGTCGGTGTTGCGCACGACGACGGCGATCGGCGTACCTGTGGTGCGACCGTCGAACAGGCCGCTCAGGATCTCGGGCGCGTCCTCTTCCTTGCGCTGCGAGACGAGGCTCGATTGACCCGGGCGCCGACGCGCGAGATCGGGCGTCAGGTCGTCGAGCGAGAGCGGCAGGCCGGGAGGGCATCCGTCGACGATCACCACGTTCGCCGGGCCATGCGACTCGCCGGCGGTGGTGACTCGAAACAGGACGCCGAAGCTGCTGCCCGCCATCGCGGTGTGATCATGCCATGCGGGCTCCCGTTCGGGCGCGGAGACCGCGTATGATCGTGCGCCGTGGACCCGCTGGACTCGCGACACGTCGATGCGGCCGAGCGCCTGTTGGTACGAGGGTTCTGGGACGACCCGCTGTTCGTCTTCCTCGCGCCCGACGAGGGCAAGCGCGAAGCCCTGATCGCCGGCGTGATGCGCAGCAACTGCGAGCTCGCGATCGACGCCGGCCTCGCGCGCGGGATCACGCAGCCCGACGTGCGCGGCGTCTGCCTGTTCTGGTGGCCGCGGCGCTACCCCCCGAGCACGCTCGCGACGATCCGACGCCGCGGCGCGGCGATCCTGCGGGGCACCGCGCGCGGTCAGCTCGAGGTGGGCGGCCTCGTGCGCGCGCTCCGCTTCGGTGAGCTCATCGACGAGTCGCTCCCGCGCGGCGAGGACTACTTCTACCTCATGCTGCTCGGCGTCGATCCGGATCATCATGGTCGCGGTCTCGGCAGCGCGATGCTGCGCGAGTGCACGCGCGCGGCGGACGAGGCGCGCTTGCCCGCGTACCTCGAGACGAGTCGGGAGCAGAACCTTCGCCTGTATCGTCGGCACGGATTCGAGGTGTTCCGCGTGGCGTGCGTCGACGGGAGCCCGCCGCTCTGGTCGATGCGCCGCCCGCCGGCGCGGCTCCGAGCCCTCTGACCGCCTGCGTTGACTCGGTCGAGTGACGTAGTAAGTGCTCGCCATGCGGATCGAGAAGATCTTGGACGCGCTCGCGAGCCAGGCGATCGCCACCGTCCTCGAGACGGACGCGCCCGCCCTCGTCCGCCCGACGCAACACGCCTCGCACGGCGACTACCAGGTCAACGGGGTCCTGCCGCTCGCGAAGCGCCTGTCGAAGAACCCGCGCGAGCTCGCGGCGCCGGTCGCGGCGCACCTCGCCGAGGATCCGCGCATCGCGTCGGCGGAGGTCGCGGGTCCCGGGTTCATCAACCTCCGCGTCTCGGAGACCTGGCTCGCCGAGCTGCTCCGCGAGGCGTGGGCCGATAAGGCTCGCGAGGGGATCGATCCGGCCGAGCACCAGGAGACGATCGTCGTCGACTACTCGAGCCCGAACATCGCGAAGCAGATGCACGTCGGCCACCTCCGCTCGACGATCATCGGCGCGAGCCTCGTCGAGCTGCACCGCGCGCTCGGCCACCACGTGATCGCGGACAACCACCTCGGCGACTGGGGCACGCAATTCGGTTTGATGATCGTCGGCATCCGCGAGTACGGCGACGAGGAGAAGCTCGCCTCCGAGCCGCTCGAAGAGCTCCTCCGCGTGTATACGGTCGCCAACGATCGCGCGAAGAACGAGCCCGCGTTCGCGGAGGCGGCGCGGAGCGAGCTCGCGAAGCTGCAGTCCGGAGACGCCGACAACTTGGCGCTCTGGAAGCGTACCGTCGCGCTCAGCAAGACGGCGCTCGAGGGGGTCTATGATCGCCTCGGCGTGTCGTTCGACGAGTGGCTCGGCGAGAGCGCGTACAACGATCGGCTCGCCGGCGTCGTCGAGCAGCTGAAGGACGCGGGCCTCGCGCGCGAGGACCAGGGCGCGATCTGCGTCTTCTTCAACGAGCTCGAGGGCGCCGACCCGAAGCTGAAGAAGCGCGAGGTGCCGTTCATCGTCCAGAAGGGCGACGGTGCGTTCCTCTACTCGACGAGCGACATCGCCACCGTGCAGTACCGCCGCGAGCGGTGGAACGCGGATCGCGCGCTCTACGTCGTCGACAAGCGGCAGGGCGATCACTTCACCCAGCTGTTCGAGGTCGTGCGCCTGCTGGGCGAGACGATGAAGCTCGAGCACGTCGGCTTCGGGACGGTGATGGGCGACGACGGAAAGCCGATCCGGACGCGCGACGGCGGCGCGCTGTTGCTCACGGCGTTGCTCGACGAGGCGGAGGAGCGGGCCGAGCGCAAGATGATCGAGGAGCTCGGGCTCGACGCGGAGCTCGCCCGCTCGTTGCGGAGCGTCATCGGGATCGGCGCGGTGAAGTACGCCGACCTCATGCAGAACCGGACGACGGACTACAAGTTCGATTGGGACAAGCTCATCGCGTTCAACGGCAACGCGGGGCCGTACAACCAGTACACCCACGCGCGGCTCTGCTCGATCCTCCGGACCGCGGAGGAAGGCGGCGTCGTCTTCGATCCCGGTGCGGCGGCGCTCCCCAGCCCGATCACGCTCGATCACCCGGCGGAGCGGACGCTCGCGCTGCGCCTCGTGCGCTTCGGCGACGCGGTCCGCGCGGCGGCCGACGGGAACCTCCCGCACCTCGTGGCGGAGCACGTGTACAACCTGGCGAGTGAGGGGGCCGCGTTCTACACGCAATGTCCCGTGCTCAAGAGCGAATCGCCGCTCCGCGAGTCGCGGCTCGCGCTGGTGGACCTCACGCGCCGTCAGCTCGCGAAGGGCCTCGCGCTGCTCGGGATCGGCGCCCCCGACCGGATGTGAGCACGGACGAGAGCGCAAGGAGATGACCGGTCTCCGAATCCGCTGAGTCCGATTCCGCGTCCGAGTCCGAATATCCGAGTCCGAATCCGATTCCGAATCCGAATCCGATTCCGATTCCGATTCCGTGTCCGAATCCGATTCCGATTCCGATTCCGATTCCGATTCCGATTCCGTGTCCGATTCCGAGTCCGATTCCGAATCCGATTCCGATTCCGATTCCGATTCCGCGTCCGAATCCGATTCCGAATCCGAATCCGATTCCGATTCCGATTCCGTGTCCGAATCCGATTCCGATTCCGATTCCGTGTCCGATTCCGAGTCCGATTCCGAATCCGATTCCGATTCCGATTCCGATTCCGCGTCCGAATCCGATTCCGAATCCGATTCCGATTCCGTGTCCGATTCCGTGTCCGATTCCGATTCCGATTCCGTGTCCGTGTCCGTGTGTCCTTCGCGTCAGCGTTGGTTGCAGTGGACGTGGGGGGCTCGTCCGTTCGGGTGCCCCAGGGTGCGCTTTCGAGCGTACCGCCTCAAGGAGGGCTGCGCCCCCAGCGCTGCGCGCTGGCTTCGGGCACTTCGGTGCGCCAGGTCAAGCCTGGGAAAGGGGAATGCGATGAGTTGAGGAGCTGAAACCTTTCATTGGAACCCCGC
>JBFWYI010000077.1:0-49665 GCA_050186575.1 Sandaracinaceae bacterium | reverse complement strand
GCATGCAGCGACTCCTTGTGGTTGTTGCAGACTCCAGGATGCTGCATGCGCGCTCTGCCTGCTGATCAAACTCCGAAGTGATCGGAACTACTTAACTTTCCTCCTCGAAATGAGGGGAGCCGTCAGAGTCCGAGTCCGAGTCCGAATCCGAGTCCGATTCCGTGCAGTCCGTGTCCGAATCCGATTCCGATTCCGTGTCCGAATCCGAATCCGAATCCGAATCCGAGTCCGATTCCGATTCCGATTCCGATTCCGAGTCCGAGTCCGTGTCCGATTCCGTGCAGTCCGTGTCCGACGCGGCCGCTCAGTGAGGCTCACACGTGCTGTCCGTGGCCCCGAATCGGTAGACCGGAGAGGCGACGCCCTCTCCTGCGGTGAGATACCCCCGACCATCCGCCAGCCACGCGACGGACTCGCCCTGCGGCTCGAAGTGTGTGGTGACGGGGAGCGGCGCACGCGCGAGCGTCGTCGGCCACGGCTCGCCGGGCTCGCGCACGAACAGGTGGATCCGGTTGTACGTGCGGAGCAGGAGCCTGCCGCCGAGCGGCGAGAGGTCCGCGCCCGTCGCGTAGGGCGAGCCCCCGAGCGGCGGATCGCCGAGCGCGAGAGTGTGGATCGGCTCGAGCACCGCGCTCGCTCCGAGCGGCGCGGCGGCGCGGAAGAGGATCGACGCACCGTCGTCCTCCTTCGTGATCAGATAGAGGTCGCCGTTCGTGTCGACGAACATCGCCTCGCAGTCGTGCGGGTGATCGGGGTACGTCAGGGTGATGGGATCGGGCGTGACCGCTCCGTCGAGCGTGTCCGGCTCGGCGAACATGTACACCGTGACGTTCTCGCGCGGCGTGCCTGTACCATCGCGCGCGACGTTGTCACCGGTGTCACCGACGTAGACCCAGGGCATGCCGTCGGGCCCCGGGCCGATCGCGATGTCCTCGTAGTCGTGCGCGCTCGCGCCGGTGAGCGCGAGCTGGCCGACCACGTGCGCGCCATCGTCGAGCACGAAGACGCGCGCGGAGTCGCCGGAGTCGTTGTGCGCGTAGTAGCGGTCCGCGTGGCGCCGGCTCGCCGCGAGCCCGGAGAGCTCGGTGAGCATCGGATCGTCGATCTGGCCGAGCTCCACGACGTCTTGGAAGTCCGTGCAGGGTCCGCCGAGATCGCCCGCGTCGAAGCCAGCGTCGCGGGACGAGCCCGCGTCGCCGACACCGGGACCGCTGCACGCGCAGAAGAGGAGCGCGGAGAGGAGGCAGGAGAAGCGCACGCGAGGGAGCGTAGCGCGGGAGGGGGACGGCGAGGCATCGACCCGGACTCGGAATCGGAATCGGAATCGGATTCGGAATCGGACTCGGAATCGGACTCGGAATCGGAATCGGATTCGGATTCGGATTCGGACTCGGACTCGGACTCGGAATCGGAATCGGACTCGGAATCGGGATTCGGACTCGGATTCGGACTCGGACTCGGATTCGGATTCGGAATCGGAATCGGACTCGGAATCGGAATCGGAATCGGAATCGGAATCTGGGGGATCAGGCGGCCACGCGCAGAGAGCCCCGGCGAACCGTCTTGTCGGCGTACATCCGCTCGTCCGCCTCGGCGAGGATCGCCGCGCCGTCGTCGCCGTCGGGACCCGCGATCGCGACGCCGAGGCTCACCTTGAGCGGCACGCCGTTCACGCTGCACGCCTCGATCGCATCGCGGATCCGATCCGCCACCACGTTGGCTCCCTGGAAGTCCGTGTCGGGGAGCAGCACCGCGAACTCGTCGCCACCGAGGCGCGCCACGAGGTCGCCACCGCGCACCGAGTTCACGCACGACTTCGCCGCGTGGCGGATCGCGGTGTCGCCCGCCGCGTGTCCGAAGCGGTCGTTGATCTCCTTGAGGCAGTCGAGGTCGAGCAGGATCACGCTCGGTCCGCGACCCCGGCTCCGCCGCGCGAGCTCTCGGTCCAGCGCGATGTGGAAGGAGCGTCGGTTCGCGAGCCCGGTCAGCGGATCCTCGGTCGCAAGGCGCTCGAGGTCACAGCATCGCAGCGCTCGCTCCGCCACGGCATCGACGAGCTTCGTGAGCTCGCTCGACATCTCACCCGCCCGCCGCTCGATCGCGCGTCGGCGCCGCTCGACCTCGAGCGGGTTGGTCGCCGCGGCGAGGTCCGTCAGAGCGGTCAGGGTCTCCGGGTTCAGGTGCTGCATGTCCGTTGCCTCCTGGAGACGGCATCCCGCCGTCGCACCTTCCATCGGACGATATCGGGAAGAACCTGAGGGCAGACCGCCACAGCGACGCGCGCGGGACTCGGGTCGGCGCTCCCGCCGATCCTCGCGGCCGGACAGCTCGTAGACCACGCGTTGCGCGACCACGGAAGAGAGCTTCGCGAGCCGAGCCTCGGGTCGCTCGGTTGCCACCGGGGGCCGAAACGGCGAACATCGAACGCGATGCGCAGGGCGGTGGGAGCGAACGGGGCGCCGAGGACGCAGGTCATCCTCGTCGCGTCGCTCCTCGCTCTCGGATGCTCGGGCGAGCTCACCCAGCTCATCGTGGTCGTGGACACCGACCTCGCGATCCCGTCTCAGCTGGACCGCGTCGGCATCACGGTCAGCGCGGGGGCGGATCGCATGGCGTCGCAAGAGCAGGCGCTCACGTCGGCGGCGAACCTGCCCCTGACCCTCGCGGTGGTCCCCGAAGACGATCTCCTCGGTCCGATCGACATCGTCGCCGAAGGCACGCTCGACGGGGCCGAGGTCGTCGCGCGCCACGCTCGGGTGACGCTCGTCCGCGGCGAGACGCGACTCTTGCGGCTCGACCTCGTCGCGTCGTGCGCGGGGATCGACTGCCCGACCAACCAGACGTGCACGCCCGACGGCTGCCGGTCGATCGACGTGGACGACCTCCCGGAGTGGACCGGTGTCCCGCCGCGGCTCCGCGATGCCGGGGTGGAGGACGCGGGGGTCGGCGATCGCGACGCGGCGGTCGGCTGCGTGCTCGACTCGGACTGCGACGACGACAACCCCTGCACCGACGACCTCTGCATGACCGGCGAGTGCACCCACGAGCCGAACGACCTCGCGTGCGACGACGGCATCTTCTGCAACGGGCTCGACTCCTGCCTGGACGGCGCGTGCGCGAGCCATCGCGGCGATCCCTGCGCCGCACCGACGGTGTGCGACGAGGCCGGGATGCAGTGCACGGGATGCAACGACGACACGGATTGTCCCGCACCGTCCACCACCGCGTGGGACGCGTGCGTGTACACGGACGCGTGCGTCGAGACGGGGACCCACTCGCGGACCAACCGCACGTACGCCTGCGTCGGCACCGCGTGCGTGCCGAGCGACACGCAGGAGATGGAGGCGTGTACCCGCATGACGGCGGGCAGCGCGTGCGGGGTGGGGTCCTGCGACATGTACGGACCCTGCGACTACGCGGACGCGTGCGACGAGTCGGCGATGCGCACGCGCACGTGCACCGACCTCACGTGCAGCGGGGGCCTCTGTCGTCCGAGCATGCGCACCGAGTCGATGGCGTGTACCCGCTCGACCACCGGGACCATGTGCGGCACGTCGACCTGCGGCGGGTACGGGCCGTGCGACTACACGGACGTGTGCGACGCGTCGGCCAACCAGACGCGCACGTGCATGGACTTCGCCTGCGCCGGCGGCGCGTGCGCGGCCACCCCGCGCATGGAGACGATGGCGTGCTCCCGCACGACCAACGGCACGACCTGCGGCAGCGAGACGTGCGGGAGCTTCGGCGCCTGCAACTACAGCTCGACGTGCGACAACGACGCGGTGCAGTCGCGGACGTGCACGACGCCGACCTGCTCGAGCGGCTCGTGCTCGGACAGCTCGATGCGCACCGACACGCAGGCGTGCTCGCGCAACACCAACGGGACGAGCTGCGGCACGTCGATGATCTGCAGCGGAGGCAGCTGCATCTCGTGCATCCCGACGCTCTCGGGCATGACCGCGGGCAGCTACTTCACGCGGATCGCGGGCTCGGGCGCGACCCTGACGTTCACCGACAGCATGATGGCGACGAGCTCGATCACGGCGAGCGGCGCGGTGACGTTCTCCGGCTCGGCGACGACGATGAGCTGCATCTGGGGGGTGACCACCACTCCGAGCTCGATGAGCTTCACGGACTTCAGCGGCGTCTCGATCGGTACGATCACGGTGAGCGGCACTCGGCTGTCCGGCTCCGTGGTGCCGCCTTGCTCGCCGACGCCCTACGGGTGCTTCCCGCCATGCTTGAGCAGCGTGGTCGGCGGAGCCGGGAGGCTCACGTTCAACTACTCCGACGGCAGCGCAGGCAATGTGAATTTCGCATGCCCATGACGCGGGCGTTCCCGGCCTCGCTCGCGGCGCTCGCGCTATGGGCGTGCGAGCCGAACCCGCCCAGCCAAAGGGCGCCGTCCACGATGCGCACGGGTCTGCTCGTCGCGACGTCCGCCACGACGGCCGATGGCCAGACCCCGATGGCGGCGCGCCTCGAGCGTCTTCGCCTCGTCGACGGCCGGTGGACGCATGAGACCGAGGAGGATCCCGAGAGCCTCGTGTTCCACCTGGCCGAGGCGTGGGATCCGCCCGGCCCCGTGCCGCTCTCCACCGTGACGCTCGGCGGGACGCCGGCGGTGGTCCGGCTGTGGAGCGCCGACGGACAGACGCGAGATGCGTGGCGCGCGGAGTTCACGCCGACGATGAGCCGCATGCGCGACGGCGAGATCGGGCGACTCTACGGCGACGCCCCGGCGCCCGGCGGGCTCGCGGGGGACGTGCTCGTGGTCGGCACCCATGACGAGGGCGTCGTGGCCGTCGTGTCTCCCCGCGCCGACGGGTCGTTCGAGGTGACGGAGCTGGATCATCGACCGTCGACGTTCGTCCACGAGATCGAGGTCGGCGATCTCGACGGAGACGGCATCGTCGAAGTGTACGCGACGTTGTCACGACCGAACGCGCTGGTGGTCGGCATCGATCAGCCCGGCACGATCGTCCGCTACGTCCCCGGGCTCGGTCGAGGACCCGAGGTGGTGCTCGATCTGGCGCGACGCCACGCCAAGGAGATCCTGGTCGACGACGTCGACGGCGACGGCCGCGACGAGCTCTACGCGGTGATCGAGGCACGCACCGAGGGAACGTCGGACGCGCCGAGCATCGCGGAGCCGGTCGAGGTACGGAGGCTCACGTCGGACGGCCCGATGGATGGCGAGATCCTGGCGACGTTCGACGATCGCATGGCGCGCTTCCTCGTGGCGGGCGACCTCGAGGGCGATGGCCATCGCGAGCTCGTCCTGGCGACGTTCTCGACCGGCCTCTTCCGGATCGATCCTCCGGCGGAGTCGGGCGGCAGGTGGGAGAGTCACCTGCTCGACGACGACACCGGGGGCTTCGAGCACGCCACGTTGCTGGCGGATCTCGACGAGGACGGAGCCGATGAGCTGTACGTCGCGGACGACGCGAGCGGCCAGCTCCGCCGCTACGTGGTCGGGCGGGACGCGATCGCGCGCGAGGTGATCCGACAGCTCCCGCCGCGGAGCGTGATCACTTGGAACCTTCGCCCGTGCCCAGCCGAGCTCGGCCCCTGACGAGCGCGAACTGGAGCTCGGACCATTCGGAATCGGAATCGGAATCGGATTCGGATTCGGATTCGGACTCGGATTCGGATTCGGAATATTCGGAATCGGACTCGGACTCGGACTCGGAGCCGGACGCCTCGCTCAGGCTCGCTTGCCGAGCTTCATCGTCCTCACGAGGTCGTTCGGGTTCGTCGCCGCGGCGCGCGCCGACTCGGGGGTCACGAGCTGATCGCGGACCAGGCTGAGCAAGACCTGATCGAACGACTGCGTGCCGTACTCGCCCGCGCCGGCCTCGAGCGCCTGGATGATCCCGCGGAAACGCGACGCGTCGCGGATGCAGTCTTGGATCGTCGGCGTCCGCATCATCACCTCGCACGCGAGGATGCGCTCTCGGGTCCCGCGCTTCGGGATCAGGCGCTGCGCGATCACCGCGGCCAGCACGTCCGCGACGCGCTCGCGCACCGTCGCCTGATGCTCCTCGGGGTAGAAATGGATCATCCGCTGCACCGCGCGCGCGGTGTCCTGCGAGTGCAGCGTCGAGACGACGACGTGGCCCGCCTCCGCCGCGCTGAGCGCGATCTCGAACTCCTTGGGCGTGCGGATCTCGCCGACGAAGATCCAGTCCGGATCCTCCCGCAACGCGCCCGTCAAACCCTCTTCCACGCTGTCCACGTCTCGGCCGACCTCGCGCTGACTGAACGTCGAGCGGTACTCCTCGAAGAGGAACTCGATCGGCTCCTCGATCGTCACGACGTGCTTGCTGCGCTCCTGGTTCACCCGCTCGAGGAGCGACGCGATCGTCGTGCTCTTGCCGTTGCCGGTCGCCCCGGAGATCACCACCATGCCGCGCTCCAGCGCGACGAGGCGCTTGAGCACCGGCGGCACCCTCAGGACGGCGAAGTCCGGGATCGGACTCGGGATCGTGCGCAACACGAGCGCGGGCGTCCCCGATTGCTGGTAGAAGTGCACGCGCAGGCGACCCACGCCTTCGATCTCGCACGCAAAGTTGCCTTGCCGGGCGGCCAGACGCGCCTCATCGAAGCCGGCCGCCCTCGCGAGCGCGTCGCGGCTCGTCGCGATGAAGCGGGCGCTGAGCGCCGGGTGCTCGAGCGGACGCAACGTCCCTTCCATCCGCACGATCGGCGCGTGGCCGGCCCGGAGGTGGATGTCGCTCGCGGCGGCCGCGATGGAGCCCTTGAGGATCCGCATCAGGATCTCGCCGGACGGGATCGCGTTGTCCGCGCTGGCGGTGACGATCGCTTCCATCGCTCAGCCCGCCTTACGGCCGGGGACGGCCGCGCCGATCGGGGCGGCGACCTCGAGCCCCGGTCGCTCCACCATGACCTGGCGCCCCTCGCGGCTCTCGAGCCCGATGACGAGCGGCGCGAGGAGGTTCGCCCGCGCCGAGCTTCCGTCGGCTGGGACCGTCACGATCAGCGCGACCGCCGTCTCTTCGTCGCTCCCGAACGCGGCGCGCGCCGCGTCGAGCGGGTAGCCCGGCCACGCGGTCTCCGCGTCGACGACGAGGAGCTGCACCTCGGGATCGCGGCAGCTCACGAGGCAGCGGATCGGGCTCTCGACATCGAAGTCGCACAGCAGCCACGCGTCGTGGTCGCGCAGCCCGAACAGGCCCTCGGGGAACGCGATCTGCGCGCCCGCCGCGACGCCCTCCTCCACCGACCGCGCGAGCGCGGCGCGGTTCTCCTCCGCTACGCGCTCGACGAGCTCGAGGCGGTGCACCGGGACCGAGCGCGGCGCGCGGATCCCGAGGCGCACGCGGCCACCCGCGACGCTGACGACGGTGATCTGGATGTCCGGACCGAGCAGGATCGTCTGCCCGGCGCGGCGGGTGAGGGTGAGCATGGCGGTCCTCCTTGACCATCGGGGCGCGCGGTCTTGCGCGCCCGAAAGGGAGCTCGGCGATCCGTCGCCGGTCTCCTCACGCGCCCACCATCGAAGCGGGCGGAAGTTGTTGTGCGATCGACAGCGCGGTCCGGAGCGCCTCCTGCGCGCGGATCAGATCGGTGAACGCGCTGACCGGGTCGGCCTCCGTGAGCGCGCTCCGGCGCTGCTGCGCCTCGTCCATCGTGCGCTCCGCCGCCGCGCGCGCTTGCATCAAGCTCTGTTGAGCCGCGCCGCCGGCCGACCGCGCGTGCGCGATCTGCGACGACGCGGTGTCGAGATCGCCGAGCAGGTCGTGCACTCCCGCGCCGTCGTTCGCCTGGAGCGCGGCCTCGAGCCGATCGAGGACGTCGAACACGTTGACGCCGCCGGGCGCCGCGAACGCCTCCTGTCCGGACACCTGCGTCGGGATGCGCACGCCCGGTCCGAGCTCGAGCTCGCGGAGCGCCGCGTCGCCCTGATACGCGCCCGCCGCGTCGAACGGCGCGCGGTCCACGGCGAGGCCACCGAACACGTGCTCGCCTTCGACTTGGGTGTTCGCCATCGCGAGCACCTGCTTGCGCAGCTCGGCGACCTCGGTCGCGAGGTCGTGGCGGTCGTCGGCGTTGAGATGATCGTTGGCGCCCAACACGGCGAGCTCGCGCGCGCGGGAGATCGAGCTGCCGACGCCGTCGAGCACCCCGTCCACGTGGTTGAGGCGGTCGATCGCGTCCGAGCTCACCCGGCTGGCCGTCTCGGCGCGCTTCTGTCGGCCCTGCGCCGCGCGCGCACCCGAGGCCGCGACGGGATCGTCGCTCGGCTTCTCGACGCGCAGCCCGCTCGAGGCGATGCGCGTCGTCTCGAACACGTCCTCGCGCCGCGCGGTGAGCCCACGCTGGTTGAGCTCATTGAACATCGAGTCGGTGACGCGCATCAGTGCCTCCCCATCGCCACGAGCTCTTGGAGCATCTCGTCGGCCGTGGAGATGATCCGCAACGAGGCTTGATAGCCGCGCTGGAACTTGGCGAGGTTGATCATCTCCTCGTCCACCGAGACGCCAGAGACGCTCTCGCGCAGCGCGCTCAGCTGGGACGCCGCGTCGTCGGTGATGCGCGCGTCGAGCGACGCACCGCGCACCGCTTCGCCGGCCGACGCCATGAGCGCGCCGAGCGCGCCGTCGACCTTCGCGCTGCCGCCGAGCGCGAGCTTGGTGTCGGACAGCGCGGCGAGCGCGATCGCGTTTCGGTTGTCGCCCGCGGTCAGCGCGGGATCGGTCGCCGCAGCGACCCGATCGGGGAAGCCCGCGACGTCGCTCGACACCGCGAGCGCGGCCGCGGCGCCGGACGCCGTCGCGGTCGTGGAGAAGAGCGCGCGGCCCGTGCCGCCGTCGGTGCCGTAGCCCGCGGCGTGCGCGGCGTTGTAGGCGCCGGCCACGTCGAACGCGAGCTGATCGAGCGCGCTCATCGCGTCGGCGATCGCGCCGTCGCGCGCGCTGAGCAGGCCGCCCATCTCGCCGCTCGTCACGAGCCCGCCGACGTCGACGAGCTGACCGGCCGCCTTCTTGGCGATGCTCATCCGTCCCGTCGTCGCGTCGGGCTGCGCCACGAGCTCGCTCACCCGTCCGTCGGGGCTCACGAGCGCCTGGCTGCCGCCGAGCAACACGCTCGTCGCGCCGCTCGGATCGGTCACCGTCGAGATCGGGATCTTCTGCGACAGCTCGCGCAAGAGCTGATCGCGCTGGTCGCGCAGGTCGCTCGCCTCTTGGCCAGAGACCTCCGCCTTCTGGATCGCGACGCCGAGGTCGCCGATCGCGTGGAGCTGCGTGTTGATGTCGGTGACCGTCGTCTCGATCTGCGAGTCGATGTCCGCCTGCGCATCGGAGAGCCGTTGGCTCGCTTCGTTGAACGCGCCGGCGAGCCGACCCGCGGTGGCGAGCACCTGGCCCCGCGCCGCGGGATCGGAAGGACGCCCGACGAGATCCGCGAGCGCCGAGGTGAAGTCGTCGTAGCTCTGGCCGAGCCCGCCCTCGACGTCGCTGAGCGCGCGATCGAGGACGCCGAGCGCCGACTGCTTCGCCTTCGCTCCGAACTGTTCGGACGTCGCACCGAGCAGGCGCTTCTCGAGGAGCTGATCCTGGATCCGTCGCGTGCCTCGCACCGTCACGCCGCCGCCGGAGAGCGGCGGTGGAGACAGCGGGGAGAGCCGCACGTCGCGGCGGGTGTATCCCTCCGTCGCCGCGTTCTGCGCGTTTTGCGCAGAGACGGCCACACCGAAGCCATGCGCGGCGATCCCCGTCGCGCCGACGTTCAGCAGGCCGAAGATCGAGCTCACAGCACGCCTCGTCGCGCCAGGATCGGCGGGCCGGACGCGCTCTTGCCGTCGGCGCCGTAGCTCGGCGCGGCTTCGTCTCCGACGAGCGCGCGGTAGTACGACACGAGCCGGCGGATCAGCGCGACGTTGCTGCGCGCCATCTCGCTGAGCGCGTGGAACGACGGACGGTCCGTCACGTTCTGGTCCTTCGCGCGACCGATGAGCTCGCGCTTCTGCTCCTGGATCGACTCGAGACGATCCACGTCGGCGCGCAACGCCGCGGCGCGCTCCTCGCTCAGGACGTCGGCGAGCTCCTGGAGTAGCTCCTGCGTTCCCACGCTCAGCTCTCCTCTTCCATCATCCGCGAGGCGATCGCCTCGGCGTCGACCTTGAAGTCACCGCGCTCGATCGCCGCCTTGAGGCGCTCGATCTTCTCGGTGCTCGGTTGCTCGGGCGCGCGCGCGTGGCGCATCGCGACCGCCGCGTCGCTCATGTGGACCTGGCTCGCCTCTTCGCGAACGCAGGGCGGCGCTTCGTCCGAGCCCTTGGCGCGGCTCTGGCCGCGGGGTCCGTCGACTCGGTGCAGGTGGGGTTGGCCGCTGATCTTCATGGAGAAGCCTCCTCAGGCTCTTCATTCGGGCGGTCCGGGCGCGGCCTTGAGGAAAAAAGAGCGTCGGCCGACGCCACGGGCAACCCCTCGAGATCATGTACGGAAGCTCGGGCATGAGGATGAACGGGGCGCTCTTCGGACCCGGTTTCCGGCGCTCTTCGGAGCTCGATGAGCTCGATCCGGTCGAACCCGCCTCGGACATCCTCGCCGCCGAACGTCCCGGCTCGGTTCCAGGTGCGGCGCTCCATGTGGCGCGCTCCGCGGACGCGGCCCTCCCAGCCGTCGAACACCACGCGCTCGATGCGGCCCTGCTCGTCGTACTCGACCTCGTGGACGCGCTCGATCATCCCCATGTGTCCGGCGCGGTCGCCGACGCTCGTGCCGGTGATGAGGAACGCGCGCTCGCCGCGCACCACGCCGGAGTCGAGGCTCGCCGCGCTCTCCCCGCTCACCACGCGACCCCAGTCTCCGCGCAGTCGACCGCGCTCCGCGTCCTCGGTCACGCCGTCGGGACCCATGTAGCCCCAGCCGCGCGTCCGCCCGATCAAAGGGACCTCGAAGCCGGCGCGGCGCGCGAGCTCGAACGCGAACAGGTTGCACTTGTAGCGATCCTGGAAGCCCGCCGCGTCCTCCACGTTGAACACCGCGGTCCCGGACGGGCCCTCGGTCGCGAAGTCGCTCGCGAGATCCTCGCGCGTCAACCTTCCTTCCCGTCCCCACTGTGGCGCGAGCCCGCTCGGCCCGAGCATCGCGCGCGCTGCCGATTGGAGGCGCCCGGTGAGCCCGGCGATCGGCGCGCCCGAGGCGGGCCGGATCGCGAGCGGCTCGCCCTCTTCGCGCGGGGTGAACGGGGCGTGCCCATTCGGGTGCAGCGGTCGGAGCTCCATGCCCTGGCGTTGCTGCGCGGCGTACGCCTCGGGCCCCATCATCGAGCGCTCGAGGATCGCGCGCATGCCGAGCCCGCCGCCCTGCGACATCGCGTCGGCGAGGTTCTGATCGAACATCGACGAGTACATCGCGGAGCCCGCGCCGCTGCCGAAGAGCCCGCCCTCCCCGACCGTGCTGCGCATCACCTGCACGAGCTGCTGGATCAGCAAGCTCTCGAACTGAGTCGCCGCCTGGGTGATCCGCTGCCGCCGCGCGTCCTCGGGGCTCGCCGTCGACTGCGTCGCGAGCGCCGCGGGCAGGGGAGCACCGGCCGGGGCGGAGACGGTCACTGGACCTCGATCTCCGCGTGCAGCGCTCCCGCGGTGCGGAGCGCCTGGAAGATGGCGATCAGATCGCGCGGGGTCGCCCCGAGCGCGTTCAATGCGTTGACGACGTCGCCGAGGCTCGCCGCGGCCTGCACGTGGCGGAGCGATCCGCCGTCGGTCTGCACCTGCACGGAGCTCTGATCGACGGTCGTCGTCTGCCCCTCGGCGAGCGCGCCCGGCTGCGAGACCGCCTGCTGCTCCGCGACGAGCACGGTGAGCCCGCTCTGCGCGATCGCGACCTCACCGACCGACACGTGCGCGCCGAGCACCACCGTGCCGGTGCGCTCGTCGATCACCACGCGCGCGCGCTGCTCGGGCTCGACCTCGAGGGTCTGGATCTCGGCCATTAGCGCGACGCGATCCGCGTCGTCGGGCACGCTGACGCGCACGGTTCCGGAGTCGACCGCGCTCGCGCGGCCGGCGCCGAGCGCGGTGTCGATCGCGACGGCGACGCGGCGCGCGGTGATGAAGCTCGGCTCGCGCAACGTGAGCGTGATCGGACCCTCGGGGCGGAGGCCGTTGCCCGCCACCCGGCGCTCGACGATCGCCCCCTCGGGCACGCGACCCGCGGTGAGGTGGTTGCGCGCGACGGAGCTGCCCGACGCGCCGCTCGCCCCGAACCCGCCGAGCAGCACGGCGCCTTGCGCGACCGCGTAGACACGCCGGTCCGCGCCGTAGAGCGGCGTCTGGAGGAGCGTCCCGCCCTGGAGGCTCCGCGCGTTGCCGAGGGAGCTCACCGTCACGTCGACGTGGGTGCCCGGGTTCGCCGAGGCGGGGAGCGTCGCGGTGATCATCACGGCGGCCGCGTTGCGCGTCTGGATCATCCCGGGATCGATCGTCGCGCCGAGGCGCCGCAGCATCGCGGCGGTGGACTGGAGCGTGAAGCGCGCCTGACCGCTGTCGCCCGTGTTCGCGAGCCCGACCACGAGGCCATAGCCCACGAGCTGGTTGTCGCGGACGCCCTCGACCTCGCACACCTCGAGGATGCGCGCGGCCGACGCGGGGCTCGCGGCCAAGAGGCTCGACGCCAGGGACAAGGCCGCAAGCGAACGTGCGATCGTACGATGAGTCATGCGGGTCGTGCGGGTCATACGGGTCACAGCGGGTTCACGTGGTTGAGGATCTGCTGGAGCCAGCCCATCCGTTGGTTCTGCGTGAGGTCGCCGCGTCCGGTGAACTCGATCTCCGCGTCCGCGATGCGGCTCGACGGGACCGAGTTGTCGGGCGCGATGTCCTCGGGACGGATGACGCCCGAGACGTAGATGTGGAGCTCCTCCTCATTGATCAGCAGCACCTTGGTGCCCTCGATGAAGAGGTCGCCGTTCGGGAGCACGCGCCGTACGCGCACCGCGACGTCCGCCTCGATGTTGCTCGAGCGGCGGGTGTTGCCCTGCCCGGCGAACTGCGTGCTGCTCATCAGCGAGACGAGCCGGGTCGGGTCGAGATCCGGGTACGCGCTCTGGAGCGCGGCGACGAGCCCGAACAAGCCGCCCACGCCGAGGTCGAAGCTGCTCTCGCGATCCATGTCGGTCGCCGCGTCGCCGATCGCGCGCGGGTTCTCGTCGATCCGGATCGTGACGAGGTCGCCCGTCATGCTCGCGCGGAAGTCCGCGAAGAGCCCGCGGCTCCGGTCCTGCCAGGCGCTGCCCTCGTTGAGCGCGTGCGCCTCCTCCTCGTAGGGTCCGGGCTCGTAGTCGCGATGGCGCGCGGTGTATGCGCGGATGTGGGACTGCGGATAGCAGCCCGTCGCCGCGACGGCGACGAACGCGACGAGCGCGTGGACACCGATTCTCTGAGCGTTCATTGCACGACCTCCGCGTGGCTCGCGTCCATGATTCGTGCTCGCAAGGGAGCTTGCGTTCGCACCGTGCTGACCCGGATCACGTCACCGACCCGACCCGGCTGCCGCGCGATCGCGGGGGCGCTGGCGCTCACGTTGCCGAAGCGCGCGCGCACCTCGATCCGCGCGCCCGGCTGCACGATCGGGGGCGGACACGTCACGCGCGCCTGCGCGGGCACGCGGCTGATCTGACCACCCGCGTTCAACACGAGCAGCACCGGCGCGGCACCGCTGTGGGTGGGAGGGTTGGCCTCGACCTGGATGTCGAGCGCCCCGTCGCTCACGTTGGCCGGCGTCTGCACGCTCAGCGACGCGACCTCGCACGGGCTCAGCGCCTCGCGCACCGCTCGGCTCGCGAGGGACGCCAGCTCAGCTGGCTCGACGCGGCGCACCGCGCGGCGGATGCGGACGGTGCGCGGGATCGCGAGCCCATCCGCGGTGCGCCCGGCCCGACGCAGGGCCGCGATCACCTCGCTCCGGTGGATGACGCGGGTGGATCCGGGCGCGGGCGCGGCGCCGACCGAGATCGCGCCCAGCTCGGTGTTCTCGAGCGCGGGCACGATCTCGGACAGGCGAACGTCGTCTTGCGCCACCGCGAAGGAAGGAAGACCTGCCAAGCAAGCGAGGGTCAGGAGCGCGGAGAAGGACAAGCGCATGCCACCGGTTCAGCAGCCCCCGTGCCATCCACGCGATCGCCGCGAGATTCGGGGTGGGGTCGCAGATCCGAGCCCGCGTCAGTCAACCGGCTGGCATCGATCGTCGTGACGCTGACGCCGCCGCCCATCGAGCGACCTCCGCATGGACGCCGGCGCGCGCCATCCTCGGCTCGGCGCCCGTGACCGTTCTCCCGTCGACCGTCCTCCGCGTCCCATTCATCGGTTCAGCTCTCGGCCCGACCTGCCGATATCCGACACGTACGGTGGCGGGAGGCCGCCGGGAGGTGACTTGTGGATATCGCCACGCTGGCAGGGATCGTCCTGGGCTTCGGCCTGATCATCGGCTCCATCCTCGTCGGTGGCTCGATCTCCGCCTTCATCGACGTCCCGAGCCTCTTGATCGTGTTGGGCGGCACCATCGCGTGCACGCTCACCATGGAGCGGATGGAGCGCGTGCTCGCCGCGTTCAAGGTCGCGGCCAACGCGTTCAAGGGCGGCAAGTCGGCGAGCGCCGCGGAGTCGATCAAGCGCATCGTCGAGCTCAGCGCGATCGCGCGCCGCGAGGGCGTGCTCGCGCTCGAGAACCAGAAGATCGACGACGAGTTCCTCGCCAAGGGCATCCGCATGGCGGTCGACGGAATGGCGGAGGAAGAGATCATCAACACGCTCACCGCCGAGCTCGTCTCGATGAAGGAGCGGCACTCGCGCGGCCAGAAGCTCTTCAAGTTCATGGCCGCCACCGCACCCGCGATGGGGATGATCGGGACGCTCATCGGCCTCGTGCAGATGCTCCAGTCGCTCTCCGATCCGTCGTCGATCGGCCCCGCGATGGCCGTCGCGCTCCTCACCACCATGTACGGCGCGATGGTCGCGTTCGTGGTGTGCGGCCCGATCGCCGAGAAGCTCGGCTATCGCAGCAAGGAAGAGGGCGCGCGGATGCAGGTGATCATCGAGGGCATCCAGGCGATCGTGAAGGGCCAGAACGCCACCATGATCCAAGAGAAGCTCGAGGCGCGCCTCCCTCCGAAGGAACGCGCCACCGAGAAGAAGGCGGCCTGAGCGGTGGAGGAAGAGGCCGAGGAGGTCGAGGAGGGCGCGCCAGCGTGGATGGCGACGTTCGCCGACATGAGCACGCTGCTGCTCACGTTCTTCGTGCTCCTCTTGTCGTTCGCCAACATGGACGTCGTCCAGTTCCGCACCATGATGGGCTCGGTCCGGGAGGCGTTCGGCGTCCAGTTCGAGGCGCCCGGCGACTTCCAGGCGCGCGCCGCGTCGCCGGTGAGCTTCGCGGAAGGCGGCTCACCGAGCGATCCGCAGGTGATTCAACAATCGCAAGCCTTGATGCGGCTCCAGCGCCGGCTGCGCGAGGAAGGGCTCGAGGGGACGGTGGAGGCGGAAGAGACCGAGCGCGGGATCGCGCTGCGCATCCGCGAAGCGGTGCTCTTCGAGAGCGGCTCGGCGACCCTGTTGCCCGACGCGCTCCCCATCCTCGAGCGCATCGGACACATCTCGTCGGAGTTCACGCAGTCGCTCTCGATCGAAGGACACACCGACGATCGCCCGATCTCGAACAGCCGCTTCCCTTCGAACTGGGAGCTGTCCGCCGCGCGCGCGACCGCCGTGCTGCGACACCTCTCGGACACCCAGGCGTGCGACGCCTCGCTGAGCATCGCGGGCTACGCGGACACGCGGCCGATCGACGACAACGCGACGGCCGAGGGCCGCGCGCGCAACCGGCGCGTGGAGTTCATCTTCGCGCGCGAGGCGATCCCGATGGACGCCCCCGTCGCGCCGGCGGCCGATCGGCACGCCGCCCCGGCCCCCGCGCCGGCCGAGGACCCCGACGAACCCGCGTCGCTCGAGCCCACCCCGCCGGAGGCACCGTGAGCCGATGAGCCTATTCCGCCGACGCTTTTCCCAGGACGACGAGCCGGATCCGAACGCGACGATCCGTGAGCCGCTCCGCCGCGACGCGCTCCGGCGCGAGCTGGCGCGCGCGACCGGAACCTCGGACGATCAGATCGAGGTGGTGCGGACGGCGAGCGGCGTGCGTCCCGGCGCGCCGAGCGCGGCCGGCGTGGTCCGACGGGTCGCGTTCGAGCTCACCCAGATCGCGGCGGCGCTCGATCTCCGCGCGATCGCGCGGGACCTCGGCGAGCTCGCGAGGGTGAGCGCCGGCGACGACTTCGAGGTGGTGCAGCCTCGCCTGTCGCGGATGATCGAGACGTGCGGGGTGCACGCGGGTCGGCTCGTGAAGAGCGCGTCGGTGATGAAGGAGTGTGTCGGCGGGTTGATCGACGCGCTCGGCGGGCTCGAGGCGCAGGAGCGCGAGACGCGTGATGCGTTGGTGACGCTCCGCGATCGGCTGGACCGTGCGGACGACATCGAGGAGCTCGAGACGCTGCGCTTCACGCTGATCGAGCACGCGCGTGCGCTGATCGATCAAGCCTCGTTGCGACAAGCGGCGATCGCGGGGCTGACCGTGAGCGCACAGGAGAGCCGCGAGCGCGCCCTCGCGTTGGAGGCCGCGCTCAAGGAGGCCGAGAGCGAGTCCAAGACGGATCCGCTCACCGGACTGCCGAACCGGCGCGCCCTCGACGAGACCGTGACCCGACGCGCCGCAGCGGGCCTGCCGGTCGGCGTGCTGCTCCTCGACCTCGATCGCTTCAAGCGGATCAACGACGAGCACGGCCACGCCGCGGGCGACCTCGTGCTCAAGACGCTCGGCCGGCTGCTGGACGCGGAGCTGCGCGGTGACGACGAAGCGTTCCGGGTCGGTGGTGAAGAGGTCGTCGTGTTGCTCAGCGACTCGGATCACCAGGGCGCGCGCGCGACCGCCGAGCGGCTCCGCGCGAGGCTGGCGCGGCGCGCGATCCCCGTCGGCACCAGCGCGGGTCTCCTCGTCACGATGTCGGTGGGGGTCGCGGTGTGGGCGCCTCCCCAGCCGTTCGACGAGGCGCTGAAGGTCGCGGACCGCGCGCTCTACCGGGCGAAGGACGCGGGCCGGAACCGCGTCATCGGCTGACCGTCCCGGAGCGGCCCGATCCGAGCCCGTGGGCGGCCTCACGGAGGTCCCGCCGACGCCGCGTTTCGGGATGTTCCGAGCGGTCCCCGCGGCTTGCGCACGGGGCGCCGGGCCTCATGATCCGGTCATCCTCATCGCGCGAGCCGGCCCTGGCATGTTCGTGCGCTCGAGGTGTTGACCGCCCGTTCGATCGCACCCACCCGATCCACCTGGATCGCACCGACACCTGCGGGGCGCCTCCCACTCAGCCGAGTGCGAGACGAGGGAGAGCAGACGTCGGCTCCGCGGGCCTCGCGCCCGCGGCCGGAGCCTTCCCCGTTCGTCACCGTCCTCTCGCATCACCATGACCAAGAACTCGTCCTCGGCCGCGCGCTCGCGCGTGTCCCGTTCATCCCGTGATCCCCTCGACCTGTATCTGGCCGGGCTCGGCCAGCTCACGCCGCCGCTCGACCGCGAGTCGGAGATCGCCGCGGCGCGCGCGCTGGAGGCGGCGGAGAAGTCGTGCCTCGACGTGATCCTCGCGGCGGGGGTCCGCCTGCCCGAGCTCACCGCGTGGGCGACGGATCGTGCGCACGCCCCCACCCTCGCGGAGCTCTACGCGTTCGAGGGCGAGGCCGGCCAGGCGGAGCTCGACAAGCACTGGCGCGCGATCGAGCGCGCGGAGGCCGGCTGCGAGCGGGCGCTGACCGCCAAGGGGACGGCGGTGGAGCGCCGCGCCGCGCGCGAGCGCGCCATCGAGCGACGCATCCGCGCGATCGGCAAGTCGAAGCTCCACCGCGAGCGCATGCGCGATCTCTCCGATCGCGTGTGGGGCGACGTGCGCGCGCTCGACGCGGCGATGCGCGCGGCCGACGCGAAGACGACGACCCGCCTCGAGGCCGCGCTCGGCGTGCCGCGCAACAAGCTCCGGTCCTTCGCGCGCGCCCTGATGAAGGAGCGCCGCGGGCTCGACGCGGCGAAGAACCACCTCGCGGAGGCGAACCTCCGACTCGTGGTGATGCTCGCCAAGGCGTACCGCCGCTCGGGCATCCCGTTCTCCGACCTCGTGCAGGAGGGGAACATCGGCCTCATGCGCGCGGTGGACAAGTTCGACGTCCGCGTGGGAACTCGTTTTTCGACGTACGCCACGTGGTGGATCCGTCAGGCGATCGCGCGCGAGGTGACGCGGCAGGCCGAGACGGTGCGCGTCCCGTTCGGGATCACCGAGCGGCGCAATCAGCTGCGTCGGCTGGAGCGCGTGCTCTCGCAGCGCCTCGGTCGAACGCCGGGCGCGGACGAGCTCGCCGCGGAAGCGGGGATCACGGCGGAGGAGGCGCGCCGTTCGCTCGAGGCCAGCGCCCGCTCCGTCTCGATCCATGCGCCGGCGAACGACGACGGTGAGCGCGCGCTCGACGAGACGCTGAGCGACGAACGGGCCCTCCCGATCGACGACGAAGTCATCGCGATGGAGCGACGCACCCACGCCCAGGCGCTCCTCTCGATCCTCGGCGAGCGCGAGCAATACATCCTGCGCCATCGCTTCGGCATCGGCGAGGGCGCGGACCCGCAGACGCTGCGCGAGATCGGCGACGAGCTGAACCTGAGCCGCGAGCGGGTTCGCCAGCTCGAGGCGATGGCGCTCGAGAAGCTGCGCGACGCGCTCGGCGACCAGCGCTGATCCGATCGCCCGGGCTCCTCGACGTGGTACCACCGCGGCCTGGAGGCACGGATGGCGAGAGTCACGGGGATCGGAGGGGTGTTCTTCAAGGCGAAGGACCCGAAGAAGCTGGCCGCTTGGTACGCGGAGCACCTCGGCATGAAGCCCGAGGAGTGGGGCGGCGTGATCTTTCGATGGGACGCCGACAAGGACGCGACGAAGTCCGAGGGCGCGACGGTGTGGCACGTCGCGGAGGAGGGCGGCTCGTGGTTCGAGCCCAGCAAGTCGGCGCTCATGATCAACTACCGCGTCGACGACCTCGATGGGCTCCTCGCGCAGCTCGCCTCCGCCGGCATCAGTCCGGTGAAGGGACCCGACGACGAATTCAACGGTCGCTTCGCGTGGGTGATGGATCCCGAGGGCAACAAGGTCGAGCTCTGGGAACCGAAGGACCCCGCCTGAGCGATCCGTCGTTCGCGCGTCAACACAGCGTCCATGATCGATGCACCTCGGTCGTGGACGCGCCGCCGACGCGATCGAGTTGACGCGGGCGCGAGCAGCGAGGAGCCTTGGCGGATGGCGCGCGTCCTGATGCCGCTCCCGTCCACCGACTTCGATCCGAGCGAGAGCGCCGTCCCGTTCACGGTGCTCACCGAAGCGGGTCACGAGGTCGTGATCGCGACGCCCGACGGCCGTCCCGCGCAGGCAGACCCGATCGTGCTCCGGGGGCCGCTCGGCGCGCTCAGCGGATCGATGAAGGCGTCCCCCGAGGTCGCTCGGCTCTACGAGGCGATGCGCGAGCACGACGCGTATGCGCACCCTCTCGCCTGGGCGAACCTGCGCGACGCGGACGTCGACGGGCTGTTCCTCGTCGGGGGACACGCCCCCGGGATGAAGCCCTACCTCGAGTCCGAGGACGTCCGGCAGGCCGTCTTGCGGATCTTCGGTCGACACCCCGTCGCCGCGATCTGTCACGGCGTCCTCGTGCTCGCGCGCACGATCGATCCGAGCACCTCGCGCTCGGTGCTCGCGGGCGGCACGAGCACGTGCTTGCCCAGCTACATGGAGCGCCTCGCGTGGCACACGACGCGCTGGCGGCTCGGCGACTACTACAAGACCTACCCCGCGGACGTGGAGGAGGAGGTCACGCAAGCGCTCGGACCCGATGGCGAGTTCGTGCGCGGACCGACCCACCTCTTCGCCAAGGGCACGCGCGCCGACGATCGCAACGCGTTCGTGGTGGACGATGGCGACTACCTCTCGGCGCGCTGGCCCGGCGACGCGTGGCTGATCGCGCGCCGGTTCGCGGAGCGGCTGCCCGACATCGTGGCCGCGTCACCCGCCGCGTAGCGCGGCGAGCGCCAGCTCGACCTCGGCGAGCGGCGGCCCGCGTCCGCACTCCGCGCGCAGCCACTCGACCGCGTCGGGCACCTGGGCGAACGAGCTCGTGCGGCTGCTCGGAGACACCGCGAACAAGACGCCGGTGATCACGCTGCGCACGACGGACGCGTAGAAGCCGCGATCCGGGACGACGAACGCGGCCGCGCCGAGGTGACCGTCGACGCGGCGCGCGAGCGCGGTGAGCTCCTCGCGCGGACCGTCGCGCATCCCCGCGCGCTGCGTGACCTCGACGACGTGGAGATGCGCGGTGCTCGCGCCATGGAGGCGAAGGACATCCGTGATCCCGCGATCGAGCCAGCCGACGTGCGGCCTCGCGCGCGGGATCTGCCTCTCGAGATAGATCACCATGTTGTCGAGCGTCGCGACCCCGACCTCTTCGTCCCGCCCGACCACGGTGAGCACGCGGCCAGACTCGACCGAGCCGCTACCTCCGTCAATGGCTGATTACGGCTGGACGACGTCGGCGAGCCCCACGTCGACGTGCACGCGGGCGGCATCGGCCGCGCGATAGGGACGGCGCAGGCTCCGGATCGCGGCGCGCCGCACCGGCGGATCGCTCTTGCGACCGAGCGCCGCGCGGTAGTCGGTCACCGCGTCCTCGCGTCGTCCTTGCACGTCGCGCGCGCGCCCCCGCCAGAGGTGGAAGCTCGCGACGCGCTCCGGATCCGGATGGCCGAGCGCGATCGCGCGATCGAGCGCGTCCTCCGCGTCGTCGGCGCGGACCGCGTTGAGCGAGAGCAGCCCGCGCAACGCGTGATAGAGCGGCTGGCCGGGCGCCAGATCGCACGCGTGGCCGATCTCCTCGAGCGCCCGGTCGAGCGAGCCGTCGTCGACGTAGCTCACGTACGTGCGGCGGAAGCGCTCGAACGCCGCGCGCTCGGACTGCGGTGTCTCCGCGCCGACCTCGAGGAAGTCGAGCGTCGGCTCGTACCCCGCCGACGCGATGCGGAATGGGACGAAGGTCCCGTGACTGGTCGGCGCCTCGCCGGTCCCCACCCACACCGTTCCGTCGATCGGACGGAACACGACCGAGGCGACGGTCATCACCATCGCGATGGAGTCGCGCACGCGGCAGTCGGAGTGCCCCGTGTCGCCGAGGATCTCCGCCATCCCTTGCGGATCGAGCGAGCCATGCCGCTCGCTCAGTCGCTCGCGGACCGCGCGGTGGCGCCCCGCGTTGTGCCGCCAGTAGGATCCGTAGAGGTCGACCTCGGTCCGCCCCAGCGTCTCGTCGAGGTAGATGTTCGCGTAGCCGAACGTCTCCTCGTCCACGCGTACGCGGCGCGCGGCCTGCCGGTCGGGGCTCTCCTCGAAACACAGCACCTCGCGCGCTCGCGCGTCGGTCACGACGTACGTCCAGCATCCGATCGGCGTGTGGGCGCGCAAGATCGCTTCCGCTTCGTCGAGGCTCGACGCCTCGCGCATCACGAGGTCGCCCACGATCCCGATCGGCACGCCGCCGAGGCGCACGCGATCGGTGAACATGTGCTGATGCACGGTGAGCGAGAGTCCCTGATCGTTCATCGCGGTGATCCCGCCGAGCGCGACGCCGGCGGCGGCGACCGACACGTAGCGGTGCCCCTCGTCCGGCTCGTGGAAGATCACCGTCTTCGTGCTCGGCCAGCAGCTGACGCCGTGGTAATCGAAGTTGCGCGCGTGCAGGAGCTCACCGTCCTTCGTCGCGCCACCCCACGCGACCGCGCTCGTGCAGCCGAGCTCGAGCGCGATGCGATGCGCGACGGCCGGGCCGTCGCCCTTGAGCTGCATGAGGCGGGAGACCACCCACATCATCGAGTCGGGCATCGTGCAGCCCTCGAGGAACACGGAGCGCTCGATGCCCGCGCCGTCGGCGACGCCGTGGAGCACGTCGAGGGCGAACGGCGGGATGCGACGGCTGACGCGACGCCCGATCGTGGCCTGCAGCCCGCCGAGCACGATCGGCGAGATCGCGCCGAGCGCGCCCTTACCGAGGAGCTTGTCGAGCATGCGCCGGTAGTAGGGGATGGGACCTCGCCGGATCTCCTCGGCGAGCAAGACGCCGTGCTGGTATCCCATGTCGTAGTCGCTGCCCGCGACGCGGAGCACGTGGATGTCGCCGATGCGATCGAGCGAGCCGCGTCCGATCGTACGGAGCGCACCGCCGCGAGGGAGAGCGTTCGAGAGGGTCGGGCGGGTGAGCTCGGTGGGCGTCGTCGTCGGGGTCATCGGGTGTTCTCCAAGAGGCTCTCGAGCGGCTCCCCGCTCGACAGAAGCGCGCCGGCCATGAGGCGCGGATTGGACCATTCGTGGTAGGCGGTCACGAGCGCGCGGATCGGCTCGCGCTCGCGCCGGCGGATCAGATCGACCAGGAGCCGTACGCCGGTCAGGTGCGGCTCGTTGGCCGGGCGCACGGCTCGAAACACGTCTTGCAGCTCGCGCGAGACCTCTTGGTTCCACCAGACGAGCATCTCGAAGATGCGGTTGTGGGTGGCCCGCGCGAGATCGAGGGTGAGCCGATCGACCGCGTCGAAGTACGCGACGCGGTCGTGGACGAGCGAAGCGAGCACCTCGATGTGCCGCTCGAGGGTCGCGAGGTCCTCGTCCGTCCGACGCTCGGCGGCGAGCATCGACATCTGGAGGTCGAGCGCCGAGCGCAGCTCGAGGAAGTCGGCGAACGCCTCGCGGTCGACGCGCCCGTGCGAGGGCACGATCATCGCGCGCAGGACCTCGGGGCTGACGGACCGGATCGGGTCGAGCACCTCGGTGCCGCGCCGCCGAACCGGACGGACGAGGCGGTGCACCTCGAGGAGCTTGATCGCCTCGCGCACGACCGAGCGGTTGACCCCATAGCGCTGCGCGAGCTCGGGCTCGCGAGGCAGCACCGCGCCGACCGCGATCTCGCCCCCGACGATCCGGGTCAGCAGATCGTGGGCGACCCGGTCCGCTTTGCGGGCGTTTCCCTCCGACACCCGCGGAGAATACATCCGATGTAATCCGATTCAACCGCTTTTTGGGAAGTGGACTGATTTTATCTTCCAGCGTGAGAAGGCGCGCGCTTGCCATGCAACGAGGCCCGCCCGACAGACGACTGTGAAGTTGCATGAAGTAACCGCGGCTTCGGAAGCTCCTACGGTCTCAGGCGTCTCTGCTCACGAGCAGCGATGCTCATCTCCCCCCCAGAGCGGGGGCGGTCGCCTCCCCCCTCCCCCCCAGCGACCGCCCCCGCTCCCCTTTTTCGGGGCAGGAGCCTACGGCTCGTCCTTGCCGATGCCGTGCTTGGTGAGCTTCTCGTACAGCGTCGCGCGCCCGATCCCGAGCGCCTTCGCCGCCTCGGTTCGATTGCCGCGCGCCGCGCTGAGCGCCTCGAGCAGCACGCCTCGCTCGTACGCGGCCACGCGGTGCTCGAGGCTCGCGCGCGAGTGCGGGACGGCCTCGCCCGGAAGGAGCGAGAGATCGAGCTCGCCCGGAGGAGACAGGACGACGAGGCTCTCGATCGCGTTGCGGAGCTCGCGCACGTTGCCTGGCCACGGATACTGGCCGAGGCGCTCGCGGAGCGCTCCGTCGACGCGGAACGGCCCGGCTCGGAAGCGCTCGGACAGCTCGTCGAGGAAGCGCTCGGCCAGGATCGCGAGGTCCTCCGGACGCTCGCGCAAGGGCGGCAGCGTGAGCGTGACGACCTTCAGCCGATAGTAGAGGTCCTCGCGGAACTCGCCTTGCTTCACCGCGTCGCCGAGATCGCGGTGGGTCGCCGCGAGGATGCGCACGTCGATCTTCGTCGGGCGATCCTCGCCGAGGGGGCGGACCTCG
The DNA here is from genome assembly GCA_050186575.1 of Sandaracinaceae bacterium. Classification (GTDB taxonomy): domain Bacteria; phylum Myxococcota_A; class Polyangia; order Polyangiales; family Sandaracinaceae; genus JAUHXR01. The sequence continues at coordinate 25,701 of JBFWYI010000077.1, read as the reverse complement.
CCCTCCTGGAGCGTGCGCAGCAGCTTGGCTTGCGTACGTGGATCGAGCTCCGCGATCTCGTCGAGGAAGATCGTGCCGCCGTCGGCCTCGCGGAAGAGCCCCGCGCGATCGCGGCTCGCGCCGGTGAACGCGCCCTTCGCGTGGCCGAACAGCTCGGCCTCGGCGAGCTCGGCCGTGATCGCGGCGCAGTTGAACCGCACGAACGACCTGTCCGCGCGCGCGCTCGAGGCGACGATCGCTTCGGCGAGCCGCTCCTTGCCGGTGCCGCTCTCGCCGTGGATCAGCACGGTCACGTCGCGCGGCGCGACCCGGCGCACCAAGAGCGCGAGCTGCTTCATCGACTCGCTCGCGAACGCCATCGAGCGCGAGAGCGCGAGCTCCGCCTCGAGCCGCTCGTTGCTCGCCGCGAGGCGCACCGACTCCACCGCGCGCTCCACCACCGCGAGGAGCTCGTCGTTCTCGAACGGCTTCTTGAAGTAGTCGTACGCGCCGAGCTTCATCGCCTCGACCGCGGTCCGCTCCGAGCCGTGCGCGGTGATCAGGATCACGCGCGGCGGCGCGCTCCCCTCCCGGATCTTCCGGATGAGCTGGATTCCGTCCATCCCGGGCATCCGCAGGTCGGTCAACACGAGGTGCACGGTGTGCTCTTCGAGCAACGCGAGCGCCGCCTCGGCGCGATCCGCATCGAGCACGTCCATCCCCGCGTCCTCGAGGACGCCGCGCAGCGTGTAGCGGACGCCGTCGTCGTCGTCGACGACGAGGACGGTGGCCCTCACTCCGCCGCCTCGGCCACCGCGAAGGGCAGCGTGAGCGTCGCGATCGCGCCGCCGCCGTCCGCGTCCTCGAGCACGAGGTCTCCGCCGTGCTGCCGCGCGAGCGAGCGCGCCACCGCGAGACCGATCCCCGAGCCGCGCTCCTTGCTCGTCACGCCCGGATCGAACACCCGCGCCTTCAGCTCCGGGCTCACGCCCTCGCCGCGGTCGCGCACGTCGAACGCGACGCCGGTGGGACACGGGCGCACCGTGATCTCGACCCGCGCGCCGGCCGGGCTCGCGTCGATCGCGTTCTGCACGAGGTTCATGAGCACCTGGCGCACCTTGCGGGGGTCGCACTGCACGCTGACACCCGTCTTGCCCTTGCGCACCAGCTCGACGCGCCGCTCGAGCGCGAGGCCCTCGTGGAGCGACACGATCTCGTCGGCGAGCGTAGTCGGATCGACCAGCTCGGTGCAGAGCGGGACGAGCGGCCGCGAGAACGTGAGCAGCTCCTCGAGGATCCCTTGCATCCGATCGACCTCGCGCCGGAGCACGCTGACCCGCTCCTCGGTCTTGCCGGTGACGTCGCGCGCGACGAGCGCGCCGAGGCCCTTCACGCTCGCGAGCGGGTTCTTGAGCTCGTGCGCGATCTCCGCGCTGAGCGCGCTGAGCGTACGGCTCTGCTCGGCGTGCAGATCGAGCGCGCGATCGCGCTCGCGGAGCGACTCCTCGAAGAGCTGCTCGAAGATCTGGCGCAGCGTCCGGCCGACCTTGAGCGACCCGAAGCCCATCAGGCTGCAGAGCGCTGCCGCGATCCACGGCGCCGCCGAGCGCTCGAGGCTCACCGCGCCGCCGAAGATCACCGGCACGAGCGAGACCTCGCCCGAAGCGTGGAGGTACGCGAGCGTCCAGAAGGTGGGCACCGCAACGAACGTATACACGAGGAGCTGGGTGCGGCGATCGAGCAGCATCGCGCTGATCACCGCCATCACGAAGATCGCGGGGAGGAGCGGGCTGAAGAGCCCGCCGCTCGAGATGACGAGCGCGAGCTGGCCGACGAGCATCGCGGTGAGGTTGAACGCCGCGCCGACGTGCTCGAGCCCCTGACGACGATAGCGGACCCACTCGGTGTACGAGACCGCGTGCAGCATCGTGACGACGGTGACGATCACCGCGCGACGCCAGAGCGTCGGCTCGAAGAACGCGAACGTCAGCGCGATCCCACCGATCAGCGGGGCGATGACGATCCGGAGGCGCACCAGCGTCTCCAGCGCCTTGTCGCGCGCGCCGCGCCGGAACATGCGCGCCTCGTTCTCGTGGGCCGTCCCCATGGTGAGCCTGCGCGCCAGCTTACTGAGGCGCTGGCCCATGTGGCGAGCGGGCGGCGGGTGGTCGCTGACGAGGGTCATCATCCGCGCCGTCACTTCACGTCGCGTGCCGCTCTTCGGAGCCGACGCGGCGCCGCGTCTCTGTCCGGGAGCTCGGACGCGTCCCGTCCGGAGGTCCAGACACTCGGCCCCGCGAGGCCCGGCCGCCGAAGCTGGCACGCGGATGGCAGTCCTCGAGGTCATGCGAGTGCCCTCATGAAACGCGCCATCCCCGTCGTGATCGTCGTCGCGCTCGTGCTGAGCGGGCTCATCTACTGGAAGATCCAGGCCCAACAGGCAGAGCTCGAGGGGCCGCCGCGCGGAAGCGGCGTGATCGAGAGCGAGGGCGTCGACCTCTCGGCGCGCCTCTTCGCGCGGGTCGAGCGCATCCCCGTGCACGAGGGCGAGTCGGTCGAGGCCGGCGCGGTGCTCCTCGAGCTCGACTGCGCGGAGCCCGAGGCGCGGCTCGCGCAAGCCCGCGAGCAGCTCGCCGCGGCCCAGGCGCAGGTGTTGGTCGCGCGCTCCCAGGCGGAGGCGGCGTCACGCCAGCACTCGGCGGCGCGCGCGTCGGTCGGCGCGGCCGGCGCGCAGATCCGGGTGCTCGCGGAGCAGGAGGGCGCGGCCGCGCGCGAGGCGCAGCGCCTCGAGTCGATGGGTCAGCACGCCGCCGCGGCGCGGGTGGACCGCGCACAGAGCGCGGCGACCGGCCTCGCCGAGCAGGAGCGGGCCGCGCGCGCGTCGCGCACCGCGCAGGCGAGGCAGGCGTCGGCCGTCGGCGCGCAGGCGGACGCGGCGACCGCGGCGGCCGAAGCGGCGCAGCACAACGTCTCCGCGCTCGAGTCCGCGATCGAGCTGGCCGAGATCGCGGTGGGCGAGTGCCACGTCACCGCCCCGCGGGCCGGCGTGGTCGAGCGGATCTACTTCGAGGAGGGCGAGCTCGTACAGATGGGATCGACGGTCGCAAGGATCGTAGACCCCTCGTTCGTGCGCGCGACGTTCTACCTGCCGAACGCGGACCTCGCGGCGGCGGTGGTCGGCGCGCACGCGCGCGTCGAAGCCGACCCCTACCCCGATCGGAGCTTCGACGGCGAGGTGATCCGCACCGCGCTCGAAGCGGAGTTCACGCCGCGCAACATCCAGACGCGGAGCGACCGCGATCGCCTGGTGTATCCGATCGAGGTCCGCATCCCGAACGGCGACGGCGACCTCCGCGCGGGGATGCCGGTGACCGTCACGCTCGACGGTGCCCCCCGTGGCGGAGCCCCCCGCGGCGGAGCGAACGAGGCGTCATGACGGCGTTGTCGGTCCACGACCTCGTGCGGAGCTACGGCGACGTCGAGGCGGTGCGCGGGGTCAGCTTCGAGATCGAAGCGGGCGAGCTGCACGGCCTCGTCGGACCGGACGGCGCGGGCAAGACCACGACGATCGGCTGCCTCGCCGGGCTCATGTACCCGACGCACGGCGAGGTCCGGGTGCTCGGCAAGGACCCGCTCGGCAAGGGCAGCGACGCGCGCGAGTCGCTCGGGCTGATGCCGCAGGAATATAGCCTGTACGGAGACTTGACGGTGGGCGAGAACCTCACGTTCTTCGGTCGCCTCTTCGCGCTCGACAAGCGCGTCTATCGCGAGCGCGTCGAGCGGCTCCTCTCGATCACGCGCCTCGCTCCTTTCACCGAGCGCCGCGCCGACGCGCTGAGCGGCGGGATGTACAAGAAGCTCGCTCTGAGCTGCGCGCTCTTGCACCAACCGGCCGCGCTGCTCCTCGACGAGCCGACGAACGGCGTCGATCCGGTGAGCCGCCGCGAGCTGTGGGAGCTGATCTTCGACTTCGTCTCGGACGGGATGGCGGTGCTCGTGTGCACGCCGACGATGGACGAGGCGGCGCGCTGCCATCGGGTGAGCCTGATGAACGAGGGCACGATCATCGCCCAGGGCGCGCCGGGCGAGCTCACCGACGCGCTCGAGTTCCCGGTGTGCGAAGTCAAGGGCGGCGACCGCGAGGCGCTGCATACGATCTTGTCGGAGCGCGCCGAGGTGGTCGCCGCCTCACCGGCGGGCGCGCGGCTGCGCGTGGTGGTACGCCCGGGCGGGCTCGAGACGCTCGCGGGCGCGATCGCGCAAGTCGGCGCGTCGCTCGAGACGGTGCCGCCGGACTTCGAGGACCTCTTCCTCGCGAGGATCGCGTCATGACGGCGGCGGCGTTGCGTCAGGATCGCTCCGAGCGCGCCATCGAGGTGAGCGGGCTCCGCAAGGAGTTCGGATCGTTCGTCGCGGTCAAAGACGTCGAGTTCCACGTCGAGCGCGGCGAGATCTTCGGCTACCTGGGCGCGAACGGCGCGGGCAAGTCCACGACGATCCGTATGCTGAGCGGCTTGTTGACACCGACGAGCGGCACCGCGCTGGTCGCGGGACACGACGTCGGCAAGGACCCGATCGGGGTGAAGCGCTCCATCGGGTACATGTCGCAGAAGTTCAGCCTCTACCGAGACCTCGTCGCCGAGCACAACCTCGAGTTCTTCGGCGGGATCTATGGCCTCCGCGGCAAGGCGCTCCACCGCGCGATCGACAAGGCGTGCGAGCGCACCGGGCTCGGCGAGCACCGCAAGCAGATGACGAGCGCGCTCCCCGGCGGGATCCGCCAGCGCCTCGCGCTCACCTGCTCGCTCCTCCACGAGCCGGAGATCGTGTTCCTCGACGAGCCGACGGCCGGCGTCGATCCGGCGAGTCGGCGCGCGTTCTGGAGGCTCATCCGCGAGATGACGCGCGAGGGCACCACCGTGTTCGTGACCACCCACTACATGGACGAGGCGGAGTACTGCGCGCGCATCGGCCTGATGGTGGACGGCGCGCTCGTCGCGCTCGACACGCCGCAGGCGCTCAAGGAGCGCTACGTCCCCGGCGACTGGTTCGCGCTGAGCGGCCAAGATCTGTTCGCGCACCGGCACGCGCTCGACGCGCTCGACGGGCTGGTCGGCTCGGAGGCGTTTGGAGCGCGGTTGCACCTGCGCTTCGAGAAGGGTCGCGCGAAGGCCGACGAGGCGGCGCGCATCCTTCGCGAGGCGGGCGCGCGCGTGGATCGCGTCGAGCGCATCGAGGCGACGCTCGAGGACGTGTTCCTCGCGGTCGTCGGAGCGAAGTCATGAGGCGCACGTTGGGAAGAGTGTTCGCGTTGGCCGACAAGGAGGTTCGCCACGTCGTGCGCGATCCGCGCTCGCTCTACCTCGCGCTCGGCATGCCGGCGGTGTTGCTCTTGTTGTTCGGCTTCGGCATCAGCTTCGACCTCGACCACATGCCGATCGGGTTCGTCGATCACGACGCGAGCCCGGACAGCCGCCGCATCCGCTACGCGCTGGTGAGCGCGGTCGACTTCGACGACGCGGGGATCAGCGAGAGCGTCGTCGAGGCGGAGCGCCGCCTCGTGGCGGGCGAGGTCGCGTGCGTCGTGATCTTCCCTCCCGGCTTCGGCGAGCGGCTCCGCCGCGGCGACCCGTCGCCCGTGCAGCTCCTCGTCGACGGCGCCGACAACAGCACCGCGGTCCAGGTGTCCGGCAAGCTCGAGGCCGGGCTTCGCGTGCTCGGCGTCGACGCCTCGCCGGCGATGGGCGCGATGCGACCGCCGATCGACGTGCGCCCGTTCATGCGCTTCAACCCCGAGGCGCGGAGCGCGGTGTTCCTCGTCCCCGGCATCGCCGCGTACGTCCTCGCGATCGTCGCGGTGCTGCTGACCGCGCTCACCGTCGCGCGCGAGTGGGAGCGCGGCTCCATGGCGCAGCTCTTCGCGACGCCGGTCGGCCGCCTCGAGATCGTGATCGGCAAGCTGCTCCCGTACCTCGTGCTCGCGACGCTCGCGGTGTTGCTCGTCATCGCGGTCGGCACGACGGTGTTCGACGTCCCCTTGCGGGGCTCGGTCATCGCGCTCGCCGTCATCTCGCTGTTGTTCCTCACCGGCATGCTCGCGCAGGGCCTCGTGATCAGCGTGATCACGAAGAACCAGATGGTGGCGACGCAGGCCGCGACGCTGAGCTCGATGCTCCCGTCGATGCTGCTCAGCGGGTTCGTGTTCCCGATCGAGAACATGCCCGCGCCGCTCCAGCTGCTGAGCCGCGTGATCCCCGCGCGCTACATGGTGGATGGGCTCCGCGCGGTGATGCTCCGCGGCAACGGGCTCGAGACCCTGTGGCCCGACGCGCTCGCCCTCGCGGTGTTCGCGTTCGTGATGATCGCGATCTCCACCGCGCGCTTCTCGAGGGTGATCGCGTGAGGGAGCGGCTCGCGATGCTCGCCGCCGTCGTCCAGAAGGAGGTGCGCCAGACGGTGCGCGACCGGCGGATGATGGCGCTGCTCGTCGCGGCGCCGCTGATCCAGCTCTTCGTGTTCGGTCACGCCGTCAACTTCGATGTCGATCGTGTACCCGCGGTGCTCGTCGACCAGGATCAGAGCCACACGAGCCGCGAGGATCTCCGGCGCCTCATGGCCGACGGCACGCTCGTGCGGGTGGCGGAGCGCGCGACCGCGGCGGAGGCCGAAGAGCTCCTCGATCACGGCGAAGCGGCCGTCGCGGTCGTGATCCCGACCGACTTCGAGCGCGATCTCGTGCGCGGGCGCCCCACCACCGTGCAGCTCCTCTTGGACGGCAGCGATCCGAACCGCGCGAACGTCGCGAGCGCCGCGGTCTCGAGCTACTTCGCGGGCCGGAGCGTCGCGCTGATGCGCGAGCGCCTCGCTCGACGCGGCGTGCGCATGCCGGCCGGCGCGCGGGCGGAGCGGCGCGTCTACTTCAACCCGACCCTCGAGTCCGCCGTCTACATGGTCCCGGGCGTGATGGCGATGCTGCTCCTCCTCATCACCACGATCGTCAGCTCGATGGGACTCGCCCGCGAGCGCGAGTCCGGAACGCTCGAGCAGATCCTCGTCACCCCCGTCTCGAGCGGCGTCTTGCTCATCGGCAAGATGCTCCCCTTCGCCGTGATCGGGCTCGTCGACTTCGGCATCGCGATGGTCGTCGGGAGCTACGTGTTCGACATGCCCATCCGCGGGAGCCTCCTCTTGTTGTCGTTCGCGACGCTGCTCTACCTCGCGACCACGCTCGGGATGGGTCTCCTCATCGCGACGCTGAGCCGTAGCCAGCAACAGGCGTTCCTCGGCGGGTTCCTCTTCATGCTGCCCGCCGCGCTCTTGAGCGGGATCATGACGCCGATCCGCTCGATGCCCGCGTGGCTCCAGCCGTTCACCCTCTTGAATCCGCTGCGGCACTATCAAGAGATCTTGCGCGGTGCGCTGCTGCGCGGCGCGGGGTTCGACGAGCTGTCGCGCCAGCTCCTCGTGCTCGCCGTGATGGGCGCGCTGGTCCTCTCGTTCGCGAGCTTCCGGTTCCGACGGAGCCTCGCGTGAACGTGTTCCATCCACTGACTCGGGAGAGCCCTCTCATGCGACCGTCCTTCGCCGTCTTCATCCTCACGATCGTGGCCGCTCCGGCAGCGGCGCAGGCACCGACGGGGACCTACACGTTCGATCTGGAGTCCGCGATCGCCGACGGCCCTTCGCTGACGCCGGAGCAGGCGGTTCAGCTCGCGACGGCGAGCGCTCCCGAGCTCGAGCGGGCGCGGGCGCGGATCGAGGGCGCGGAGGCGGCGGCGGCGAGGGCGCGCGCGGCGATGCTCCCGAGGTTGGACCTCTCGTTCAACTACCAGCACGTCGATGGTTTCCCGGACGCGCAGATCTCGCTCGGCGCCGATCCGAACGCGCTCGCCGCGGCGCGGATGCTCGCGCAGAACGTGACCGACCCGGCCGCGCGGATGCTCTGGCTCGGTCAGATCGACTCTCAGGCGACCGGCGGCGCCACGATCCAGATCCCGCGCGATCGCCTCGGCTTCGGCGCGCGAATCACCTGGCCGGTGAGCGACATGTTCTTTGCGATCCTGCCGGCCCTCCAAGCGGCGGAGGCCGGCGAGCGCGCGCGCGAGCTCGAGCGCGACGCCGCGGAGGCGCAGCTCGCGCGCAGCGTGCTCGAGGCGTACTACCAGCTCGCCCACGCGCGTGGCGCGTACGCCGTGGCGCAGGAAGGGTTGCGCGATGCGGAGGAACAGCGCGGCGCGATCGAAGCCGCCGTCCGCGCCGGCTTCATGACCCGGGCCGACTCGCTCGCCCTCGACGCGCGCATCGCCGAGCTGCGCACTGCGGTCGCGAACACCGAGGCGGCCGTCACGGTGTCGGACGTCGCGCTGCGCTCGCTGTTGGCCGCCGACCCCGGGCCGGTGTACGGCGTCGCGCTCGGCGAGCCGCGGCGCTCGGACCTGAGCGTCGATGAGGCGCTGACCGCGCGTCCGGAGCTCGCCGCGGTGCGCGAAGCGATCCGAGCCCAGGGCTCGGCGCGCGACGCCCAGCTCGCGAGCGGGTATCCCCACGTCGGTGTGTACGCGGGCGCCGACTACGCGAACCCGAACCGCTACCAGGTGCCGCCGCAGCAAGTGTTCCAAGGGAGCTGGGAGGTCGGCGTGTCGCTGACATGGAGCCCGAACGACACACTGTCAGCCGTCCACCGCAACGACGAGCTCGGCGCCGACATCCAGGCGCTGGAGGCGCAGCTCGAAGGCATGGAGCGCATGGTCCGCGTCGAGCTCGCGCAGGCCCGCGCGCAACGCGAGGCCAACCTCCACGCGCTCGAAGCGGCGCGCGCGTTGGTCGAGACCGCGCAGCTCGCCTACGAGGAGCGCCAGGCGGAGGTCGCAGCGGGCGAGACGACGGCGACCGAGCTCCTCGAGATCGAAGCGCGCCTCGTGCAAGCCCGCTTGAGCGAGCTCGACGCCGAGGTCCAGCTCCGCCTCGCCGGCGTGAGGGAGGCCTACGCGACCGGTGCGCTGTAGGTGAGCTCGCAGCCCGCTACGCGACGATCGGACCGATGCCGTCGCGATAGAGATCGTCGACATCCAACGACGCGGAGATCGCCTCGAGATTGAGCATCTCACCTTGCCGGTGCTCGTCGAGCGTCCAGCGTCGACCATCGCGCCGGTAGACGTCGACGCGACGCTCGCGCTGGGACACGAGGACATACTCGCGCAACGAGGGCAGCCGTCGATAGTCAGCGAACTTGTCTCCCCGATCGCTCTCGGCGGTCGAGTCGCTCAGGACCTCGACGATCACGACCGGATTCACGATCGCGTGGGCGTCGTCCTCATCGCGCTCGATCTCGCCGCAGACGACGCTGAGGTCCGGATAGGTCGCTCGGTCGGCGGCCCGGATGCGGACCCGGACATCCGAGGGCAGGACTACGCACGGCCGATCCGCGAGCGCGAGCGAGAGGAGCGTCCCCAGTCGACCGACGAGGCGGCCGTGCTCGATGCTGCCGCCGGCCATCGCGACGACGGCGCCCGAGATGTACTCGTGCTTGCCCTCGCTGCTCGCCTCGCGCCGCTGATACTCGGCGTAGGTCGTGCGCTCCTTGGCGGCGTCCACGAACCGATCGTAGCACGCACCTCGGAGCGGCCGGCGCGGCGGGTGAGGGGGTCAGCCGCGCTCGTTCAATCGCTCGATGAGCCCTCTCGGCTGCGCGCGAAGCTCGATCGAGCCCTCGGCGTGCGCCCGCCGAACCGCCACAGCTCGGGGATGTCGGCGGCCGATCCGTACGCGTGCTTCAACGCGCCCCAGTCGGCGAGACCGGACACGTCGAGCTCGGGTGGGATCGGCACACCGACCTCGTTCAGCCGGCCGGGAGCGCCTTCACCGTCGCCTCGACGTCCTGCATGAAGCTGCCCTGGCGCTCGCAGAGCGTGCCCATCGGGCCGATGCGGAACGTCTCCTCGGTGCCGCCGGCACGATGGAGCGTGAACGACTTGTTGTTCGCGAAGCCGCTGAAGGTGACGTTCTGGACCCCGGCCAATGAGACCTCCTCGACGCCCGCGTTCTTGATCTGCGGGCGGAAGAAGCCGCTGCTCGTCTTGATCAGGATGATGCGGCGGTCGGTGAGGGCCGCGTAGTAGTGCTTCACCTGGAAGAAGTAGAGCCAGAAGCAGATCATCGTCAGGAGGATCTGCATGGCGATCCCCGGCGCGCGGAGGATGTACGCGATGCTGCGGATCTGTTCGCCGGGCTGCAACATGCCTTGCACCTGGCTCTGCACGAATTGGTCACGTTCCGTCATGGTGCCGGAGGATACCTCGAACCCTTGACGCTCCTTCCCCCAAATGATCTTCCGTCCGCGCCCGGGAACGCGCACCCTGCGTCCGCGTAGGAGGAACGGTGGCAGACGACAAGACGAAGAAGATCCTCCTCGGCGTGGGCGCCGGGTGCCTCGGGCTGGTCGCGCTCTGCTGCCTGAGCGGCCTCGGGCTCGTGCTGTTTCGACGGAGCAGCGTCGGCGGCACCGCGACCGATCACGCCGAGCGGTTCCTCACGCACCTACAGGCCCAGGACTACGACGGCGCGCTCGAAGACATCGAGTACGACTCGAGCTACAGCCTCTCGACGCGCACATCCGAGAACGTCCGGCAGTGCTACGGCGACACGGTCCTCTCGGACATCACGTCGTTCCACTGCGACGACTACTCCGCCGACCTCGTCGACGGCGACGCCGACGTCGAGTGCACGGTGACGTCGGCGAGCCGGGGCGAGCACGAGGTCACCATCCACGTGAACAACGCCGACGAGGTCCCGTACAACGGCTTCACGTGGTTCGACGCCCCCGGCGCGTTCGGCGCGGTGTGGGCCAGCGACGCGTGCACGCTCTACTCCGGCCGGGAGTACTACCAGAACCCACCGAGCGACCGGGTGAGGCCGGCGCCGTAGTGCCCTGAGTCGGCGGCGCGAAACGACCCGCGAGGCCACGCCGTCGCGGGTCGCCTTCGATCGCGCGCGTGCGCTCAGCCCTTGTGCGGCGCGCCCTTGTTCGGCGTGCCCTTGTTCGGCGCGCCCTTCGCCGGCGCCGCCTCGGCCTTCGCGGGCGCGGCGGCTCCGCCCTTCGCCTCGCGCACCGCCTTGAGCGCGTCGGCCTCCGCCGTCTTGCCCTGCGCGCGAAGCGCCTTCTCAGCCGCGTCGGGCGCCTGCACGTTCCACTTGTAGCCGATCTGCGCGTCGATGAGCCGGGTCGTCCCATCGCCGACGATGCCGTCGACGGTGTAGCCGAAGAGCGTCTGAAGCTCGCGAACCGTCTTGTCGGTCGCAGGACCGAAGATGCCGTCGGGCTTGATCTGGAACCCGAGCGCGTTCAGCTTCTCCTGCAGCGCCTTCACCGAGTCGCCGCGCGAACCGTTCTTCAAGAGGTTGCTCATCATCGTTCCCTTTCGTGAGGACGGCGACCCTACCCGCTCGCGCGAAGCGGATCGAGCGACAACGCCGAGTCGGAAGACCGGAGCGATCGGAGTCAGCCGCGCCGGCGGCGCGCGATCCACGCGCATGCGACGAGCGCCATCATCCACGCGCCCGGCGCCGAGCTCGGTCGCCCGGTCGCGCGACAGGTGCATCCGCCACCGGAGTCGCCGTCGCCCGCGTCGGCTCCGCCGGCGCCGCCGTCACGCCCCGATCCGCCGCCGTCGGTGCGAGGTCCCGCGTCGCCGCCGATCGGGCCCGCGTCGGTCCCCGTCATGCCCGCGTCGCTCCCCGTCATCCCGCCGTCGCCGCACATCGCGATCGGCGCGTTCGCGCAGCCCGTCGCCGCCTCGCAGCTGTCGGTCGTGCACTCGTCGCTATCGTCGCAGTCGAGCGCCGTGCCCGTCATGCACGCGCCCGACCCGTCGCACGTCTCGTCGCCGTTGCACATGTCGCCGTCGGAGCAGCTCGTCCCCGCGAACACCGGCGCGTTCATGCAACCCGCCGTCATGTCGCAGGTGTCCGTGGTGCAGGCGTTCGCGTCGTCGCAGTCGAGCGCGGTGCCCGCCATGCACGTGAGGCCCATGCAGACCTCGGCACCGTTGCACGCGTTACCGTCGCTACACGCCGTGCCCGCCGCGACGGGCATCTCGACGCAGCCGCTCGCGGCCACGCACGAGTACGTGGCGCACGGGTTGGTCCCCGAGCAGGTCGGCGGCGTGCCCGCCACGCACGCCCCCGCGCCGTCGCACGTCTCGTCGCCGTTGCAGAGATCCGCGTCCGGGCACGCGGTGCCCGTCGCGGTCGGAGCATGCGAGCAGGCCCCCGCCGTGCACACGTCGGTCGTGCAAGGGTTGCTGTCGTTGCAGTCCGCCGCCGACGTGCAGGGCGGCATCACCGTGTCGACGGTCATCGAGAACGACGCCAGCGCGAGCTCGTCGCGGCTGCCGCCGCCCGAGAGGTCGGCGATGTCGATCCGAAAGTAGAAGAACCCACCCGGCGCGACCGACGTCGGTACAGTGAAGCTCAGCGGGACGATGAACCACGCGGGAGACGCGTCCGCGGCCTCCGGCGTCGCGAAGGGCGTCCCCACCGCGGTGAACGTCGTACCGTCGGTCGACGCCCCAAAGCTGACCGACGTCGCGCGGGGCGCGTCGTTGAGCCACCCGCCGGAGAGCGCGACGGTGATCTGCGTGATCGTGCTCGGCGTGTTGTTTTGCGCGCGCGCCACGATCGCGCCGGGCGCAGCGTCGGAGCCCGTCGCCTGGATGCCGAGCGCGACGTCGCCCGGCGCGACGGTGAACGCGTACACGCCGCCCGTCGTCTCCCCGCCTAGCGACCCGAGCCGTGCGAAGTCGCCGGTCACGCGCGAGTCACCGAACGCCATCGTTCCGTCGCTCATCCCGAGGACGATCCACGCGTCGCTGTCGAGCTGACCGGGCGCCGGCGTCGGCGAGAAGCCGGTTCCGAGGAAGGTGTTGAACGTCTCGACCACCGGCGTCCCAACCGTGGTGAGCGACAGCTGCGCCGACGCGCTCGCCGCGACCCCCCACGTCAACGCCCAAAGCACGAACGCCCGCACGATGTTTCCCCTCATGGCCGGGCACTCTATCAGCTCGCCCCCGCACCGCCCCGTCGCGTTGCCGCGCTTCCTCACGCCGCCGATCGCCCCGGCGGGGTGTCACACGGGATGCCGCGCGTGCGGCATCGACCCGCGCCGCGATCTGTGATCTACCTACCCGTCAGTCGCGCGCAGCTCGGCGCGTCCGACGATGGACCGAACGCATGCCCCGCACGTTCACCCTCTGCCACACCTCGGACTGGCACCTCGGCCACACGCTGCACGGGTACTCGCGCGAGCTCGAGCACGCGGCGTTCCTCGAGCACCTCTTGCGCGTGCTCAAAGGCGAAGAAGCCGACGCCCTCATCATCGCGGGCGACGTGTTCGAGACGTCGAACCCACCCGCGAGCGCGCAAGCCATGTTCTACCGCTTCCTCGCCGACGCGCGCATCCGCCTGCCCGACTTGGACATCCTCGTCATCGCCGGCAACCACGACTCCGCCGCGCGTCTCAGCGCCGCGCAGCCGCTCCTCGATGCGATCGGCGTCCGCCTCGTCGGCGTGGTGCCGCGCCGCGACGGCACCGGCCGCGCGCCCGTCGACGCGGAGGCGATGCGCGTCCCGTTCCACGATCAGAACGGCGAGGTCGCGGCGCAGGTCGCGGCCGTCCCGTTCCTTCGGCCGAGCGATCTCCCGTTCGTCGATCCCGCGCCCGGCGTCGATCCGCTGATCGAAGGCGTGCGCCGAGTCTACGACGACGTGCTCACCGCCGCGCGCGCCGCGCAGAGGGTCGGTCAGGCGCTGATCGCGACGGGCCACTGTCACATGTTCGACGCCGCGCGCAGCGAGCGGAGCGAGCGACCGATCCTCGGCGGCGCGCAACATGCCTTGCCGGTGGACGTGTTCGCCGCCGACGTCGACTACGTCGCGCTCGGCCATCTCCACCTCGCGCAGACGGTCGGCGGCCGCGACCACGTGCGCTACTCGGGCTCGCCGATCCCGCTGTCGATGCCGGAGGAGAGCTACCCCCACCAGGTGCGCATCGCGCGCTTCGAGGATGGCGCGCTCACGAAGCAGCACGCGGTCCCGGTGCCGCGGACGGTCGACGTGCTGCGCGTCCCGCGTGAGCGCCCGGGCGAGCTCGACGAGGTGCTCGACGCGCTCGCTCGGCTCGACGTCCCGAACGGAGTGCCCGAGGAGCGCCGCCCCTTCCTCGAGGTGCGCGTCCGGCTCGCCGAGCCGATCGCGGATCTGCGCGCGCGCATCGAGGACGCGCTCGGCGATCGGGCGGTGCGCCTGGTGAAGATCACGACGGAGTACGCCGCGACGCCGACCGCGCTCGCGGACACGGAGCCCCGCCGCTCGCTCAGCGACGTGAGCATCGACGACGTGTTCCTCCGCGCCTACGCGCGCCGCTACGAGGGCGAGCCGAGCCCGGAGCTCTGGCGCGCGTTCCACGAGGTCGCGGCCGCCGCGCAGCGTCAGCTCGAAGAGTCGAGCGGATGAGGATCCTCGCCATCCGCGGCGAGAACCTGGCGAGCCTCGAGGGCAGCTTCGAGCTCGCGCTCGCCGAGGGTCCGCTGTTCGACGCGGGCGTGTTCGCGATCTGCGGCGCCACCGGGTCCGGCAAGTCCACCTTGCTCGACGCCATGTGCCTTGCGCTCTACGACACCTCGCCGCGCCTCGAGCGCTCTCGGCGCGTCAAGGTGGGCGCGGAGACGGACGAGGATCGTCTGTCCACCCGCGACCCGCGCTCGATCCTCCGCAAGGGGAGCGGCCGCGGTCACGCGGAGGTCGACTTCGAGGGCGTCGATGGCCGCCGCTACCGCGCGCGCTGGGAGGTCCGCCGCGCGAGGGAGCGGGCCGACGGCAAGATGCAGTCGAGCGCGCTCAGCCTGCTCGATCTCGAGAGTGAGATGCGATGGGCCGGCCGCAAGACGGATGTCTTGATGGAGATCGAGGCGCGCGTCGGCCTGAGCTTCGATCAGTTCCGGCGCTCGGTGCTCCTCGCGCAGGGCGAGTTCGCCGCGTTCCTCGACGCCGATCCGCGCGAGCGCGCCGACGTGCTCGAGCGGATGACGGGCACCGCGATCTACGGCGCGATCTCGCAGGAGGCGCACGGGCGGGTGAGCCGCGAGTCGGCGAGGCTCGATCTGTTGCAAGAGCGGCTCAGCGCGATCCCGGAGCTCGGCGAGGAGGCGCGCGAGCGGCTGGAAGCGGAGCTCGAGGGCCTCTCCATTCGGATCGTGGAGGACGAGCGTGACCTCGCCGACGCGAGCGCCGCGCTGCGGTGGCACCACGAGCTCGAGGGGCTCAAGAAGGAAGAGGCGCTGGCGCTCGAGGATCAGCAACGTACATTGCGTCAGCTCGCGCTCGTCGAGACGGGCCGACATGAGCTCACGCTCTACGAGGCCGCGCTCCCGCTGCGCGGCCCGCTCGACGCGGTGGAGGCGGCGGCCGCCGCGCGGGATGCGCGCGCGCGCGAGGTCGAAGAGGTCACCGCGGCGCGGGTCGGGCACGCGAAGCGGGTGCGCGACCTCGCCGATCGCGTGATGGCGGCGGCGGAGCGCGCCGATCAGGCGGAGCGAACGTGGGAGGGGACCCGCGATCGCGTGGAGCGGGCGCGCGCGATCGAGCTCGCCATCGCGGATCGACTCGAGCGCGAGGCGGCGAGCGCCGAGGAGTCGGAGCGCGCGGAGGCGGCGCGCGCGGAGGCGAGCCGCGCGCTCGCGGAGCTCGAGGCGAGGATCGCGACGGCCGAAGAGTCGGCGAGCCGGGCGCGAGAGTGGTTGAGCGAGAACCCGCTCGCCCACGCGCTCACGGAGGACTGGGCGCGCGCCCACGAGCACCTGCGGCGCGTGGTGGAGCTCGAAGAGCAGGCGGCGCCGCTGGCCGGAGAGCTCGAGGCGGCCCGCCTCGCCCAGGCCGACAAGGATCGTTGCGTCAGCGCGGCGGAGGGAACGCGGTCCGGCGCGGCGCGGCGCGCGGCCGAGCTCGCCCTCGCGCGCGACGCGGCGGAGGCGGCGGCGGAAGAGCGGGCGCCGCGGATCCTCACCGCGGAGCGGCAGCGCTGGGTGGCGCGCCGCACGTCGATCGAGGCGCTCCTCGGGGTGACGGATCGCGCGAGCCAGGCGCTCGCGGCGGAGCTCCGGCAGACGGCCGAAGCGGAGCACGCCGACGCGGCGGCGGAGGCGGCGAGCGCGCGGGCGCATCGCGCCGAAGCGGAGCGCGTCACGCTGGCGGCGCGGCTCGACGAGGCGCTCGCGCTCCGCGATCGGATCCGCGCGACGATGGACCTCGCGGAGCGGCGGCGCGACCTCGCGCCCGGCGAGCCATGTCCCCTCTGCGGCAGCGCGGATCACCCGTACGCCCACGAGGCGCCCGCGGTGAGCGCGCTGCTCGCCGACGCGGACGCGCGCGCGCGGGAGCTGCGGGATCGGCTCGCGTCGGGCGAGCGCGCGATCGCCGAGGCGGAAAAGGAAACGGAGGCCGAGCGGAGCCACGCCGCGCGCGCCCGCGCCGAGGCTGCCTCATGGCAATCCGCATTGACCGAGGCACGCGAGCGCTACCGCGAGCTCGCGCAGGGGCTCGACGGGCCGTGGCCGGAGGAGCTCGCCGAGCCGACGCCGGCGACCGAGGAGGGATCGTCGGACTGGGGTCCGCTGTTCGAGCGCGTGACGGCGCCGCGCGCGCAGCCGGGTGAGCTCTTGTCGAGCGACGCGCGGACCGCGCTCGAGGAGGCGCGCCGCGCCGCGATCGAGCACCTCGACGAGCTGGCCGCGGTCGAGCGCGAGAAGCTCGAGCGCGAGGAGCAGGCGCGTGACGCGCGGGCGCGCTTCGAGCGGGCGCGGGAGGCCGAGCTGCGCGCGCACGAGGCGCTCGAGCGGGCGCGGCGCGAGGCGGGCGCGGCGGCGGACAAGGCCGCGCGGGTCGAGGCGACGCTCGAGCGAGCGCGATCCGAGCGCGCGCGATCGATGGAGCGGGTGGCCGCGGTGTTGGAGCCGTTCGATGGATGGCGCGAGCGGTTGCTCGGGGGAGCGGAGCGCTTCGTGGCCGAGCTCGCCGACGCGGTGAGCGCGCGTCGGACGTGGCTCGAGATCGCGCGGCGCGCGGAGGAGACGCGGACCTCGCTCGGCCCCGCCCGCGACGGAGCGCGCGTGCGCGCGGAGGAAGCGAACGCGGCGGCGGAGCGGGCGAGCGCGGCGCGGGCGGCCGCCGCCGAAGCGCTCGTCGTGGAGCGACGGCGGTTGAGCGCGGAGGTGGGTGACGCGAGCCCGAACGACCTCCTGGAAGCCGCCGATCGCGCGCTCGAGGCGGCGCGGACGGACGCTGCGTCATCGCAATCCGCATTGCGTGCCGCAGATCGCGACGAGGCGGAGGCGAGCGCGCGCGAGGAGCGAGCGAGGCACGGCCTGCGCGAGGCACAGGTGTTCTTCGAGACCAAGGACGCGGAGCTCGAGCATGCGCTGGGCGAGGCGGGCATCGATCGAGCGACGGCGCGCGAGCGGCTCGCGCGCGATCCCGCGTGGGTCGAGTCGTTCCGCGGCGAGCTGGCCCGCCTCGACGAGCGCCGCGCGCGCGAGAGCGCGGTGTTCGCGGAGCGGCGCCGCAAGCGCGAGGTCCACGAGACGACGGAGCCGCCCAAGCTCGACGCCGAGCGCGCGGCGGAGGCGGCGCTGGCGGCGCGGCAGAGGCTCGCGGAGACGCGCGCGCTCGCGGCGGCGGCGCAGGGCCGTCTCGAGAGCGATCGCGCGCGCCAGGAGGAAGCGCGCCAGCTGCAACTCCAGATGGCGGACCAGCTGGCCGAGCTCGAGACGTGGACGATGCTCGCGGACCTGATCGGCTCGGCGAGCGGCAACAAGCTGCGCGTGTTCGCGCAGAGCCTCACCCTCGAGGTGCTGCTCGAGCACGCGAACGTGCACCTGCGAGAGCTGGCCCCGCGCTACTCGCTCGCGCGGGTCCCCGGCGAGGATCTCGCGCTCCAGATCGTCGATCACGAGATGGGCGACGAGGTGCGCGCGGTGAGCAGCCTCTCGGGCGGCGAGTCGTTCCTCGTCGCGCTGGGGTTGGCGCTCGCGCTCGCGTCGCTGAGCGCGCAGGACGCGCGGGTCGACTCGCTGTTCATCGACGAGGGCTTCGGAGCGCTCGACCCGGCGAGCCTCGAGCTGGTGCTCGGTACGCTCGACGTGCTGCACGCGAGCGGCCGTCAAGTCGGATTGATATCGCACATCCCCGCGGTGGCCGAGCGGTTCGACACGAGGGTGCACGTGGTGGCGGCGGGTCCGGCGAGGAGCCGGGTGGAGCTAGTGCACCGCGCGATGTGAGCGACTACGTCCTTTGCCCGATTCCGATTCCGATTCCGATTCCGATTCCGATTCCGATTCCGATTCCGTTTCCGATTCCGATTCCGTTTCCGAGTCCGTGTCCGTGTCCGTTTCCGAGTCCGATTCCGATTCCGATTCCGATTCCGTGTCCGTGTCCGAGTCCGTGTCCGATTCCGTGTCCGATTCCGTTTCCGATTCCGTGTCCGATTCCGATTCCGATTCCGAGTCCGATTCCGTGTCCGATTCCGTGTCCGATTCCGATTCCGATTCCGATTCCGTGTCCGATTCCGTGTCCGATTCCGATTCCGATTCCGATTCCGATTCCGTGTCCGATTCCGTTTCCGTTTCCGAGTCCGACTGCGACTGCGACTCGGATCTCGACGTTCCTCCTCCTGGACCGGGCCTCGGCGGCACACCGTCGCGGCCCGTTCACGCCTGGTGCCTCGCTGGCGCGCGCCCAGGCGGGCTGGCACCGCGTGTGCGGAGCGGTGCGGCATGCCCAGCCTCGAGACCGCACGACACACCCTCGCGATCGCCTCACGGCGTCGCGCCCACCTCTCGCTCCGCGCGCTCTTGCACCTCCTCGCGCGCTCCGGCGTCCGGATCGCTACCGCGGCGCTCCGCGCGCGGGCGCGACTCGACGGGCGTGGAGGGGCGTACGATCGCACGCTCCATTGACGGTCAGCGCGCTTGCGTCAGCCGTCGTGCGAGCGGCGCTCGGGGAGCGGATAGCCCCATGGGCGTGGGGACAGCAAGGCACGCTCCCACGCGACGACCTCGTCCCACGTCGGGCGCGCGGTGTGGACCCCGCCCGCTTCGCCGTCCATCCCGCGCACGAACAGATACGCGAGCCCGCCGAAGCGCGCGTCGTAGTCGCCGCGCGTCTCGATCCCGAGGGCTCGGAGGCCGCCGACCACGTAGAGCCGCGCCTGCGCGAGGTAGCTCTCCTCCACGTGCGCGCGGACGGCGTCTTCGTCGTAGCGCGCGAGGCGATCGCTCTTGTAGTCGATGATCGTGTAGCGACCCTCGTGCTCGATCACGAGGTCGATGATCCCCTTGATGAAGCCGCGCTCGATCGCGCGCGCCTGCACCGCGGTGTGCGCCTCCCCGAGCGCCGGGTGGCTCCGCTCGGGGATCGGCATGAGGAACGGCAGCTCCGCCGCCTTCCTTTCGATCGACGCGAGGCCGGCGTCGAGGCGCGCCCCGTCGGGGAGCTTCCACGGGGCGCGCAAGGCTCGGGTGAGCAGGCGCGCGAACGCCGCCTCGTGCCGAGGATCCATCCGATGCTCCGCCATCGCGCGTCGCAGCAGCTCGGCGAGCTCCTCGTCCTCGAGCCACGCGTCATCGCCCTCGAGCGCGCGCACCCGCTCGAACGGCGCGTGCTCGAGCACCGCGTGGAGGAACACACCGACCTCGGTCCCGCCCGGCAGATCGTCTTCCTCGCTCGCGACCGATGGGTCGGCGCGCTCCTCGCGGATCGCGTCGTCGCTCCCCGCGGCGCCACCCTCCCAGGGGGTGAGCGCCGGCGCGGTGAGCCGCGCTCGCATCCGCTTCATCCGTGTGTACGACGTGATCTCGAAGCCGGCTCGCTCGCGCGTCCAGCGCGCGAAGCGCTCCGGCGTCGGGGCCGGCTCGACGAGGAGCGACGCCGGCGGATCCCAGTCGCCGCGCGTCCGCGACGGGACGGCGGTCCGTGGCGGCTCGCGATCGAGCACGTCGATCTCGCGCCGCGCGTAGAGCGTCGGGTGCTCCGTCAGCGCGCCTCGCTCCACCATCTGGCGGAGCCGCTCGTTGAGCACGCGGTAGGGGCCCTCGAGCCGGCGCAGCGCGTACTCGCGCGCGACCTCCGGTTCCGCGCGCCGAGCGAACGCCCACCCGAGCTGCGGTCGCTCGCCGTCGTCGAGCTCCGGCTCGCCGGTGAGCTCGTAGCTCGCCCCCTCGACGCTGGGCGTGCCGGGCGGGGGCGGCCCGAAGTAGGGCAGCACGAGGCGCCGCTTCGCGCGCGTCAACGCGACGTACAGAAGACGCTCCGCCTCCTCGCGGCGCTCGATCTCGAGCGCTTCCTTGGCCTCGTCCGTCACCGGGCCGAGCCGCGCGCGGCGCTCCGAGCCGATGTGCACGACGCGCGGCGCGAGGGAGTCCTCCGGCGGCTCGGTGAGCCCTCCGACGAGGAACACGACCTCCGCCTCGAGGCCCTTCGACTTGTGCATCGTGAGGACCTGCACCGCGTCGCGGTCGGTCTCCGGTCGGTGCACGTTGCCGGACTCCGCGTCGGGGCGCTCGCGTCCCTCCATGAACGCGGCGAGCCGCGCGATGAGCTGCGGCAAGCTACGTTGCCCGCGATGGGCCTCCTCCAGCAGCACCTCGAAGAGGTGCGCGTAGTCGGTGAGCGCGCGCGCGTCCACCGCCGCGAACAGCTCTCGCCGTGCGATCCCCGAGTCCTCGAGCACGCTCGTGAACAGCGCCTCGAAGCGGTGCGCGTCGGCGAGGCGATGCCACGCGTAGAGCGGCGCGAGCAGCGGGTGGTCGGGCGCCGCGCGCCGCGCCGCCTCGAGCGACTCGAGCGGCACCGCGAAGAACGGGGTCAGCCACGCGCGCATCCGTAGGCCCACGTCGTTGGGCAGCGCGATCGCGCGCAGCACGTCGAGGATGTGGCGCGCGGCCAACGATTGAAACAAGCCTTCCTGTCGGTAGAGCGAGCATGGGATCCTCGCGTCGCTCAGCTCGCGCGCGATGTCCTCCGCGTCGGTCCCGCTCCGACAGAGGACGTGGATGTCCGAGGCGCGGAGCGGCTTCGGTCCGCCGGGCTCGCCCTCGTCCTTCTGCAAGCTACCCGCGAGGAGCGCCTCGATCTCGCTCGCCACCGTCCGTGCGAGCGTCCGACGCACCGCGGCGGCGCGCAGCTCGGGGCGACCCACGAGGTGGAGCAGCACGATCGGGACGAGCTCGGCGCCGCTCGCGTCGACCGCGCGGCGCTCGGGCCGGCCCGCGCGCACCGGGTGTGGATAGCTGTTGAGCCCGCTGAAGAAGCCCTCCGCGAAGATGCGATTGGTCGCCTCGATCATCTTTGGGCTGGAGCGGAAGCTGACGGTGAGCGGAACGACCGCGCCGCCGCGCGCGCGGATGGCCTCGCGCGCCGCGACGTAGGTGTGGACGTCCGCGTTCCGGAAGCCGTAGATCGCCTGCTTGGGATCGCCGATCACGACGAGGCGCTGCTCGGTGCCCTCTTCGAAGAAGATCCGGCGGAAGATCTCCCACTGGACGCCGTCGGTGTCCTGGAACTCGTCGACCAGCGCGACGCGAAACCGCCGCCGGAGCTCGGCCACCAGCCTCGCGCCCCCCGGCTCGCGCGCGAGCGCATCGCGGAGCGCGGTGAGCATGTCGTCGAAGTCGAGCTCGGACAGCTCCGCCTTGCGCGCGGCGGAGCGGGCCGCGATGCGCGGCGAGAGCTCGCCGATGAGCACCGCCATCGGGCTCGGCGCCATCGCCTCGAGCTTCGCGAACGCCGCACCGAGAGGATGCAAGCCTCGTTCACGCGCGCGAGCGAGGTAGTGCGCGACGTAGCGGAGCCGCGTCTTACCGCCGAACGCGGGCGCGTTCGCCCACTCCCAGACCTCGAGCAGCGTCGAGAGGACGGCGCTCGGACCGGGTGAGGCTCCGAGCGCCGTGAAGCGCTCCGCGATCGGGGCGAGCTCCTTGAGCATCTCGGGCACCGCCTTCTTCGGATTGCCGGTGAGCCCGCGCGCGAGCATCCGCGCGAGCGGCCCGCCCTCGTTCAGCGCGAGCCGGCCCGGCAGCTTGGCGAGGATCGCCGCCACCTCGCCGAGGTCGAACCGCGGCTCGATCGGCGCGCGCTCGCTGGCCCACTTGAAGAGCGCATTCTCGAGCCGGTCCGGCCCGAAGCTCGCGAGCGCGAAGCGGACGAGCGGCGCGAGCGGATCGTGATCGGCGAGCGCGACGCGGAGCTCCTCCCTGCACGCGATCCCGAACGCCTCGCGCGATTCGACGGTGCGCTGCTCGAGCCCGCGCCCGCACTCGAACGCGTGCTCGGTGAGGACGCGCTGGCAGAACGCGTGGATAGTGGAGATCGGCGCCCGATCGAACGCGGTGAGCGCGTCGCGCACGCGCTGGCGCTTGACGTCGTCGATGCGCCAGACCGAGCCCTCCGGCGGTGGCGCGTCCGAGGGCTCCGCGGCGGCGACCCGGGCGAGCGTGGCCCGCACCCGCTCGCGCATCTCGAACGTCGCCTTCTCGGTGAACGTGACGACCAGGATCTGCTCGAGCGGGATCGCGCGCTCGACGACGAGCTCGACGATGAGGTGCTCGAGGGTAAACGTCTTGCCGGTCCCCGCCGACGCCTCGATCACGGCGTGCTCGCCCGTGTCGATCGCGTCGAGGATCGCCGGGCGTGGCACGAGCACGACGGGCGCTGCGTCGTTCCCATCCCGGGGGTCGTCGTGCGAGTCGCTCATGCGGGTCAGGTCCGAGCGAACCATACCGGTTGGGGTCTGGGGCGGTGGGCTTTGACTCCGCGTCGGCGGCGCAGGGCGACTACGCGTTCAGCCCACGTCCTCCAGGCGCTTCGCGGCGTTGAGGAGCGCGGTGAGGAGCCGGCCGAGCTCGCGCGCGCGGATCGTCACGCCCTGGCGCGTCGGCCGCATCTCGCCGTCGGGCGCGCGCTCGAAGCGTCGGATGTCGAGGAACGGGGAGCTGCCTCGGTAGCGGCGCCAGCTCACCCACACCTCGGCGTCGTCGCCGCGGCCGAACGTGACGAGCGTGTCCGACGCGTCGACCACCGGGGTGGGGGCGCGCTCGTCCATCGCTGCGGCGGAGCGGCTGCGCTCGAGGAGAGAGAGCTGCTCGGGGGTCAGATCGTCGCCGCGGAGCTCGGCGAGCAGCGCGCGGCCGAGCGCGGCCGCCTCGTCCTCGTTGACGGGATCGAAGCGGCCGCCCCGGCCTTGGGCGGGGGCTCGACCGCCGGCGTCGGATGACGGATCGACGCGGACCTCGTGCTGCGGATCGATGGGGAGGAGGAGCGAGAGGGTCCGGGCGGTGCGTCGGGGCATGGTCGTGGCCTCCAAGCCATGGACGCGGGGGAGAGACGGCGACTGACGGAAATTCGTACGCAGCGGTCGGGGGCGCGCGGTGTCGGGTTCGGAGTGTTCGGACTCGCAGTAGTCGGAGTCGGAGTCGGAGTCGGCTTCGGAGTCGGACTCGGACTCGGACTCGGACTCGGAATCGGAATCGGAATCGGAATCGGAATCGGAATCGGAATCGGGATCCGGATCGAGGATCCTCTCAGATCGACCCGGACACGTCGCTGTGCCGTCGCACCGTGTAGCGCAGCTTCACTCGCTCGCGCGCTCGCGGAGCGAGCTCGATCGCCCAGCGCACGAACCCGTCTCGGTCCGGCGCGCGGCGGCCGGTGGTGGCTTCCTCGTCCATCTCGATCTTCACCTTCTCGATCTCCGAGACGGGCACGCGCTCGACGAGCTCGAAGCGCTCGTGCGCGCGCCGAGGTTGCTCAGCTCGAGCACGATCGTTCGGACCTCACTGATCCAGTTGCCGAGGAGGTTGCTCTCCGCCTCGCCACGCTCGGTGCGACGACGGACGCGCAGCGCCGGCTCGGGGCCCCAGCCGAGCTCGAACTTCTCGCCCGGCGCGACGTACTCGATGTGCGTGCGACCGATGAACCCTCCCCCCTTGACGAGATCGACCGGGCCCGCGAGCAACGGCCGCGACGCGGCGTTGGGCTGTACGGTGCGCTGGATCACGCTCGCGGTCAGCTCCGGCGCGCACACCCGATCCGAGCTCGGGCCCGTGGCGAACGCGAAGAGGAGCACGCGCGTCGGCCGGCCGTCGCTCGGCACCGTCGCGATCTGGGGCGCCTCGAGCTCCTGGACGACGCCGCCATCCTCGATGCCCGAGAGCTCGCGCTTGGTCACCCCCGCGCCGGGACCCGTCGTCTGCACGATCTCTTGACGCACCTCGACCTGCACGCGCTCGGCCTTGCGGCGCACCGCGAGCCGATCCGTCGTGAGCGTCGGAGGCTCCGCGCCTGCGCTCGCGCGCTGCGTCGAGAAGCGCAGCTGGACGTCGGTCCAGTCCTCGCCGGTGCGCTGCCAGACGCACGCCTCGTGCTCGAAGCGCAGCGCCTCCTCGGTCCACACCGCGCGGTGCTGCGGGCGCCAGCACGCGTTCGGTACGACGTACTCGACGAGCACGACGTGGGCCGCCTCGCCCGCGTATCCCGGCACCTCGACGTCGATCGTCAGCGCGGCGGTCGACTCGTCCTCCGGGCTCTCGAGCTCCGCGCGGCGCGCCGCGAGGCGCGCGTGATCGCGCTGGGCCGCGTCGAGGTCGACGCCGAGGTCGGCGCGGGCCGTCCGCATCGCGTCCTCGCGCGACTGGATCGAGGTGAGCTCCTCGTCGAGCCGCCCGGCGACGTCGACCCCGCCCCACGCGGCGTCGACCGAGAGCTCCTCGATCGCACGCGTCGACGCCTCCTCGAGCAACCGGAGCGCATCGTCGGTCCGCCGGACGCGCGCACGTAGCGCGGCGATCGCCTTGTCGGACGCCTCGAGCTCGAGCTCGAGCGCGCGCATGGCCTCTCGCCGCTCCTCGGGGTGGTGGAGTGCCGTACGGGTCACGCTCACGTGGTGCACCTTCGCGGTGTCGCAGCGCGCAGCGAGGCTCTTGTCGACGAGGACCGGCGCCACGCCCGCGACGCGCAGACGATGGATACCCGGGCCGAGCCGCACCTCCCCGCGGCGCGTCACCCGCGCGCGATCCTCCATCACCGTCACGACGGCGACCGGGAGCGTCACGTCCGTCGCCTTCATGGCTCCCTCCGGTTGCCGCCGACGAGCTCGTTCTTGCCTGCGATCCGCACCGTGTAGCTCGCGCGGAGCGTGGCGGTGCGGCCCGCGCCCAATGTGATCCGCCAGCGGCGCCCGCCCTCGAGACCGGGTGCGTCCTCCGGATCGTAGGTCGACCACGGCGGCTCCACGCGGCCCTCCTCCACCTTGATGTCGTCGTCGTCCTCCCGCGTCACCGGCAGGCGCTCGCGCACCTCGACCTCCGCGTCGACCGACATGAGACTTGCGATCTCTATCTCGACGTCGTGCACGAGATCGAGGCGGCCGCCCAGCATGCCGCCGCTGCGCTCCTCGAAGCGCGCGTTCCGCGCCACCTTGAGGCGACCGTCGATCCCGAGGCCGAGCGCGAGGCTTCCGTCCTCGGGCACCTCGCGGACCTGTGAGGTGAGGAGGAAGTCCTTGCCGACGTACACGTCGACCGGTCCGAGGAGCAGCGGCGCGCCCAGCGGGTTGTCCATCTCGATGGTGCGGTACGCGTCGCGGCTCTCGCACGGCACGACGTCGAAGCGCGGCCACGG
>JBFWYI010000076.1:0-50080 GCA_050186575.1 Sandaracinaceae bacterium | reverse complement strand
GGGCCGGCGGCGCAGCGCGCGGGCGGCCGGGGGGGGGCGGGAGCGCGCCGGCGCTCGGCGCGGGGGTCGTGTAGAGCGGCGGCTCCGAGCGCGGCCGGCTGGGCGGCGGCGGCAACGCGCCCATCGCGAGACCGCTCGGGCCGGCCGCGTAGGGCGGCGGCGCGATCGATGACACCCGGGGGCGCGGCGTCGTGTAGAGCGGTCCGTCGAGAGGTGGGAGCTGCACGGGAGCTTGCGGGGTCGGCGCGCTCGAGATGGGCCGCGCAGGCGGGGCGGCGCGCGTCCGCGAGACGCGCGGGGGCGGAGGCGGGAGCGGGGCGCGGCCGTACGCGTTCATGCCCTCCGACGGGTCGCAGCATGCGTGCCAGGCAGAACCGTGGGTTCCTGCGCGGGATCCGCGTCGGCGGAGTGGGGTCTACCGAGCCCCCGTCTCAGGTCCCGGCTCACCAGCCGCTCCGCTCGGCCCCGTGTCGGCGGCGCCGAACGGCGTGGGGGCGCGCGGGACGCGTCAGGGGCAGATGTCGACCGGGCTCGGCGCCATCCCGATGCTCGCGAAGATGCCGCGGTATCCGGTGAAGCCGACCGCGATGCTGTACGCGTCGCACATCGCGCCGAGGCCGTCGGTGGCCGGGTCGGAGCGGATGTCGGGGAACTGCGCGAGCAATACGTCCGCGTTGGCTCGCTCGCTCGTCCCGGGGCAGAGGCCGAGCTGCGTGAAGACGGCTTGGATGTCGATCACCGCCCAGCGCCCGGTGATCGTCACGTCGTCGAGCCGGGTCGCGTCCGCGCTGATCGTGCCGGTGAGGAACGCGTCGGTGAGGCGCAGCACGAGCGCGCGGTCGTCGTCCCACGGAAGCAGGATCGGGCGTCCGTCCGGCACGTTCAGAACGAGCCGTCGATCCGCGACGTAGCCGAGGTCGTCCGCGATCAGCGGGCGGAGCGGATCGCCGCCCTCGAAGTCCGCGCTCGACAGCTCGAATTGATCATGCCCATCCCAACGCAGCGGATCGCCGATCGCGCCGCCCTCCGGCGCGGCGTCGAGGCCCTGGGCGAACCACGCCGTCACCCGCGGATCCTCGTCCGTCCCGTTCCACCCGCTCACGTGCACGAACACGATGTGGCGCCCCGCCATCTGCTCGGCGCGCGCGTTGTCCTGGACCCCGGGATAGCGCTCGGCGAGGAGCGAGAGCACCTGCCGCCCGCCCACGTTGTCGACCCCGCCCGGACCGTCGAGCTGCGGCAGGCCTCCTCGAGACAGGCAGGTACCTTGACCGACCATCTCGGTGCACTCGCCGTCGTGGTCGTAGCCGATGTCGGACCACACCGTCATGCGCTGATCGAGGATCACGTCGCGCAGCGCGAAGCTGATGATCTGATCGCCGGAGTCCGCCTCGAGCGGGCGCGATGGCACGTGCTCGAGCACGCACGCCGGACCCGCGTCGGGCGGCCCTCCGTCGGGACGGCCAGCGTCGGGGCGCCCCGCGTCGAAGCCCGCGTCGAGCCGCGGCCCCGCGTCGACCCCCGCGTCGAAGAACGCCTCGGGATGGTAGACGTCGCAGCCGAGCGTGAGCAGCCCGGCTCCGATCAGCGCGCACGCTCGGAGCACGCGGCCATCATAGCCCCGGCGCGAGGCGGCTCCCCAATCCACCGCCGAGTCAGTCGCCGTACGGGTTGGGGGTGCCCTCCATCGGAGGGAGTCCGTCCGAGCTCGCGCTCACCGCGGGGACGGGCGGCTGGACCTCCGCCTCCGGCTCGGCGGACGGCGCGCGCGCGCGCGAAGGGCGGGGCAGCACCGTCGCGGGCACCGCCTCCGAAGGCTCGATCGGCGGAGCAGCCTCGGGCGGCGCAGGGGCGTCGAGGGTGGGCGCGTGTGGGGTCGGGCTCGACGGCGCGACGGCGCGCACGCCTTCGCTCGCCGGGGCGACGCGCTCGTCGGGCTCGGGCGCGCCACCCATCACGATCCACGCGATCGCGGTGCCGCTCGCGCCGACCACGAGGAGCAAGAGCGCGATCACCAGCCCGACCCAACGACCGTCGTCGGAGCGGGTCGGGTACGGCGCGGCGGGCTCGAGCCGCTCGGGCTCGCGGGGCGTCAGCGACGAAGGGGTCGACTCGCGGAGCGCGGGGTCGGGCGGGAGGCTCGCTCGATCGTTCGCGTCGAGGGTGAGGCTGTCCGAGCGGCCCGCCGTCGGCGTCAACGAAGCGCGCTCGCTCCGCTCGGCGCGCCGCGCCATCTCGGCCTCGAGCAGCTCGCGAAGCTCGGCCTGGCACGCCTCCCGGCTGGCGACGCCGCCGAGCTCCTCGCACGCCGCCTCGATGGCGTCGGCCATCTCGGCCGCGCTCGAGAAGCGCTCGTCCGGCTCGCGCGCCAGCGCACGCTCGAGCACCGGGTCGAGCGGCGAGAGCTCCGCGTAGAAGCGCGACGGCATCTCGACGCGCGCGAGCAGCACCTTGTTGATCGTCGAGACCTCGTCGTCCGCGCGGAACAGGCGCTTGGTGAGGAGCGCCTCCCACGTCACCACGCCGGCCGCGAACACGTCGACCCGCTGATCCGGATCGTCCTCGTGGGCGAGCTGCTCGGGCGCCATGTAGGACAGCTTTCCTTTCAGCTGTCCAGGCCGCGTCATCGTGTAGCGCTCGTCGCTCTTCGCGATGCCGAAGTCGGTGAGCCGCGCCACGCCGTCGTCGCCGACGAGGATGTTGTGCGGAGACACGTCGCGATGGACGAGCCGGAGCGGCCGACCGTCGTCGGAGCACAACGTATGGGAGGCGCGGAGGCCGCGGCACAGATCGATCGCGAGACGCGCGACGACGCGCGGGTCGATGCGGTATCGGCGCTCGCCCGCCGCGCGCAGGACGCCCGCGAGGTCGGCGCCGCGGACGTACTCCATCACCATGTAGACGCCGATCGCGGGGTCCTCGCCGTGCTCGTAGACGTGCACCACGTTCGGGTGCCGAAGCCGATGCGCGAGGCTCGCCTCGTGGAGGAACATCCGACGGATCTGAGGGTCCTCGGCGAGGTGCGAGTGGAGCACCTTGACCGCGACCTCGCGGAGCGCGCCGTCGAGCTCCATCTTCGCGACGTAGATCGACGCCATCCCACCGTGCGCCACCCGCGCGGTGAGATCGAGATCGCGTAGCACGCTGCTCCCCGAGACCGGCACCTTCCCGTCTCAAAGATACCTCAGCGATGTCGCAGGTCTCCAATCAGGTTCAGAAACGCCCGGCGACCCAGCCCATCGCGCCGCTCGCGTCGAACGCGAACGAGAGCGCGATCGGCGCCCGTCCCGGGCTCCAGCGGGTGAACAGGGCGGCGAGCAACGTCAGCGCCGCGAGCGAGCTGGTCACCACGATCAGCACGTTGGTGCGCAGCTCCTTCGCCTCGCCTTCCTCGAACGCGGGGCGCGTCGGCATGTGGTTGAACGCGTCGAGACCGTCGAGCGTGTCGATGCCCGACCAGACGAGGATCGATGCGGCCACTACGGTGAGCCCGACGCCGACGCCGAAGACCCACGGATCGAGCCCGTCGGTCCCCGCATCGACGCTCGGATCGGGCGACGGCGCGCTCCCGCCGGGCGGTCGCTCCTCCACCGTGAGCACCCGCACGAGCTCCGCGGGGGCGCCGACGCGCAAGCGCTCACCGGGCGCGCCGCGCAGCGTGTGCTCTTGTCGCGCGTCGCCGCGCTCGACCACGAGGCGGTGGTCGGTGTTCGGCTCGAGCATCACCTGATGGAACGTACGGACCCGACCCTCGATCGCGAAGATGCACGTCTCGCAGTCGAGATCGAGCCGCACGTAGCTCGCCCCGTGCTCGGCGAGGATCGCGCTCGCCGCGCTCGCCTGCGGCTCCGCGTCGGGGAACTCACCGACGAGGCGCAGCGCGAGGTTGACCGCGCGGAGCGTGTGGCCCGCCCGCAACTGAGATTGCATCGCGCGCTCCAGCGCGTCGGCGGACGGCACGAGGCGGAACGCGGTCTCGAACTGCGCTGCGGCGCGGCTGTAGTCCTCGCTCAGGGCGTACGCGGTGCCGCGATCGAACGCGCGACGCGCCGCCTCCAGCCGCCGCACGTCGCTCGGCGGCTCGGGCGCCGGCGCCCCCTCGTCGCTCGGCGGGTCGGTCACCCCGTCGATCGCGCCGTCGGTCGCGGGCTCGGTCTGGGCCTGCGCGGCGGCGGCGAGGCACGTTGCGAGCACGAGGGCGAGCGCGAGGGCGAGGGCCGGGCCGCTCCGCCATGGGCGGGTGGCGCTCCGGTGACCATCGCGGCTCATCGCGGACGAGGATGGCAAGCGCGCGGGTGCCTGACAACGAATGCGCGAGCCGGCGAACGCTCCCCGTTCCTGCGTGGTACGTTCCCTCGCCCGCGCGTGGACGATCGCTACACGTCGACGAGCCTCCTTCGCTCAAAAGGTAACCCGGCGCGACTGCGCGTCCGGACGGTGGTCCTCCATCAGCTGCGCCCCACCCCGGCCGAGCATCGGTTCGAGCGCGAGCTGATCCGCATCGGCGGCGCGTCCGACAACGACCTTGTCGTCGACCACCCCAACGTGAGCCGGCGCCACTGTCGGATCTTCGTCGAGGGCGGCCGGTTCGTGATCACCGACGAGGGCAGCAAGAACGGCACGTTCGTCAACGACGTCCCCGTCCGCGAGGCCTTCCTCACCTCGGGCATGCGCATCGAGCTCGGCGGGGGAGCGGCGCTGCGGTTCGAGACCGACGAGCGCGACGAGACCATCGCGCCGTTCGGCCGCGCCCGACTCCTCGATCTCGTTGGCGCGAGCCCGCCGATGCGCGAGGCGTTCTCGGTCATCGAGCGGATCGGCCCGATGAGCTCGACGGTCGTGATCCTCGGGGAGACCGGCACCGGCAAGGAGCTCGCGGCCCGCGCGCTCCACGCGCTCTCGCCGCGCAAGGACCAGCCGTTCGTGGTCGTCGACTGCGGCGCGATCAGCCGGAACCTCATCGAGAGCGAGCTGTTCGGCCACGAGCGCGGCGCGTTCACCGGCGCGATCGAGAAGACCCGAGGGAGCTTCGAGCTCGCCGACGGCGGCACCGTGTTCCTCGACGAGATCGGCGAGCTCCCTCTCGACCTGCAAGCGAAGCTGCTCCGTGTCCTCGAGCGCCACGAGATCAAGCGGGTCGGCGCCGACGCGTACGTGCCGATCGACGTCCGCGTCATCGCCGCCACCCACCGCGACCTCGCGCAGATGGTGCGAGACGGAGTGTTCCGCGAAGACCTCTACTACCGCCTCGAGGTCGTGAGCGTGATGCTCCCGCCGCTCCGCGAGCGCAAAGAGGATATCGCGCTCCTCGTGCGCGACCTGTTGCGTCACGCGAAGTTCAACGTGGGCCCCGACGGCGAGCGGAAGGTGAAGCACGTGTCGGCGCTCGCGATGAACGCGCTCAACCGCTGGCACTGGCCGGGCAACGTGCGCGAGCTCAAGCACGCGATCGAGCGCGCGGTCGGGCTCGGCGACTCCGAGACGATCGCGATCAAGGACCTCCCGCCGCGGATGACGAGCGATCAGCTCGTGCAGGCCGAGGCGAGCGAGGATCCGACGACGTTCAAGGAAGCGAAGAAGCAGTGGGTCGACGCGTTCGCGACCGACTACCTCTCGCGCCTCCTCGATCGCCACGATGGCCGGGTGAGCGCGGCCGCGGAGGAGGCGGACCTCCATCCCAAGTACCTCCGGCAGCTCCTCATGCAGTACGGCTTGGGCCGCTACGACACCGGGGACGGCGGGTAGCCTCCTCGCCTGCGCTCGTCAGATGATGACGGTCGCGCAGCCGAGCGCGATCTCGACTTGGCCGCTCGCGTCTGCGCTCACGGTGGAGCACGTGGCCGGACACATCACGATGTCGTCGCCCTCGTAGTACCAGCCGG
Source organism: Sandaracinaceae bacterium (assembly GCA_050186575.1). Classification (GTDB taxonomy): domain Bacteria; phylum Myxococcota_A; class Polyangia; order Polyangiales; family Sandaracinaceae; genus JAUHXR01. Next base: position 44,198 of record JBFWYI010000076.1, on the reverse strand, counting down.
CGCCCGCGCAGCCGGAGAACGAGCCGACGTTCGGGATGACCTGCTGGGTGGCTCCCGTAGGAGTGTAAATGACGTTGACCCGCCCGCGGTCGAGCGACATGCCGGTCGGCGGCTCCGGCAGCCCGTAGCGGCAGGGCAGGGGGCGCGGCACCGCGATCGCGGCCGTGAGCGTGCCGAACAGCGAGGTCCAGTCCGCCGTGCAGATCGAGAGCGTCTGTCCGCCCGTCGCGCCCGAGAGGTCCCAATACTCCTGCCCGTTGTCGGCCGCGTCGCCGTTCGGTCCCGTGCATCCGTCCTCGTGGATCGCACAGTAGATCGGATCGCAATGCGAAGAGCCGGGGGGCGACGCGATGGTGTGGAACGTGAACGTGTGCCCGAGGCTCGCCTCCATCTGCGTGCGGAAGGAGCCCTGCCCGAGGCGGCTCTCGTCGTCGGTGACGACCACGAAGTGCGTGGCCGCGTCGGGGCGCAGGAAGTCGGCGTAGTCGCCGAACCGCTCGAGCGGAGCCGACAAGCCGTCATGCGACTGTACGTTCTCTTCGATGTAGCGGAAGCGCGCCGCATCGGCGCCGAGCGGAGGCGGCACGGCCACGAAGTCGGAGTCGCTGATCATGACGACGTGCACGTCGATGCCGCTCGTCGCGATCGTGCCAGCGAAGTTGTTGATGTTGGTCTGCACGATGTCGGCCTCGCCGCGCATGCTCCCCGAGCGGTCGACCACCCAGATCACGTCCACCGGTTGGAGCCCGCTCTCCGCGGTCGTCGTCACCGCAGCGCACTCCTGGAAGCTGCCCGCGTCGCCGCCGCCGCCGACCCCGGCGTCGTAGCCGCCGAGCACCGCCGCGTCGTGACCCGGCGTGCCCGGATTGGGACGCGGGCTCGGACCGGCGTTCGGCGCGCACCCCGCGCTCGCGAAGGGGAGCGGGATCGTCAGAGCGAGGAGCACCGCGAGGCGTGCGTCGATGGTCATCCCGATCTGGACTGCAAGCCTCGTGCTATGCGCGCGCCGCGCGAAGCCGCGTTCGCGTGCCGACCGAGGTGGTCCCTCGCGTACCCCTCGAGGGACGGGAGACCCCAGCGCGCGACGGCCTCGGCGCACTTGGTGTACTACCGGCGGATGAGAGCCATGTTCGTCGTCGCGCTCGGGGTCGCCTCGCTCGGCTGTGGCGCATCATCCACGCGGACCGAGCCGGCGGATCGCGGCGCCGCGGTCGCTCTCGCTGCCTCGGAGGACCGAGGCGCCACGTTCGCGTGGATGGTCGGCGCGTGGGTCACCGGCGACGATCCTCCGACCCGCGAGGCGTGGTTCGCGAGCGGCGATCACCTCGTCGGAGTGAGCCGGCGCGCAGGACCGAACGGGCCGTCGCACGAGCTCCTGCGACTCGACGCTTCCGGCTACACCGCCGCCCCGCCCGGCCAAGCGATCACGCGATTCGCGACCGCATCGGCGGTCGACGGCGCGGCGCGCTTCGAGAACCCGCAACACGACTTCCCGCGTTGGATCAGGTACCGGCGCGAGGGCGACGCGCTGACCGCCGCGATCGGCAACGACGACGCGCCCGCCGCGACGTGGGAGTTCCGGAGCGAGGGGGTGCCCGAAGTGCGGGCCGAGCAGACGATGCAGGTTTGTCGCGACGCCGAGGGTCTGCGCGTGACGCTCGAGGGGTGCACGTGCCCGGGCGAGCTCGCGTGCGCGGCGCTCGAGGGCGAGCTGATCGTGGCGCTCTACGACGACGGCTGCGACGCGTGCATCACCGCGGAGGCGCGGTGCGCGGGCGAGCTCCCCGATCTCGCCGAGGGCGCGTGCGAGCCTCGCCGCTCGACCGTGTTGATGCCACCTCACGGCGTGGGGCTCTGAACGCGCCGCGGATCACTCGACGCCCGCCCACTCGCGGCTTCGCCGCATCAGCTCCTCGCGGAGGCCGCGGTCCCTCGCGAGCGCGGCGGGCTCCTTCACCCGGCACGTGTCGTAGTAGAGACCGGTCTCGTCCGCGCAGTCCGGGGAGGCCGCGCAGTACACGCTCGTCGCCGCGCCCTCGTCCTCGCTGAGCATCCTCATCTTCATCAGCGAGCGGAACGGCCAAGGTATCTTGCGCCACACGTCGGTCGCGACCTGCCCCGGGTTGAGCGAATACGTCGTCACTCCGGTGCCCTCGAGCCGTTCCGCGAGGTCCATCGTGTAGAGCACGTTGCACAGCTTGGAGACGGCGTACTCGGGGAAGCCGGTGATCGACGCGGTCGGTCTCGAGAAAGCGTCGAAGTCCAGCTTGCGCACCCGATAGTGCGAGCCGCTGGCGACGTTCACGATGCGCGCGGGCGCGGAGCGCTTCACGCGATCGAGGAGCCGTTCGGTGAGTGCGTAGGGCCCGAGGTGATTCACCCCGAACGTCCGCTCGAAGCCCTGCGCGGTCAGGCCCTTGTTGCCTGCGAGCCCCGCGTTGTTGAGCAGGACGTGGAGCGGCTCGTCCCACGCGAGGAACGCCTCGGCGCAGCGCTCGACGGACGCGAGATCACCGAGGTCGAGCGCAATGAATCGTGCGTCTCCACCAGCCGACCGGATCGCGTCGAGGACCGGGCGATGTCGCTCCTCGGAGCGCCCCGCGAGGACCATCTTGGCGCCTCGCCGCGCGAGCATCAGCGCCGCGGAGCGACCGATCCCGGTGTTCGCCCCGGTGATCAGGATGGTTCGGCCCAGAAGAGGTGAGTCGCTCGGTTCGGTCATGACATTCACTCCGCGCTCGAGTCGGTCGAAAAGTCGTGCGGAGGTTACTCGCTTCGGCCCCGCGATTGATCCGCGTGATGCGGACGCTATCCTGATGTGAGCGTTGGCGTAGTGGTCGGGGCGCCAGATGATTGACTTTCGACAGTGCATGGAGTGTGGAGCGCACTTCGTCCGTGAGGCGGAGAGCTGCCCGAGCTGCGGGCTCTTCGCGCGCAACGCGCGTGAGGTAGTCACGGGGCGACGCCTACCGGCGACGGGAGGGATCCCGACGCTCGCGGTGGTGCTGGCCTTCTTCGTCCCGAGCCCGTTCGAGGGTCTCGTGGTCAGCGCGGGGTTCACACCGCTCCTCGCGCTGCTCGCGTGGCTGGCGTGGCGCAAGCGCCAGCGCGATCCGGGCTCCTTCGCGCTGCGGATCCGCGACGTGCGACGACGGCTCGCCGAGGTGGAACGCGATCTCGGCCACACCGACGAGCGCGTCGAGGCGGCGCGCGAGGATCTCAGCACCGAGACGCGCGCGCGCGCGACCGCGATGCTGGAGCGCGAGCTCGCGCAAGACCGTCGGCTTCGGAGCGCTCAACGCAAGCTCGTCGGACAGCTCGAGCAGCGCCTCGAGCAGCTCGAGATCGAGCGCTTCCGATCGGAGCTGCGCTACTACGAGAGCTGCCGCGACGCGCGGCTCGACGCGCCGGAGATCGCCGAAGAGCTCGCGGCCCGCATCGACGCCATCGAGGCGAGGCTGCCCGAGGCGACGAGCGAGGGCTGGGCCAACGCGCTCGAGGAGGCGCACCTGCTCGAGCGCCAGATCTCGCGCGGCGTCCAGCGGCTGCGCGCGGCGCTGAACCTCGATCCGCTCGGCTACGCCGACCTCGCGGTCGACGAGACGGCGGAGTCGAGCGAGCTCGACGTGGGGGAGCTCGACGATCAGGTCGAGCATCACCTCGAGCGCATCGAGCGAGGCTTCGCGGCGCTCGACGAGCTGTGCTCCGAGCTCGCGCGCGACGCCGACGCGAGCGGGGTTCGGATCCGCGTCGACGACGAGGTGATGGCGGCGCTCGAAGAGGCCTCGCTGGACGAGTCGGGCACGCGCTCGACCGTCATCTCGGACGTGCTCGAGGATGAGGTCGAGATCGAGGCCGAGCCGAGCCGCGCCTCCGTCCCGAGCGGCCACTGACCGGCGTCCCGCGCGCGGTCCGAGCGGCCGAACGAATCGGGTTGAACGTCTCGGTCGAAGTGCCAGACCGGCCGGGTGAGCGACTCCAACAAGCTCGTCGGCCCGGGGCTCCTCGGATGCGGCGGCCTGATGCTCCTCGTCTCGTCGGGGGTCTGTGTCGTGAGCGGAGTCCTCGTCGGGACGACCAGCGGCCGCGTCAGCCCGGACGAGGCCGCGCCGTTCATCCTCGGGTCGCTTCCGTGTGCGCTCGTGAGCCTCGCGATCGTGATCGGCGGGATCGTGATTCTCGTCTCGTCCCGCAAAGCGACGGCGGCCAAGCCGCAAGGCGCCTTTCGAACTCCGCAGGTCCCTGGCGCCCCCGAAGGTCCGCCACGGATCGAGAAGCCGTTCCCGACCCATCTCCTCTCGGGCTGCGCGGGCCTCGCCGCGCTGTTGTTCTCGTGCATCGCGTTCGGCGCGAGCGCGTACTTCTTCGACTCGAAGAGCGGCGCCGAGATGATGGAGGAGTTCGCGCGCGAGGACGAGATGCGCGGCGAGCGCTACGGCCTCGGCAGCAGCTACTGGCGCGAGGAAGCGGAGGAGCGCGGCAACCTCGCGATCGGCAGCATCGCGTGCGGTGGTCTCATGCTCCTGATGGTGCTCGCGAGCATCATCCTCGCGGCGGTGCTCTATCGTCGCAACACCGCGCGCTACGACGCGATGCGCATCTCCGCCTCGGGACCCGACGCGGCGAGCGCCGCCGGAGGGTTCACCCCACCGCCGCCGTCGGGCTGACCGGTGCGTGCTACAACCGCGCGATGATCGTCGACGCCTGGATCCAGCATCCGACTCCCGCGTTCCTCGGCGATCCGATGTTCGCCACGCTGCGCCGGTGGATGCGCCTCACCGAGGTGCCGGCCGAGTTTCCGATCCCATTCACCATGAACGCGCTCGACGCGGGCGGGATCGATCGTGCGCTGGTCAGCGCGTGGCACGGCCCGCAAGGTCCCTTGATTTCGAACGACGAGGTCGCTGGGTTCTGCGCGAAGGGCGACGGCCGGCTGTTCGGGATCGCGTCGGTCGATCTCCATCGCCCGATGGACGCCGTGCGCGAGCTGCGGCGCGCGGTGAAGGACCTCGGCTTCGTCGGGCTTCGCGTGTTGCCGTGGCTCTGGGGTCTGCCACCCGACGATCGCCGCTACTACCCGCTCTACGCGGAGTGCATCGAGCTCGACATCCCGTTCTGCCTCCAGGTCGGGCACGCGGGGCCGCTCCGTCCGTCCGAGCCGGGACGACCGATCCCGTACCTCGACAACGTGGCGTGCGATTTTCCGGAGCTCCGGATCGTCGGCGGACACATCGGCTACCCATGGACGGCCGAGATGATCACGCTCACCACGAAGTACGAGAACGTCTACCTCGACACGTCGGCGTACAAGCCGAGCCGCTATCCCCCCGAGCTCGTGAGCTACCTACGGGGCCACGGGCGGCACAAGGTGCTGTTCGGCAGCAACCACCCGATGATCTCGCCGTCGGCGTGCGTCCAGCAGCTCGACTCGCTGGGGCTCGACGACGAGGCGCGCACGCTATTCATGGGCGCCAACGCGGCGCGGGTGTTCAAGCTGCCGTGAGCACGCCCGCTCCCCGGGACGAGGACGACGTCGCCGTCACCTTCGAAGGGGACGCGGTCCGTCAGGGTCGCGCGGAGGCGGCCGCGGTGATCTGGTCGTGGCGCGGGGCGAGCGACGACCGTGCGGCGCGCGCGCGGCGGGCGCGGATCGGGGCGCTGATCCGGAGCGCGATCGGCGGCGCGATCGGCGCGGTGCTCACGTTCGCGGTCGGCCGACCCATCCTCGGCGCCATCGCGTTCGGGATCGCGGGTCTCACTCTCGTCCTCGGGTTGCTCTCGCCGCTCGGCGCTTACGCCGCGCTCGAGCGCGCGATCCTCGCCGTCTCCAAGGTCATCGGCGCGGGGCTCACCTGGCTGCTCCTCACGCCGGTCTATTTCTTTTTCTTCGCTCCATTCGGCTGGCTGTTCCGCCGCGGGCGGCGCGATCCGATGCGGCGTCACATCGACAAAGCGAGCGCGAGCTACTGGCAGCCGCGCTCCGACGATCGACCGCTCGATCGCCCCTACTGACCGCGATGCGCATCCTCGGGCTGAGCTTCGACTATCACGACGCGGCGGCGTGCCTCCTCGAGGACGGCGTGATCGTCGCGGCCGCGCAGGAGGAGCGCTTCACGCGCAAGAAGCACGACGAGGCGTTCCCGTCGAACGCGGTGCGCTACTGCCTCGCCGAGCTCGACGCGCCCACCCTCGATGCGGTCGCGTTCTATGACAAGCCGATCCTCAAGCTCCACCGCATCCTCGAGACGAGCTTCGCCGTCGCGCCCAAGGGCCTGCCGATGTTCGTCCGCGCGCTGCCCGTGTGGCTCAAGGACAAGCTCTGGATCGAGCCGAAGATCCTCGACACGCTCGAGACGCTCGGCGCGAAGAGCGCGAGCGGTCAGAAGCTCCCCGTCTACTTTCCCGAGCACCACCTCAGCCACGCGGCGAGCGCGTTCTATCCATCGCCGTTCGAGTCGGCCGCGGTGCTCACCCTCGACGGCGTCGGCGAGTGGGCGTCCGGCACGATCGGCGCGGGCGAGCAGCGATCGCTGACGCTCCTCGAGGAGCTCCCGTTCCCGCACAGCCTGGGCCTGCTCTACAGCGCGTTCACGTACTTCACCGGCTTCCGCGTCAACAGCGGCGAGTACAAGCTCATGGGGCTCGCGCCGTACGGCGAGGGTCGATACACGCAGACGATCCTCGACGAGCTCCTCGACCTGAAGGACGACGGGAGCTTCCGGCTCGACATGCGTTACTTCGGCTACCTCGACGACGCGGTGATGACGAACGCGCGCTTCGCCGAGCTGTTCGGGGGCCCGGCGCGGCCGGCCGAGGCGCGCATCACGCGCCGCGAGATGGATCTCGCCAAGTCGATCCAGGAGGTGACCGAGGAGATCGTCGTGCGGGCGGCCAAGCACGCGCGCGCGCTGACCGGCCATCGCAACCTCTGCCTCGCGGGCGGCGTCGCCCTCAACTGCGTAGCGAACGGTAAGCTGCTGCGCGAAGGCGTGTTCGACGAGCTGTGGATCCAGCCGGCGGCGGGTGACGCCGGGGGCGCGGTCGGCGCGGCGTACGCGGTGTGGCACGGCGCGCTCGAGAACGAGCGTCGCTCGACGGGCCGCGACCGCATGCAGGGCGCCTACCTCGGGCCGGAGTTCTCGGCCGAGCAGATCCGCGCGTTCCTCGACGCGCGCGGCTATCCCTACGAGGCGCACGAGGACGACGACGCGTGGGCCGAGCGCGTGGCGGAGCTGTTGGCGAGCGAGCACGTCGTCGGCGTGCTCCAGGGTCGGATGGAGTTCGGGCCGCGCGCGCTGGGCAACCGATCGATCCTCGGCGATCCACGCTCGACGAAGATGCAGTCGGTCATGAACCTCAAGATCAAGCAGCGCGAGAGCTTCCGTCCGTTCGCGCCGAGCGTGCTCGAGGAGGTCGCGGCCGACTACTTCGAGCTCGACGCGACCTCGCCGTACATGCTGCTCACCGCGCCGCTGCGCGAGGATCATCGGCTGCCTCCGACGACGGCGCGCGACGGCGACGACCTCGTCGCGTGGGTCAACGAGCCGCGGAGCGACGTCCCCGCGATCACCCACGTCGACTACAGCGCGCGCGTCCAGACGGTGAGCGCGTCCACCAACCCGCGCTACCACCGCTTGCTCTCCGCGTTCCGTCGCAAGACGGGTTGCGGCATGGTGGTGAACACGAGCTTCAACGTGCGCGGCGAGCCGATCGTCTGCACCCCCGAGGACGCGTACCGCTGCTTCATGGGCACGGAGATGGACGCGCTCAGCCTCGGTCCGTTCGTACTGCTCGCGAAAGACCAGCCCGGCTTCGAGGATCGCGCGCAGTTCAAGCGGTCCTTCGAGCTGGACTGAGCCCACCCGGTGCTATGCTCGGCGCCGTGGGTCGGCTCCGCTACGCGGGTACATTGCTCGGTCACCTCGTTCGCTTCGCGAAGGAGAACAAGGCCTACTGGATCGTCCCGCTCGTCCTGGTGCTCGCGCTCCTCGCGCTCGTGATCGCGACCGGACAGGCGTCGACGCCGTTCATCTACACGCTGTTCTGACGGGCGCCGACCATGCGATCGGCACCCGTACGGATCGAGGTTCGCGACCGGCCGGCGCCCGGCGAGACGACGTGGTTCTACTTCCGCGGCAACGGGCACGAGTCCGGACGCAACGGGCCCTACGATCACGTGCCTGTGCAGCGCTTCTTCTACCTGCCGACGGTGGAGGGCGGGACCGACACGCTGCGCTGGCGCGACGGCTTCTCGCTGACGTGGCAGCTCGTGCCGGTCCGGCAAGCCGGGTACTACACGACGTTCTTCTACGCCGCGTCGGAGGGGACCGACTTCTACGATCTCCTCGGGCTCAACGGCTACGTCGGCGCGCACCCGTATCCGTTCTCCGCGTTCGGCGGAGGCGACGGCGACGACTTCCGCGCTCACGAGTGGGAGATCTCGATCGACGGGATCGACCACGTCGGCTCGTTGGTCGAGTACGGACGCGTGCACACCCAGGCGTTCCGCTGCGAGGTGCTCGACGCGGCCGGTGCGTCCCAGATGACGCTCCATCCCTCGATCGCGTCGGACCTCGGCGAGGCGATCGAGTACCGGCACGATGGTGCCTACGCCGACGCGCCGCCGCACGCGCACAAGGCGCTCGTGTTCGGCAACGCACCGTGGTGGGCCGCACATCAGCACGAGCGGCTGTCGGGCTACCTGCGTCGCGTCAAGGTGTTTCGTGGTGCGCTCAGCGACGCCGATCTCTTGGCCGAGTCGCTCTCGGACACGCTCGCGACCGACGCCGGGCGCGCGCAGATCTGGTGGTCGAAGATCAGCCCGACCTCGCCCGACGACCTGACCTCGGACTCCGTCGACGCCCGGGGAGCGCGACGCACCGCGCTGTGGATCGACGGCGCGCGGGCAGAGATCGTCCGCGACGCGGATCTCGCGAGCCACCACGCGTTCATGAGCGCCGACACGATCGGCAATCCGATGCACATGGAGCGCGGATGATGGAGCGCGGATGATGGAGCGCGCGATCGGTCGTCGACGCTTCGTGTTGGTGGTGGGGACCGGCTGGGTCGTCGCCTCGGGATGCGACGGGACGGGCGCCCCTGACGCGGCGGGGCTCGACGCGGCGAGGGTCGATGCCGCCCGCCGCGACGCGGGAACGGTCGACGCGCGCGCGACGGACGCCGGCACCGCGTGGAGCCCCGGCACGATCCAGCTCGTGATCGGTGAGCGAACGAGCGTCGATCTCGCCGCGACGTTGCCGGCCGGCGTCACGCTCGGCGGGACGTTCGCGGTGGCGCCGGAGGGCACGGCGCTCCCCACCGGGATGACGCTCGGGCCCGACGGCGTGCTCCGGCTCGGCACCGCCACCGTCGGGATCACGGACGGAGTGCTCTTCGACTATGTCGAGCCCTGACGCTCAGTAGCCCAGCGTGAGCCGGCGGACCTGCGAGGCGAGCCAGGTCATCGGGCGATCGCGCTCTCCGGCGTCGATGAGGTCGCCCTGGAGCTGCCACAGAAAGACCGCGGCGTAGTCGAGCTTCCTCGCGTTGTGGATGAAGTTCGTCAGCGCGGCGGGGTCCTCGGGACCGGGATCCTTCGGGATGCCCGCCTCCCCCGCGATCAGCGGCTTGTCCGCGAGCCACCCGCCGGCATAGCGCACGAGGTCTTCACGCGGCGGAAGACCTCCTCCCGGGTGATACATGTGGATGTCGACCGCGCTCAGCGCGTCCGCGATCGGCGCGAGCTTCGGCAAGAAGGCGTGCGTAGTACCAACCGTGACGAGGCCCTCGCGCTCCGCGCGCGCCCCGCGGGTCAGCGCGGCGATCGACGCGGTGAGCGTCTCCCACGCGATCGGATCGGGCGCGTCGCACTCCGCGGTCGACGTCTCGGGCTCGTTCACCAGATCGATCGCGAACGTGATCGCCGGATCGAACAGCCGGACGAGCGGCCTCACCACGCGCTCCGCGAAGCGCTCCGCCTCGTCGGGCTCACCGAGCACCGCGCGGGTCACCGTGTCGCCGTCGCGCGCGATCGAGTTGGCGTCGAGGAACGTCCAGTAGACGCGCAGGCCGTGGAGCGCGGCCGCCTCCTGGAGGATCCGGACGCTCTCGGTGAGCCGCTCGCTCACGCCGGCGACGCGGCCCCCCTCCAGCACGATCCCCTCGGCGTTCTCACAGAGCCAGATCCGGATCGCGCCGAAACCGAGTCGGCGCGCCTCGATGATCGGCCGGTACGCGCTCTGCGGGTCGAAGCGGCACGGCCACGTGGGGAACCGAGGGTTCTCCGCGAGGTCGTGGCCGTAATCTCCACGTAGGTAAGGAACGTTGACGCCGATCACGGGGTCCATGCGAGGCCCGGCTTAGCACCGTTGGCCGCCGCGTCGACCGCAGCGCGGGTCGGTCCGCGCCGAGCCCGCCTCGAAGGGTGCGCGACGCGCGGTGTCGCGGTCGAGCGCAGCGGCGGGCCGACGGCTCGACGGGGTTCATGTGCTCAGCGGGTGAGCCTCGGCTCGCCTATTCGATGCCCGGATCCGGGATGCGCGGCGGTACGAGGAAGAACACGTCGCGCAGATCCAGCTCGGTGAAGCCGTCGCCCAACACGCGGAGCGAGGCGCGGAACAGCTGCGGCATCAGCGTCGGCATCACCGTGTCGTTCCGCTTCACGACGATGTCGAAGCAGACCGGCGTGCCCGGCGTGACGTCGCGGAACGTATCGGGCCGACCGTCCCCGTTGGTGTCGACGCCCATGCGCGGCTCGCAGCCCCGCACGAGGTTGCCCATCGTGTTCGCCTCGACGTGATCGACGAACGCGGCTTGCGTGTCGACGGCGTCAGTCGGATCGTCGACGTACTGCACCGAGATGTCGATCGGCGTCTGGTTCGCGAGGATCCGGATGTTGTTCACCACCGCGTCGCTGATCGGGCCGCCGCTCCACGGGCTCGCGAGCGGGGCGCCGGTCGCGTCCACCGCGCCGGTGTCGTTCGCCACCGCGCGCAGATCCGCGAGCGCGCCGAGGTCGCCGTCGACCGTCCGCCCGACGCCGATGACGCGGACGTTGGCCGCCGTCAGCGCCGCGAGCATCGTCGGGTAGTCGGTGTAGCCTGGGTAAGGATCGTTACCCGCGCGATCGTTGTGGAACGCCCAGTCGGTGATCACGACGACGATGGGGACGGCGCCGTTCCGGAAGCACGGCCAGCCGAACGTGCCGGCGGGACAGTCGGTGCGATCCGCGACGCCGAAGCCGCTGAGCCCCATGCCGGTCGCGGTCGCGAAGAGCGCGGGAACGTCGCCCTCGGGTCCGTCGCCGCCGCCCGCCGCGACGAGCGAATTCACGGCGGCTTGCGCGTCACCGATCGTGGCCGTGATGTCCTGCACGTTGCGGTAGACATAGGGGTCGTCGTAGTCGCGGATCTCCCCGACGCCGAACCACACGTCGGGGATCTCGGCGCGCACGCGATCGATCAATCCGGTGGTCGGCGTCGCCAGGCCCGCCTGCAAGCTCATGATCGCGTCGCCCATCGAGCCGGTGGTGTCGATCAGCAGATAGACGTCGGCCACCCGGAGGTCGGTCGCGAAGTCGAGCGTGTCGCGCGGGGGGGTCGGGACGTCCATGTAGGGCTCGACGAACACGAAGTCGCCGCGCGCGAGCGGGCTGCTCATCGGATCGGTCGGATCGTCGACGCAGCTCGCGTCGCGGCACGCGGCGATCTCGACGAGGTCGCTCACCCCGTCGCCGTCCGTGTCCGCGTTCGTGCGGCTCGTGCCGAGCTCACGCTCGCGTCGATCGCTGAGGCCGTCGTCGTCGCTGTCGGGATCGCGGAAGTCGTAGATGCCGTCCCCGTCCGTGTCCACGGGCGCGAGATGCGGGTCGGCGACGCCCGCCTCCTCGGCGTCGGTCCACCCGTCGTCGTCGGAGTCGTCGTCGAACCGATCGAGGACCATGTCGCCGTCCGTGTCGATCACCGACTCGAACTGATCGCCGATCACGTCGCCGTCGGAGTCGACGTCGCGGTAGTCGGGCATCCCGTCGCCGTCGAAGTCGCTCGGGTCGGCGGGATCGTCGATCTCCATCGCGTCCGAGATGTGATCGCCGTCGTCGTCGAGATCGCGATAGTCGTCCTCGCCGTCGCCATCGAGGTCGCCGGTCGTCTCGTCGGCGTCGGGGATGCGGTTCGCGTCCGAGTCGAGATCGCGAAAGTCGTAGACACCGTCGCTATCGCTGTCCACCGGCTCGTAGTCGGGTCCGCTCGTGTGCGCCTCGGTCGCGTCGTCGATGCCGTCATCGTCGCTGTCGAGGTCCAGGTAATCCGGCGTGGCGTCGCCGTCGGTGTCGACCCCCGCCGCGGCGCCCTCCCAGTCATCGGTGATGCCGTCGCCGTCGCTGTCCGCGCCGGTCGGGCCGCCGCCGTCGTTCACCGAGCCGTCGCGACGGCCGGGCGCGGGGTCACACGCCGCGGCGAGCGAGAGCGTGAGGAAGAGCGTGCATCGAGGAAGACTGCGCATGGGTGACGTCATCGTCGCCCCGCGCCAAGGCGTTTTCAACGCCGCGGAGGGCGGCTCCAGTCGGGCTCGAGCGGACCGTCGAAGCTGGTGTTGCGCGGCGGCGGCCGCGACGGAGGAGGAGGCTGGACGACGGGGGTCACGAGCGGGCGCACCTGCGGTGTGATCGTCGGCGTCACCGTCCGACGGCGGCCGACGCGAGGGGGGTGCGAGGGCCGATGGGACTCCGTCTCCTCGACGGGCGCCGCACCCTGCGACGCGACGGAAGGCTCTTCGACCGGCGGCGGCGGCGAGACCACCGGGGTCGGCGGCGGATCAGGCGCGGGCGGGGGTTCCGTGACGGCCAGTGCGGCGCCGACGGCCGGCGGCTCGGGGTCGGGGGTCCGCGGCGCGCGCGTGGCGGCGGGCGCGGGCGACCCGGACTCGGATGCGGAGGGGTGCGAGGACGTCGTGGGATCGCGCATCACCGCGTAGATCCCGAGCGCCCCCAGCACCAACACGCCGAGGCCCGCGCCGAGCGCGAGACCCGCGATCAGGCTCGAGCGCTGCGCGCCCGTGCGCAACGCACGATACGCTGCCGCCGAGGTCGTATCGAGCGTGGCGCGCTCCACCTCGGGGAGAGGACGCGGGGCGCTGTCGACCGGCGCGACGCCGCCGGGCGGGACGGTGACGCCACCGTAGCGGAGGGTGGCGGGTCGTCCTTCGGTGTCGACGGAGCCCGTGCTCCCCGCGGCCATCGCGGCCATCGGATCGCCGAACGAGACTTGCGTATCTGGACCCCCCGCATCGCTGGGCGGGATCGCCATCAGCGTCGGATCGGTGGCGGTGGACGACTCGACGCCGCGCCCGTGGGCCCCCGCGTCGGGCGCGCGCGCCGTCGAGGCCTGCGAGCTCGCGCCGCTCGGCGGCGCGATCCGGGCCACCTCCTGAGTCCCCTCCTTCAGCGTCGAGCGTGCGATCGCAGCCGCGAGCGCGTGCGCCATCTCGGCCGCGGTCGGGAATCGATCGACGGCGCGCTTCGCGAGCGCGCGCTCGATGACGCGGGCGACGTCCTCGCTGACGTCGGGCCGATCCTCGCGGACGCTCCGCGGGTTCTCGAGCAGGATCCGCCCGCGGAGCGCGAGCGCGTTGTCGGCCGCGAACGGCAGCTGCCCGGTGAGCGACTCGAAGAACGACACGCCCACCGAGAACAGGTCCGCGCGGCCGTCGATCGGCTCTCCGTAGATCCGCTCCGGCGCCATGTAGGCCGGTGTGCCGATCGCAATTCCCGTTGCGGTGAGCTTCGCGGACGTGCGCTCCTCCAACAGATACGCGAGGCCGAAGTCGAGCAGCTTGACGAGCTCGGAGCCGTCCGCGAGCCGCGTGAGGAAGATGTTGCTCGGCTTGATGTCGCGATGAAGCACCCCCGCCTGATGCGCGACGCCGAGCGCGTCGAGCAGCTGGAGGTGGATGCGCACCGCGCGATCGAGCGGGAGCGAGCCGTGGAGGTGGAGCTCCTCATCGAGGGTGCGCCCGCGCAGGAGCTCCATGACGAGGTAGGCGCTGTCGCCGTCGCGGCCGAGGTCGGTGACGCGAACGATGTTGGGGTGTCCGAGCGCCGCGGCGGCGCGCGCTTCGCGATGGAGCCGAGCGATCGCGGTGCGGCCGCTGTCGTCGGAGGGCCGGAGGACCTTGACGGCGACGCGGTTCGAGAGGACCTCGTCGATCGCCTCGTAGACGATCCCCATCCCGCCTTCGCCGATCTGCGCGTGCAGGCGGTAGCGACCTCCGAGGAGCCGACCGTCGTCACCCCGCACCTCGGGCGCGCCCTCCATCGACGCAAAGGCTATCCGATCGCGCGGCGCCTTGCCTCTTTGGCGAACGAACGGGCGAGCCCTCGCCCGCAGGGCCTCGTTTTCCGGGCTCGTCCGCCGCGCGAGCCTCAGGCGTCGGCGGGAGGCTCGTCGTCCGGCTCATCGGTATCGGGGGGAATCGTCACTCGGAAGAGCGCCCCCTGCCCCACCTCGCTCTGCACCTCGACGCTACCGCCCATGCGACCCACGAGGTGCCGCACGATCGCGAGCCCGAGGCCCGTGCCGCCCTCCTCGCGCGAGCGACCTTTGTCGACCCGATAGAACCGCTCGAAGATCCGGTCGTGGTACTTCGCCGGGATCCCCGGGCCCCAGTCTTGGACCTCGAACACGAGCGACTCGGGGGTCGGCACCAGGCGCGCGACCACCTCGCCCGACTCGTTCGAGTACTTGATCGCGTTCTCGATGAGGTTGATGAGCACGTGGTCGAGCGCGCGCGCGCTGACGTTCGCGTTCACCGGCTCGTTCGGCATCTCGAGGCTGAGGCGGACGCCCTTGCGACGCGCGAACGTCTCGAGGCTCGCCGCGCTGTCGCGGAAGACGCTGCGCACGTCGACCTTGGCGGCTTGATAGTCGTGCTCCGGCGACTCCGCCTGCGCGAGGACGGTGAGGTCCTCGGCGAGCCGCTGGAGCCTCAGCGTGTGACGCAGGATCGCGCTCACGAAGCGGCGCGCGGCGTCCGGGCTCTCGAGCGCGCCGTCCTGCAGCGTCTCCGCGAAGCCGCGGATCGCGGTGAGCGGCGTGCGCAGCTCATGGCTGGCGTTGGCGACGAAGTCTCGACGCACGCGGTCGGCGTTCTTGAGGCTCGTGACGTCGTGGAGCACCGTCACGACGCCTTGCCCCTTGGGGAGCGGGGCGACCTGAGCGTGGAACGTGTGGAAGCGCTCGCCGATCAGCGTCTCGAGCTCGACCTCCGTCGCCTCGTTCTTCTTACGCGCCTTGCGGATCGCGTTCTTGAGCTGAGGGCTCCGGATCACGTTCTTGGCGCGGCGCCCGCGCACGTCGCGATCGATGAGCGCGTCGAGGGCGCGGTTGGTCAACACGACGCGCCCCTTGTCGTCGGTGACGAACACGGCCTCGACCATCGAGTTGAGGATCGTCCGTAGCCGGGCCTCCTGGGGCGTCGGCGGCTCGCTGAGTCGGTCCTTCACGTGGGTGCCAGGTGTAGCACCGGACGGGCCTCTGTGATCACTCGACCGACGGGGAGGTGCTACACCCCGCGGCGCGATGGATGAGCGCGCGGAGTGGCTGAGCCGCCGGGAGCGGGGGACCATGCTGGGGTTCCGCGCCGCGCTGCTCGTCTTGCGCGTGCTCGGGAGGACGGTGGCCCGCGCGCTGACCGCGATGATCGCGCTCTACTACACGCTCGGCTCACGCCGGGTGCGCGACGTCGTGCGGAGCTTCCACCAGCGGCTCAGCGGTGACACGCCCGGGTTCGGCGCCATCTACCGACACGTCCGCACGTTCGCGCACGTCGTCCTGGATCGCTTCCTCCTCGTCCCCCGCAACGCGAAGCGCTTCGTGATCACGCGCAACGGCAACGAGCACCTCGAAGGTCTGCACGCGCGACACGAAGGCGCGTTGCTCGTCGGCGCCCACCTCGGCGGCTACGACGCCATGCGCATGAGCGCGACGCAAGAGAAATTCCGTCTCCACATCCTCGGCTACTTCGAGAACGCGCGCATGGTGAACTCGCTGCTCGGCGAGCTCGATCCGACGCACTCGCAGCAGGTGATGGCGATCCGACCCGGAGACGCGAACCAGATGCTGCGGGTCCGCGAGCTGATCGAGGCCGGGGATCTCGTCGCGCTCGCCGCCGACCGGGTCGGCCTCAACGAAAAGACGATCTCGGTCCCGTTCCTCGGTGCGCCGGCGCCCTTCCCCACCGGGCCGTGGATCCTCGCGTCGCTCCTGCGATGCCGCGTCTACTTGACGTTCGGAATCTATCGAGCGCCGAACCGCTACGAGCTCTACTGCGAGCCGTTCGCGGATCGGATCGTCCTGCCCCGCGCCCGGCGCGACGAGGCGCTGCGCGAGTACGTCGAGCGCTACGCCGCGCGCCTCGAGGAGTTCGCGCGCCGAGCGCCCGAGAACTGGTTCAACTTCTACGACTTCTGGGCCGTACGGCCCGCCGAGGATGCCAAGCGGCCCGATCAGAGCTCGCAGGGCAGCGCGATCGAGTAGACGCGCGCGTCGTCGAGCCGCCCCACGAAGTCGGCCGGGTTGAAGTCCACGTTGCGTGCGAGCGTCAGGCGATACGCGGTCGTCAGGTCGTAGCTGCCGTCGAGCGGGATGCGCAGCCTTTGCTGCCCATCGACGCAGAGATAGATCGCGTCGTCGGCGGTGGAGCGGACGTAGCGATAGTAGTGCCACTCGTTTGCGCTCGAGCCGCGGAAGTTCGAGAACGCGATGCAGACGCCGGGTCTGGCCTCGGTGCAGGCGCCCATCGTCATCGGATGGAACGTGCGCGCGACGACGAAGGGTGGGTCGTAGTCGGTGTCGATCGACACGTACGTGCCGCCCGGCGGCGCGTCGGACGTCGAGTCGGCGAAGATGACCTGGTCGATGGTCGGACCCGTGCTGGCGCGGGCCCAGATCGAGACCGTGAAGTCGCCGGAGTAGTCGAGCGGCGAGGTGCCCGCCACGAGGTACTGCCCCTCGGTGATCACGCGCCCCTCGCGCAGCCAGTTGCCGACCCCCTCGGCGAGGGTCGACGCGGTCGACGGCGTGGTCGCCGGGCCGATCCCGTCGACACGGTTCTCGACGTCCGCTTCGACACACCGGTCGTAGAGCGGCTGAGGATTGTCGAACGTCAATCCGACCTGACAGCGATCGTCGACCGGCGCGCCCATCCGAGTGACCCAGAGCTGCACGGCCAGGGGCGCCGCCGTGCTGCCGCTCCGCTGCTCGAAGCGGACGATCACCCGGTCGCCGTCGAGCACGTCGACCAGCGCGTCGAAGTCCATCGGGGTCGCGGTCGGCACGAGCTCGGTGGACCCCGCGTAGTCGTGGCGGGCGTTCCGCGAGATCGAGATGCGATGCGTCTCCGCGCTGCTCACCCCGGCCGCCAGACGGACCCGACCCTGGACGCGCCACACCGCGCGCGCGTTCGCGTGGAAGCTGATCACCGGGTCGGCGCCGCCGGCGCCGGGTCGACCGATCACGAGCAAGTGGTCGGCGAGCCCGGCGCACTCCGCGGCGCCCGCGTTGTCGGCGCAGTGCCCGACGAACGCGGTCGTGTCCCCGAAGCCCGTCAACGTAGGATGCGAGCCATAGACGAGCTCGGGAAAGTCGACGCCGATCGGCGCGCGATCGTCTCGGTGTGCGCGCCAGTCCACCGAGCCCACCCCCGGCGCGGTCGCGCCCTCGAAGTCGGTGACCGCGTCGGCGACGCAGGGCGCGGGGCATCGCGTGCTGGGCGTGCCTCCGTCGACCATCGGCCCCGCGTCGGGGCCCGCGTCGAACGGGGCGTCCGCGTCGCGCCGACCCCCGTCGGTCCCGCCGCCGTCGCGCCTGCCGCCGTCGTTCCCGCCGCCATCCGAGATCGTCGCGTCGCGATACTCGAAGTCGAAGCTCGAGATCAGCGAGCACCCGCCGAGCCCGAGCAGCGCGAGCGGGATGAAGAGCGGCCGGCCGATCGATCGCATCAGAACCGCCCCCCGGCCACGCCGACGCAGCCGTTCGTGTCGCACGCCATCCCCGCTTGGACGGGAGCCTCTTCGGTATCGTCGCCGCTCGTCAGCGCCACGATGAGGAGCACCCCACCGACCGCCGCCGCGACGATGCCCGCGCCGAGGAGCACGTCGGTGGTGATCGCGAGCGCCTGTCCGGTCTCCGCCTCGGAGCGCAAAGTCGCGTCGCACACCCGATCGGGGCAGCGCTGATCGAGCGAGCTCTGCATGTCGAGCGTGACGATGCCGGTGATCACGCCGCCGATCACGAACGCGCCCCCGATGCCGAGCAGCACGGCGGGCAGGGTCACGTCCGCGCCGCCGCCGCCGCCGCCTCCCGAGTCGGATGCGGGCTCACGCGAGCGGAACTGAGCGATCCGTTCCTCGATCGTCCGGCGGTCGGGCGCGTTCGGCTCGCGCTGGAGATACTCCTCGAGGGCGTCCGCGGCCGGCCCGAGCTCGCCCGCCAGCTCGTGGCATCGCGCGACGTTGAGCAGGAGATGCGCGCGCCCGCTCAGCGTGTAGCTGTCGCGGAATTGGCCGGCGCACTCGTGGTAGCGGCCCTGATCGTAGTAGGAGGTGCCGGTCTGGAAGTGGATCCGCGCGCGGTCCTCGTCCGAGAGCTGCGCCTGTGCCCGCGCCGAGAGTCCCAGCGCGGAGGCGGTGAGCGCCATCAGCGCAGCGAGCCCGACCGAGCGCGAGCAACCTGACATGTGCCTCATTCCCGTTATCATGAGCCCATCGAAGCCCTCGCCGAGAGCGTGCTCTGTCATCACTGCGGCTGGCAACACCCGGCCAAGGAGGTCGTGTGTCCGCGGACCCAGGTGATGATGGCACAGCCTGGGATGTGCGGGCGCACGCTCGACCGCTACGAGATCGTCGAGTGGATCGGGGGCGGCGGCTTCGGCTCCGTCTATCGCGCGCGCCACTCCGTGATGCAGCGCGAGGTGGCGCTCAAGCTCGTGCGTCCCTCGCCGCATCACTCGACCGACGTCATCCAGCGCTTCGTGACGGAGGCGCGGGCGGCGGCCGCGATCGGCAACCCGCACATCGTGGAGGTCTACGACGCGGGGAGCGTCGCCGACGGCACGCACTTCCTGGCGATGGAGCTGGTGAAGGGCTCGGAGCTCGGCGACGTCCTGCGCGCCGAGTCCAAGCTCGGGGTGGAGCGCGCGCTCTCGATCCTATTGCAGGTGCTCGACGCGCTCACCGCGGCGCACGCGGCGGGGATCATCCACCGCGACATCAAGCCCGGGAACATCATGCTCGTCGGCACGTGGCCCGGCGGCGCGCAGCGCGACTTCGTGAAGCTGCTCGACTTCGGGATCAGCAAGGCGCAGCACCTCAAGGACACGCCCACCACCAAGACGGGGATGTCGATGGGGACGCCGGGGTACGCGGCGCCCGAGCAGTACCTGGCGGCGCGCACGGTGGATCATCGCGTCGACCTCTATTCGGCCAGCGTCGTGCTCTACAAGATGCTCGGCGGCACGCTGCCCTTCGAGGCGGAGACGTACGAGGAGATGGTGATCCGCGTCTGCACGCAGGCGCCGACCCCGCTCGCGACGCTGCGACCCGACCTCGACGCGGCGCTCCTCGCGATCGTCGATCGAGGGTTGCGCACCCAGGCGCAAGATCGTTTCCAGTCTGCGGCCGAGCTGCGCGCCGCGCTCCAACGCTGCCTCGACGCGTCCCGCGCGGGTGCGTCCCCGGGATCGCCCGCCGAGCACACGCTCGAGTCCGCGTCCCCCGATCCGTTGCTCGTCGCCCACGCGAGCGCCACGCACACCCCGGCGCCACCGAGCGGATCGCTCGGCGTGGAGCCCACCTCGGGCGCGATCTCGCGGGTCGACCCGCCTGCCGTCGACGCCCCCCCGCCGCGCCGCCGGAGCGCGCTCGCCGCGGTGCTGATCGGCCTCCTGGTCCTCGTCGTCGCCGGCGGGGCCAGCCTCGCCACCGTCCATTTCATGACCGACGGCGAGACCGTCACGCCGAACGCGGCGACCCCGGCCCCCGACGTGACCGAGCCGGTGGTCGAGGAGGGACCGACGCCCGTGCCCGATGACGAAACGGCCACTCGGCGTGCCGGAGAGGATCCCGTCATCGAGCCCGTCGTGATCGAGAGCGGCGACACGGACCCGGACGTCGACCCGGACTCCGAACCCGTCAGCCCCATCGAGGTCGCGGCCGACGACCGCAACGGTCGGACGGGACGGCGCCACCCTCACGCCTCGCACCCGCCGTCGACGCCGGCCGAAGCGACGCCGAACCATCCGGTGGCGACCCCGCCGCTCGGCACCCCGACGACGGCCCACGACGAGGGCCGCGTCGACCCGTATCGGCGGCCCGATCTGCTGCCGTTCGACCAGTGAGCCACGGGATTCGGCCCCAGGGCCGGCGCCGGCTATAATCCCGCCGATGCCGGCGGCGATCGCGACCGGGCTCCTGCCCGCGCCCACCCGCTCGGGAGAAGGGGGGAGCTCCTTCCGCCGCCTCTGCGTGATCGCGGAGGGCGGGATGGGCGAGGTCGAGCTCGTCGCCCGCGAGGAGGGCCGCTTCCGACGGCTCTACGCGGTGAAGCGCCTGCGCGAGTCGCTCCGCAACGAGCCCGATCTCCGGAGCATGTTCCTCGAAGAGGCGCGGATCGCAGGGCTCGTGCGCCACGCGAACGTGGTGAGCGTCCTCGACGTCGGGGAGGACCATCGGGGTCCGTTCCTCGTCATGGACTACATCGACGGGATCAGCGTGGCCGACCTGATCATCGCTTGCTCGGCGGCCGGGATCGACCTGCCACTGCAGATCGGATTGCAGATCGCGATCCAGGCGGCCCGGGGGCTCCACGCCGCACACGAGCTCACCGAGCCGAGCGGGCGCCGGCTGGGGATCGTGCACCGCGATGTATCCCCGCAAAACCTCCTGATCGGCCTCGACGGCATCACGCGCGTCAGCGACTTCGGCATCGCGAAGGCGCTCGGCGCGACGCATCACACCGCGACCGGGATCGTCAAAGGCAAGCTCGGCTACGTCTCCCCGGAGCAGCTGAAGTTCGAGGAGCCGGATCGTCGCAGCGACATCTTCTCGCTCGGCATCGTGCTGTTCGAGCTCCTCACCGGGCGGCGGCTCTACAAGAGCTCGGACGGCCACGACGGCCCGCGTCGCATCCTCGGTGAGGCGCCGCCCGACCTCGGCGACTACCGCGCCGATGCGCCGCCCGCGCTCGTCGAGCTGACGTTCTCGATGCTGGCCAAGCGGCCCGATCAGCGGCCCGCCACCGCCAAGCGCGTGGCGGACGCGCTGGAGGCGATCTGGCTCGAAGAGACGCAGCAGCACGGCGCGATGGACGTCGGCCACTACATCACGGAGGCGTTCGCCTCGCTCCTCGCGGATCGCCGCGACCAGCTCGAGCGCGCGATCGCGGCGGAGCACACCGCGTACACCCCGGCGTCGCCATCCACCGCGACGCACGTGCGCACCACGCGCTCGCGAGGCGCGATCGTCCTCGGCGGCGTCGCCGTCCTCGGCCTCGGGCTGTCGATCGTCGGCTACGTCGTCACCCAACGGCCCGCCGACGTCGCGCGCCCCGTCGCCGACCAGCCCGCGGAGGTCGGCTTCTCCGCGTCGGGCGGGATCCAGGGCACTCGGAGCGAGGCTCTACCGGATCCGGCGCCCACGCCCAACGGCGGAGAAGCATCGCACACCGCATTGACGAGCACACCCCACGGGGCCGACGCGCTCGATGGGACCGCCGCGCCCGAGGCTCCCGTCGCCGACGCTCCCAGCGGGGATCGCACGGAGGAGGAAGGCACCCCCGCGGACGCGCCGCCCGTCGCGCGTGCGAGCACCTCCCCAAGACGTCGTCCGCGCGTGCCCGCGCCGCGCCCGCTCACGCCGCGGATCATCCCGCTCGGCTCGCGCCCGGGCGTGTCCAGCTCGGTGGCTCCCCCGACGCGTCGCGTCGCGCCGCCGCGAAATCCGGATCTCCTCCCGCTCGACTAGTCCCCTGGATCAGAAGTTGTTTGCAAAACCACTTCTGATCCGGGGGCTCGATTGGGTGGGGGGCCCCGCGCGATTTACTCGCGCGGGGGAGGGGTCTGGGACAGACCCTCCGAAGAAGATCGGCTAGTCCCCGCATCCGTGATTCATGTCATGAATCACGGATGCAGGGGACTAGCGCGAGGGAGGCTCAGCTCAGCTCGTGTAGGTCGAGCGTGTTGCCCGCGCTGCCGCCGACCACCATCCGCACGCGGTCCGGCACGCGGAGCGCGACGAGGCCGTGCTCCACCGAGCGCGCCTTCGGATCCACCGCCGCGCCCGCCTGGGCGCTCGCCATGATCCCGGCATTCCACTCGGCGTCCCACGAATAGTTGAAGCAGTTGCACGCGACGCAGCGCTTCTCGCGACCCTCGCGGACGATGTCGCGCGCGAGCTCCGAGTCGAGCCCCTCGATCAGCGACTCGGTGCGGATGTTCCGGCCCTGGTGCCAGCAAAGATAGAAGCCGTGGTCGGAGAGCCCGATGAACTTCTGCGGGATGCGGCATCCGTCGATCGGTCGATACCGCAAGTCCTTCTGCGCATAGGTGTCGAAGTGACCCAGCAGCATCTCTCGGTCGTTGAACCACGTGTTCGTCGCCTTGCAATCCGCCTCGATGCGCCGGATCTGCTCGTGCGCGATCCGCGTCTCCTCGGGCGTCATCATGAGGTGCGCCGTCTCGGGCACGACCTCGACGTGGCTGAACCCGCAGTACGCGTACTTGAAGCCGCCGATCGCCTGGATCGCCTTGAAGGAATCGTAGAGACAATCATAGTTGTCTCGCTGCATCACCGTGTTGGTGCCCCACTGGATGTCCGTCTTCTCCGCGAGGAGTCGGATCGTCTTCAGCGAGCGCTGGTAGGTCCCGGGGCGCTTGCGGATCAGGTCGTGGGCGGCCTCGGTGCCGTCGATGCTGATCGTCAGACAATCGAGGCGCGACAACAGCGGGAGGTGCTTCTCGCGCAGCAGCGTCCCGTTGCTCACCATCTGGACCTTCACGCCGAGCGAGAACGCATGCTCGAGGAGCTCCCAGATCTTCGGGTGCACGAACGGCTCGCCGCCCGAGAAGCTCAGGTACTGGACGCCCGCCTCGACCGCCTCCGTCATCGAGCGCTTGCAGAAGTCCGCGTCGATGAACAGCGCCTCGCTCGGCCGACGGCACATCTGGCAGCTCAGGTTGCAGTACTCGCTGAGCGCGATGTCCATCCGCACGAAACGCGAGAGGATGACCTCGCGCGCGCAGCTCGGGCACGGCGCCCGCTGGATCACGTCGTCGTCCGCGAGGACCGTCTGGACCTCGGTCCCGCACGACGGGCACGGACGTCGCGAAATCTCGGCCCCCGGCTTCACCTGCGCGTTCACGCCGGGGCTCCTTCGAGCGTCTTCGGCGGCGCGAACGCGGCCGGCGCGTCGGGCCCCACGTTGTCATAGGTCTCGACGTCGCTGCACGCCGCGAGGCAGCCCGGGCAGCGCTCGGTGAGCGCGAGCGTCATCAGCTCCTCACGATGCACTCCGTGCCAGATCTCCTGGAGTGAGACACCATCGTTGACGTTACCCATCCGGTCTGCGTCCGTCCTCATGAAGAAGCACGGGTAGATGTCGCCCCGGAAGTCGATGAGGAGGAACTTGCTCGGCAGATAACAACCGCCCGCCGGGATGGGACGCTTCCCGAACGCGAGGTAGTCCGGGATCACGGTGAACAGCGACTCCGTGAAGATCGTGACGCCGCGCTCGTCCGCGTGCTCGGCGAGCGCCTCGAGCTTCTCGACGATCCGCGCGCGTGGGGTGCGCAGGAGCGAGAAGCGCGGGATGTCTTTCTCGGGCCCGCTGATCTCGGTCTGGAACGGCTGGAAGCTCACCTCGGGCACGCCGAGCTCGGCCGCGAGATCGACGAGCGGCGTGAGGTGATCCAGCGACTCCTTGAGGATGACCCCGCTCAGCCCGAGCTTGATGCCGCGCCGAAGGATCTCCTTCGCCGTCGCGACCGACTTGTCGTAGTTGCCCTCGCCGCGGAGCCGATCGTGGATCTCGCGCGGGCCGTCGATGCTGATGTGGAGCGAGACCGACGGGCACGCCTCGAGCCGATCGAGGTGTGCGTCGGTGATCATCGTGCCGTTGGTCACGATGTCTTGCGTGGTGAAGCCGATGCGATGGGCGTGCTCGACGACGTCGAGGAAGTCCTTGCGCATGAACGACTCCGCGCCGCACGGGGTGAACTTCGTCGCGCCGAGCGCCCGCGCCTGATCGAGCAGCGAGAGGGCGAGGGGCAGCTCCACGCCGTGTTGGCGGAGCTCCCACACGCTGCACATCTCGCACTTCAAGTTGCAGTAGACGGTGAGCTCGATCGCGATCTCGTCGAGAGGGAGGTGGAGCGCGGGATGCGCCTTCAGGATCGGCAGGTTCACGCGGTCTCCGGCAGGGTTCGGGTGGTGGACGTTCGGGATGCGGCGCGGGCGCGCAGACGCGCCCGGCACCCGGAGATTACGGCATCGACGTCGTTCGCATACCCGTTCTTCACCCAACGGCCGTGCTCGTCGAGCACGTACCAGCGCAGATCGCCGCGTACGAACGCCTCGAGCTCGCGATCGTGCGGGTGTTTGTCCATGAAATAGACGGCGTTCTCGACGTACGTGTCGTAGCTCGGCGGCAGCGCGCGCACCTCGCAGCGGAACGGATCGCGGGGCGTCGGATCCTCCACGTGGAGCACGCGGGCCCCTCGCGCCTCGACGATCCGGGCGCCGGCGTGGAACACGCGATAACCGAGCTCGGTGTCCTCGAGGCCCCAGCCGAAGAAGCCCTCGTCGAAGCGGAGCTCCGCCGCGCCGCGGGTCACCGAGAAGTTGCACGAGTAGACGTAGATCCAAGGCGTCGGGTGCTCCTCGATCGGACCTTCGAGCTCGAGCAGGCGATCTTCGCGCTCCGCGGCGAGGATCTCCGCCGCCGATGGGATCCCGCCCTCGAAGTGATCGGTGCGGTGGCGGTATCCGATCGCGATCGTCGATCCGTCGTGTCCCGCGTGCGCGGCGAGGTGCTCCGCCACGAAGTCCGGGCGCAGGATCACGTCGTCGTCGACGAACACCACGATGTCGCCGATCGCGCGCTCGATGCCCATGTTGCGCGCCTGCCCGGCGCGAAAGCCGAGGTCGGGCTGCCACGCGTACTCGAGGGGGAGCCGGTCGACGAACGAGCGCGCGACCGCCTCGGTCTCGTCACCCGATCCGTCGTCGCACACCACCACGCGCGCGAGCGCGTCGGGCGACTGACGGGTGAGGCAATCCAGCAGCGCGCGGAGACGCGCGGGCCGGCGATACGTCGGGATCACCACGGTGGCAGTGGGCAAGCGCACGTCCTCGGGAAGACGCGCGAGCGTGCCACAGATGCCCCCGAGGCGTCAGGCGTGGAGGATCAGGCGACGATGGCCCACACCGCGGTGAACGCGATGGCGGCGCAGACGACGAGCACGAGCGCGAAGAGGCCGACGACCGCGCCGATCGAGAGGTCCTGCTCTTCCTTGTGCGCGGCGGCGGGGATCGAGGGCTTCTTGACGACGTGCGACGGAGGGCTCGGCTCGCCGATCTGCTGCGAGTCGGTCGAGTGGAACTCCGCGGGGAGCGCGACGGTGTCGGGGACCGGCATGTCGAGCGGGATGGTGCGCGCGACCTTGCGCCCACCGCTCGCGTCCAGCGGCAGCGACATGGACGGGTCGGTCTTCTCGTCCTCCTCCGGCAACATCCGCTCGGTAGTATGCGCCCTCACGGGGCCTCAGGGGCAGAGATCGGCAGATCGCGGAGCAGCGGATGCTCGCGCGCCGGCGTCCACAACGCGGGGTCGAGGATGGTGACCTCGGCGATCCGCCAGCCGCGCGACGTCAGGGTTTCCCGCGTGCGCGCGAGCGACGCCCAGCTCGCGGCGCTGAGCGCGAGGTGCGCAGATCGTTCGAGCCGCGTGCGCTCCAGCGCATCGAGGCCGGCGCCGAAGCGCGCGAACGTGCCGACCCCATGCAGCCGCTCGTGGACCTCGGGGTCGAGCGACTCGACGAGCGCGACCACGCCGCGCAGCCCCGCCTCCTCGGCCCGCGCGGCGAGCCCCTCGGCGGCGAACGGATAGACGAGCGTCTGCATCGAGACCCAACCGCAGACGTCGGCCGCCGCGCGCACGACCTCGAGGAAGCCCGGGTGCTCGGCCACCGCGCCGCCGAGCAGGTAGATCGTCTTGGCGCGCACCTTCTTCGCGTACGCCACGCGATCGAGCAGCTCCATCGTCGGCACCCCGCCCGGCTGGAGGCGATGCAACACGGTGTGATGGGTAGAGCGTACGCTCGCCGCACCGCCGAGCTCGATCCCGACCGTGCCGGGACGTCCGCACGTCTCGTCGATGTCGTGACGCGACCGCGCGACGTAGTCCTCCACGGGGGCGTCGCCCGCATGGCGCTCGGCGAGCCGGTCGAGGTTCGTGAGGTAGCCGGCGAACCGATCCCGGCTCGGCGCGTCGGCGCGGAACGGGTTGCGGCTCGCGGGCTCGCTCGGGTCGACGACGTGGTAGCCGACCGCGAAGCGCGAGAACGCGAAGCGCACCCCGCCGCGGTGGAGACGGATCCCGAGGTCGACGTCCTCGAGCCCCCAGCCCTCGAACTCGGTGGCGAAGCCGCCCACCCGCGCGAGCGCGCGACGCGGCAACGACATGTGCCCGGTATAGGTGAGGCCCCACGGCTCGTCGATGAGGTCGAGGTTGTCGAGGCACGCGCGCAGGGTCGGCTCGCGCGAGCGATCGGGGAGGATCGGGAGCGCGTCGAGGTCCGCGCCGATCACCGCGTCCGGCGTGTGGAGGTGCCCGAGGTCGTGGAGGTTGTAGCCGCTGAGGTAGCCGAGCAGGAGCGTGTCGCGCTCGGCGTGCCGGTGGACCCAGTCGTGATGCCAGAGGAGGTCCGGCGGCGCGGCGACGTCGGCGTCGAGGAACACGAGGTGGTCGAAGCGCGCGGCGTCGGCGCCACGCTGGCGCGCCTGCCCCGCGCGGAACGTGGCGTCGCCCGCGCGCGGCAAGAGACGGACGTTGTCGGGCATCTCGGCGAAGATCGGAGACAGGTCCTCCGACGAGCCGTCGTCGACCACGAGGACCTCGTAGCGATCCTCGGGGTAGCTCGACGACGCGAGGCGCGTCACGACGTCGCTCAGGATGCGCGCGCGGTCGCACGCGGGGACGACCACCGAGAATCCGGTGGGTGACTCGCTGGTTGCGCGCGGCCCCGCCGGCTCGACGCGCGGGATGGCGAAGCGATCGCCGTCCCACGTCGCCTCGCCGGTCACCGTGAACGCCGCGCGATAGCCGACCTCCGCGGCGAGGGCGCGCGCGAGCAGCGGCGCTTCGCCGTACGGATACGCGAACAGCGTCGGCGCCTCTCCGAGGTGCGCGGCGATCGCTTCGCGCGAGCGGGACAGCTCGTCCTCCACGCGGCGGCGGTGCGCGGCCGCGTCCTCGTCGTAGAGGCGCCAGCCGAGCCGCGGGTGCGTCGCCGTGTGCGAGCCGATCGTCCACCCCGCCTGCGCGAGCTCGGCGAGCCCGTCCCAGTCGAGGAAGAACGCGGAGGTCGCGACATAGTCGGTCGGCACGAACACCGTCGCGGTGATCCCGCGTGCGCGCAGCACCGGCAGCGCATGCGTCCGCAACGAGACGTGCGCGTCATCGAACGACAGGGTGAACCGATCCGCATCGGGTGAGGCGCTCGCGTACTCCGCGAGCGAACCGGCGGCGCGGCCCGCCGAGAGCTGCTCGTCGATCAGCGCGCCGAGCCGTTCGGGCGTGACGAACAGCGGCGAGGCGTGGTCGCCGACGTAGTGGAGGCAGAGGTTGGTCGCGGTCACTCGGCCTCCGCCGCCGCCGCTTCGCCGATGCGATAGCCCTCGGCCTGGAGATCGAACATCCGTCGATAGAGCCCGTCGTCGTTCTGCATGAGCGCCTCGTGCGTCCCCACCTCGACCACGCGGCCCTGGTCGAGCACCACGATCCGGTCCGCCATCCGCACCGTGCTGAAGCGGTGCGTGATCAGGATCGCCGTGGACTCGCGCTTGAGCTCGCGGAAGCGCTCGAAGATCTCGTGCTCGCCCTCGGCGTCGATCGACGCGGTCGGCTCGTCGAGCACCAGCACGCGCGACTTGCGCATGAACGCACGGGCCAGCGCCATCCGCTGCCACTGGCCGATCGAGAGCTGCTCGCCGCCGAACCAGCGCCCGAGCATCGTCTCGTAGCCCTCGGGGAGGCTCTCGATCACCTCGGCCGCGCCCGCGTCGCTCGCCGCGCGCTCGACCTCCGCGCGCGACGCGCGGGTGGGCAGCCAGCCGATGCCCACGTTGTCCGCGGCGCTGAAGTGATAGTGGACGAAGTCCTGGAACACGACGCCGACCCTCGCGCGGAGCTCGCCCTTGTCGATCGTCGCGATGTCCGTGTCGTCGAGGAAGATCTGCCCCTCGCCAGATTCGTAGAGACCGACCAACAACTTGACGAGCGTGGTCTTGCCCGCGCCGTTCGGGCCCACGAGCGCGACCGTCTCGTTGGGCGCGACCTCGAAGCTCACGTCGTCGAGGCACGGACGCTCGGAGCCGGGGTACTTGAACGTCACGTGGTCGAAGCGGATGCGCGGCGCACCCTCGCTCGCGTCGAGGTCCTCGGGCCCGCGCTCGCACGCGTCGTCGCTCTCGATCGCGAGCAGCGTAAAGAGGTTGTCCATGTAGAGGTTGTCTTCGTACGCGCGCGCGAGCGAGCTCATCGCCGACGAGAACGAGACCTGCCCCTGACGGAACACCGTGAGGTAGAGCGTCATCGAGCCGAGCGTGATCGCGCCGGCCACCGTCTGGCCCACGATGAACGCGTAGATCGCGTAGAAGACGCCCACGCTCACGCCGCCGAGCAGCGTCACCGCGAGCGCGCGGCGCCACGCGAAGCGGCGATCCTCCGCGTAGAAGCCTTCGTAGAGCTCGCGGTGCGCGCCGAGGATCCAACGGCCGAGCGCGAAGAGCTTCACCTCCTTCGCGTAGTAGTCGCTGGTGAGCAGCTGGCCGAGGTAGTACGCGCGGCGCTCGCGCGGGGTGCGCGCGTGGTGCATCGCGTAGGCCTCCGCCGCGAAGCGCGTCTCCGCGAGGAAGGGGAGCCCCGCCAGCCCGAGCGCGAGCACCGCCCAGCCCGAGAACTGCGCGAGCAGCGCGCCGTAGCCGATCAGGGTGACCACGTTCCGTGCGAGGTTCAGCCCATGGGTGATCATCTCGAGCGGACGCCAGCTCGACTCCTTGCGGGCGCGCTCGAGCGCGTCCATGAACTCCGGGTCCTCGTAGTGGCGGACCGAGAGGCTCAGCGCCTTCTCGAAGATGATCTGGTCGACCTCGAGCGCGAGCCGCGTCCGCAGGAGCTGCGCGCTCAGGCCCGAGACCTGCGAGCTCGCATGCGAGACCAGCATCAGCGCGAGCTCCACCGTGATCCAGAGGAGCGCGGGCCCCGGCTCGTGCGCGGGCGACGCGATCGCCGCGACCACCGCGTCGACGATGAGCTTGCCGACGTACGCGATCCCCACCGGCAAGAGCGCGCTCAACGTCGAGCCGATCGCGTGGGTGAGGGTGAGCCGTCGCTCGACGCGCCACGCCATCCCGACCGCGCGTCGCACGTTCGAAGCGAGCAGCCGCGCCTGCACCGCGAGACTCTTGGGCGGGGCCGCGCTCACCGCGGCGCTCTACCCCAGCGAAGCTCGCGCCGCCACCGGGTGAGACCCATCCACGTGAGCAGCGCGAGCACGAGCCACAGCGACAGCGCGAGCACCACGCGGAGCCGGCGCCCGTCGGGCGGCGCGAAGACCATGCGGATCTCATGGCGGCCGGGCCCCACCCGCACCGCGCGCACGAACCCGTTGGCGCGCAGGACCGGTGTCGGCGCGCCGTCCACCGTGGCGACCCATCCGGGATAGAACGCCTCTTCCACCACCACCACGCCGTCGCTCGGGGCGAGGATCACGAAGCGGAGCGCGTCGGCGTTGCGCGCGAAGTCGATCGCGGTCGCGGCGGGTCGACGGCGGGTCGCGCGCCCGCTTCGCGTCGGCGTCCCCTCGAGCACCGCGATCGCGCTCGGCGCGAGCTCACGGACCCGGGCGAGCGCGCGCGAGCGATCGGGCGCCCGCTCGACCTCGGTCGCCGGCACGAAGTACGCGGGAGGGAGCGCGTCGACGAGCTCGGTCACCGTGCGCTCGCGGTCGTCGTCGAGTCGACGCGAGGTCCGGAGCGCGGCGCGGAGCTCGTCGGGGTGGGGGAGGAAGTGCCGGTTCCATCCGTGGATGTAGTGCGGGCCCGCGATCACGTACCGCACGTTGAATTGCGGGGCGAGGGCCGGCGCCTCGGCGAGCGAGTGCACGACCTCGCTCCAGCTCGCGAGGCTCAGCGGATCCTGATAGCCGCGGAGGTCGGGCCGCTCGTGGCGCGTACCGCCGCGGAGCGCGATGCCGAACTCCATCATCGTGTGGTCGTTCCCCGGCGCCGCCTCGAGGAGCCGCGCGTCGGCCTGGACGGGGAGCGGTCCCGCGCGGAGGTGACCGCCGTCGGGGACAGACGCGCTGAGATCGAGCAACACGAGCGACGCGAGCGCCGCTCCCACCGGCGCGGTGCTCAGCCAGGGGGAGCCCGCGCGCGTCATCCGTCCGCGCACCGCGAGGAGGAGCCCGCCCGCCGCGACCAGCGCGCCGACGTTGCGGACCGCGAGCGCCGCGAACACGAGGCCCGCCAGCACGAGCACACCGCCCGCGATCGCCTCGGCTCGGCTCGACGGCGGCGTCGCACGTTGGCACATTACTTTGACAGCCAGCCCGAGGAGCAGCGCGAACGCGGGGCCGAGCCACGCCTCGTAGCGATGCGGGAGTCGGAACACGCTCACCCCCGGCACCGCGCGGTAGGCGAGCTCGAAGATCGGCGTATGCGTGCCGAGCGTCATCAGCACCGCGAGCACGATCGCGGCGAGCGCGAAGGACGCGAGCCCCCGCGGCTTGGCGACGAACGCGAGGGGCG
This sequence comes from Sandaracinaceae bacterium, assembly GCA_050186575.1. GTDB lineage: Bacteria > Myxococcota_A > Polyangia > Polyangiales > Sandaracinaceae > JAUHXR01. The sequence goes on along the minus strand of JBFWYI010000076.1, from coordinate 13,117 downwards.
ATAGGGCGATCGCCAGCCACCCCACGTAGAGGTGATGACCGGGCTGAGGCCAGAGGAGCGCGACGAGCGATCCCGGTCGCAACGCCTCTTGCGAGATCGACTCGAGGTCGCGCCCCGCTTGCACGCTGTGCGCGGCGAGCTGCGCGGTCGGCACGAGCACCACCGCGAGCAGACCGGCGGTGAGGATCGCCGCGATCCCGAGCGCGGGCAGCGCGCGCCACGGCTCGGGCTTGGCGGGCAGGCGAAACACGACGTAGAGCGCGGTGAGCCCAGCCCCGAGGTAGAGCGCTGGGGGCGAGCCGACCCAACCGTTGAGCGCGACCGCGACCGCGAGGAGCGCGCCGTCGCCGGGGTGGCGCTCGATCACCGCCCGGTCGGCGGCCCACAGCATCAACGGCACGAACGCGTTGGCGAGCGTGAGGTTGAGCTCCCAGTTGTGGCGCATGAACGGCGCGGCGAGGATCACGATCGCACCGGGGATCGCGCCCGCCCACGGCACGTCGAGCCGCCGCAGCCAGAGCAGCCCGAAGAGCCCGGCGAGCACGAAGCCGAGGAGCACGCGGAACACCGCCCAGTCCTGGACCGGCTCGGCGCCGCCGATCGCGCAGCTCGCCCAGGTGATCGGGTGGAACGGCGCCGCCTGCGGGTCCGCGTAGAACGGATACCCGCCGCGATCGTACGGGTTCCAGAGGGGGAGCGAGCCGTGATGGAGCGAGCGACATACGTAGACGAGGTCCGGCCAGTACTGCTCGGGCACGTCCCACTCGAACCACGGCGCGTCCTCGCCGAGGAGGAGCGCCTGGAAGATCGGTCGGAACAGGAACCCCACCGCGCCGAGCACGGTGAGGACCGCGACGATGCGCTGGGCACGGCTCGTCACCGCCAGATCTCCATCGGCGGAGCGACGCCCACCCGGATGCGTTCGTCGCGGCTCATCCGGGCGGCGCGCGCCTTCGCGCGCAGGGCATCCGCACGCCAGGAACCCGCATTGACGAGCACGGCGCCGAACGTGGTCGACGCGTCGGCGTCGCGCTCGTGGATCGCGTCGAGCCGCCGGCGACGGTAGCCGAGGCGCGGGTCCTCGAGCTCGACGGTCATCGGCCACGACGTGAGGACCGGGGCGTCCGCGGGACCGAGCGCGTCGCACGCTCGCTGATGCGCGCGCACCACGTCGGCGTACGCGAACGTGTGCTCCTCCTCGTCGGCCGGCGTCGCGGCGCGGAGGCCCAGGACGCCGACGAACGCGACGAGCGCGACGAGCCCCCACCGCAGCGTCGCGCGAGAGAGCGGCGCGAGGCGGACGAAGCCGTTCATCACCGCGGCCGCGAGCACGACGAGCAGCCCGGGGTGGGCGGGCAGCGCATAGCGCTCGAGCCAGAACATCTGCGTGAAGAAGATCGCGTTGAAGAGCACCAGCCCCCCGCACGCGGCGACGACCGCGGCGACGGGCGCGCGATCGACGGCCGCGGGATCGCCACTCGCAGCAGCGCGACGCGTCCCGAGCATGAGGCCCGCACCGGCGGCGGCAGAGAGGAACCAGCGCGCGTGCCAGCCGAAGAGCGACGGCACGACCGTCAACAGATCGAGCGGTCCGACGTCGCGCTCCGCGAACAGGTCGGCGTGGTGCGGGAATACGAAGTAGCCCGCGCTGAGCTTCTGCATCGTGAAGAACGCGCCGAGGGCGAACAGCGGCACCGTGGCGAGCGCGATGCGCTTCATGTCGAGGCGGCGCTCGATCCGCTGCTGGACGAGCTCGCCCACCCCGATCGCCGCGGCGGTGAAGATCCCCGTCTCCTTGATCCACACCATCGCGACGCCGAGCAGCACGGCGAGAGCCAACTTGCGCCGCGCGAAGAGCGCCAGCGCGAGGGCGCTCAGCGCGGTGAGCGGGACCTCGGGGAGGAGCATGTTGCCGATCGCGAGGTACATCGGCGTGCACGCGAGCAGCACCGCAGCCGCGAGACCGACCGAGCGATCGAACGTCCACGCGCCGAGCAGGTACGTGGACGCGATCCCGAGCGCGGTGAACGGGAGCACCGCGAGGTGCGCGACGCTCGGCGACTCCCCGAGCAGCCGGAACGCGAGCGCCGCGTACAGATAGAACAGCGGCGGGTGCCCGCGCGAGTAGTCGTCGTCGAAGTGCGCCGGCGTGATGTCGAAGCCGTGCTCGGCGAGCCAGCGCGCGCCCGGGACGTACACGTCGGCCTCGTCCCAGAAGTAGGGGAGCGACAGCGGACCCGGCCGCACGATCGCGACCCACGCGCAGGCGAGCGCGAACACGAGCGCCGCCTCCGCGAGGGCGCGGCGGTCGAAGCGACCGATCAGAGCAAGCGGTCGCGCCACGTGCGGGGCGTGCGCTCCGTCTCGATCTCCAGCTCGAACGCGTAGTCGAACGGCCGGACGCCGCGCGCGCGAATGTGCGCCACGATCGCGGAGAGGCTCGCGTCGAGGTCACCGCTGGGCGAGAAGCCGAGCCGCTCGCGCGCGCGCTCGGCGCTGCACGTCGCGAGCTTCACCTCGGCCGGGCGATCCTCCACGTGGATGGGCGCGAGCCCTTCGAAGCCGACCGCCTTCGCCACCCGCGCCGCGAGCTCGTTCACCGTGATGTAGCCGTCCTCCGGCCCGACGTTGACGATCAATCCGTCCATCCCCGGGTCGAGCGCGAGCTTCACGAGACAGTCGACCACGTCCTCGACCGGGCTGAACGCGCGCATCTGCTCGCCGTCGCCGTAGATGTACGGCTGGCGACCCTGGAGCATCAGGTTCGCCATGATGGAAGCTACATTGCGGTAAGGATCGTCGTACTTCTGGCGCGGTCCGATGATGTTGTGGGGCACCGCGATCGCGTGCTCGACGCCGTGCGTGCGACAGAGCTGCGCGAGCAGCTGCTCGCCCGCCACCTTCGCGATGCCGTACGGGTCCACCGGCGCGGGGACCATGTCCTCGGTGTACGGGATCGGGTTCGTGCCGTAGCGCGCGATCGAGGAGCAATAGACGATGCGCGACACTCGGTTCGTGATCGCGGCGCTGAACGTCGTCACCGACGCTTGCACGTTGTTCTTCACCACGAACGACGGGCTGAACACGCTCAGCCCCTCGTGCGCCGCGGCGGCCGCGTGGACCACCACGTCGGCGCCCTCGGTGATCTCGCGCATCCGAACGAGATCGCAGCAGTCGACCTCGTAGAGCTCCGCGCCCTTCGGGACGTTGTCGAGGTAGCCCCCGCTCAGGTCGTCGTTGCCCGCGACCCGATGCCCGAGCGCGACGAGCCGCTCCGCGAGGTGGCTCCCGAGGAACCCGGCGATGCCGGTGATGAAGACGCGCTTCGACACGGGGCGGACCATATCAAAGATCCGGCGCGCGTCCGCCCCGGCGAGAGTCAGTCCTGCTCGCCCCGAGCCGGAGGCGCGGTCGCTCCGCCTCGCAATAGAGGAGCTCGCGGTCCCCACCCTCGCCGAGAGTGAACCGCGTCGCGTAGTCGAGCCCGGCGATCCGGCGGAGACCATCGCCCTCGCCGGTCAGCCCGAAGAGCCGCGGCAGTCGCGCCTCGCTCGGGCGCGGGTCGACACCTTCGGGGCAGGTCACGCGGAGGGTCAGCGTCCCGAGGTCGACTGCGCCCGACAATGCGACGCGCGCTTCCTCGAGCCAGGCACGGACGTCGTTCGATGGGTCGTCGTCGAACGTCGACCGGATCGCGGCGACGGGGATCAGCGCGCACGCGAGCACCACCGCAAGCGCGTAGCGCGCGGGTCGGATCGAGCCCGACCACGCGGCGACGATCGCGCGCGCCGACAGGACGCTCAGCCAGACGGCGGGGAACGTCGGTCGCGATCGAGCTGGGCGCCGAGCCACTCGCACTCCGGTGGAAGCCGCGCCGCGCCGAACGCGCTCCCGATCGACGCCTCTGCTTCTCGGCGCAACGCGCAGGTCGGCTGCGCGTCGATCGGCTGCGCGGCGGCCGGCGCGACGTGGACGCGCTCGCGAGCAGCGCGAGGACGCTCGTCGCGAGCTCCGTGCTTCTCGCCCGCTCACGGCTCGAGTGTCGGCTGCTCGTCCGTCGATGTCTCGGGCGAGCTCCCCCGCGCCGCTCGCTCCGGCGCCGCCTCGAGGCGGACCCCTGGCTCTCCGCTCGATTCGTGCGCCGAAGCCGGACGGCGAGCGGACTCAGAGCACGAGGCAAGCGGGGGCGAGTCCCGCGAGGCCGTCACCGCCTCGACTCGGCGTACCGCGCGCGGCCCCGCCCGGCCCACCGCTGGAGGCGGTCCCCGACACGACAACGTTCATCGCGCTTGCACAGTAGTCGGTCGCCCCAGCGCTGGAGGTCAGGATGCCGACGCTGATTCCGCCGCAGCCACCACCGCCCGCGCCGCCTTCCCCGCCGTCCCCACCGTCACCACCACGACCGCCGGCGCCCGAGCAGAAGCAGCCCGGGCTCCCAGGGCAGTTCCCGCCTTCGCCGCCACGACCTCCGTCGCCCCCGGATCCCGATGTGCCACCGCGACCGCCAGGTCCGCCTGCGCCGACTTGGATGGTGTTGCCGGAGATGGTGATCCCCGCACCGCCCGCCACGAACACCCCGAAGCTCCCGGCGCCGCCCTCGCCGCCGAGCCCAGGGTCACCGCCGCACCCGCCAGAGCCTCCGCCCCCGCCGTGAGCGCCGATCGTAGCGTTGGTGCACCCGCTCGCGCAGTAGGCGCCGCCCCCACCGCCACCGCCGCCGCCGCCGCTGCCGGCCTGCCCCGGCGTCCCCGCCGCGCCGCTCCCTCCGCGCCAGTGTTGAGCGACCACACTGCCTTGCGGCGTCATGCAGCCGCTCCCCCCGCCGGCCGCTGACCCGTGCCCACCGGCGACGCCATCGTGCCCTGGGAATGTCGTCGGCGTGTGACAGAGCGAACCTTCGATTCGCCCGTCCTCCCCCGGCGGGCCTCCAGCTCCCGCCATCGGTCCAGAGCCCAGCGCGCCGGTCGCGCTCGAGGCCCTGAAGTCGCTTCGCGGACATGTGTTCCCGCCGCCGCGGCCTCCGCTGACCACCGTCGCCCCGCAGAATCGCGTCCCGCCGTTGAGGAGCTGTCGGGCGTTCGACGGGTTGCACGTGCCCGTGCCCGTCGCGAGGTGTGCGTCGTGCCCCGCCGGATCGCTGGCGCGTCCTATGCCGTCGACCCCGCCGAGCCCGCTCGTACCGTCGCTGCCCGGCGCACCGGAGCCTGCTACGCCCGCGAGAATCAAGTTGTCCCGAATGCGAAGCCCTGGGCTGTTCGACGCGTACACTGCGTAGCTGTTGCCGCTCGTCGATGGCCCGACAACCACGAAGCCTCGCACCTCCGTGCTCGCCGTGATGCCTACCGCCCACATCGTGGCGCGGTGAGCTCCGAGCGCGACCGAGCCCGATACGATCGTCGTCGAGGTGGAAACGCTCTGCACCCACGTGGTCGGGTCGTGGCCGCCTTCGAGGCTCACTCCGTTGGAGATCTGTACGGCCTCCACGTAGCGACCGTTCGCCACGCGCAGGCGGGTGCGACCGGTGGTGGCGGCGCGCGCCTGGCCGAACGCGATGCTCGCGCACGGCACCTCACCCGAGCCCAAGCCGAGCCCGCAGCCGGGCGCGTCCACTCCGGTCGTCTGCGAGACGTAGATCGCGGAGCCATCGACCATCCGCTCGCACCCGTTCGAGAGCACGCCGTCGAGGTCGAGATGACCGACGTCGCACGTGAGCACGCACATCGGGCTCGCGACGACAGCGCACGACCCGCTCGCGTGCGGGAGGGCGAACAGGGTCGTGCAGTCGACCGCACAGCTCCCACATGCGACGTCGGTCGCGTAGAGACCGCTCACCGGGTCGACGAACCCGTCGTCCCGTATTCCGTTACAGTCGTTGTCAAGCCCGTCGCACGTCGTCTCGGTGGGCTCGTAGAAGGGTCCGTAGCTCGTCGCAGCGCACAGGACGCCCCCCGTGCTCGGATCGCACGCGCCGGTCGAGCCCGCGCAGACCCCCAGCTGGCTCGCGCACGGTAGCGCAGGGACGTCCTCGTCCACGTTGGCGTCGCAGTCGTCGTCCGCTGCGTTGCACGTCTCGAGCGTGGGAACGCACGCATCGACGAGCCCGGCGTCGCTCGAACCACCGCCGGCGTCGTTCGGACGTTCGCCGGCGTCCGTCGCACCGGCGTCGGGTTCGCCAGCGTCCAGCCCCGCGTCGTCGCCAGCTGCATCCGAGTCGGACGCGTCGACTCCCGTTGCGGCATCGACACGCCCGGCGTCGACGCTCGCATCGACGCCAACGCCTGAGTCGGCGCCCGCGTCCGGCTCGAGAGGTCCCGCGTCGAGCTCACCGGGGCCGCTGCATCCCGCCGCGGCCAGGCACGCACACGCAACCAACCTGGAGGTCCACCGGCTGCTCGGACCTCGCTCGCCCCAACGGTGACTTTGCGACGAGGAGGGGCTCGAAGCGCACCGCGCGTCTCGGTCGAACAGCATCGGCGGCGAAGGTACACCGCGCCCGCTCCGCCGCGGAAGATCGCGTGCGCATGACCACGCGTGATGGTCACGGTCGACGGCGACCTACGACAGGAGCGCGCCACGCGATATCGTGCGAGTCGGATGCGCCACGAACGCTCCCACCGACTCGAGCCGCGGGTCCTCGGGTTCCTCGTCCTCCTCGTGCTGCTCCAGGTCACGAACAACGCGCTCCCGTACTTCGGCCTGCGCGACGACTCGTGTCAGACGATGTTCTCCGGGCTCGAGCTGACGGAGTCCGCGAACAACCATCTGTTCATGCCGAACGTGGTGTGGACGGACCTCTCGCTCTACCACACCGACGTGCACGTCGAGGTCACGCCCGCGCCGGAGCCACTCTCGCCGCCGGTCGAGCTCGTGCGCTGGCTCAACCAGCCGAACCGCGCGCTCCACACCGAGGCGACGCGCGCGGTCATCCACCAGCTCTGCGTGCAAGGGATGCAAGTCCACATGCGGTATCGCGATCCGCGCCGAGGTGAGCGCGACGTCGAGGACGCGTGCGGCGATCCATCGCTGAGCGCGCCGCGGTGGTGGATCCCGGTGCGGCTCTTCGAGACCGACTACCCGACCACCCCACCCGCCGGAGACGAGTGAGCGATCGATTCACCGACGCGCGGATGCGGCTGTTTTCGCGGCTGCTGCTGCCGGGCATCGTCGGGCACCTGCTCCAGCTCGCGAGCGAGGACGCGCCGTGGGCCGACTGGGCCGAGCCGCGCGCGTGGGTCACGCCGGGCTGGCACCAGTACCTGCCCGAGTGGCTCCCCTACGTCCTGCTCGGCGCCCTCGCGCTCGCGGTGATGGGGCTGTTCGTGCGCCCGTCGAAGCGCTGGATGCTCGGGGTCGTGCTGCTCTACGTCGGGCACTACGTGAGCTGGCCGTTCCGGATCCGGAACCACATGACGCACACGCTGTTCGTCTTGCTCGCGGTGGGCGGGGCGCTCGCGCTGAGCCGATCGCGACCACGTGACGCGCGAGGCGCCGAGCGCGCGGCGATGACCGGCGTCGCGCTCGTCCTCTGCGTGACGTACGCGTTCGCCGCGCTCCACAAGGTCAACGCGGCGTTCTTGAGCCACGACCCCGCGCTGAGCTCCGCGATCGACGGCCTCACCACGTTCTGGATCTACGGCGACCTCGGGAGCCAGCCGCCGCGCTGGGCGATGCTCGCCGCGACGTGGGGCACGGTGATCATCGAGGCGTGCGCGCCGATCCTCGCGTGGCGCGTGCGCGCGCTGCGCGTCCCGATGATCCTCGTCCTCTTCGCGTTCCACTTCCCGCACGTCGCGGTGATGAACGTCGCCGACTACCCGATGCTCGCGTCGGTCGGCTACATCGCGCTCTTCGATCCCGCGCACGCCCGCCTCGTCCTCGCGCACGCACGGCGTCCCAACCCGTGGAACGTGTCGCTCGCCGCGCTCGGCGCCCTGCTCCAGCTGTGGTTCATGCCGTACGGCGGGCCGCTCATGATCTTCGGGATCTTCGTCTGCGCGCTGTGGGGCTGGGGCGCCGGCGCGATGCTGCGCGCCGCGTTCGTCGCGCTCCGGACGCGGCGCCGCGGCGCGAGGTGGCCTATCGGAGCGGCATCCATTAGAACGCGGGCCACCGGATGCTCGACAAGCTCGAACGAAAGCTCGGCCGCCACGCCATCCCAAACCTGACGCTCTTCCTCGTCGCGGGGCAGACCGCGGCGTGGGTGCTCAGCAAGGCGAAGCCGCAGATCCTCGAGATCATGCAGCTCGACCCGGCGCGGATCTTCGCTGGCGAGGTCTGGCGGCTCATCTCGTTCATCTTCGTGCCGCCGAGCGGCTCGGACTGGTTCGGCATCGGCGTGATCGGCGACGTCTTCACGGTCTTCGGCCTCCTGATCCTGTTCAGCTTCGGTCGCGCGCTCGACGAGCACTGGGGCAACTTCCGTTACAACGTCTTCGTCGGCGTCGGGTGGCTCGCCCCGCTGTTCACCGCTCTCGTGCTCTATTTCCTCCCCGGGAGCTCGATGGTCGGGGTGGCGTTCAGCGGCGTCGGTCTCATGTCGATCAACCTCATGGTGTTCCAGGCGTTCGCCTACCTGAACCCTGAGTACGAGATCCTCGTGATGCTGATCCTACCGGTGAAGATCAAATGGCTGGCTCGGCTGAGCTGGCTGTTCGTCACCTTGAGCCTCTTGGGTGCGCTCGTCGGCCTGGCCTTCGGAATGGGACCCGGCCCAGTGCTCTACGTCATCGCCGGCACGCTCAACTTCTTCCTCTTCTTTACCAAGGACATCTACTTGCGCCTCCGCGGCGTCGGCCGACGGCAGGTCCGCGCGCAGCAGATCAAGGCCTCGCGCACCAAGGTCACCCACGAGTGCGCGACCTGCGGCGTCAACGACGTCATCGCGCCCGACATGCAGTTCCGCTACTGCACCAAGTGCAGCGGCTCGCGCGCGTACTGTAGCGATCACCTCAAGGCGCACGAGCACGTCATCGAGTGACGGGGGCGCGCGGTGCGCCGCACGTCACCCCTGACCGAACCGGACTCCGTCGCTACCGCCGCCGCTGGATCCGCGCCGCCAGCTCGGTCGGCGTCATCCCTCTCGCGAGCAACGCGGCGACCGCGCGGTCCGCGTCGGCCTCTTCGCGCGCCACCCGATCGAGCAGCACGTCGGTGCTCGCGCTCTCGCGATCGTCGGCCGGCTCGATCGGCGCGCTCAGCGCCGGCGTCGGTCCCTTCCCGCCGCCGCGCACCGCGCGCTCGATCGCATCGAACACGCTGCGCAGGCCGCGCGCGATCGCGCTCTTCGCGAGGCGGCGATCGACCGCCGACCAGAGGTCCGGGTGGAGCGCGAAGCCTTCACCGCCCGGGCCGATGACGCGGACCGGGACGACGAGGTCGCCGAACAGACGCGCGGAGAGGGCGAGGAGCTTGCTCGTCTCGAGCCACGCCTGGCTCAGCGTGACGTCGAGCTGCCCCGTCCACGCTTCATCACGGGGCCGCACGACGCGCCCCGTCACCAAGACGCCGTCGATGGCCGCGCGGAGGTCGTGGACCCGCAACGTCCCTCGCTCACTCCTCGCACGGACGCGGAGCGGCTCGATGCCCACGGGGCTCGGCGCGCTGAGCGCGAGGCGCTCGAGGTACGGGGTGAGGCGCCGGATCACGAGGTAGCGAGGATCGACGACCGTGAGGTCGACCTCGAAGCCCTGCGCGTCCTCTCTGAGGAAGTAGCCGCCGCCTCGCACGCCGAGCCGGCCGGTGAGCTCGGGGTTCAGGAGCTCCACCGCGTCCAGCTCGAACGCGGCGAGCCACTGCGCGCGCGCGTCCTCCCGCGGGGGCGCCATCCGCACGAGCTCGGCGCGGGCACGACCGCCGCTGAGGTGCTCGATCGCGAGGACGGACTCCATCGTCGCGCGCGTCCACAGCGCCTCCAGCGAGAGGCCCTCGAACGGGAGCCGCTGCTCACGACCCTCGACGCGCACTCCGATCTCGCCCGCCGCCGCACGGAGCACCGCGTTGGCGACCGGCGTCGCGTAGTCGCCCCGCAACGATCCTTCCAGTTTCCATGGGGCGCCGCGGATCACCGCCGCGCCGCCGAGCCAGGTCTCGAGGTCCGACGCCGCGAGGCTGCCCTCGAGGCGAGACACGTGAGCGAGGAAGCAGCGCGCCTGCGCGCCGAGCCGGAGCGTGACGGCGCTCTCGGCCGTCGCGAGCTTCACCGTCCCCTCGAAGGCGTCGCGCCCGCCCGCCCCGTCGAGCTCGATCGACACGCCGCGCAACGCGTCTTCCCATGATCCACCTAGCAGCGGCCGCGCCTCGCCGTCGCCGACGCGCGCGTAGGTGAGCGACTCGACCTTGACGCCCTCCTGCGTCCACCCGCCGCGCAGCGCGAGATCCCCATCGAAGATCCGCGCCTTCGCATCCTCGACCCGCGCGCCGGTCCGATCGAGGACGGCGCGGATCGCGAGATCGCTCGCGCGGAGCTCGCTCGACGCGCCGGTCTCGAGCGTGAGCTCGGGCGATCGCATCGAGACGTAGACGCGCGTGTCGGAGCCGGCGCCGTTGCACGTCGCACCGATCTCCGCCGCGCCGCGCACCGCGTATCCCTCCGGCAGCGTGAGCCCCGCCCCCCGCGCGAGATCGGCGAACGCGACGTGGCCGCGCAGCACCGTGCCGCTCGCGTCGGCTTTGCCGAGATCCACGCGGAGCGGGGCGAGCGAGACGCGCGAGCGCGGCGCCTCGAGGTGCACCTTGCCCTCGAGCCGGCGCGCCGCGTCGAGCGTCAGCTCCGCCCAGCCCTCGGTGCCATCGGGGAGCCGCCGCCGCTCTTCGGTCCCGAGCCACCCCGGACCGATCGCGATCGCCGCCGCGCCTGCGATCGCGTCCGCGTCGGCCCGTTGGATCTCGATACGCAACGACTGTTGCGAACCCATACGTACGCGGACGCGCCCGTGTGCGAGCCGGCCCTCGGCGGTGCCCGTCCAGCCCGACGCGGTGATCCGGCCCGCGCCGCGGATCCGGGTCACCTTCACGGACGGCGCGCTCTCCCTCTTCAGCTCGAGCCGCGGTGCCTCCAGCGTGAGCGCGAGCCCGTCCGCGTCGCGGCGGAGGGTCAGCTCGATGGGCTCGCCGGCGGCGCTCGCGTCGAGCAGAGCCCAGCTCGGCGGCTCGAGGCGGATCGTCGCGCGCGCCTCGCCCTGAGCGCTCTTCGCGATCGGCCAGCTGCCGTACGCGCGGGCCGCCCCGTCGATCGTCGCGTCGAAGTCGGCGATCGACCCCTCCCGCAGCGCGAGGAACGCCTTGGCCGGCGCGGGCTCTCGTTGCTCGCGGAGCGCGAACGCGTCGCTGTCGAATCGCAACGTTCCTTCTAGGCGGTCGATCGGCCCCGCGCCCTCGCCCTCGAAGCGGACCGGCGCGCACCGGTCGAGGCTCACGAGCGGGAGCCAGCTCTCGGGCAACAGCACGTCCGCCTTCGCGCTGCCGCGCAGCTCGGCGCGCTTCACCTCGGAGCCGATCCGCATGAGCGATCCGCGACCCTCGAACGCGTCGCTCCCCAGCGTGACCTCGACGCGCGTCTCTTTCGCCTCGTGCCTCGCGATTCCGTCGAGCTTCGCGTCGAGCGGGACCCGCACCGGCAGCCGCGGCGCGCGACCGAACAGCGCCTCGATCACGTCGAGCACGTGACCGAGCCGCGCCGCCTCGAGCGAGACGTCGCCGCGCTCGAGGATGTCGCCGTCGAACCGACCGGACACGCTCCCCTTCGCGCGGGACGCGCCGCTCGTCAGCGACACGTCGGACAAGCGCCAGCCGCGGGCGTCCACGCGGAGCTCCGCCTTGCCGTGGAGCGGCAGCGCCTCCGCCCCTCCGAGCGCACCGCCGCCGCGCACCGCTCGCCAGCGGCCACCCTCGACCTCGACGTCGCCGAGCACGTAGGCGTCGGGATCGTTCCCTTTGCTGCGCAAGACGACGGGCGCCTCGAACATGTCGAGCGCGCCGCGGGTCACGCGCACGACGCCGCGGAGCGAGCTGAGGCGCACGGGAGAGCCGCCGCGCGCGAGCCCCTCCGGGCGCGCCACGAGAATTGCCTCCTCCACGCCGAGCACCACCGCGGCCCCGAGCGGGAGCTGCGCGTCGACGACGCGGACGTTGCCGTTGTCGACGCTGACGGTGCCGAGGCTCGCGCGCTCGCCGAACCGCGTGCGCAGCCACTCGCGGACGGCCGGGAGGCTCCGCTCGATCATCGCGTTCGCGAACGCGGCGAAGAAGCCCGAGCCGTCGGTGTCGCTCACCCGCCGTCTCCTTCGCCCGAGGTCTCGAGCGCACCCGCCGGATCGATCACCGTCCAGCGCTGGTACTTCGCGGCCGACGCCGGACCCGCGAACACCTGGATCGCGACCATGCGCGCGTCGCCGTTCTGATAGCGGACTGTGGAGCCGCCCGGCATGAAGATGGTCGCGCCCGGCTGGACGTCGCTCTCGACCCCGTCGATCCAGATCGTCCCGTGACCCTCGAGCACGTGGATGTACTCCTCGTCCGCGTCCTGATGCTCCGGCACCGCGGCGCCGGGATCCATCTCGAGCCGCGCGACGAACGCGTTGTCGCCCTGCGCGAGCATCGCGATCGTCGCGGTCCCGTTCGGCGCGCGGCGGCGCTCCGCGTCGGTGAGCGCGCGCACCTCGGCCGGGACGCTCGCGGCCGCGGGCGGCTCGCTCGGCGCGTCGGCCGACGACGCGGGAGGACACTGGCTCGCACCGCACGCGGACGCGAGCAGCGCCCACGTGGCGATCGCGATGCGCGCGCGCCGCGGGTGGAAGAGGTGGGCGGTCATCGCGCGCGATCGTGGCACTGACGGCGAGGGATCGGAAGTCCGGTCGAGGGAGGCATCGAGACGGAATCGAAATCGAAATCGGAATCGGAATCGGAATCGGAATCGGAATCGGAATCGGAATCGGAATCGGAATCGGAATCGGAATCGGAATCGGAATCGGAATCGGAATCGGAATCGGAATCGGAATCGGAATCGGAATCGGAATCGACTATGGAGTGGCCCGGCTGACAAGTATGCACCGACGCAAACCCGCAGCAAGCCTTGCGGGACTCGCGGTGTGCTCCGACTCGATGTGTGCAGAGGCCGTTC
>JBFWYI010000075.1:0-50180 GCA_050186575.1 Sandaracinaceae bacterium | reverse complement strand
TGCAGCGACTCCTTGTGGTTGTTGCAGACTCCAGGATGCTGCATGCGCGCTCTGCCTGCTGATCAAACTCCGAAGTGATCGAAACTACTTAACTTTCCTCCTCGAAATGAGGGGAGCCGTCAGAATCCGAATCCGATTCCGAATCCGATTCCGAGTCCGAGTCCGAATCCGATTCCGATTCCGAATCCGATTCCGATTCCGATTCCGATTCCGATTCCGATTCCGATTCCTCTCTCCCACGCGTGCTTCTCCGCGCCGAGGGGGACCTCGACGGTGACGGCGCGCTCGAGGCGATCACCCTGACGAGCGACGGCGTCCTCCACATCGGCGATCTCACGTATCCGCTCGAGCTCCATCACCCGCCGGACTCCTACTGGTGGCAGCGCGCGGCTCCCGACGCGCTCCGCGTCGTCGACCTCCGACGCGGCGACCGTAGACAGGAAGTCCTCTTCTGGCAGTCGGGGCCCGACGACGAGGACCCGCCGCGCGAGTACTGGGTCTTCGCGTACGACGAGCGCGGGCTCGACACGACCGGCCGGATCGACGTCGGCCACGGCGTCACGCCCACCCTCGACGGTCGCGGGCGGATCCGCTTCCGATGGGAGTCCTGCTGGAATGACGGCCGGACCGCGTCGAGCATCATCGAGCACGAGCGGCAGCGCGACGGCACCCTCGTCCCCGTGCGCCGGCAGACGACCTATCGCCGCAGCGACTGCATCTTCGCCGCGTGCCCGTTCGTCTACGCGGGCGCGAGCGACGCGCTGGTCGGCGAGATCCTGCGCGACCTCGTGGGCCGGAGCGCCGCGCGCGAGCAGGGCCTCTCGCTCGATCCCGCGCTCGTCGACGACGACGGCGTCCTCACGATCACCGTGCGCGAGGAGAAGGACGAGGTCAGCTACCTCGACCGGCTGTTCGTGGTGGCCGACGGGGCGCGGGTGGAGGCGGATGCGTGCGCCGGCGGCGATGTCGACGCGACGTGCGCGCTCGACGATCGCCCGCTCGTGCTCGGCCGAGGCGACGCGCACACGTTCGTGTTCCACGTCGGCCCGCGGCCGATCGACCTCGTGCTGGTGGCCGACGGTTTCTATGTACCGCTCCGCCCGGAGCGTTGAGGGGCGGGCTCTCCTCCCTGGTCTGCGCTACGCCGCGGCGTGTCCGATCGCCTCCCCGTCACCCCGGCGATCCGCGCGCTCCGCGCGGCGAAGGTGGCGTACGCGCCGCATCTCTACGAGTACGTCGAGCGAGGCGGCACGCGGGTCAGCGCGGAGGCGCTCGGGGTCGACGAGTACGCGGTCGTCAAGACGTTGGTCTTCGAGGATGACGCGAAACGGCCGCTGATCGTGTTGATGCACGGCGATCGCGAGGTGTCGGCCAAGGGCCTCGCGCGCCTGCTCGGACAGAAGTCGATTCGCCCGTGCGATCCGAAGACCGCCGAGCGCCACAGCGGCTATCAGGTCGGGGGGACGTCGCCGTTCGGCACGAAGAAGCCCATGCCGATCTACGTCGAGGCGTCGATCCTCGAGCTGCCCGCGATCTACATCAACGGGGGCAAGCGGGGTTTCTTGGTCGAGATCGATCCCCGTGAGCTCGTCCGCGTGCTCGGGGTGACGCCGGTGTCGGTGGCGACCGCGGGGTGACGCGAGGTGTGCGCGCGCACAGCCGTGGTCGCCCTGTCACCTCGGCGTCACATTCGCGGGGTACTCCCAGCCTTCGATGAAGTCGAGACGACCCGAGACGCGTTCGAACGAGCTCCGCATCCGCCGTCGACCGCTGCTCGGGGGTGCGGCTGCGCTCGGCGCCGGCTGGCTGATCGGCTGTGACGGGGAGACCCCCGGCCTGGATGCGGGCCGCCTGCCCGATGCGGGGCCCCGCCCCGACGCCGGCGCCTCGCTCCTGCCGTACGCGCCGCGCGATCGCACGTACGAGACGTTCGAGCACGGCGTCGCGAGCGGCGACCCGCTGCCCGATGCGGTGATCCTCTGGACGCGGATCACGGTCGGCCCGGAGGGCACGCCGGATCCCGGGAGCATCGACGTCACCTACGAGGTGGCGAGCGATCCGAGCATCGCGACGGTGGTCACGAGCGGCACGTTCAGCACCGACGCATCGCGCGAATTCACCGACAAGGTGGATGTCGATGGTCTGAGCGCAGCGACCACGTACTACTACCGGTTCACCTACGGGTCCGTGACCTCGCCGATCGGGCGTACGCGCACGGCGCCGTCGGGTCCGACCGATCGGCTCCGGTTCGGAGTGTGCTCCTGCTCCAGCCTCGGCCACGGGTTCTTCCACGGCTACGCCAAGCTCGCCGCGCGCGCCGACCTCGACGCCGTCCTCCACCTCGGCGACTACATCTACGAGTACGGATCGGGCGGCTACGGCGGCGCGCGCCTCTACGAGCCGATGCACGAGATCGTCTCCCTCGACGACTATCGCGCGCGCTACTCACAGTACCGCCGCGAGCCCGAGCTCTTCGAGGCGCATCGGCAGCACCCGTTCATCGCGGTGTGGGACGACCACGAGACCGCGAACAACTCGTATCACGACGGCGCGGAGAACCACGACCCGGCGACCGAGGGCAGCTGGACCGATCGCCTCGCGGCGGCCGCCCAGGCGTACCGCGAGTGGATGCCGATCCGCGAGCAGACCGAGCCGCTGAGGATCTGGCGCTCGCTCGTTTACGGCGATCTCGTCGAGCTCATCATGCTCGACACGCGGATCTGGGGGCGCGACCTCCAGGTCGAGGACTCGACCGATCCTCGGCTCACCGATCCGACGCGCGGGCTGCTCGGCGCGGACCAGGAGGCGTTCCTCCTCGACCGGCTCGAGACTTCGACCTCGCAATGGAAGTTGCTAGGCCAGCAGGTGATGATGGCGCCGCTCACCGGCTTCACGAACACCGATCAGTGGGACGGCTACCCGGTGGCGCGCGCGCGCCTGCTCGAGGCGATCCGCACCGACGCGGTGGAGGACATCGTCGTCCTCACCGGCGACATCCACTCTTCGTGGTGCTTCGACCTGCCCGAGGATCCGGCCGCGCCCGCGTACGATCCGTCGACCGGGGCCGGCTCGCTGGCCGTCGAGATCGTCGTCCCCGGCATCAGCTCGCCGGGGTTCCCCGACTTCGTGGCGGAGGGGATCCAGGACGACCTGTTGACGTGGAACCCGCACCTGCGCTGGTCGAACCTCGTGCGTCGCGGTTACGCGGTGCTCGACGTGACGAGGGAGCGCGCGCACGTGGACTGGTACCTCACCGGCGATCCCGAGGACCCGATGGACGAGTCCGAGGAGCACGGCGCGAGCTACGCGGTCGAGGCGGGCACCGCGCACTTCGAGGAAGCGGACGGCGAGGCGCCGCCTCCCGGGACGCCGCCTCCGCTCGCCCCCTGATCCGAGCCTCGACGACGCGAGCGCGTGGCATTTCGGCATCGCGTGGCGAGACGCCACGGATCGCCCGTCCGCCCGCCGCTCGGAGCAGCTGTCCGGTTCTTGCAGCGTCGAGACCGTCGACCGATGCACGCCGTCCAGCGCCTCTATCGCGAAGCCACCGAACGTCTGTTCGAGCACGCGCCCGCCCAAAGGAGACCGCTTCGGTTCGCGCGTCGCACCCTGCGCGTCCTCTACCTCGCGGTGCGCGGGTTCCTGCGCGACGACTGCTTCGAGCACGCGGGGGCGCTCGCGTTCGACACGCTCCTCGCGCTGGTCCCGTTGGTCGTCCTGATCGCGAGCGCGCTCCGCTCGCTCGGACTCTGGGACGAGCTCGTGACGGGTTACGTCGAGCCGTGGGTGACGCTCACCCTCGGGCAGGCGCCCGGAGACCAGAGCACGGTGCGCGACGCCGTCTTCAAGATCCTGGAGCTGGGGGAGCGGGCCGACCTCCTCGCGCTCGGGTTCGTCGGGGTGGTGGCGCTACTCTACTTGCTCGGTGTGCTCCTCGTCACCGTGGAGACCACGCTCAATCGGATCTTCGGCGCGCGCGCGGGGCGAGGTCTCTTGCGTCGCGCGGCCGACTACGGCGCGATCCTCTTCGTGATCCCGCTCGCGCTCGTCCTCACCATCGCGCTGGGACACAGCTTCCTCGGCTGGGGCGGGATCGGCTGGGCCGACGGGATCCTCCAGCAAGCGGTGGCGGTGGCCGCGGTGAGCGGGGTGTTGACGTTCGTCTACCTCGTCATGCCGCACGCGCGGTGTCGGTTCCGCTCCGCGCTCCTCGGCGGCGTGGTGGCCGGCGTGCTCTGGCAGCTCGGCCTCGAGGCCTACGCGGCGCTGCAGATCGGCGTGACGCGCTACAACGCGCTCTACTCGAGCTTCGCGGCGCTGCCGCTCTTGCTCGTGTGGATCTTCGTGAGCTGGCTGCTCGTCCTGTTCGGGGCCGAGATCGCCGCGGCCCATCAAGACGAGGCCGGCTATCGCTGGCGGATCCGTAATGGCGAGCCGAGCACGCGCACGCGTCACGCGCTCGGCGTGCGGCTGGTGGCGCGGATCGCGCGCGCGTTCGTCCGCGGGGAGTCGCCCTCTTCGCTCGCGTCGATGGCGCGCGCGCTCGAGGTCCCCCCGCGACTCGCCGAGTCGGTGCTCGATGATCTCGCGAACGCGCACCTGCTCGCGAGGCTCCAGGACGAACGCGCCGAGCTGACCTACGTGTTGACATGCGACCCTCGCTCGGTGCGGGTCGGTGACGTCCTCGCGGTGCTCGACCGAGGTCGCGACCCGTATCTGCTCCTGCGCGAGCCACCGAGCCCGAGCGGCATCGACGCGGTGCTCAGCGGGATGGAGGAGTCACGCGCGCACAGCGCGGCGAACATCACGCTGCGCGAGCTCGCCCTCGTGGCCGCGTCGGACCGGGTCTGTCGCCGGATCGGAAAGGAACCCGGGGACTCGGCCACCGTCGACGAGGTCGAGTCCGACGCGGCGCGCGAGTCACCGAGTCGCGCGCGGGCACCTCGACCTCGACATCCAGCGCCGGGACGCGGACACTCGAACCCGCTCTGACGACCCGACCGCAGCATTCGTTGCGCGACACCAACAAGGAGAGACGAGTGGCAAAGAAGAAAAAGAAGGCGACGCGCAAGAGCGCGAAGAAGTCGGCGTCGAAGAAGAGCGCCAAGAAGAGCGCGAAGAAGAAGACGGTCAGGAAGAAGGCGGCGCCTAAGAAGGCGAGCAAGAAGTAGTCGGCGTCGAAGAAGGGCGACAATAAGAAGGAGAGCAAGAAGAAGTCGGCGCCGAAGAAGGCGAGCAAGAAGAAGTAGGCGTCGAAGAAGGCGAGCAAGAAGAAGTCGGTGTCGAAGAAGGGCGCCAAGAAGAAGGCGAGCAAGAAGAAGTCGGCGTCGAAGAAGGGCGCCAAGAAGACGGCGAGCAAGAAGAAGCCCGGGTCGAAGAAGAAGGTCGCCAAGAAGAAGACGTCCACCAAGAAGGCGTCCACGAAGAAGACATCGACCAAGAAGGCGTCCACGAAGAAGACGTCGACCAAGAAGACGTCGACCAACGCGACATCGACCGCGCCGAAGAAGGCGGCGCGCGCCTCGGCCCCCGCGGCGGCGGCGAAGCCGGCAAGGAAGACCGCTCCCCCAGAGAACAAGAAGAAGCCGACCGTGGACGAGTATCTCGGCGGACTGTCGGGGTGGATGTCGATCGTCGGTCAGATGGTGCGCCGCTCGTTCGCGCATGCGGCGCCCGACGCGACGTCCTCGGTGAAGTGGGCGCAGCCGGTGTGGGAGGACCACGGTCCGTTCGCGTATCTGCGCGCCTACGGCAACCACATGAACCTCGGGTTCTGGCGCGGCGCGCAGCTCCCCGATCCGCATGGGTTGCTCCAGGGCGACGGAGATCGGATGAAGCACATCGCGTTGCATCGTCCGGAGGACTACCGGCCGCAGCACGTCGAGGAGCTGATCCGCGCCGCGGTGGAGCTGAATCGCGCCCACGGCGACCCGACGCGTCGCTCGTCCGGCGACGCCGCTCCGCCCCCCTGAGCGTCGGGCGCATCGAACGCGCGGAGGAGCGAGACGGTCGGCCGTCTCCTCCTCCGCGTCTCGTTCGACGAAAGATGTGGCGCGCACGTGTGGCGTCCTGGCGCGCGGGAGCGCGCTTGCCCCTCCGATCCGACGCTCGCGGAGGCGTGCTGCGTCGGATCGAATCCGGCACGGGGCTTGCGCTCTTCGTGCGCATGGACACTCCCGATGCAGAGCTCGCCTTCGCCCTGATGGAACGAGGCGCGTGTTGGTTCGTGCGCCAGCGGGTCGGCAGCGAAGAAGACATCCGCGCGCTCCTCGACGGGGTCGAGGGCGGCACGATCGAGGAGCGCCTCGACCGCGTCGCGAAGCGGGCGGCCGTCAAGGCGGCGCTACGAGCCTTCCTCACCTCCACCTTCGCGAGCCCGTGGACGGCGATCCCGCTCGGCCTCGTCGACCTCGAAGGCGCGAGCTCGGCCGAGGCGCGGATCGCGGCGGCGACCGCCTACGTCGCGAACGAGCGGTTCTTCGAGAACCCGCGCTGGGACCGCGAGGTGCTGCTCGCGCTGCTCGACGTCGACGACGAGCTCGACGCGGGCGTCGCGCTCACCAAGTCCCTCGCGAAGCGCATCGCTCTGACCCAGGGCCGGCGCTATCTCACGCGGACCGTGGCCAACACCGTCCCGTTCATCGGCGGGGCGATCGGCGCCGCGATCGAGCTCGCGTGGCTCACGCGTCGCGCGCGGCAGCTCAAGCGCCGCTTCGAGGTCGATCGCCCCCGCGACGGAGCGACCCCCGAGGAGCTCCCCCGTGGCGTCGCGTCCACCGCGCCCGCGTTCGATGAGCTCGACGAGTCCGAGCGCATCACGCGACCCGGGCTCTGAGGGTCAGGCGCGCGGGCTCGACCTGCTACGCTGGCGGACCGGTGCGCGGATCGGATCCCAGGTCGGAGCGGAGCGGGCGGCGCGTCGGCCGCGGGCTCGCCGTCGTCGCGATCGGCCTCCTCGCCGCGTGCGAGGGGGTCACGATCGAGATCGTGCAGCCGGCGTCCGGCGATGGCGGCATCGGCGCGCCGGGCGTCGTCCTCTGGGAGCTGCGCAGCACGCCGTTCGATGGCGACGGTTGTCCGTCGCCGGCCGAGCTCGCGCCGAGCGGAGCGCCCAGCTGGATCTCACCGACCGACGCGTCGGGCGGCGCCGACGAGGTCGTGCTCACCCCGGACCGACGCCAGGTGGTCAGCGCGGTGGGGCGCGACGAGCGCTGCGGCGCGCTGTTCTACGGACGCGCGTGCATCGGACCCGAGGCCCCGCCGCGCGTCGTCAGCCTCGTCACCTGTCCGATCGGCGACGCCGCTTGCCTCGACCTCCGCTGGACGCCGGCCGACCGCGCGGCCCTGAGCTGCACCGGCGTCTGCACCGCCGGTCGATGCGAGTGATCGAGGGCCGCCCTCAGCGGGGTAGGCGCAAGGTCGCGCGTCCGCCGGGCTCGACCCGCACGCGCGTCCGTCGCTCCGGTCCGTCCCCGAGCCGGTAGGTGACGGTGGTCACGCCCGGTGGGACGTCGGTGATCACGGCCGGCAATGAACGTTGCACGTCTCCGATCCTCACCCACCCGTAGCGCGCGCCGGGATGCTCGGGCGCGATCGACACCTGCACGGTCCCCGGCGGGCCGCTCGGCGCTGGCGGCTCGGCGCGCGCCGTCCGGCGTCGGCCCGCCGCGGGATGTGCGACGGCCGGCGGCGGCGCCGGCGCGCGCTCGTCCGAGGCGCTCGCGCTCGGCTCGAGCGCGGCCGGTGGTTCGATCGCCTCGACGTCGATCCCGCGGGGCGGTTCCTCGGCGGTCGGCGCGGGAGCGTCGCGAGGTGAAGCGGCGGGACCGACGATCGGTCCGGGCGCGCGCGACGGCGACTCGGCCTCCGCGGCGAGCCACGCGACGGCGCCGCCGGTGCCGAGCGCGAGGAGGAGCGCGCCCGTCGCGGCCATGACGCGCCCGCGCGATCGCGCGCCGGGGATCGCCGCGACGGACAACTCTTCGACGACCTCGGCGTCCGCGTCGGCCAACCCTCGCTTCTCAGGCGGGGGAGCGAGCTCCTGCGTCGGGGTCGCGCTCGACGCATGGATGAGATCTGTCTCGTCGTCCGGCTCGGGCTCGATGCGCTCCGGGCCCGAGTCGGTCGGCGCCTCCGGGACCTCGACGCGCGTGGCCGCGTCCGAGCGGCCCGTGGGCACGACGCCCGAGATGCTCGGCTCGCCGATCGACGTGGCCTCCTCGACCTCGCCGACCTGGCTCACCAGCGCGCGCTTGTGCGCCTCCTCCGTGGCGAATCGCTCCGTCATCCACGCGCGCAGATCGTCGGCCGATACGTCGCCCGATTGGTGGAGGAGGGCGCGGGCGAGCGCGCCCGCGGTGTCGAAGCGACCGTCGGGCTCGAGCGCGAGCGCGCAGCGCACGATGGCGTCGCGGTCCTCGCCGACCTCGGGCCGCAGCGCGAGCAACGACGGCACCTCGCCGCGCGTCACCCGCATCAGCGTCTCCGCGTCCGAGCGCCCGCGGAACAGACGCTTGCCCGACAGCGCCTCCCAAAGGACCGTGCCGAGCGCGAACACGTCGGCTCGCCGATCCAGCGTCTCTGCGAACGCCTGCTCCGGCGCCATGTACGCGAACTTCCCTTTCACGGTACCGGTGTCGGTCTCGACCTGGTTCGTCGACGCCTTGGCGACGCCGAAGTCCGTGAGCTTCACGTTCCCCGCGTAGGTCACGAAGATGTTCTGCGGCGACACGTCGCGGTGGATGATCGACAGCGGTCGCCCGAGCGGGTCGGTCGCCTCGTGCGCGTAGTGCAACCCCTCGGCGATCCGCGCCACGATCCAGCACGCGAGCTCGACGGGGAGCAGCTCGCCGCGCGCCGTCGCTCGCGCGAGGACCGCGCCGAGGTGCTCGCCGTGCAGGTACTCCATGGCGAGGAAGTACACGGGCCCTTCGTTTCCGAGCTCGAAGACGTGCGCGATGTTCGGGTGCTGCAGCGCCGCCGCGACGCGCGCCTCGTCGAGGAACATGTCGACGAAGCGAGGATCCTTCGAGAGCGTCGGGTGGATCCGCTTGAGCGCGACCACCTTCTCGAATCCGACGGGGCCGCGGAGCCGCGCGAGGAAGACGCTGGCCATCCCACCGCGGCCGAGCGGCGCGAGGAGCTCGTAGCGCCCGAGGCGCTCCGGCTCGCGCGCGCCGGGGAACGCGATCTCCTCGGTGAAGCCGCTCCGCCCCGAGCCCTCCGAGCTCATCGCCGCCACCCGCCCGGTGCGCTCTGGCTCGCGACCTCCACGCCGGGGCTCAGGGTACCGTGGGCCGGACGTCGGCGCGAGCGAGGGGGGATGGTCGCGTCAGGGGAGCTCCACACCCTCGACGCGCCAGCGCGCGCCCTCGTACGCGTCGACCGACAGCGCGATGGTGAGGATCACCGCGGCCACCCCGCACACCGCGCCGATGACGCCACCGAGGATCGGCAGAGGGTCGGGGCCGCCCTCGTCCTCGCATCCCGGCCCGCCGAGCGCGCAGGGCGCCGGATCCACGCACGGCCCGTCGGCGCATCCCCGCGGATCGTCCGCCTCGACGCGGAGGTCGACGGCGTCCGTCGGCGCGGGCAGCTCGATCTGGATCGTGCAAAGATCGTTGCGATGCTCATCGATCGCGGTGAGCTCCAGCACGTCCGAGGCGGGGCGCGGGAACGTGGCACGGCCCGCGTCGAGCTCGATCGTCGCGTCGCCGGCGCGCACCGCACGCGCGATCGCCGGCGCGCCGCTGACCTCGACGGTGATGACGTCCCCGTCGACGCGCGCGGCGATCGCGTACGGCGTGCCCCGTAGTCGATCGAAGCGCTCGTGCTCGTCGGGCGGGAGCTCGTCCGGTGCGGCCTGCGAGGGGTCGATTGCCAGCGCGATCGCGAAGTGCGCCCATGCCTCGTCCGTGTCGCCGGTCGCGCGATCCAAGACGCCGAGGCGCGCGTGGGCTCGCGCCGCGTCGGCCGCGCGCAGTCCACCCTCGGCGACGGCCGCGTGGTAGGCCCGCGCGGCGCCGAGCAGGTCGCCTTCCGCTTCGAGTCGGGCCGCGCCCTCGAGCTGAGCGGCCGCGGGGACGGGCAACGCGAGCGCCACGATGAGCGCGAGCGAGGCGCGCGTCACCCGCGCAGCCCCGCCGTGCGCACGACGCAGCGTCCCGGCGACGACAGGCCCGGCTCGCAGGGCGTGACGGTGGCGCCGGCGCACTCGTAGCCGGGCGCACAGTCGCGGGCGCCGTAGCAGTCGCCGGTCCCGGGCGGGGGCAGGCACACCCCCTCCTCCGCGGTCGCGCAGCCGCGCGTACCATAGCAAGCTTCGCTGCGCGTCGCGCAGTCCGCATCGAGGTAGCAGCACCCGGCGCGCCCGGCCGCGCCCGGACAGCTCGACGGGACGCGCTCGACTCGCTCCGCGTGCGCGAGGAGGCGGCTGCACTCGTTGGGATAGGTCGGGCTGGGCGACGTCTCCCCGCAGCCCCATCCGAGCTCGCCGGCCGAGTCCTCGCACGTCGTCGGTCCGACCACGCACACGCCGGGCGGCTCTGGACCGCCGCAGCCGGTGCCGCGATCGCACGTGCCTTCGCTCGCGCACTCCGCGCACGTGCAGAACCCGTCGTGTTGGAGCTCGATGCCGGCCTCGCGCCGGGCCGTGCCGTTCACGTAGCTCCATCCGTCGCACCCGCACTCGGGGCTCACGGCGCCGTCGTCCGAAGCGCGGGCCACACACGTCCCCGCTGCGCCGGCCCGACACGCGTCGGCCGGGTCGTTCGCGACGCACTCCGTCCCCGCGGCGCAGCCGCCCGCGCCGAGGGTGCACGCCATCGGGTCTCCTGCATCCACCACGCCGCCGTCCGCGTCGCCGGCGTCGGTCCCCGAGACCCCTCCGTCCGGGATCGCGCCGTCGCCCGAGTCGCGGCCGATCGACGTGCGGCAGCGCTCCGCGACGCACACGAGACCGTCCGCGCAGTCCGCGTTCGACGCGCAGGTCGGGCCTCCGGCTGCGCAACCGACGGCGAGCCACGCGAACATCGCGAGGGCGAAACTACCCTTCCTCATGGGTCCTCCAGCATACCAGCTGCGTCGCGCGAGCCGCGTCGGCGGGCCCGCTGCGCGGCCCACCGACGCCGATCTCGACGCGTACGACGTTCGCAACCTCGCGACGGACGGATCAGTCGCGCGCGCCCGGCACCGGCGGGAGCCCGACGCACTCCCACGTCCCCTCGGCGATCGCCGGCACGCGCGGGTCGGTGGTGTCGATGCAATCGCAGTAGCCGTCGCCGCTCGCGAGGAAGCAGCGCGCGCCGATGCCGCGGCAGCTGACGGGCCGACCGCCGCCGACCTCGTCGGGGCACGGCACGGGATCGGTGACCGGACCCGGGTCGTCGCAGCGCCAGCGCGCGCCGTCACGGGTGCCGTCCGGGCTCGCCTCGCACCGACACACCGCTCCGTCGACGCCCGCGCAGCGCTCGCCGACGAACGCCGCGTCGCAGATCGCTCCGTGTCGCGGCGCGTCGACGCACGCGCTCGGCCCGCCGCCGATCGGCACCTCGCACTCCCACACGGGCAGACCGTCGCGGAGCGGGTCGTCCGCGCATCGGCAGCGCGCGCCATCCATCACGCAGCTGGTACCCAGCGCGTCGAGGCAGACCACGCCGGGCGCGACCCCGTCTCCGCACGCGACGGGCCCTGCGCCTTCGCACGACCACGCATAGCCCGCGAGCGCGGGATCCGTCTCGCCATCGGGCGCGCAGATGCAGCGCGCGCGATCGATCCCGAGACAGACGCGACCCGCCTCGTCCGGCGCGCAACCGCCCCCGGGGACCACGTCGTCGGCGCACGTGGTCGGGCTCGGCGGTACCGGGGTCCGCCCGTCGCACACGACGATCCCGGCGCCGTCCTCCGCGACCGCGCAGCGACACGCGACGTCGAAGTCATGGGCCCAGGCGCAGTCGTCGGCATCGGAGAGCGAGCAGGGCGCTCCCTCCGCCGCGCGGCACGGCCACGCCGCGGCGAGCGGGTACGCGCCGCCGCCGTCCGAGAGGTCGGCGAAGCAGCCGCTCATCGCGAGGATGGTGAAGACGATCGACGCGCGACCGAGAGAGAGCATCGAGTGGGTGGACGGGTTCATGGACACCTCCTGCCACCGTGCTCGGCAACCGCTGTGCCGCGCTCGATCCGCGACGGCCTGGCGGCGGAGACCGGGTCACCTGCGGCCGTCGAGGCCGCCCCCCGCGGCGCGCGCGGCCGCGGCGCGTCGCGTCAGCTCGACTTGAGACGCTGGAAGTAGCGCCGGTTCACCCCAGCGGCGCGCGCCGCCGCGGAGACGCTGCCGTGTCGTCGCACCATGTCCTCCGTGTAGAGGTCGGTGAAGCGCTCGAGAAGCCGCGCGCGCGCCTCCGCGTAGGGCTCGCCGGAGCGCGGGATCGCGTCGAGCTCGGCGCTCGCCGGCGGCCCCGAGGGGACGGCGAGGGCGCGCGCCACGTCGCCGAGCAGCACGAGGCGCTCGACGTGATTGCGAAGCTCGCGGACGTTCCCGCGCCACGCCATCGTGGCCATCCGCGCGAGCCGCTCGTCGTCGAGCACGTCCTCGCGGCCGAGCGCGGAGGCGACCGCGCGCGCGATCTGCGGGATGTCGTCGGCGCGCTCTCGCAGCGGCGGCACACGCAGGAGGACGACCGCGAGGCGATGGAAGAGATCGAGGCGGAAGCGACCGTGCTCGATCTCGCGCTCGAGGTCGCGGTTCGTCGCGGCCACGACGCGGAGATCGAGCTCGATGGGCGTCGCTCCGCCGAGGCGGCGAACGCGGCGGCTCTCCAGCACCCGCAGCAAGCGCGTCTGCATGCCGGCGGGGAGCTCGCCGATCTCGTCGAGGAACACCGTCCCGCCCTGCGCGCGCTCGAACGCGCCGACGTAGCGCTGGTCCGCGCCGGTGAACGCGCCGCGCTCGTGGCCGAACAGCTCGGACTCGACGAGCTGCTCCGGGAGCGCGCCGCAGTCGACCACCACGAACGGTCCC
The DNA here is from genome assembly GCA_050186575.1 of Sandaracinaceae bacterium. GTDB lineage: Bacteria > Myxococcota_A > Polyangia > Polyangiales > Sandaracinaceae > JAUHXR01. The sequence continues at coordinate 37,162 of JBFWYI010000075.1, read as the reverse complement.
TCGGCGCGGTGGCTCTCCTCATGGATCGCCTCCGCGAGGAGCTCCTTGCCGGTGCCGGACTCGCCCTCGAGGAGGACCGTCGCGTCGGTCGGCGCGACGCGCGCGAGCGCCTCGTACATCGGCTGGAGCACCTCCGCCGCGCCGAGGAAGCGCCCGAACGACGTCGTCCGATCCCCGCGCGGCAGCGGCTCGTCATCCGCGCGCTCGACGACGAGGACCGTCGCGCCGATCCGGACGTGGGCCCCCTCCGGGAGCGTCGCGTCGCGGAGCTCGATCTCGCCGTGGTAACTTCCGTTGCGGCTCTCCAGATCGGTGATCCGGACGCCGTGAGGGGCGGGCTCCGCCGCGAGGTGCCGGCGCGAGACCATCTCGTCGGCGAGCGCGAGGTCGCATGTCGACGAGCTGCCGATCACCCGTCGCCGATCGACGGTGACGTGCGCGCCCGCGTCCGCGCCCTCCACCACGCGGAGCCCGAGGGGTCCGCGGCGGCGCGCTCGGGGCGGGCGCGCGACGGTCTCGAGGTCGCTCATCGCGGCAGCTCCTTCGTCGCCGGCGCGTCGGGGAGCGTCGCGTCTCCCGAGGTCGCGAACGCGTCGAGCGCGCGCGCGACGGGGGTCTCGAGCTCCGTCGTCGACCCCTCCGGCAGGCCTCGGAGCCGGGCGCGCAACCCGTCGAGCGCGCTCCCCATGTCGCGCCGCAGAGCGCTGGCGACCGTGCCGTGCGAGACGCCGGCCGCGCTCGCGATCGCGTCGAGCGCCGTCGCCACCTCGGCGAAGCTGGGCCGCGCGCGCGGATCCAGCGCGGTCATCCGGTCGAACATCGCGCGCATCGGGTCGGGACACGGATCGGGGAGCGACGCGGTGCGCGCCTCCGCGATGGCGTCGAGGACGGCCGTCGCGTCCTCGCCGGCGAAGAGGCGCCGCCCCGTCACGAGCTCGAAGAGGACGGCGCCGAGCGCGAACACGTCCGAGCGCCAGTCGAGCTCGCGCCCCTCCACCTGCTCCGGCGAGAGGTAAGGAAGCTTGCCCTTGATCACAGGGACGCGGGTGCGCTCGCGAAGCGCGGTGCGCGCGACCCCGAAGTCGAGCAGCTTGACGAGGCCGTGCTCGCTGACCATCAGGTTTTCAGGGTTCACATCCCGGTGGACGATGTCGGCCGCGCGCCCGTCGAGATCGGCCGCTCGGTGGGTCGCGTCGAGCCCGAGGGCCACGTCCGCGATCAACCGCGCCGCGAACCCCGCGTCGAGCCGGCGGCCCTCGTCGTCGAGCGCCTCGAGCCACCGGCGCAGGCTCACGCCGCGGATCAGCTCGAGCACGAGGACGAGCCCGTCGGGGGTCTTCGCGAGATCGATGAGGCGGACCACGTTGGGATGCGCGATCAGCGAGAGCAAGTGCGACTCGCGCACGAGCGCCTCCTCGGGATCGAGCTCGCCCGGGAGAGGGATCGCTGCGCGCGCACGCTTGAGCACGACGGGACGCTCGAAGCCGTGGGGGCCGCGCTGCATCCCGACCCAGACTTCGCCCATCGCGCCGCCGCCCAGCAGGAATCGAGCCTCGTAGCGCATCGGCGTCGAGCTTAGCAGCGGCGACCGTCCCCCGTGCGGTCGGGAGGAGCGCAGCTGCGGCCTGCCGCGCCGCGGCGGATGCGACGCGCGCGACCGCCTCGACGCCGGCACGGCGGTTGCGGAGAGCCGCGCTCGGAGGTCCGCATGTCACGCCACGTTCGTCTCGCGCTCCTGCTCGTCGTCGTCCCTTCGTCGCTCGGAGCCGCGTGCACCGCGGGCGGCGCGCCTCCGTGTCGCGCATGCGACGTGGACGCGGGCCCGACCGTCGACGACGCGGGCAGCCCGCCGAGCTTCGGCCTGACGATCCGCCCGTCCGTGTTCGAGCTCGCGGTCGACGGACCGACGCCGCCCACGCTCCAGCTGAGGGCGTTCTCGTCGGATGGAACGACCGAGCAAGAAGTATTTCCGCGTTGGGAGGCGGACCACCCGCTCGTCGCGCGCGTCGACGAGATCACGGGCGTCGTCACCGCGACCGGGCTCGCGGGCGGCGAGGTGACGGTGACCGCCACGTCCGGATCGCGGACCGCGATCGCGCGGATCACCGTCCAGGTCCGGCGCCGGAGCACCGGCGACGGAGTCTCGGATGGCGACGCGACGAGCCTCGACCTCGCGCCGCTCGCGTCGGTGCCCGTCCCCACCCGCATCGCGTACCCGCTCGACGGCGCGGTCATGCCGCAGAACGTCTTGCCACCGGACATCCAGTGGCAGGAGGGCGAGCTCGGCGAGCTCGTGCGGGTGGTGCTCCGCACCGAGCACGTGCGCGTCGAGCACACGATGCGCGAGGTCGACGCGTCGTTCGGTCGCGCGTGGACCGTGGCGGCGGACGACTGGCTCGTGCTCGCGCGGAGCGACGCCGGCGCCTCGATCGCGATCGTGGTCGAGCGACTCCACGAAGGAGCGCGACACGTGTCGGCGCCCGTGCTCGTGCGCCTCGCGCGGGGCGCGCTCCCGGGGAGCGCGTACTACTGGAGCATCGCGGACGGCAGCATCCAGCGGATCGACGACGCAGGCGGTCGCGAGGACGTGATCCCGCATCCTCCCGCCGTGCCGGGCGAGCGCGAGCGCTGCGTCGGCTGCCACACCATCTCCCCATCGGGTCGCTGGATGGCGGCGAGCATGGGCGGTGGCCGCGCCAACGGGGTCCGGTGCGGTGCGGTCTTCGATCTCACGAGCGACCTCGGCGGCGACCCCGCGCCCACCACCTTCTCGACGGCCGCGGGCTACGACGGACCGTCGTGGACGCAGGGCTCGTGGAGCCCGGACGAGACGCGGCTCATCGTCGAGCGCGATCTCCATCTCGCGCTCCTCGATCCGTTCAGCGGTCGCGACGTCGGGCTCGCCGGCGGTGCCTGGCCGGCGGGCAACGCGCTCCAGCCCGACTGGTCGCCCGACGGAGAATCGATCGCGTACGTCGTCGGCAACTCGTGGACGGTGGACTTCACCGCAGGCGACCTCGCGGTCCTCGACGTCGTCGGTCCCGACGCGATCGGCGAGGCGCGCGTGATCCATCGAGGGGCGTCGCTCGCCGGCGCGCCGGAGGGCGGCGTAGCGGACAGCTACCCGAGCTTCGCTCCGGACGCGCGCCGCATCGCGTTCGCACACGGCACGGGCTCGTACAGCGCGGGGCGCGACGGCGCGCTGTATCTGGTCGCCCCCGACGGAGCCGATCTCGTGCGGCTCGACCGCGCGTCCGGCGACGGGCACGACAGCTTCGCGCCGCGGTTCGCGCCCGTGATCAGCGGCGGCTACTACTGGCTCGCCTTCCACTCGCATCGGGACTTCGGCAACGACCGGAGCGGGCGCCGGGGCGAGCTCGAGCGCGAGCGGATCCACGGGGTCTGGATCGCCGCGGTGCGCGTCGATGCCGCGCCCGGTGAGGATCCGAGCGAGGTGCCGTACTTCCTTCCGGGTCAGGATCCGAGGACCAGCAACGTCAGCGTGGCGTGGACCATGCGGGCGTGCCGCGAGAACGGGATCGACTGCGCGCTGGGGACGGAGTGCTGTAGCGGGGAGTGCGCGGTCGCTGCGTCGGGCGCCGGCACGTGCGCGCCACCTCCGCCGGACCGCTGCCGGGAGCGCGGTCAGACGTGCGCCGACGCCGGGTGCTGCGCGGGCCTCACGTGCTTCGAGCACGTCTGCGTGGACGACCTCTACTGAGTCGAGGGGCGGGCACGCGAGTCGTCGGCGTGACCCGCGTAAGCGGACGTTGCGCGCCGCGCGCTCGATCCCGAGGAGGAGTCGCGCCGTCCCCCGAGCCGATCCGCGCCGCGCGCCGGCTCACGACGACGACGGGACGTCCGCGCGCAGGGCGCGCTCCCACAGCCCGAACGCGAGGCCGCCGCCGATCGGGGCGACCGCGGAGCACAGAAACATCGTCCGAAAGTCTGTCGCCTCCGCGATCGCACCGAGGATCGGGCTGCCGACGAGCACGCCGGCGTCGAACACCGCGGTGAAGAGCGACATCGCGGAGCCGCGGTCGGCAGGGTGGGCGCGATCCACGACGAGCGCGCTGAGGATGGGAAACGCGTACCCGTGGCCGAACCCCGCGGCGACACCCGCCGCGCCGAGGACGACCACGTCTCTTGCGATGCTCAGGAGGAGCACGGCGCAGGCGAACGAGGCGAGCGCGGGGTACAGCACCCGGGTCGGTCCCACGCGATCGGGGACCCAGCCGAAGAGCACGCGGAGCGCGACGGCGGTCGCCGCGTAGCACGCGAAGAAGAGGCCCACCGAGCCGACGTGCTCGTCGTCGATGAAGCGCTTGAGGAACGTGAAGATCGCGGCGACGACGGCGGCGAAGCACGAGCCGAGCATCCAGATCGGCATGAGGTCGCGCTGGCGCGCCGCCTTGAAGAAGCCTCCGCCCACTTCGGAAGAGCGCGGGACGTCGCGGAGGCCGAGCGACGCGAGGAGCGCGAGCACCGAGACGGCGACGCTGAACCAGAAGAGATCGCGATACGTGCCGTGCGCGAGGATGAGGTCGCCGACCAGCGGGCCGAGCGCGAGCGGGACCATGCCCGACACGCCGAACAGGCCGATGCCCTCGGTGCGGCGCGAAGGTGGGACGATGTCGGCCGCGTAGGTGAAGAGCGAGCTGAACAACATCCCTTGCGCGAGACCCTGGAGGCAGCGCACCAGGAACAGCCACGCGTCGATCGCGTCGACCGTCAGGTACAGCGAGCACGCGACGACGTGGAGCGCGCAGCCGACGAGGATGACGGGGCGACGGCCCCAACGGTCCATCACGCGTCCGGCCGGCGGTCGGATCACGATCGCGGCGCCGCTCATCACGCCGAACACGAGGCCGATCATCCTCTCGCTGGCGCCGAGGTCGCTGAGGTAGCCGGGCAGGTGCAGGTAGAGCGCGAGCGCGAGGCCGTCCGCGAAGTTGGCGACGAACGCGAGCGCGAACGGGACCGTCCAGAGCGGCGCGGGTGCTTCGCGCATCGGCGCGCAGGTATACCGGTCGGATCGGCTCGGACCAACCCCGCGCGTACGGTCCGTCCGAACCCACGGTGCGGTTGCAGAACACCGCGCGGCCGCGAGATGATCGCGCCGGTTTGCCGGAGCGCTTCGCAAAGCCGATCCGCATCCTGATGGTCGACGGGGACGCACCGCTGCGCCTCCTCGCGGAGCGGGCGTTCGAGCTCCTGGGGCTGCCCGCCGACGTCTCGGCCTCGCCGCGCGGCGAGGCGGCACACCGGCTCGCGCGCCGGGAGGCCGACGCGGTGCTCGTCGACGTGTCGAGCGCCTCCGACGCGCCCGCACGCATCGAGGCGCTCCGCTCCGCGGTGGGCACGGAGAGGACCCCGATCTTCGCGTTCAAGGAGGAGGCCGACGAGATCGGCGCGGACTACGTCTTCGAGCGGCCGAGCGATGAGGGCGGCTTCTTCGGGGTGGCCGCGGCGATCAAGCTCTTCTGGATGAACGCGGCGCCGTCGCTGCGGCCGCCTCCCGCGCGCGCGACCGAGCACCCTCGGCCGGTCCCCGGCGTCGACCTGATGTCGCTGCCGATCGAGCCGATCGAGGCGTACCTCCTCTCGATGGTGGATGGTGCGTTGACGGTCGACGACCTCGGGCAGATCACCGGCGCGGGAGCGCAGGTGCGGCCGATGCTGCGCCGGCTCGTCGAGCTCGGCGCGGTCTCGTGGACGCCGACGCAGTCGCTGCCCCCGCGTCCTCCATCGATGCCCGTGCTCCGCGATCCGAGCGTGCCTCCTCCGAGTCCGACTCCGTCCGACCCCGCGGCGATCCGATGGGACGAGGCGCGCCGGAAGGCGGTCGACGAGATGCACGCGATGCTCGACGACGCCGATCACTATCAGCTGCTCGGCGTCGCGCGGGACGCCTCGCGCGGCGACATCCGCGAGGCGTACTTCCGGTTGGCCAAGCGGTTCCACACCGACACGCTCTTCGGCCTCGACCTCGGCGAGTACCACAAGCGCATGGATCGCGTGTTCCAGGCGATCACCGAGGCGTACAACGTGCTCGGCAAGAAGAAGAAGCGAGACGCCTACGACGCGTACCTCGCCGCGTTCCACGACACCGAAGCGCTCGATCGCGCCCACCAGGCGTCGATGTGGCCGTCGTTGCCGCCGCCGCCGGTGCGGACCTCGATCCCCGCGCCGCCACCGACGCACGTCTCGTTGCCTTCTCCACCGCCGCACGTTTCATTGCCGGCGCCTCCCGCTCCGCCGACCGCGGTGACCCCGCCGCCCCCCGAGGCGCTCGCCGCCGCGTCGGCCGCGTCGACCTCGTCCGCGGAGGCTCATCGCGCGCCGTCTTCGTCCGATGCGGGTCGACCAGCTCCGCGACGGCCGAGCGGTGAGGCGGATCGGCGTGCGATCGCGGCCCGTCTGGCGCGCGACCTCGGCTCCGCCCCGGGCAGCACCCGAAAGCGACCGCCGCTGTCGACGCCGCCGGTGAGCGCGGATCCGGAGTCCACCGTGCGCTCCCTCGCGCGCGCGCTGTCGATGGTCGGCAAGGCGACCGGCGCCGAGGATCGCGCGAGCCGCTTGCTCGAGGACGCGCGCGTCGCGAAGTCGCAGGGCAACCTCACGGCGGCCGCCACCGCGATGATGCTCGCGCAGAAGTGGCGGCCCGACGACGACGCGATCCAGAAGGAGGCGGAGAGTGTGCTGCGCGACGCGGTGACGGAGAAGCGCGCTCGCTTCGAGGAGCGCGCGCGGTACGCGGAGCAGCGCCAGATGTGGGAGGAGGCGGCGAAGTGCTGGATCAAGGTCGCCGACGTGACGCCCGACGACGCCGTCGCGATGCGCCGCGCGGCGGTGGCCACCTTGAAGGCACGCACCGATCTGTCCGAGGGCGTGCGGCTCGTCCGGCGCCTCCTGGAGAAGGACCCGGACAACGCCGCGTCGCACCGCTTGCTCGGCGAGCTCTTCGCGGCGGCCAGCAAGCCGGCGAGCGCGCGGCGGGCCCTCGCGGACGCGCTCCGGATCGATCCGAACGACGCGTTGGCGAAGTCGCTGCTCGCGGCGCTCGGCGAGTCCTGACGGTCGGGTCTCTTCCGGGCGTCGACCGAGTCGTGTCACGCTCCGGCCGTGGCTCGCTCGCGGCTGGCACGCCTCCGCTCGCTCGACAAACGCACGCGCCGCGCGGCCGCCACCGTGAAGGTGCTCGCCGCGTTGAGCTGGCCCGAGCGCGTCGTTTCGGGCTTCCTCGACGACTGGCAGAAGAACAAACGCCGGCTGCCGGTGGTGAAGGTCACGACGAAGAAGCTCACCCCGGCGAAGACGGAGCTCGAGGCGGTGATCGCCGAGGCGTCGGGCGACGATCCGAACGAGCGGTACGTCCGCGACACCGCGCAGAGCTACTTGCTCGCCGCGCAGATGCTCGAGTGTCGCGGCTCCGCGCTCTTCACCGAGCTGTCGCGCGCGATCTATGGCCATCCCCGCGACACTCTCCCCGGCGGAGCGCTGACTCACCTCGAGGCGGCGCAGCGCCTGCTCGACAACACGAGCGCGCTCGCGGCGGCCGGGGTGGTGCACGAGGAGGACGTGTGCATCACCGCCGAGGCGGTGCGGGACATCATGGCCGCCGACTTCGCGAAGTTCTTCGGCGCAAGCGCGCCTGCGATCACGATCGATCCGAAGCTCGCGAGCAAGGCGGCGGCGGGCGCCAAGAAGGTGCGCGTGCGCGGCATGACCTGCTTCTCGAGCCTCGACATCGCGCAGCTCCGCGAGCACGAGGGCTACGTCCACGCGGCGACCGCGCTCAATGGATGGGAGCAACCCAACCTGTCGCTCATGCGGATGAGCTCGCCGCGCACCACCAAGACGCAGGAGGGCCTCGCCACGGTCGCGGAGCTCATCACGCGCGCCATCGACATCGGGCGCCTCCGCCGGATCGCGCTCCGCACCATCGCGATCGACATGGCGCTCGAGGGCGCCGACTTCCTCCAGGTCTTCGAGTACTTCGTCGAGAGCGGGCAGAGCCCCGACGAGAGCGTGCGCTCGGCGATGCGCGTGTTCCGCAGCGGTCACGTGGCGGGAGGGATCGCGTTCACCAAGGACGTCGTCTATCTGGCCGGGCTCATCGAGGTGCACACCTTCTTGCGTAAGGCGATCGAGACCGGTCGCCCGCACCTCATCGGTCGGCTGTTCGCGGGGCGCGTCACGCTGGGCGACGTGATCCAGCTCGGCGACTCGTTCGACGCGGGCGACCTCGCCGGTCCGCGGTTCGTGCCGGAGTGGGCGACCGACCTGCCGCGCCTCACCGCCTACCTCGCGTTCAACGCGCTCGTCGATCTCGTCGACCTGCGCCAGCTGGATCTCGAGCGCCTCGGCTGACGATCACACCGCGCGCAACCACACCGCGCGCAACCACACACCGCATGCAACGGGGCGTGCGGGTTATACCGCGCCGTCGGGAGCCGGCGCGCTCGGGGTGCGCGACGAAGTCTGGGCGGGGCGCCGTCGTACCTCGGAGGGCGTGCGCAGGATCGATCCGCGCGGCGGGGCGGCGGGCGCCTCGGGCTCGTCGGTCGTCGGCTCTGCGCCGTCGCCCTCCGGGGGGTCGCCCTCCGCCTCGTCGGCGTCGTCGGTCTCGGTGCTCGGCTCGGGCACGACCTCGTCGGCGAACGGATCGGGACGCTCGCCCTCGGCGGGGACGATGCGCACCACGCGCGGCTCGTCCGCGAACGGCGTCGCCTCCGGCAGGTGCAGCGTCACCGTGTCGCCCACCCGCGCGATCGCCGCGACGTCGGCCGGTCGCTCGGTGAAGGTGGCGAGCAGCGTCTCGCCGTCGGGGGAACGCAGCATCCACTGCACGCGCTCGTCGGTCGCACGCCGCGCCTCGACCACCCCGGTGACGTCGACGCCCTGCCCGAGGAGCTGCGGCGCGAAGCGCTGGTAGCCGAACCAACCCCCCGCGAGCCCCGCGAGGAGGCCCACCACGAGCCCGAGCAGGATGCGCTTGAGGGTCTTCACGCTCGATCCCAACGGACGGAAACCCTCTCCGCTTGAGCGCCCGGCGCTCGACGCCGAACCGGTCGCGATCTCGGTCCGGCGGGCTGCTTTTCCGGCAAGCCTGCTAGAGTCCGCCGCATGGCCGAAGACAAGTCCAAAGACGACGAGATCGACGAGGAAGAGTCCGACGAAGAAGAGTCGGACGAAGAGGCGAGCGCGGGCGACGAGCGCGAAGACGCCGACGAGCGCGACGACGACGGCGACGACGACGACAGCGGCGACGGTGCTGACGATCGAGGCGCCGCGAACGATGCCGACGAGGGCGATGCCGACGAGGGCGATGCCGACGAGGGCGATGCCGACGAGGGCGATGCCGACGAGGGCGATGCCGACGAGGGCGAGGCCAAGGGATCGATCGAGCCCGACGACGCCGCGACCGAGGCGAGCGACGCGGACGACGCCGACGAGGAGCCCGCGTCCGAGCCGGCCCCGGAGCCGGTCGCGGCGAGGGCCAAGGCGAGCGACGCGGACGAGGACGCGCGCCCGAAGAAGAAAAAGAAGAAGAAGAAGAAGAAGGCCGCGGAGGCGGACAAGCGCGCCGATGGCGGCAAGGCGAAGGCCCGCCCGAGCGCGGCTCGCAGCTCGGCCGCCGCGAAGCCGCCCGAGCCGAAGGGCGACGAGGACAACACGCTGATGCTCGGCGTGGGCGCGGTGATCGTCGCGATCCTCGCGGTCGGCGTCGTCTACTACATGAAGAACAACCGCACCGACGAGGCGGCCGACGCCGACGAGGTGACGGTCGTCGACACGCCGAGCGACCCGGCGAACGATCCTCCGGCCGGCGACACGCCGCTGGAGCCGCCGCACCCGTCCATGCCGCGCCCGGAGATGCAGCCCGCTCCGCCCGACGTCGCCGCGCCGCCGGCCGACGCGCAGCGCAGCGAGTCGGGCCTCGCCTGGCGCGTGCTCCGTCCGGGCACCGGCACCGAGCACCCGAGCGCGCGCGATCGCGTGACCGTCCACTACACCGGCTGGACGACCGACGGTCAGATGTTCGACTCGTCGCGCACCCGCGGCCGGCCCGCCACGTTCCCGCTCAACGGCGTGATCGCGGGCTGGACCGAGGGCGTCCAGCTCATGACCGCGGGCGAGCAGCGCCGCTTCTGGATCCCCGCCAACCTCGCGTACGAGGGCCGCTCGGGTCCGCAAGGCACCTTGGTCTTCGACATCGAGCTCATCTCGTTCGTGGCGACGCCGCCGCCGCCCGAGACGCCGCCCGACGTCGCCGCGCCCCCCGCGAACGCGCACCGCACCGAGTCGGGTCTCGCGTACCGCGAGCTGTCCGCCGGCACCGGCACCGAGCACCCGACCGCAACGTCCCGTGTGACCGTACACTACACGGGCTGGACGACGGACGGTGAGATGTTCGACTCGTCGATCACCCGCGGCCAGCCCGCCACGTTCCCGCTCAACGGCGTGATCGCCGGCTGGACCGAGGGCGTGCAGCTCATGGTGGTCGGCCAGAAGATGCGGTTCTGGATCCCCGAGAACCTCGCCTACGCCGGTCGACCGGGCGCGCCGCAGGGCATGCTGGTGTTCGACGTCGAGCTGCTCGAGATCCACTGACGCCTGTCCTCGAGCGCAGCAAGAACGGGAACGCCGAGTCGGCCCGCGCCGACTCGGCGTTTCGCGTTCGAGCGCTCGCGATCAGGGCGTCTCGCGCCGGCCGTCGGCGTGGATCGCGAAGCGACCGTCCTCGCGCGAGTGCACCGGACCATCGCTGTCCCACGGCCAGCCGCCGTACTCCGTCCTCTGGTAGTCCAACACGGCTTGCTTGATCCCAGCGGGCGAGCTCATCACGAACGGCCCGTAGTGGACCACCGGCTCGCCGATCGGCCGTCCCTGCAGCACGAGCAGCTCGGCGAGCGCGCCGCCCACGTTGGCGATCTCGATCGTCTGATCCGCGCGGACGCGCACGAGGTGCCCCGCCTCGACCTCGCGGTCGTCGATGCGGAGGCGCTCGCCGCCGAAGAAGTAGATCGTGCGGTTCGTCGTCTCCGAGCCGGACGCGGGCATCGTCCACGTCGCGCCGCGCTCGAGCCGCGCCGTCCAGATCACGACCTCCGCTTCGGGTCGCGCCGCCCACGAGCTCGGCGGCGGGCTCGGCGCGCGCAGGTCTCCGAGCGTGCCGGCGACCACCGCGACGTCGACGCCGCCCTCGGCGATGCGCGGGATCGTCTCGTTCCATAGCATCGTGAAGTAGGCGGGCGCCTCTTTGTCCTTCGCCGCGAGGTTCAGCCAGATCTGGAAGAGCTCGGTCGGGTTCTCTCCGTCGCGTCGGACGAGCGGGAACATCTCGGAGTGCACGACGCCGTTGCCCGCCGTCATCCACTGGACGTCGCCGCGCCCGAAGCGCGCGGTCGCGCCGAGCGAGTCCGAGTGATCGATGTAGCCCTCGCGCGCGATCGTCACCGTCTCGAAGCCGCGGTGCGGGTGGCGCGGGAAGCCCGGCACGACGTCGCCGTGGTACATGCTCCAGCCGTCTTTGCCCTCGAAGTCCATCCCGATGCGGCGACCGCCGAGCGAGGCGTCGGGCCCCATCGCGTCGTTGCCCGCCGGGTAGCGGTCGCGGTGATGGACGCAGAAGAGGAACGGGTCGAACGTGGGCCACGGCGGGGCGCCGAGGCGTTGGATGTCGACGATGGCAGACATGCCGCTGTCATAGAGCACGGCCGCGCCCAACGGAAGCGCACCGCCGACTGGCGCGCCTCCGCTCAGCGGCTAGCTTCGCGCGCGTGATTCGACTCGACTCGGTGAGCAAGCGGCACGGCTCGCAGATCCTCTACGTCGACGGCTCGATGAGCGTCTTCAAGGGCGAGAAGGTCGGCCTCGTGGGCCCCAACGGCTCGGGCAAGACGACGATCTTCCGACTCATCACCCGCGAGGAGCCGCCCGACGCGGGGACCGTGGTCGTCGATCGCGGCGTGACGATCGGCTACTTCTCGCAGGACGTCGGTGAGATGAGCGGCCGCACGGTGGTGGCCGAGACCATCGCCGGCGCCGGTGAGGTCGCGCAGGTCAGCGCCGAGCTCGCCGAGCTCGAGGCAAGGATGAGCGACCCCGCGCGCGCGGACGAGCTCGACGCGATCCTCGCGCGCTTCGGCGATGTGCAGACGCGGTTCGGCGAGCTCGACGGCTACTCGCTCGACGCGCGCGCGAGAGAGATCCTCGCGGGGCTCGGGTTCTCCGCGTCCATGATGGACGGCGACGTGGGCGCGCTGTCCGGCGGCTGGAAGATGCGCGTCGCGCTCGCGCAGATCCTCTTGATGAAGCCGGACGCGCTGCTGCTCGACGAGCCGACCAACCACCTCGACATCGAGTCGATCCTCTGGCTCGAGAAGTTCCTCGAGGCGTTCGAGGGCGGCCTCGTGATCACGAGCCACGATCGCGAGCTGATGAACCGGCTCGTCACGAAGATCGTGGAGATCGATGGCGGCGAGCTCACGACGTACACGGGCGACTACGACTTCTACGAGCAGCAGCGCGAGCTCGCGCGCGCCCAACAGGAGGCGCAGTTCGCGCGGCAAGAGGCGATGCTCGCGAAGGAGCGCGCGTTCATCGAGCGGTTCAAGGCGCGCGCGTCGCACGCCGCGCAGGTCCAGTCGCGGGTGAAGAAGCTCGAGAAGATCGAGAAGATCGATCCGCCGCGCACGCGCTCGGTGATCGAGTTCCAGTTCCATCAGCCGCCGCGCTCGGGCGACGACGTGGCGGTGCTCGAAGGTGTCAAGAAGGCGTACGGTGACAAGATCGTCTACGACGGCCTGGACTTCATGGTGCGCCGCCTCGAGCGTTGGTGCGTGATGGGGGTGAACGGCGCCGGCAAGTCCACGCTCTTGCGCCTCGTGGCGGGGGTCAGCGAGCCCGACTCCGGGACCGTCCGCCTCGGCGCGAGCCTCCGGCTCGGCTACTTCGCGCAGCACGCGATGGAGCTCCTCCAGCCCGACGAGACGGTGCTCGCCGCGCTCGAGCGCGAGTACCCCAAAGCGAGCGGCGGATCCTTGCGCACGCTGCTCGGCGCGTTCGGGTTCAGCGGGAACGACGTCGAGAAGCCGTGCCGGATCCTCTCCGGCGGCGAGAAGGCCCGCGTGGTCCTCGCGCAGATGCTCTACAACCCGCCGAACTTCCTCGTCCTCGACGAGCCGACGAACCACCTCGACATCGACACCAAGCGCATGTTGATGGACGCGCTGAAGGGGTTCGAAGGCACGATGCTCTTCGTCTCGCACGATCGGCAGTTCCTCCGCGCGCTCTCCAATCGCGTGATCGAGCTGACGCAAGACGGCGTGCACACCTACGGAGGAGGCTACGCGGAGTACGTCGAGCAGCTCGGCCGAGAGGCGCCCGGCGTGCGCGCTTGAGCGTGCCTACGGAGCGGCGGGTCGGATCCGCGCGCAGAGCTCCATCGGCGTCCCGAACGCGCGCTCGACCCGATCGCCCGCGCCGTCGAGCACGAACGCGTGGGCGACGCCGACCGGCGCGGCGAGGGTGAGCGTCACGCACGCGTCCTCGTCGAACGGGCCGAGCAGCACGCCGTCGGTGCAACACGGCTGCCACACCCAGGTGCACGCGCCCTCGCCGAGGCCCGGATCGAGCGTGCACTCGCGCGGCTCGTCCGACACGAGGATGCCGGCCGCGCTCACGGGATCGATCGCGAACGACGCGCCCAGCTCGCCGCCCGATCCGTCCATCGGGAGGTCCGCGATCACCGCGAGGCTCGCGCCGTCGCACGACGGCCCGTACTGAAACGCGACGACGACCTCGCCGGAGAGCCGGATGTCCGGCGTCGGGTTCGCGCTCTCCCCGTCTGGATCGTCGTACGCGTACCAGGCCACGCCGCACCGCTCGGTGATCTGCGCGTCGATCGGCGAGCCGTCGAGGGTGAAGCATGCGATGCCGTCGTCGATCACCCCGTCGCAGTCGTCGTCCTCGTCGTTGCAGATCTCCTCGCTCGGCGTGCAGCACAGGCCGGCCTCGTCCGAGCACGGGGGGACGCGCAGACCGGTCTTGGCGCCGCAGCCGCATGCCCCGCAGCCGCACGCGAGCACGAGCGCGAGGACCGACGGGACGCGCATGGGCGCATGGTACGCGCGATGGGGCTCCACGCATCCCACGCGCCCGCCGATCACCAGTCGCGGTTCGGCTTCGCCTTGGGCTTCGGCTTGGGCTTGGGCTTGCGCTTCGGATCGAAGCCGGCGCCCTTGGCGGGCCGCGCGTCCGCGCCCTCGCCGGGACCCCCTTCGGTGCGTCGCGACGGCTTGCCCTTGAACGGCCGGTCGTCGCCCGATCGATCCGCGCGCGGTTTCCCCTTGAACGGCCGCTCGTCGCCGGATCGATCCTCGCGCGGCTTGCCCTTGAACGACTTTCCCTTGAACGGGGGACGGCGCGCCGGGCGCTCCCCCGTGTCCGTCCGCTCGCGCACGAGCTGGACGTCGTGGCCGCGGAGCGGGAGGTGCGCCTCGTCGTGGAGGAGCGCTTCGCCGATCTCCTGCTCGAGCGTGAAGATCGCGGTGTGGAGACCGATACGGATCTTGCCGATCGCCTCGCGCGGGACGCCGAGCTCGTTGGTGAGCGTGCCGACGAGGTCGCTCGGTCGAAGGCCCTTCGACTTGCCCATCCGGATGAACAGCCCGACGTGGCCCTCGTCGTTCGCCGCGCCGCGCGGTCGGTCGCCGCGCGGTCGGTCGTCGCGCGGTCGGTCGTCGCGCGATCGTTCGTCGCGCGGTCGTTCGTCGCGCGATCGCCCTTCGCGCGATCGTCCGTCGCGCCGCGCGTCGCCCTCGATCGCGCGAGGGGGTTGCGCCCACGACGGTGGGCTCGCCGAGGGAGCCTCCTTGAGCTCGAGCCGCGTCGTCTCGGCGATGATCGCCAGCGCAGCGGCGAGGGCAGCGCGCGGCTCGGCGCCCGCGAGGAGCGCGTCGGCGACCTCGCCGAGCGCGGACGGCGCGAACCCGATCCGATCGCGCACGCGCTGCTCGAGCCGCGCGCATCCGCTCGTCTGGATCTCGAGGTCGCTCGGCACGACCATCGGCTCGATCCGCTGGTCGAGCGTCTTCGCGAACCGCGTCAGCGCGCCGACCTCGCGCGGAGTCACGAGGCTGATCGCCGCGCCCTCGCGACCCGCGCGCCCGGTGCGACCGACGCGGTGCACGTAGCTCTCCGGGTCGTGCGGGAGATCGAAGTTGATCACGTGGCTCAGGTGCTCGATGTCGATCCCGCGCGCCGCCACGTCGGTCGCCACCAGCACGTCCACGCGCCGCGCGCGCAGCCGCGAGAGCACGAGCTCGCGCGCGCTCTGCGAGAGATCGCCGTGGAGCGCGTCCACGTTGAAGCCGCGAGCCGCGAGCTTGGTCGCGGTCTCGTCGCACGCCGCCTTCGTCCGCGTGAACACGAGCGTGCCCGCGCCGTGCTCGGCGTCGAGGATCCGGATCAGCGCTTCGAGCTTGTGTCGCTCCGGCACGCGCACCCAGCGCTGCGCGATGTGCGACGTCGTCATCGCCTGTTTCTCGACGGAGACGAGCGATGGATCACGCAAGTAACGATCCGCGATGCGCTGGATCGGGAGCGGCATCGTGGCGCTGAAGAGCGCGATCTGCCGTTCCTCGGGCGCCTTCTCGAGGAGCGCCTCGACGTCCTCGAGGAAGCCCATCCGCAAGAGCTCGTCGGCCTCGTCGATCACGAGCACCTCGAGGCGCGACAGATCGAGCGAGCCGCGGCTCAGGTGATCGAGCAGGCGGCCCGGGGTGCCGACGACGATCGGCGCGCCGGCCGCGAGCGCCTTGAGCTGCGGCGGGTAGGGCGCGCCGCCGTAGACGGTCGCGACGCGCAGCCCGATCCGCTTGCCGTACTCCTTGAGCATCCCCGCGACCTGCAGCGCGAGCTCGCGCGTGGGGGCGAGGACGAGCGCGCGCGTGTGCGAGGGGCCATCGGCGAGCGCGTGGAGGAGCGGCAGTCCGAACGCCGCCGTCTTGCCCGAGCCGGTGCGCGCGCGCCCGATCATGTCGTGGCGCGCGAGCATCACGGGGATCGCTTGCGCCTGGATGGGCGTCGGCGTCTCGTAGCCGCGTGCGGCGAGCTCTTCGAGGATCCGAGCATCCAGGCCGAGCTCGGCAAACGTCACCGAGTTCTCGGTCATGCGCGCCCTCATGCCTCGATTTGCGTTGGCACGCCAGCCGTTTTGGGGTGCGCGCGGGCTCCGGTCAGCTCCGGTTGAGCGCGTAGAGGAGCCGCAGACCCTCGAGCGTGAGGTACTCCTCGACGCGCTCGATCGTGCTGCTCAAGGGGTGCACGAGCCGCGCGAGGCCGCCGGTGGCGAGGACGCTCAGCGGATAGCCGAGCTCGTCCCGGATGCGCGCGACCACTCCGTCGACGAGGCCGACGTAGCCGTAGACCATCCCCGACTGCATCGAGTGAATCGTGTTGCGGCCGACCACCCGCGGTGGCTTCGCGATCTCGACGCGCGGGAGCTTCGCCGCGCGCTCGAACAGCGCCTCCGCCGCGATCTGGATCCCGGGCGCGATCACGCCGCCGAGGTACTCGCCCTTGCCGCTCACCACGTCGAACGTCGTCGCCGTCCCGAAGTCGACGACGATGAGGGCGCCCTTGACCATGTCGTACGCGGCCACCGCGTTGACGATCCGATCGGCGCCGAGCTCGCGCGGGTTCTCGACGAGGATCGGCACGCCCGTCTTGATGCCCGGTCCGACCACGAGCGGAGGCGTGCCGAACGCGAGCTCCACCGCGCGCTCGAGCGTCTCGGTCAGCGCGGGGACGACCGATCCGATCACCGCGCCGTCCACCTCCTCGCGGCGCACCTCCGCCACGTCGAGGAGCGATCGCAGGAGCACGTGGAACTCGTCGAGCGTGCGACGCTTGTCCGACGCGATGCGGAAGTCGTGGACCAGCGAAGCGCCGTCGTAGAGCCCCAGGTGCGTCTGGGTGTTGCCGACGTCGATCGCGAGGAGCATCAAGACCGCGGGCGGAGCATCAAGGTCCGCTCGATCAGCTCGCCGAACGTGCGCGGCTCCGGTCGGGAGACGACGCGCGCGATCGGCGCCGAGGCGGCCGGCGCACGCTGCGCGACGCGCCTGGGCACCATGGGCTCGCTGGGCTCGCTCGCGCTGGGCTCGCCGACGACGACCGGCGCGGCCGGCTTCTCGGAGAGCGGCGACTCCATGTCGAGGGTGCGAGGGCGCGAGGCGCGGACCGGCGTCGAGGCCTCGGCGCGTGTCCCGAGAGGAGCGGTCGGCGTCTCGTCGAGCATCATCGGCGGCTCGAGGATCGGCTCCTCCACCACGAGCTCGGGCTCGTCGTCGTCCGCATCCACGATGATCTCGAGCTCGGGCTCGCCCGACTCGAGCTCGCCCGAGAGCGCCGCTTCGAGCGGGGTCGGCTGAGACGGACGGGACGGCACCTCGTCGGCGACGGGGATGGGCGTCGGCCGCGAGCTGACCTCGATATCCAGCTCGGCCGTCTCGCGCAGCGGCGGTCGCGACAACGCGCTCGTCGGCGACGTGGGTCCGGGCATCGCCGCGGCGCCACCCGCGATCGACTCGCGCGGGATCGCATTCCGCTGCACCTTCGCGAGCAGCTCCTCGAGCTTCGCGATGCGCGCCGCGCTCACGCCTCACCCTCCGGAGCGAGCCGCCCCACGATCGCGGCGACGTCGTCGCCGGCGCGCGACCACTTCCAGACTTGCTGCGCGACGCTCGGATCGACGATCAGGAAGATCCCGTCGCTCGAGACCGGTACGCACGCGACCTCGCGCGCCGCGAGGCTCGAGAAGAGCCCACCCAACAGCGCCGCTACGCCGAGGTGCTCGCGATCCAGATCCGGTACCGCGTCGAGCACCGCGACGAGCGCGTCGCCCCAGCGATCGACCTGGAGGCGGCCCCAGCCGAACATCGCGAGCAAGCTCGCCGCGCACCCCAGCACGTCCTCGGCGGGGCGCTTCGTCGCGTCGCCGAGCGCGGCGCGCGCGCTCTCGCCGAGCTGCCGGCCGAGCTTGCGCACGCTCGTGAGATCGCCGTTGCCGACCGCGGCCGCGACGAGCGGCGCGACCACGCTGTCCGAGAGCACGAGCACGCGCTCCCCGTCGCGCGTGCGCACGGCACCCCCCGCGAGGTCGAACTCGAAGTAGCCGCCGGGATCGAACGTCGGTGCGGTCATGGAGATGCGCGAGGGGAGGACCCAGACCCGCGTGATCGCCGGTGTATTCGGTGCCCGCGTCACGTGTCAAATCCTTTGCGCCGCTGAACGGCCTCAAAAGCCGTTCAGCCCCTTGCCCCTGCCCCTGCCCTCGCGCCCACTCGCCCCCACTCCCCGGCCCCCCGCTCCCCGCTCCCTCGTCCCCGGTCCCCCGTCCCCGCTCCCTTCCCTCCCGCGAGACACCCCACGTGAATCCAACCCCCCGCGCAAACCGTCGCGATGCAGCGGTATCCTCCGCCGATGCGCGCGCTCGTCCATCACCACGGGGTGTCGGTCCGCGAGGTCCCCGACCCGGAGCCGAAGGACGGCGAGGCGCGGGTGAGGGTCCTCGCGGCTGGGATCTGCAACACCGACCTCGAGATCGCCCGCGGATACATGGGCTTCGAGGGCGTCCTCGGCCACGAGCTGGTCGGCGAGGTGGAGGACGGCCCGCTCGCCGGTCAGCGCGTCGTGTCCGAGATCAACCTCGCGTGCGGTCGCTGCGCGACGTGCGAGCGAGGCCTGTCCCGACACTGCCCGCACCGGACCGTGCTCGGCATCCTCGGCAAGGACGGTTGCTTCGCCGAGCGCGTCACGCTCCCGCACGTCAACCTGCACGTCGTCCCGGACACCGTCGACCCGGAGGCGCTCGTCTTCGTCGAGCCGCTCGCCGCCGCGTACGAGATCCTCGAGCAGGCGCACGCCGCCCCCGGCACGCGCGCGCTCGTGTTGGGCGATGGCAAGCTCGGCCTCCTCGCTACGTTCGTGCTCGCGCACGCGGGGCTCGACGTGCTCGTCGCGGGTCGCCACGCGGAGAAGCTCGCGATCGCGGAGAGCTACGGCGCGAAGGTGGCGCCCTCGGATCTGCCGCCGCGCAGCTTCGATCTCGTGATCGAGGCGACCGGTGATCCGTCGGGCCTGGCGCAGGCGCTCGAGCTCGTGCGCCCGCGCGGCACCGTCGTCCTCAAGAGCACGTTCTTCGGCGGTACCGAGCTCGACACCGCGACGATCGTCATCCACGAGATCACCGTCCTCGGATCGCGCTGCGGACCGTTCGCCCCCGCGATCGCGGCGATCGCGAGCCGCCGCCTCGACCCTCGGCCGCTCGTGAGCGCGCGCTTCGCGCTCGAGGATGGCGTCGAGGCGATGAACGCGGCGGCCGAGCGTGGCGCCAAGAAAGTCATCCTGCGGCCCTAGCGCGCCCGACCTTGGTCGCGGCAGGGCAGGGTGGTAGGACGGTTGGGGCGCGCGAGCCTCGTGGCCGTGCGTGCGTTCCGTTTGCGGTGGAGGAGAGAGCGATGAGAACTCGCGTGGGCTCGTGGGTGCTGTGCGCAGCGTTGGTCGGCTTCGGATGTGACGACGGCTCGGCGGTCGACGCAGGCGGGGGCACCGACGCGGGACCGCGGATCGACGCCGGGCGTACCGACGCGGGCCCCGGCGCGACCGACGCGGGGAACGACGCGGGCGGAGGCTCCGATGCGGGGCTGGCCGATAGCGGCATCGACGGCGGGGATCCGTGCGACGGCGTCGACTGCACGAGCCTGGATGACGCATGCAACGTGGGCACGTGCGATCCGACGACGGGGTCGTGCATGGCCGTGCCCGTCACCGACGGGACGGCATGCGACGACGAGGACCTCTGCACCACGAGCGACGTGTGCGCGGGCGGCGCGTGCGGGGGAACGGCGATGGACTGCTCGTCGATGGACGCGATGTGCGCGCTCGGCGTGTGCGACGCGACGAGCGGCAGCTGCATCGCGATGCCGGTGGCCGACGCCACGGCGTGCGACGACGGCTTCGCGTGCACGAGCATGAGCGAGTGCGCGAGCGGCATGTGCGTGGGCAGCGGTCTCGCGTGCACGAGCGTGCAAGCGGACTTGACCATGACGAGCCTGACCACGTCCGTCGGCGGGGGTGGCGGGAGCGCGGTCATGGGACGATGCCCGTCCGGTCAGGTGCTCACCGGTTTCCAGGGCGAGATCGAGACGGGCAACCTCCTCCCCGATCGACCGGGGGCGACGGAGGGAATCTGCAGCACGATCGCGATCGACTCGAGCGGCGTGATCACGACGGTGGAGCAAGGCACGATCGGCCCGTTCGCGGCGGGCGACGACCCGCCCCCGCGCACGACGTGGGCGCGCCGCTGTCCGACCGACCAGGTGGTGGTCGGTTACGCCGCCGAGGCGACGACCTACGTGATCGCGCTCACGTTCCGTTGCGCCCCGCTCAGCCTCGGCGCGGCGGACGCGGGCTACCCGGTGCTCGTCGGCGCGGGCACCGATCTCGTCCCGGTCGGGACCTCCTCGGGCGCGGCGGCGGGCCCGTACGACTGCGGCGCGGGCGAGGCCGCGGTCGGGGTCGACGGCCGAGCCGGCGCCTGGATCGACAGCTGGTCGCTCGAGTGCGCGCCGCTCGACGGCCGGCCCTGAGCGCGACGATCGCCGGTCGGAGGCGCAGTCGCCGGCGATCGAGACGACGAGACGAACGCGTCCCCGCGCGGAGCTGCGCGGGGGACGCCGTTCGCCATGGTGTCGTTGGATCGCCGGATCCGATCCCTTCCGCCGGGTTTGCGGCCCGGTCCGAACCTACGGCACACTACGGGCCGGGTGTTCGCGGTCCGCGACAAGGTCGGCGACTACGAGATCGTCGCCAAGCTCAAGGCGGGCGGGATGGCGACGCTGTTCCTCGGCGAGCGCCGTGGGGCGTCCGGGTTCAGCCGTCACGTCGCGATCAAGGTCGTGCACGAGCACCTCGCGAACGATCCGATGTTCGTGCGGATGTTCGTGGACGAGGCGCTCCTCTCCTCGAAGATCCACCACCCGAACGTGGTGCACGTCGAGGAGCTGCGGCAGGTCGGCGGCCGCCACTTCCTCGTCATGGAGTACGTGCACGGCTGCGCGCTCTCCAGCCTGATGCTCGCGCTCCGGCGCCGCGGCCGCACGCTGAGCCCCGAGCTCGCGACCTATGTCGCGATCCAGGTCGCCGAGGGCCTGCACGCCGCGCACACCGCGAAGGACTCCGCCGGCCTCCCCCTCGGCGTGGTCCACCGCGACGTGAGCCCCCAAAACGTCTTGCTCGCGTATCGCGGCCACGTGAAGCTGATCGATTTCGGCGTTGCGAAGGCGGCCGGCCGCGCGCAGCAGACGACCGGAGGCTCCCTCAAGGGGAAGATCCGCTACATGTCGCCCGAGCAGGCGATGGGCAAAGAGGTCGACGCGCGCACCGACGTGTACGCGCTCGGCGTCGTGCTGTGGGAGTGCCTCACCGGGCACAAGGCGTTCCAGGCCGACAATGATTTTGCCTTGCTCGAGATGGTGCGCGACCCGAAGCTCCCGGCCGCGAGCCAGCACAACCCGCAGGTGCCGCCGGTCCTCGACGAGGTGATCGCGACCGCGCTCGCCAAGGACCCGGGGAACCGCTACCAGAGCGCGCAGGAGATGCGCCGGGCGCTCGCGAAGGCGCTCCCGAGCGCGCTCGCGCTCGACTCGTCCGACCTCGAGCGCCTGCTCGGCGCGGTGATGAGCGAAGCGATCGCGGCCGACCTCGAGAAGCTGCCGGAGAGCGTGTCCGGCGTCCTCGCGAAGGCGTCCGACGTGCACGACGACGCGGTGATGACGCTGACGGTCAGCGCGGCGGGGCTCTCCGCGCCCACCGAGCCGAAGATCCCGGTCGTGCCCGAGGCCGTGCACGAGATCGCGGAGACGGTCGCCACGCCGCCGCCGACCGCGGTTCATGCGGACGGCGTGTTGTCGGAGACCGAAGCGCCGCGCCGCCGCCGCCGCCCGCGCAGCGCGCTCGTCATGGCGGTGGTGTTCGGCGCGATCTTGGTGGGCAGCTTCGGCGCCACCGCGGTCTTTTTGGTCGGCGGCCCGGGCGCCGGGGATCCGCCGATGACCGCGACGGAGCTACCGACCGCCGGGCCCACGCACACCGATCCGCCTGCGACGCCCGACGTGACGCCCGAGCACGAGCCGCCCGCGACGACACCCGAGCCGACGCCCGTCGAGCCGCCGACCGCCGTGACCGTGGAGGCCACGACGATCGCCGTGCCGGAGGAGGTCACCCCGACGCCCGTGCCCGACGAGGAGCCCGAGGCGGCGCCCTCGCGGCCGGATCCTCCCGCCGGTCGAGCTCGCCGCTCGCGTTGGACCCGCGATCCCGCGGTAGGTCGTCCGACGACGCTCCCCGGTCGGCCGCCGCCGTCCAACCCGATCGGTGTGCCGCTCACCGACGAGTTCTGAGCCCCTGCAACGTCGGTTGCGATCGACGAACCGTCGTGCCTCAGTAGCGGAGGACGCCGTCGCCGAGGTTACCCATGTACGGCTGCTGCGATCCGTCCACGAGAACGACCGCGACGATGACCGCCGCGATCGCGAGCGCCGCGCCGACGCCGACCACCACCCCGACGATCAGCCCGGTGTCGTCGCCGCCCGAGCCGCCGTCAGCGCGCAGCGCGCCCTCGTCCACCTCGAGCCCGCTCGGACCCTCCGGGTTCACCGCGAGGCGCACGCGGATCGCCAAGGTGAGCGTCTGTCGCTCGCCCTCGCCGAGGTCGACGGACTCGCGCAGCACCTCCTCCTCGCCGCGCGTGACCACGATCGCTCGCTCGCCCGGGTCGACCGGGAGCTCCTCGCCGAGCGCGGCCGGTGGCAGCTCGGTCTCCCCGACCGTCACGCGATCGCCGTCCACGAGGCCCGTGATCCGGAGCGTGAGGTGCGCGAGCCGCGGCTCGAGCTCGGTGAGCGCGCGCTCCACCTGGGGCCGGTAGCGCCGCGAGCGCGCGTCGGTCGCCTCGTCGAGGAACCGTCGATACGACTCGCTCGCCGCCACGAGCCTTCCGGTCTGGACCTGTGCGCCCGCGAGGTTGAGCAGCGTGCTCGCCCGCGGCGCCAGCGCATAGGAGCGCGTGAAGCGGTCGTACGCCTCCTCCCATCGGTTGTCGCGCGCCGCCGCGAGCCCCGACGAGAACAGCTCGCGCGCCGCCGCCGTCTCGGATCCCCCGTCGCCTCGCTGCGCCTCGACCGGGCGCGCGAGCGCGAGCAGCGGTCCCAGCATCGACGCCACCAGCGCCGCGGCGCGCGCGGCTCGTCGGATACGCTGGAGCGGAGACCGGTACGTCATGGCTCGGCGGGATGCCCCGCGTTCCCGACTCTACCAGAGCGTCTACGTGGCGGGGAGGCGCCCGCCCGCGCACGGGAATGGGTGTACTCTCCGTGAAGGATGTCGAGCGCGGTTTCTCGTCATGGTCGGCTCGCGGGGGTGGCCGCCGTGGCGCTGCTGGCGAGCTGCTCGAGCGTCACTCAGCTGATCGTGATCGTCGACACCGACTTCGACGTCCCCTCGGAGATCGATGCCGTACGGGTGGAGGTGACGGGACCCGACGGGATGGCGCACACGACGAGCGAGGACGTCGCTTCGATCTCGGAATTTCCGTTGACGCTCACCGTCTTGCCGTCCGGAGACTCGCTCGGCCCCGTGCACATCCGCGCGATCGGGCTCTCGGGCGGCGCGACGGTGGTCGCACAGGATGCGACGGTGACCCTCGAGGCGGGCCGCTCGCTCTCGCTGCGGATGTTCCTCGCGCGGTCGTGCATGGGCGTGACCTGCTCGGGGGCCGAGTCGTGCGTGTGCGGCCAGTGCCTCTCCGTGGCGCGCACGCCGGGACAGTGGTCCGGCAGCGCGATGCGCGGGGAGTGCGGCGTCGACGACGCGGGCGTGCCGCCCGACGCGGGAGCGGGCGATGGAGGCGGCGGGGCGTGCACCTCGGCGGCGCAGTGCGACGACGGGATCGACTGCACCGAGGACGCCTGCACGTCCGGCGTCTGCACCAGCACGCCGGACGACGCGATGTGCACGGCCGGGACGAGCGGGATGTGCATCGCGGGGTTCGGCTGTCAGTACGACGGCTGCTCGCCCACCAACTGCGTCGCGGGTCCGTGTCAGACCGCGCGCTGCAACGGAGACATGTGCGTGCTCGAGTCGGCCTGCGGCTCGGACGAGGAGTGCTGCGCCGGCGCGTGTGTCCCGACCGGATGCGACGATGGAAACGTCTGCACCGACGACGCGTGCGGTGCGACCGGCTGCGTGAACGGACCCAACACCGGGGCGTGCGACGACAGCATCTATTGCAATGGTGCGGACACCTGCGGCGGTGGCACCTGCTCGGTGCACGACGGCGACCCGTGCACCGGCGCGTCGGTGTGCGACCTCATGCAGGACCGCTGCGTCGGTTGCTCGTCGGACGCCGACTGTCCGGCCCCCGTCGTCGGTGGCTGGGGCACCTGCGCGTTCGCCGATTCATGCGCGCAGTCGGGCACGCAGACGCGCACGGTGACGAGCTTCGCGTGTGTCTCGACGGTGTGTCAGCCGCGCCCCACCACCGAGATGCAGGCGTGCACGCGCACGACCGACGGCAGCAGCTGCGGTACCACCACGTTCGGCGGATGGGGCACGTGCGGCGGCTTCAGCGGGACGTGCGGGGAGTCGGGCACCCGCACGCGCACCCGCACCGATCGTCTCTGTCGCATGGGTGCATGCGCGGACGCGACGAGCACCGACAGCGGCACCTGCGTCCGCGACACGGACGGCACGATGTGCATGGACGACAGCTACGGCATGTGGGGCGCGTGCGGTGGCTTCACCGAGACGTGCGACGAGACGGGGACCTACACGCGGAGCGTCACCTCGTACGCGTGCGTGGCCGGCGCGTGCGCGAGCAGCTCGGGCAGCGAGACGGGCTCGTGCTCGCGCACGACGGGCGGCACCTCGTGCGGCACCACCACCTACACCGGGTGGAGCGCCTGCGGCGGCTTCACGGATACCTGCGACGAGACGGGGACGATGACGCGCATGCGCACCGACTACAGCTGCTCGGCGGGCGGGTGCGCGGGCGCGACGACGATGGAGACGTCGAGCTGCACCCGCGTGACGGGCGGCACGTCCTGCGGCACCACGATGACCGGAGGGTGGGGCGCGTGCGGCGGGTTCTCCGGCATCTGCGGTCAGACGGGGACGCAGTCGCGCTCGGTGACCACCTACACGTGCGGGTCAGGCACGTGCAACGGCAACACGACGACGGAGAGCCAGGCGTGCTCGCGCAGCACCGACGGCAACGACTGCGACAACTTCGCGACCTGCCGGCGCGGCACGTGCTCGGGCGGCGTCTGCAACTACATGGGCGCCGGGTGCACCGGCTCGCAGATCTGTTGCGAGCCGGGCATCTGCCGATCCCCCGGGGGTCTCTGCCCGTGAGATCGCTCGACGGCACTTTTGGCATTGACGCGCGGCGCTGGCGAGGGAGCATCCCCCCGCGCCGCTGATGCTCGCGGCGCGGGAACGTTCGCTCGAGCCGACGGTCAGTCACGGTCCACCGCGCATGAGGGTCTGGTTTCATCTGGCGATCGGCGCCGCGATCACGCTGAGCGCACCTGCCGCTGCCCTGGCGCAGGACGCCCCGGAGGAGGGCGACGAGGAGCCGAACAACATGGTCGATCGGCTCGCCCAGCAGATGGCCGACGCGTTCGCGCCGCGCTGGGAAGGTCCACGCGTCGAGTGGCCGGTCCCCGCGCCGCGCCCGGTCTCGCGCGGCGTCTACGGCTCGTGGCTCTACCCCGTCAACGTCCATCTCTCCGTGCGGAGCGACGATCGGATGGCGGCCGGCGCGCTGGCCGCGCTCGAGGAGGCGCACGACTACCTCGCCCGCACGGGGTGGAGCGTCCCGGTGAGCGACGGCGGTGCGGGGGGCACCGAGGGGTTCGATCTCTACCTGTCCCCGGTGGCGCCATTCGATCGGGAGCCGACCGACGTGACCGACGCGCGACCGGAGGACGACGACCCGCCGCTGCGCCGCTACGCCGGGGTGTCGTACGACGCGCCGGTCGGCTGGGGCGGGCTCGATCGCGTGACCACGTTCGCGGTCGTGGATCCCGACGCCGGCGATCCCGCGATCCTGCGACCGTGCGTGATCAGCACATACGTGCAAGCGGCCTTGCTGAGCTCGGACCCCGCCGAGGCGGAGGCGTGGCGCGTCGCGACCGGTGACTACGTCGCGTGGCTCCTCACCGGACACTTCGGCTGCAGCGACGAGCCGCTCGTCCGGCATCAGCACGACAGCTGGCAGAGCTGGGTCTCGCGCGATCCCGAGAGCGGCCACGGCGGGGCGTTGTTCCTCGCCATGCTCTCGGCGCGCACCGACGGTCTGAGCGGGCGCTTCATCCGCGACCTCTGGTCCGGCGCGCAGCAGCTGACCTGGGAAGGTGAGCAGCTCCGCGCGGCGCCCGACATGTGGCAGGTCATCCGCGTCGTCATGGACGTGGGCGCCGATCCCCTGCCGCGGCTGGTCGAGGAGTTCGCCGTCGCGCGCTACTTCATCGGGCCGCCTTCCCGGAGCGCGGGTGCGCCGCTCCACTTCCTCGCGTCGCTCCCGGAGGATGCGGAAGTCCCCGTGCTCGGTCGAGTCAGCTGGGATCAGCTCCCGCGCCGCTTCGAGCCGCGCGAGCTGGAGGTCGAGCCGTATGGGAGCGCGTACGTCGTCGTCGACACGACCGACGCGCCGCCCGCCTCGCGCGTGCGCATCTGGCTGCGGGGTGAGCTCGGCGTCGGCTGGTCGCTCATCGCGGTGCGCCTCGACGCCGATGGCTTCGAGCGCGGGCGCGTCCGCGCGCCGGTGCGCCTGTACGATCCGCGCAGCTACATCCCGCTCGAGCTCACCGACCCGGAGACCGCGTCCGTCGTGATCGTGGTGACCAACATGGGCTTGCGCCTGCCCGACGCAGACGAGCCGGACGATCAGGTGCGCTCGTTCCGGATGATCCTCGACCGCGCGACCGACGATCCGACGCCGTCCCCCGAGTGAGCCTTCGTTCGGCGTCGCCGCGCGAAGAGCCCGAGCGCGATCGCGAGGAGCCCGGGCGGCGGCCCGTCGCCCGGCGCTGCGATCGCGCATCCGCCACGGCGCAGCTCGGCGTCGACGCCGCGGTCGAGTCGCACCGGGACCTCGAGCGTCTCGAGCGCCGCGCCGTCGACGTCGACGTCCAAGCGCAGCGTGTCCCCGACCGTGCGAGGTCCGAGCGGCAGCGCGATCTGCGCGGATCCGGCGAGCAGCGGCGTCTGAAAGCGCTCGCGGCCGAGCGCGACTCCGAGCGTGGAGCCGTCGGCGCGGGCGGTGATCCAGAGTGTACCATCGGAAGGTACATAGTCGCGGCTGGCCGCCGCGGCGCGCCGCGGATCTGCGCTCCCGCCCCAGCGCTCGAGCAGCCGCTCCGCGTCGAGCTCGCCCCAGCCCGCGCTCGGCGTCCAGCGCTCGCCGCGCGCGCTCGCGATGAGGAGCTCGCGCGCGCGGGCGAGGCGGGTCGGATCGCGCTCGGCCATGAGGAGGAGCGCGCCCGCGACCACCGCGGCCGACGCGGAGGTGCCGCGGATCGCGACGCGTCCGTCCGCCGCCGTCATGTCGGTGACCCGCCCGCCGACGAGGTTGTCGGGATCGCCCTCTTCGACGTCGGTGGCGAGCGGGACGAGGAGCCATCCGCCCGGCGCGACGAGATCGGGCTTCGGGACGCCGGCCGGCGAGGGGCCTACGCTCGAGAAGCTCGCCGCGCCGTCTTGCTCCGGCTGCGCTCGCACGCCGCCCGCGGTGGTCACCGCCTCGCGCGCCACGCTAGCGCCGACCGCGATGAGCTCGGGCGCGGTGGCAGGGATGCGGATCGCCTCGCCCGACACGACGTGCGCGCCGCCGAGCTCCGTCGCCACGAGCGTGTCGCCGAGCGAGGCGCTCGCGATCCATACCTCGAACGCGGCGTCTCCCTCGAAGAGGAGCGAGTAGGTCCCCGCCGCGAGCGCGCCGTCGCGCGTCGCGAGCTCGATCCGGTGGGTGAGCGTCTCGCCTTCCTGCGCGGTCACGTTCACGTGCGCG
Organism: Sandaracinaceae bacterium; assembly: GCA_050186575.1. Lineage (GTDB taxonomy): Bacteria > Myxococcota_A > Polyangia > Polyangiales > Sandaracinaceae > JAUHXR01. The sequence goes on along the minus strand of JBFWYI010000075.1, from coordinate 9,018 downwards.
CCGCCGAGGTCGAACGACGCGGACGCGGGCGCGCTGAGGCGCGGTGACGTCTCACCTTCGGGTCCGCGCAGCACGAACGCGGCGTCGGCGGCCCTCGCCTCGAAGCGCGCGGTGATCACGACGCTCGCGCCTTCGATGACCGCCGCCGGCACGCGGACGTCGACCGCCTCGACCACGTCGCCGAGGACCCGGCCTGCCGCGTGCACGGCACGTTGACCGTCGTTGCCCGCCGCGACGACCACCGGTACGCGGCCGGCCGCTCGCACGATGCTCCGCTCGAACGCGCCGTTGCCGTCATGCGCGCCGTCGTGGCTCCCGAGACTCAACAGGATCACGAGCCGCGCCGGGTCGAGCTCCGGATCGCGCGCGCTGGCCTCGAGGCAGAACGCGATGCCGCGCACCACGAGCTCGTCGGGGAAGCCGCGTTGCACCGGGTCGTACGCGCGCGCCACGAGGAGCGTCGCGGCCGGCGCGATCCCCGCGGTCGGGCCGGGCGCGGTCTGGCCGGGCGGCGCGCCGTCTCCGAGCGCGATCGCCGCCATCGCGGTGCCGTGTCCGTGCGCGTCACCGGGCGCCTCGTCCACGTCGACGGGACCCCACACCGCCCCGCCGAGGGATCCCTCGAGCTCCGGCTCGGCGCCGCGCGGCGCGGCGAGGGGGTCCCACACCCAGCGCACGCGGGGGCGATCGTCGACGTCGCGCAGGCCCTCCAGCGCGCCGTCGGCGCCGGTGTCCACGAGACACAGCGCGGCGCGGCGCCCTCGCAGGCCCGCGCGTTCGAACACCACGTCGGCGCCGACCCGCGCGCGGGCCACCTCGATCAGCGGAGGCCGCGCGGCTCGCGTCGGCAACGTTACTTGCGCGTGAACATGAGGGGCTCCCGCGAGCGCTCCGATCGCCCACAGCGCGCACACGGTGCGGAGATGGAGCGGAGTGCGCGGGCCGATCCTCACCTGGGTGATGCTACCCCACCGCGCCGCGCGCTCGGCCGTCAGCGACGACGCCGACGACGGCGGCGCGGACGCGCGACGTCCTCGACGGCCGGCCGATCCGCCAACCAATCCGGCGGTCGCTCTCCGCGCGCGTGGCACTCGAGGCTGAAGAGCGTCGCCGCCTCCTCGAAGTACTCGCGCCGCGCCAGCGCGCCGAGCTTGCCCGTCTCGAGCCGTCGGAGCGCCTGCACGAGCGTGCGGATGCGCTCCTTCATCCGCCGCGGCACCGCGAGGGTCTCCACCGCCTCGCCCATCAGCGCTTCGTAGGCCGCGGTCGCGTCGCGCGCGCCCGCCGTCGCGTCCTGGATGGGACCGAGCATCAGCGCCGCGAAGAGCGCCGCGTCGGTCGGCAACGAGCCCGACTTCGCGAGCGCGTCGATCGCGTCCAGCCGCCCCCAGAGCCGGCGCGCCAGCGCGGAGTCGTCGTCGAGGTGGACGGCGAGGTGCGGGATCAAGACGCCGAGCACCCCCGTCTCCCACATGAGCCAGAAGCTCCGGTGCGCCGCGCCGCCGCGTACGAGGCGCAACACCTCTTCCAGTAGTCGAGGTCGAGCGGCGCGCGAGAGATCCTCACGCTGCGCGACCATCGCGTCGTAGACCTCCGGATCGATCCCGAGGTCGAGCCGCGCGCTGAACTTGATCGCGCGGAGGATCCGCACGGGGTCCTCGCGGAAGCGCACGTCGGGCGCGCCGATCGTGCGGACGAGTCGCCCCTCGATGTCGGGCATGCCGCCGACGTAGTCGAGGACCGAGTGGTCCTCCGAGTCGTAGAACAACCCGTTGATCGTGAAGTCGCGGCGGCGGGCGTCTTCGTGAGGCTCGCCAAATACGTTGTCGCGCCGGATCAGGATGTCGGCGTCCTCGTCGTCGCGCGAGCCGCGCTCGTCCTCCTCGAACGGATCGCGGCGGAACGTCGCCACCTCGATGATCTTCCCGCCGCCGAAGAGGACGTGCGCGAGCCGGAACCTCCGCCCGATCACGCGGCAGTTGCGGAACAGCGACTTCACCTCGTTCGGCCGCGCGTCGGTCGCGATGTCGAAGTCCTTCGGTCGCACCCCGAGCAGCAGATCGCGCACGCCGCCCCCGACCAGATACGCGCGATAGCCATGGCGCCGGAGCCGACGGATCACCTTCAGCGCGTCGTCGTCGACGTCCTCGCGTTGGACCTCCGCGTCGTAGACGTGGGGCTCGGGGCGCTCAGGATCCGAGTTGCGGTCGCGATCGGTGAGCTCCGCCTCGGAGTCGGGGAATTCCATGAGCGTGGGGCCACCGGTAGCAAGCCGACGGATCGCGCGCAATGTACCATCGCGCCCATGAGCCGCGAACGGTGGGTCCGAGAGGCCGGGCAGGTGATCATCGCGGGCTACGCCGCCGGTCCCGTCGACCCGGCGATCCTGGATGCGCTTCGTCGGGACGCGCTCGGCGGGGTGATCCTGTTCGCGCGCAATCTGGGCCCACCCGCCGAGGTCGCGGCGCAGATCGCGACGATCGCCGAGGCGTGCCCGGGCGCGGCTCCGTTCGTCGCGGTCGATCAGGAGGGCGGCAGGGTGCAGCGCCTCCGGGCGCCGGTGCTCGAGCTGCCGCCGATGCGCGCGCTCGGGCTCCGAGACGACCCCGAGCTGACTCGCCGCGCCGCGCGCGAGCTCGGGGGACAGCTCGCGGCGCTCGGCTTCAACGTCGACTTCGCGCCGGTGCTCGACGTCGACACGAACCCCGACAATCCGGTGATCGGCGATCGAAGCTTCGGTGCCGATCCGGAGCTCGTCGCGCGTCAGGGGCTCGCGTTCGCGGCCGGCCTCGCGGACGCGGGGCTGCTCGGGTGCGCCAAGCACTTTCCGGGGCACGGCGACACGCACCTCGACAGCCACCTCGCGCTGCCCACCCTCCCGCACCCGATGGAGCGCCTCGAGCGCGTCGAGCTCGTCCCGTTTCGCCACGCGCGCGGCGCGATCGGCTCGATCATGACCGCGCACATCGTGTTCAGCGCGCTCGACCCCGAACGGCCGGCCACGCTCTCGCCGATCGTGATCCAGGGCCTCTTGCGCGAGACGCTCGGCTACGACGGCCTCATCGTGAGCGACGACCTCGAGATGAAGGCGGTCGCCGATCATCACTCGGTCCCCACCGCGGCGGTCCTCGCGATCCGCGCGGGCTGCGACGCGGTGCTCGTGTGCAAGACGCGCGAGTGGGTGCTCGGCGCGCGCGACGCGCTCGCCGACGAGGCGGCGCGCGACGAAGGGTTCGCGCGCCGACTCGGCGAGGCGGCGGACCGCTGCCGCGCGGCCCGCGAGCGCCTCACCTGCGCGCCGATCGTCGAGCCCGACGCGCTCTTCGAACGCCTCGGCAGCGACGAGGCCGAGCGCATTCGCACCGCGCTCGCGTCCGGCTGAGCGATCGGCCCGCCGAGACACGCCACGGTGAGCCGCAACCCTCCTTCCAACTCCGCGCCGGTGCGTCCCTCCTTCAGGTACGGCTCGACCTCCGCCGGTTCGGCTCTAGACTCGGGCTCTTGGAGATCTACGGAAACACCCGCGGCCTCGCGGCCAGCGACATCGCCGCGCTCGAGCGCATCTACCGTCGGCGCGTCCCCTTCGACAAGCTGCTCACCCCCGAGCTGACCAAGTCGCTCTCGGAGGTCTCGCACGCCACGGGTCGGAAGATCGGCGTGCTCGTCGATCGTCAGGGCACCGTCGAGTTCGTGATCGTCGGCGACGCCTCCAAGCTGTGGCTCCCCGACTTCGGGCGACTGCGCGCCGCGCAAGGTCGCTTCCGTGGTCTACGTCTGATCCACACGAACCTGACGCCCGAGGGGCTGACGCGCGACGACCTCGTCGATCTCACGCGCCTGCGTCTCGATCTCGTGGCCGCGGTCTGCCTCGCGCGCGACGGCCGGCCGATGACGGTGCACTACGCGCACAACACGCCGGCCGCGGACGGGGCGGCGGACGGGTCGGGCTACGAGACGTTCGGGCCGATCCCCTACGGCAACCTCGACGTGAACCCCGCCGCGATCATCGGCGCGCTCGAGGAGGAGTTCGCGCGCGCGCGACGCGTGCGCGCGGTCGAGGCGAAGGACGGCCGGGCGATCCTCGTCCACGTGAGCGACAAGCGCCACGCGCTCGGCATCGAGGCGAGCGTGCGCGAGCTCAAGGAGCTGGCGCGTACCGCGGGCGTCGACGTGGCGGACGTGGTCATCCAGATCCGCGACCGCGTCGATCCCAAGTTCGTCCTCGGGCGCGGCAAGCTGGACGACGTGGTGTTGCGCGCGATGCAGCTCGACGTCGAGGTGCTGATCTTCGATCGCGATCTCTCGCCGGCGCAGTCGGCGGCGCTCGCCGGCGTCACCGATCTCAAGATCCTCGACCGCACGCAGCTCATCCTCGACATCTTCGCGCAGCGCGCGGAGAGCCGAGACGGCAAGCTCCAGGTCGAGCTCGCGCAGATGAAGTACCTCCTGCCGCGCCTCGGCTCGCGCGACGACTCGCTCTCGCGCCTCACCGGCGGGATCGGCGGGCGCGGTCCTGGCGAGACGAAGCTCGAGATCGGTCGTCGCCGCGCGCGCGAGCGGATCCAGCGCCTGTCGAACGAGCTGAAGAAGCTCGGCAAGCAGCGCAAGCAGCGCCGCAGCCGCCGCGCGCGGCGCGAAGTCCCGATCGTGTCGATCGTCGGCTACACCAACGCGGGCAAGAGCACGCTGCTCAACACGTTGACGGAGTCGAACGTGGTCGCCGAGGACAAGCTCTTCGCGACCCTCGACACCCGCTCGCGGCGCATCCGCTTCCCGCGCGAGCGCGAGGTGGTGATCACGGACACCGTCGGATTCATCCGCGATCTGCCGAAGGATTTGCTCGCCGCGTTCCGCGCCACGTTCGAGGAGGCGCAGGACGCCGATCTCCTCCTCCACGTCGTCGACGTGAGCGACCCCGCGCTGAGCGAGCACATCGAGGCGACCGAGGAGATCCTCGGCAAGCTCGACCTCGCGCACGTCCCCGCGTTGCTCGTGTTCAACAAGGCCGACGCGCTCGGGCTCGAGGAGGCGCAGCGGATCGCCGCGGGTCGCAACGGCATCGCGATCAGCGCTCTCGACCGCGGCACGCTCACCCCGCTCCTCGAGGAGATCGAGCGGCGCCTCTACCCCGATCTCGCCGACGTGCCGGACGCCGCCCCGGACGCGCCCGAGTGGGATCCGGTGGACGACGACCACGATCACGAGGACGCCGGCGACGACGACGACGGGACCCCGCGCTACGACGGCTCACCGGAGTACGAACGCGACTCCGCCGACGTCGCTTGAGGCGACGTCGGCGGATTCGAGGCGTTCACCGCGGCGTCGACGTCAGCCCTGGACGTTCGTCCCGCAGTTCGAGCAGAACTTCGCGCCAGGCGCGTTGACGGTGTTGCACGCCGGGCACGGACGCGGCTGCGGCGCCAGCGACGCGCCGCACTCCGCGCAGAACTTCCCCGGCGGTACGTTCGCGCCGCATCCAGGGCAACTCACCGTCGCGGCGGCCGCGCCCTGCACCGGCACGCCGGGGGCGGGCCCCTGCTGCTGCTGCTGCGGCTGCTGCATCTGCTGGTTGAACATGTTCGCCATCGCGAAGCCCATGCCCATCCCCGCGCCGCCCATCATCGGGCCGCCGCCGCCTTCGCCTCCGCCCTGGGCGAAGCCTTGGCCCGCGCCGAGCATCGCCTCGCCGGCCGCGTACTGCATGTAGTTGCCGCCGCCGAGCTCGTCCTTCGCGCGGCGCTTGACCTTGAGGTCCGCGTAGCGCGCCTGTGCTTCCTCGAGCCGCTTCTGATCGTCGGCGTCGAAGTTGATGTTGAAGTCGCCGAGCGCGACGAACGCCACGCCGATGTCCGAGAGGTCGTCGCACTTCTGCATGAACATCTGGCCGATCTCATCGTGATAAGCGGCCAGCTGTTGAACCTCGATCTTCTGTCGGATGATGAACTGCGGGAGCGTGCGCTTGACCGCGTTCTTGAACTTGGTCGTGATCCAGCTCTCCACCTGATCGTTCGACATCTGCGCGCCGAGGCCGATGTAGTTCACGAGGAACCGATCGGGGTGCGTGATCTGCCACGCGTACTCGCCGTAGATCCGGGGGCTCAGCGTGATCTCGAGCTCGGGATCCTTGATCGGCGGGAGCGAGTCACCGAAGCGCGCGCCGCGGAACGGGCGCATCGTCACGAAGTAGAGATCGGTGACGAAGATGTTGCCCCCGGTGAACGAGTCGACCAGGTTCGACAGGAAAGGGATGTTGCCGGTCGCGAGGGTGTGTCGCTGCCCCGCGCCCGCCGTCCGCAGCACGCCGACGAGCGCGCCGTCGCGGAAGAACACCGCCGCCTCGTCGGCGTCGACGGTCAGCTGGCTGTACATCGGGATCGTGCGCTCGGGGTGCTTGTAGACGATGTACTGCTTGGCCGCGTCGGGACGCGCGATCATCATTTCGCGCGTGCCCTGCTTGATGAAGTCCATGATCCCCATCGCGTCGATCCCCTTTCGTACTCGTACTAGCGGCCAGGTACCGGCGCGAGAATAACGATCAGCGCCTGGCCTTGCTACTGTCGTGGAACGCCGCGCCCCCCGCGCTGTCTCGATGCTCGTGATGCTCAACCGCGCGCTCGCCGTTTCGATTCTGGTGCTGAGCCTCCCGCCCAGCGCCGTCCTCGCTCAGGACGACTCGACCGACCCCGCGCCCCGGCGGGAGGTCCCCGGCTGGGTCGAGGCCGATCCGTTCTCGAGCGGCGCCGACGACCCGCTCGGGCTCGACACCTCGGACCGCCTCGAGACGGTGGTGCCGACCCAGCCCGGCGAGGAGGTCGGTCCCAACGTCCAGCCGCGCGACTCGGGGATCCTCTCCGCCATCGCGGGCGTCCGCGAGACCGCGCACGAGGTGGAGGTGCGGCTCGAGAACGGGCTCGCGCGCGTCGACGTGCGGATGACGTTCACCTCGAGCGCGCGGCACGCGGCGGAGGTCCGCTATCGCTTGCCCGTCCCGGCTGGGGCGAGCCTCGCGGCGCTCGAGGTCTGCACCGCCAGCCAGTGCACCGACGGTCGCGTCGATCCGTCCCGCGGTCCGCTCGGCCCGTACGACGACGCGGTTCGCGCGCGCACCGGCGGACCCGGGAGCCCGCCGGCGGGACACGCCGCGATCGTGCGCGAGCTGGATGGGCGCGAGCTGATCTGGCTACGCGCCGCGCCGGTCCGTCCCCAGCCGCCGCGAGGACGATCGGCGGCGAGCGGCGAGCTGCGCGTGCGCGTCCGTTACGTCGTGGCCGCCCCGCTCCGAGGCGGGCGCGCGCGGCTGTCGTTTCCCGCCCGAGGGCAAGACGATCGCGCGAGCGCGGCGCAGATCAGCGTGCGCTCGGACGAGCTGCGCGGCGGATCGGTGGACGGCATCGATGCGGTCGAGCGCCCGGTCGAGCGCGCCGCGTGGCAACCGTTCGAGGTGTCGGCGACGCTCGCCGCCGACGGTCCCGCGGTGCGCGCCGAGGCGTGGACGTTCCCGTGTGCGTCCGGCCGTTGCGTGCGCCTCCGCGCGCGCGCCGCGCCCCGGCCCGTCCCCGTGCGCGACACGATCCTCCTCCTCGACGCCTCTCCGTCGACGCGCGGCGCGACGCGCGGTCGGATGACGCCGACGCTCGCGGCGTTCCTCGCGTCGTTGCCGTCGGACACCCCGATCCGCATCGCGGTGTTCGCGGCGCGTGCGCGCGCGCTGTCGGACGAGCCGACGCGCGCGACGGAGGTCTCGATCGGCGAGGTCGTCCGCGCGCTCGAGAGCGAGCTCGGGAGCGCGACCCGGTTCGAGGCGGCGTGGGAGCTGGCGAGCCGATGGGCGCGCCGCGGCACGCGCGTGGTCCTGATCGGCGACGGCGGGCTGACCCGCTCGGACGAAGCGACGCGCGCGGCGGAGCGGCTGCGCGCGGCGGGCGCCGAGCTCGTGATCCTCGACGTCGCGGATCGTTCAGCCACCCCGCAGCTCGCCGCGCTCGCCGACGTCGCGCAGGCGCGCGTCGCGCACGCGGGCGCCGAGGCCGACCGCGCCGGCGCCGGGCACGGGATGGACGCGCTCGGCGAGCGGATCAGCGCGCTCCTCGCGCCGCGCGCCGTCCCGGGCGAGCTCGTCGCGCGCGTCGGTCGGACCCGCGTCTCACTCGGACCGCTGTTCGCCGGTGAGGAGCGCGTGTACGAGGGCCCGCTCAGCGGCCCGGCCGCGATCCTCGACGCGCGCGCACACGACGCACCGGCCGAGTATGGCGTCGCGCTCGCCGATCGGATCGCCACGGCCGGCGGGGCGCCGTCCGTCCGCCTCGCCGCGCTCGCGACGGCGACGCCGAGCGAGATCGCGCAGTGTAGAACGCAAGGTGTGTTCAATAGCCCGAGCGCGGTGGTCGGGGGCCGCGAGGCGCTCGTGCTCGCGGACACGCGGCGCTGCGACTCTCCCGCCGTCCCCGAGCCGACGGAGCGCGCGCCCATGGCCGCGTCTCCGGATACGCCGACGCGCTTCCGCCGGCATGACGGCCCACGCCAGCTCCCCCCCCGCTCGCTCCTCACGATGATCCGTCAACGCATCGTGCCTGCTGCGCGCGGGTGCTTCCGCTCCGATCGCCGTGGGCGTGCCGCGTATCAGAGCCGCGCGGTGTACACGTTCCGGATCGCGGATCAGGAGATCGTCGACTCGCACGTCGACGGCAACCTCGCGTCCGAGCTCCGCACGTGCCTGAGCGACGCGATCGACGAGCTCGACATCCCGCCGTTCGACGGGGTCGTCAACGTCACGTACCCCATCTACGTTGCGCCGCAGCTCCCGCCGCCGACCCTCACCCTCGACGCCGACGTGGCCGATGCGGTCGACGCGCTCGACGACTCGGACCCGCCCGGCGGCGACTGACCCCCGAGGACGAGCGGTTCGCGCCCCGGATCGGGCGAGGAGGGCGCCAGCTGCTACCGTGTGGAGCGGGGCGCGCGCCCCGCCCGGTCCATGGATCGCATCGACGCCGCCACGCTGCTGATCGAGCTCGCCGA
>JBFWYI010000074.1:0-51675 GCA_050186575.1 Sandaracinaceae bacterium | reverse complement strand
CCTCGTCCTTGACCCGGCGCGCGCTCGGAGGGCGGCGGGGCGGCGTGAACGGACGAGGCGCAAGCGGTGGTCGCTGCGCGCGCTCGGGACGGGCACGTTGGAGGTCGAGATGACTGAGTTCGTGATGAAGGCCAGGGTGGCGAGTCGGTTCGGGGTGCTCGAGGATGCGGTTCGGTTGGTCGTGCTGGTGCGGCCGCTGGTCGCGGAGATCGCGAAGCACGACAAGGCGCTCGCGGTTCAGCTCCACAAGGCGGCGGGCTCCGTGAGCGCGAACGTCGCGGAGGGGATGCACCGGCGTGGCGGGCACCAGCGCGAGCGCTTCGAGACGGCGTACGGGTCGGCGCAGGAGGTGAAGACGCACTTGCGGGTCGCGTGGGCGTTCGAGGTGCTGCACGGCGGAGAGCCGGCGTTCGATCTGGCGGACAAGATCGCGGCGTCGATCTGGCGCTGTCAGCATCGGCGGCGCTGAGACACCTCGGCGGTCGCAACGAGGGTTGCGACCGCCGCTTCCGATCACGTGCACGCAAGTGCCCGTGCACCTGCCCGTGCCCGATTCCGATTCCGATTCCGATTCCGATTCCGATTCCGATTCCGAATCCGAATCCGATTCCGAGTCCGAGTCCGAGTCCGAGTCCGAGTCCGAGTCCGATTCCGAGTCCGAATCCGATTCCGATTCCGATTCCGACGTACTCGGGCGCTCTTCCCCCCGCCGCTCGTTCGCGCTACCTCCGATTCCGGAGGTGCTCGTGCGTCCGATCCTTCTCCGTCTCTCCGCTTCGTTCCTCGCGCTGGGGCTGATCGCCGGGTGCGACGATCGCCCCACGTCCGACGCCGGTGCCGGAGGCGACGGTGGAGTCGCGGGCGACGGCGCCGTCGGCGGTGACGCCGGGATGATGGTCACCCCGACGAGCCCGCTCGTCGATCCCGACTGTGTCGACGGGATGTTCTCGGAGACGCTGCCCGACCCCTCGGCCGACATCAGCGATCTCGTCACCAGCTACTCGCCGGCGGACCTCATCGCGTTCGTCGACGGTGTCCTCGCGCGTCGGTATACGACCGGGGCGGAGCTCGCGCTCAACGGACGCATGGGCAGTCTCGACTGCGTGACCGTGTTCAGCAGCAACACGGGGACGGCGGACGGCGCGATCGACAGCCTGAACACCGTGGTCCACGAGTGCGGCCACCTCTACGACGGAGACGAGAGCCCGTTCGGCTCGAACACGTACGTGATCAACGACTCCCCGCTCCGCCTCACGTGCGCCGGCGGCAACTCGATGGGGCTCGGCGGCATGACGTTCGAGCGCTCGCGGATCCGCAACGATAGTTACCAGACGCTCCGGCCTCCGTGCGCAGGCGGCGGAACCGGGTGTGACTTCTACGCCGACGTCTACCTCGACGGGGATCCCGACGACGGGACGTTCGACGGGGGCGATCAGGGCTTCAGCATGTTGCTCGAGGAGACCGTCCAGTACGTGAACTCGCTCGCCACGAGCTACGCGTTCACGAACGAGCTGAACCGCGGCGGACGCTCGAGTCAGAAGGACGGGATCCTCACGTTCCTCTGGTACGTGATGCGCTACCTCCGCATGGCGCGGCTCGAGTACCCCACCGCCTACGAGCACATCCTCGACGGCGACGGTGGATGTTGGCGCAACGCCGTCCTCACCGTGTGGGGTCGCGCGTGGCTCTACCTCGATGTCACCGAGTCGATGACCCACCTCGGGATCGACGACGCGGCGCTCACGACGCTGGTGATGGACCAGGATCTGTTGGGCGAGATCCAACGCCTCCGCGACGCGGAAGGATGCCCCGCGCCCTGACGAATCCCTTCGTGCTATCGAGCCCGTCATGCATGCGCTCGCTTCGCGTCCCTACGCGTGGGCTCGCCTCTCGATCGCAGCGGCGCTCATCGCCTGCGGATCTCCCGGCTCGACGAGCGGCTCGACGGCGTACGCGGGCGACGTCGTCTCGGGGGACGACGCGATGAGCGCGACGACCGAGCCCGGGCCTCCACGGCCGGAGGACGTCCCGACCGTCGAGCCGATCACGCTCGGCCTCGCCGGCGCGACGGAGCCCGACGTAGTCCGGTACCTCATGGTCCGGAGCGCCTACTCGCCGCGCATCACGCCCGACGGCGAGCGGATCTTCTACCGCACGAGCGTCACCGGCGTGCCGCAGCTCTGGTCCGTCCGGGTCGACGATCCGGTGCCCGAGCAGCTGACGTTCGGTGAAGCCGTCACGTTTCATTCCGTCTCCCCCGAAGGCGAGTGGGTGCTCTACGGCAACGACCGCGGCGGCAACGAGCGCGAGGGATACACGCTCATGCGCGCCGACGGGACGCTCGAGCGCGAGCTGCTCGCCCCGACGGAGGCGTTCCGCGCATTCGGGGGCTTCTCGCGCGACGGACGCCGGATCGCGTACGCGACGACGCCCGAGGGGAGCGACAGCTACGACGTCCACGTGATGGATCTCGCGAGCGGGGTGGACCGCTTGGTGCTCCGCGGTCGCCTCGGGCTCTACGTCTCGGCGTGGCGGCCCGACGGCGGCGCGTTGGTGCTCGGCGAGACGCGCGGGGAGGACGCCAACGATCTGCACCTCCTCGAGCTGAGCGAAGATGGGGAAGGTACGTTGCGTACGCTCTACGCGCCGCGCGAGGATCCGTCGCGCTACGACTCGATCGAGTGGACGCCCGATTCGCGCGGCTTCTACATGATCTCGGACGAGGGCCGCGACTTCGCCGGCGTCGCGTACGTCGACATCGCGAGCGGCGAGCGGCGCTGGGTCCACACCCCGGACCGCGACGTCGAGGGCCTCTCGCTCTCGCACGACGGGCGGCTCCTCACGTGGACGGAGAACGATGGCGGTTACTCGCGGCTCGTGGTGCGCGACCTCCGCACGGGACGCGACCTCCCGCTCCCCGAGGGCTTGCCGCGCGGCCTCTATGCGGCCGGGTTCGCCGAGCGCGCGGACGTGATGACGATCGCGGTCAACGGCCCGCAGATCCCAGGCGACATCTGGGTGTGGCGGGTGCGCGACCGCCGCGCGACCCGCGTGACGCGCTCGACGTTGGCGGGGCTCGATCCGAGCCGCCTCGTCGAACCGACCCACGTGGAGCTCCCCGCGCGCGACGGAGTGACGCTGCGCGGGCTCTTGTACCTGCCGCGGACCTCCACCCCGCCGTCGGCTCCGCTCCGCGTTGCCGCCGGCTCGCGTTCGGGCGCGCCACCGCCGGTGGTGATCGACGTGCACGGGGGACCGACCGCCCAGGCGCGGCCCGAGTTCAGCGCAGTGCAACAGTACTTGCTCGCTCGAGGCATCGCCGTCTTCGACTTCAACTATCGAGGGTCGACCGGCTACGGGAAGGCCTTCGCGCGGCTCGACAACGGGCGCCTCCGACCGAACGCGGTGCGCGACCTCGAGGACGCGCTCGCGTGGCTCGCCCAGGACGGCCGCGTCGACGCGTCGCGTGCCGCGGTGATGGGCGGGAGCTACGGCGGCTACATGGCGTTCGCCGCGCTCGTCACGTTCCCTACCGCGTTCCGCGGCGCGGTGAGCTTCGTCGGGGTGAGTGACTGGGTGAACGCGCTCGAGGCGGCATCGCCCGAGCTGCGCGCGTCGGACCGCCTCGAGTACGGCGACATCGAGGATGCGGAGGACCGCGCGTTCTTCCGCGAGCTCTCGCCGATCACGCACATCGATCGGATCGCGCGCCCGTGCCTCGTGAGCCACGGCGCCAACGATCCGCGCGATCCCGTCACCGAGTCCGATCGCTTCGTGCGCGCGGCGCGCGAGCGAGGCGTCGAGGTCGACTACGTGCGCTTCGCGGACGAGGGCCACGGCGTGCGCCGCCTCGAGAACCGCGTCTACCTCTATCGCCGCGTGGCCGCGTTCCTCGAGCGCGTCTTGCGCTAGTCACGTTTCCCCCAGGGGGCTAGGTGACGGCTCAGCCCCACCCGACGCGGCGGTGCCCGCCGAACACGTAGGAGCTGTGCATCGACTGGTAGACCTGCTCGTACTCGCGGGCGGCGTCGAGCACGGGTCGATGGAACGCGGCGAGCGCCGGCGCCACCATCGGGAGCGCGCCGATCGCGCTCGCCAAGTGGGCTCGTCCGGCCCGCGGATCGAGGCGCGGCGCGAGCGCGAGCGACTCTTCGAGGTCTCCCTCGCGGCCCGCGGCGAGCGCGGCCATCGACACGAGGAGCTTGATCGCGAGCGACATGGTCTGCGCGCCGCCGTCGGCGAGGCGGGCGCGCTGGATCTCGGCCGCGCAGAGGCGCAGATCGTCGAGGAGCTCGGCCGGCTCGAGCGCGACCCACGAGAGGAGCGCCGCGGCCGCGCCCATCCCCTCCGGCGCGAAGCGTCCGAGGTAGTCGCGCACGACGCGGAAGCGCTCGAGCTGCGCCATCAGATCGCGGTGCGCGTACGCGAGCGCGACCGCGACGTTGAGGAGCTCGTCCTTGTTCGCGATCTCGGCGCCGAGCGCGGAGCCGGCGACCGCCAGCTTCGCGTGCACCGCGTGCGGCGGCGTGTCGACGTCCGCCATGAGGAGCAGCGCATGACTCAAACGGAGGGGCGTGCTCATGGCCTTCGCCTCGCGGAGGAGCTCGCGCGCGGCGGCGACCCGCGCGCGCCGCTCGGCGTCGGCGAGCCCGGCGAGGAACGTCGCGCTGTCCACCGCGTCCTCGACGTCGGCGGTGTCGCTGCTCCGCACGAGCTCATCGATGAGCGCGTTGAAGAGCAAGCCGAGGTCCGCCACCGTGCGCATGTCGAGCTTCGGCGCGAGGAGGCACACGGCCTCCGCGGCGAACGCGCGTTGCCCGTCGTCGAGCGGATCCATCTGCCGTCGTGAGATCGTGCGCCAGGCGTTCGAGAACGCGCCCGCCGCGTCGCGGGGCTCGGCGCGCAGGGTGGCCAGCCCGATCCCGACCGCGCGAGCCTCATTGTCGCGGTCGATCCCGTCCGACTTGTGGATGCCATCGGCGATCGCCGCCGCCCGCTCGGCGCGCATCCGCACCGCGCCGCGCAGGTCGAACATCTCCCGCTCGAACGACTCGAGCGACGAGTCGCCGAGCCGCGCCGACCGCGGCGAGAGATCCGAGAGGAGCGCGCGCCCGCGCTGGGTGATCGCGAAGCGCTGGCCCTCGCTCGGCGCGGTGCGGTACGTGCCGCCCTGGCTCGCGCGCAGCACGTCCGTGCCGCTCTCCGCCTCCGCCAGCCGCTCGGACGCATCGAGGATCGCCGTGCGCAGCGCGCGCTCACGCGTGAGGCGGCTCGCGCTCTTGCCCTTGCTGCTCGCGACCGCCGCCGCGCCCGGCGTGCGGCTCGGATCGTCGATGTGGAGGAGCGCGTCCTTGAGCTCGGCCATCCGTTGCCGCGCGGGTCCGGGATCGGGGCACGCGCGCGCGAGGCCGGTGCGCTCCATCCAGTCGAGCTGCTCGGCCTGCGCCTCGGTCACGTGGAGCGGCGCGCCGCGCGCGAGACCTTGGAGCAGGTAAGCGATGTCGGCCGCGCGCGTCATGCCGCGGGACTCTGCCATGGGCGGCACGCGAGCGGAATCGTCAGCCATCGAGCAGGCGGACCCGCACCGAGGGCGCGTCCTCGAGCGACGCGACGCGGATCTCGAGATCCAACCCATCGTCGCGCTCGAGCGCGCGGACGTGCTCATCGCCGACGACCGCGAGCCCGACCCGCGCGATCGTCTCGGCGCGCCGGGCCTTCACGTCCGTCGCGCGCTCGCGCCAGCGGTCGCGCACATCGAGGAGCGCGTCGAGCCCGTAGAGCAGCTCGTACAGGTTGCGATCGATCTGCTTCGTGACGCGGTGCGCGACGTCCTCGCGGTGCGTGGTCGGGTGCCAGTCGAACGACTCGAGATCGACGAGCACGACGGTGCCGTCCGGCGCGATGAGCGCGTCCTTGTCGAGCCACGCGTCGCGGTAGTCGAGCCCCTCGATCCGTCCGTCGGGGGTGGGCCGCGCGCTGCGCGCAAAGATCGTGATCGCAGCGAGGCCGCTCCGCAGGTAGCGATGGATGAGCTCGTCGAGCGCGCCCACGTCGCGCACCCCGAACGCGTCGAGCACGGCGAGCGGCTCGCGGCCGAGCGCGCGGGCATCGGAGTGGAAGAGCCGCACGTCGCTCGGGACGAGGCGCAGCTCCTGCAGCACCGGCCCGCGATGGCGGCGGTACCAGTAGACGTCGGCGCGTACCCGCTCCTCCGGGATCTCCATCACCGCCGCGATCGGCGCGATGCGCGCGCCCCCGATCGATGCGTCCGCGCCGCCGAGCGCGGTCACCCGGAGGCCGTGGCGCGCGGACTCCTCGCCTTGCGCGCCGTACGGGGACTCGCCCATCCAGCTCTCGCCGGTCACCATCGTGCGCGGCAGGAGCCCATCCTCGGTGCCGAGCTCGTGCCCGAACACGTCGTCCACTGGGGTTGCGCCATATAGGTTGGCGGTCGCGCCCACCCCCTTGATCGCGACGTGCCAGTCGCGATCGGCGAAGCGCACCGTGGGGCCGATGAGCGTCGCGGTCCGATTGCCGTCGCTCACCGCCACGTGCGCGCCGCCGCGATCGGCGAGCAACGCCACCCCGCGCAGCGCGGCGGGTAGCGCCTCGTACGCCGCGCCTTCGCGCCACGTCCGCGCGGTGCACGCGGCGAGCCGCACGTCGGACGGGCCGAGCAGCGTCCGGATCATCGCCGGAAGAAGCCGCGCTGCTCGCGGGCGGCGTCCGACGATTCGACGAACATCTCGCCCACCTTGGTGAAGCCCGTCCGCGAGGCGACCTCGCGCGCGGCGAGGTTCCACGTCGCGCACTCGCTCACGATCCGGCTCGCGCCGAGATCGAACAGCGCCCGCACGCGCGCTCGCATGAGCGCGGTGCCGACGCCTCGCCCCCGCGCGTCGTCGGCGACCGTCAGCGCGTGGAGGTGCGCGTCCGCGCCCGCGAGGCACGCCGCGGCGAAGCCGACGATCCGACCTCCGTCGTCGGCGACCCAGGCGAGCTCCTCGTTCGCGAGCGCCGCGTCGAGCCAGCGCTCGCTCTCCACGCCGTACGCCGCCTTCAACAGCGCGAGCACCTTGGCTCGATCCTCGGGCCGATAGCGCCGCACGAGATCGGTGTCGTACGCGAGGTCCGCCGGGCGCTCGGTGAGCTCCAGGATCTCGTACGTCTCGTAGACGTTGTACGCGTTGGCCGGCGCGGTGGCGCCGCTCTTCTTCACGCTGGCCAGGGGAGGGTGCCGCAGCTCGCTGAAGAACTCGGACTGACCGATCCCCTTGCGGAGGACCTCGCACACGTCGGAGTCCTTCGCGAAGATGGTGCCCACCTTGGCCTCGGCGTCCTCGAGCGCGAGGCCGACCCTGGTGCCGTCCGCCGTGGACGCGACGAGCACGCGGTTGCCGCCCGAGAGCGCGACCCGCGCGAAGTGATCGAGGAACGGTCCGTAGCGCGACGCGAGCCCCGGCGCGATGCCCGCCTCGGGGACCTCCGTGTGCCGCGTCGTGTCGAAGCGCAGGCCGTCGGCGGTCGTGATGTCGCCCGCCGCGATGGAGCGCCGGCGGAACCGCCTCCCGGCCACGAACAGGATGATGAGGATCATCGGCAAGCCGATGAGGACGCACACGACGTAGCCGAAGACGTCGCCGTCGCCGGTGTCGTCGTAGTCGTCGTAGTCGTCGTAGGGCGCATCGAAGACCGGCATCTCACGGAAGAACGCCTCGTCGTCCTCGACGGGCGTCGTGGCCGACGCGTAGCTCGCATCGATCACCTCGATGGTGGTGCGCATCGTGAGCTCGGCGTGCTCGCCGTTCAGCGCGCCCACGTCGCGCTCGTCGATCGACTCGCGGAGGAACATGCCCGTCGCCGAGTCGAACCAGTACTCGTCGGTCGTGGTGGTGGTGAACGTGCCGTAGTCGTCGTCTCGTGCGCCGGTGTAGCGCGAGACGAGGTGGAGCGCGGCGCGGTCCATGCCCGCGATCTCGACGCGCGCCGCGATGTCGTCGACCTCGAACGTCTGCTCGAGGATCTGCACGCGATCGCCGGGGTTCACGTCGGGCGGGATCCACGCCCACGTGGCGAGGCGCTCGGGATGCCGGTCGCTGTCGTAGTCGGAGATGTCCGTCAACGGACCTTGATAGAGCCGGCTCGGCAGCGAGAACCAGGAGCGCCGATCGATCGACGCGCCGTCCGAGCGATCCGGCGAGCGGTACTCCCACCGATACTGCGCGTGCAGCTGGGCGCGGGTCGGCTCGACGATCGAGACCTCGTAGCGCGCTCGGCCCCGCGTGACGTCCGACCACCCCTCGTAGGCGCCGCGTCCGTTGATCAGGTCCTGGCGATACTCGTAGCGCAGCCAGGCGCCCTCGGGTGGTGCGACTTGCGCCAACGCGCTCCCCGAGGCGGCGAGGAGCGTGAGGCAGATCGCACCGGCGACGGCTCTCGTCTGCGCGCGGTCGAGGATCGAAACGGTCGGTGGCACGCGCGCAAGATAGAGCAGCCTCGGCGTGGTTGGACAGTCCCGTCGACGCGGCGTCGGCGTGGCCCGCGCGGCGTCCATCGGGTACAACGCTCGCGTGACGACGCTGTCCGAGCTGCGCCGACGCTACGTGACGGAAGGGCGAGTGCTCCCCAAAGAGCTCGAGCGCGCCCTCGAAGGCGACGCGCGCCCCGGCGCGCAAGCGATCCTGCGGTCGATCAAGAAGCGTCGGCAGCAGAACCGCGCCGAGGGGCAGCGCCTCCGCAAGATGTTTCGCTTCGAGCGTGAGCTCTACACCTCCGGCTCGCGCGCGATCGCCGGCGTCGACGAGGTCGGGATGAGCCCCCTGGCCGGTCCCCTGATCTCCGCCGCGGTGATCCTCCCGCGCGACTTCCGCCTCGTCGGCGTCGACGACTCGAAGAAGCTCGACGCCGCGCAGCGCGAGGCGCTCGCCGCCGAGATCCGGGCCCACGCGATCTGCTTCGCGATCGGCAGCGTGTCCCCCGAGGAGATCGATCGGATCAACATCTATCACGCGGGCCTCCTGAGCATGCAGCGCGCGATCGAAGGCCTGAGCCCCGCGCCCGATCACATCCTGATCGACGCGCGGCGCCTCGAGCGCGTGCCGATCCCGCAGACCCCGATCATCAAGGGCGACGCGCGCAGCTTCACGATCGCCGCCGCGTCGATCGTCGCGAAGGTGCATCGCGACGGACTGATGGCGGACCTCGACGCGGAGTACCCGGGCTACGGCTTCGCCAAGCACAAGGGCTATCCCGTGCGCGAGCACCAGGACGCCCTCATGAAGCTCGGCGTCACGCCGGTGCACCGTCGATCGTTCGCGCCGGTCCAGCGCGCGATGGGCGTTCTCCCCGAGCAGCTCGACATGTTCGGAGCCGAGATGCCGACCGCCTGATGCGCGAGCAGGCCGGCTTCGCCATCCTGTTCGCCGTCGGGGTCGCCGGCGCGATCGCGATCACCGCGGCGCCCCGACCGGCGCCGCGTGCCGCGGCTCCGCGCGACTCCGCGATCCGCAGCGAGCACGCGACCGCGCGTCTCGTCGAGTCGCTCCGTGCCGAGCCCCCATTCCATGACGTCGCTCTCGAGTCGCCCGAGGCGCTCGCGCCGCTGCGTCGCGCGCTCGCCCAGATCGATCGCGGCGAGCCGCGCGTCGCGCGCATCGCGATCTACGGAGGCTCACACACGGCCGGCGACCTCTACACCGGGCAACTCCGCGAGATCCTGCAGGGGAGGTACGGCGACGCCGGCCACGGGTTCGTCTCGGTCGCCCCCGTCGTCGTCGCGCACTGGGCGTGGGGCGTGGTGATCGAGGCGGAGGGCTTCGGCGCACAGCAAGTCGGCTTCAAGCACCGCGCCATCGATCGCTATGGGCTAGCCGGAGTCGTGTTCAGCGCGGTGGACGAGGGCGCCTACGCGACCGTCGCGTCCGACACCTGGGGAAACGGGCGATACGCCTCGCACCTCGAGCTGCTCTACGACCGCGGGCCCGACGGCGGAAGCTTCGATGTCACGCTCGACGGGGTCGTGCGCGACCGTGTGGACTCGTACAGCCACGAGCCGGCCTCCGGCCGCCTCGTCTACGACGTGAGCGACGGTCCCCATCGACTCGAGACGCGCACGCTGGGCGACGGAACGGTGCGGCTGTTCGGCGTCGTCATGGAGCGCGAGGGCCCGGGGGTGATCGTGGACAACCTCGGGCTCGTCGGGAGCAAGGCGCGGCACCAGTTGCTCTGGGACGAGACCCAGTGGCGCGAGTACGCCGAGCTCAGTCCGCCCGATCTGTTCGCGCTGGCGTACGGGAACAACGAGACGAACGACTCTCACCTGTTGGTTCGCGACCACGAGCGACATCTCCGCGCCGTCCTGACGCGCATGCGCTCCACGTGGCGCGACGCGGGGTGCCTGCTGATCGGCCCGACGGATCGACCGCGCCTGTCCGAGAGCGGCGACCTCATCACCTGGCCCATCGTGGAGGAGATCAACGAGATGATCCGCCACGTGGCCGCCGACGAAGGCTGCGCGTTCTTCGACACCCTCGCGTTCCAGGGCGGTCTCGGCGCGGGCATCGGCATGCTGCGTCACGATCCCCCGCTCATGCGCGAGGACCGCCAACACCTGAGCCGCGAGGCGTACCTCGCGTGGGGGACCGCGCTCGCCCGCGCGATCCTCGAGGCTGTCCAGGGAAGTTGACGCGCCCTCAGCCCGCGTCGATCCCCCAGCGCCTCCGCTCCACCTCGGGGTCGGCGCCGAGCTCCGTCAGCGCCGCCGCCGCCTCCGCCTCGCGCGCGTCGGCCTCCTCGCCGCGTCCGAGGTGTCGCAGCACGCTCGCCAACGTGACCCGTCCGAGCGCGCGTTCGTAGGGATCGTGCTCGGCTCGTCCGAGCAGCGACTCGAGCCGCTCGCGCGCTCGCTCCGGCTCGCCGCGCGCGACCTCGAGCCACGCGCGGGCGCGGTTGGCCATCTCCAGGTCCGCCACGTCGCCCTCCTGCTCCGCCATCGCGAGCGCGCTCTCCGCACCATCCGGATCACCGCGCCGGAGCGCGATCCGCGCGCTCGTGATGAGCGTCTCGGGCAGCGCCCTCCGATACCCCGTGCGCTCGGCGCTCTCGCGCACCGCGTCGGCGTGACGCTCCGCGTCGTCGAGGCGGCCCTGATCGAACGCGATCATGGCCAGGTTGTTGTGCGCGATCTGCGCCGCACCGTGCGATCCGCACCGCTGCGCGAGGGCGAGCGCGCGCTCGGTGTGGCTCCGGGCGAGCTCCAGCGCGCCTCGGTTGTGGAAGCAAACTCCGAGGTTGATGTTGGCCCGCACGATCCCGCTCGGGTCGCGCGCCATCGTGGACAGCCGCAAGTCTTCTTGGTTCGTCGCGAGCTGGCCGTCCCAGTCGCCCGCGCGCAGGTAGTTCGCACCCAGCCGTCCGCACAACGACGCACGGAACGCGGGGGCGAAGATCGACGAGGCCACCTCGAGCGCGCGCCGGCCGAGCGCGATGCCCTCCGCGTTTCGTCCCAGGCGATAGCCGAGGACCCATCCGAGCGACGCGCAGGCGCGCGCCGTCTCCATCGGGTCGCCGTCATCTTCGAGCTCGGCGAGCGCGCTCTCGAGCTCGGCGCGCGCCTCCTCGAGTCGGCCGCGCATCGAGAGCGCATCGGCGCGGACGCCACGGAGCCGCGCCCTCAAGACGTCCCGGCTGGGCTCGAGCTCTCGGAGCGCGCGATCGGCGAGCTCGAGGGCACGCACCGGCTCGCCCGCCGCGAGCGCGATCTCCGCGAGCTGCCCGACCACGCGCGGCTCGTCGATCGCGTCCGTCGCCGCGCCTCTCGCTTCGCGTTCCGCCTCCGCGAGCTCGAGCGCGCGGGTGAGGTAGGGGGCCGCGCGCGCCGGGCGCGTCGACTCCAGCTCGAGGCGGCCGGCTTCGGCCAACGCGTGCGCGGCGCTCGGCAAGAGCCCTGCCTTCGACGCGAGCTCCGCCACCCGCGCGCGATTCGATGCGTTGTCGTCGAGGCTCTCGCGGGTCAGCCATTGCGCGGCGAGGGCGTGCGCGTTCGTGAGCGCCGCGGGGCTCATGGCTCGGAGCGTCGCCTCTCGAAGCGCCGGGGAGCCGAGCCGCAACCATCGCTCCATCCGGGCGGCCGGCTCGGCGACCTCACCGAGCAAGCCTTCGCGCAAGAGGTCTTCCATGGCCGCATGCGCGGCTTCGGGGGTTACGCCGAGCCCGCTCGCCACCTTAGGGATCGCGCGGCGCGGGATGTCTCCGCCGTATACCGCCGCCACCTCCAGCGCGCGCCGCGTCGCGGTCGGGATCGCCTCGAGGAACGCGCCGAAGTCGGGCGGTCCACCGAGGCTCGCGATGACGCCGAGGGCGGCCGCGTCGGCCACCACGCGCGCGGGCGGTCGCATCGCGCCCGCGGGGCCGCGGTGCGCGAACGCGGCGTCGAGCGTGCCGGGCGCGTCGGCTCGCAGGCTCATGGTCTCGCGCACGTCGGAAGGGACATTGCGTGCGCCGACCCACAGCACCGCGACGTGGCCCGGATGATCGACGGCCACCCGCCGAAGCACCTCCCAGCTCCCCTCGTCGAGGTCCTCCGCGTCATCGATCATGAGCGCGACGGGGCGGCTGTCGATCCGGAGCAGACCGACGAAGCCCTCGTAGGCCTCCATCATCGCGGCCGCGCTGCCGCCTCGTGGGCCGACGCCGAGCAGCCCGCCGATCAGCGCGTCCATCGTCCCCGCGGCGTCGGTGAGCGGCAGGCGCTCGAGCTCGTCGGCGAGGCGCTCTGCGGCGAGGCGCGCGGGATAGATCATCGAGGCGTCGATCGCGTCGAGCGTCAGCGCGGCCAGCACCTCGAGCGGCGCGCAGGGGACTCCCCGGCGTCCTTGTGCCATGTAGGTCCGCACGCTGCGTTGCCGCAAGCGCGCGCGCAGGGCGCCGACCACCGCGGTCTTCCCCGAACCCGGCTCGCCCACGAGCGCGACGGTGCAGGCGCTGTCGTCCGTCCGGGAGAGCGCCGCCTCGAGCGCGGCGAGCTCGTCGTCGCGGCCGCGGACGTCTCGCTTCACCGCTCGCGGCAGTGGGATGCGCTCGCGGGTCAGCCCCGCGCTCGGCGTCGCGCGCATCGTGGAGTACGGCTGCGCGGCGCCGGTCGACCGCACGGGGTCGAGCACGATCGTCTCGAACGAGAGCAGCCCGGGCGCGGGCGGGGGCGCGTTGCGCGTCGTCCCTTCGAACGGCGTGCGGCCGAGCGTCGCGTCCTCGAGCGCTCTCTTCGCGCGGGCCGCGTTCGGATAGCGGTGCTCCGGATCGCGCGCGAGGAGCTTTTGCACGACCTCGGCGAGGCGCGCCGGCGCGCGCAACCCTCGGCGCGGCCGGAGTGGGAGCGGCGCGGAGCTGAGGGTGTGGCGCACCACGTCGACGGCGCTGTCGCCGCCGTACGGCGCGTACCCGGTGAGGAGCCGAAACAGCACCGCGCCGAGGCTGAACAGATCGCTCGTCGGTCCGGGCGAGCCCGCTCCCTTCGCCTGCTCGGGGCTGAGGTAGCCGGGTGTGCCGCTCACCTGCATCTGTCCGCCCATGCGTCGCACGTGCGCGTCGGCCTTCGCGCGCGCGAGCCCGAAGTCGGTGAGCTTCACGACGAGCGGCGCGGAGCCCTCCGCGACCAGCACGTTCGCCGGCGTGACGTCGCAGTGGATCACGCCCGCGTCGTGCGCGTACCCGAGCGCGTCGAGGAGCTGGCACCCGATCGCGATGATGTCTCGGAGGTCGAGCGCGTCGGCCGCCTCCTCGAGGGTCGTGCCCTCGACGAGCTCGTAGACGAGGAATGGATCTTGACCATCGATCTCCCCGGCGTCGAGCAGCGCCACGATGTGGCGGTGCCGCAGCCGCGCGACGAGCTCGCGCTCGCGCCGAAACCAATGCGCGCGCACGGCGCCCCCGCTCCGATGCGCGACCTTGAGCGCGCCGCGCCGGCCCGTGATCGAGTGGGTCGCCGCGTACACCACGCCGATCCCGCCCTTGCCGAGCGTCTCGCCCACGATCCACGCGCCGGCTCCCGAGGAGGAGCGGGCCTCTCCGCGACCGGCCATCGCCGAGCCGAGGATACCCGGGTTCCCTCGGCTTGACGCACCGCGTCGGCGATCCCATACCCGGGCTGAAGCGCCATTCATTCCGGCGGCGGTCCGCCGTTCTCGAGCACCGTAGCTGCGGTGCTACCGGCTCGCGGTCCCCCGATCCCGATCGTCGACGACCGAAGAACGAGGAGCAACGTACGTGTCGCAAGCGCAGTGCTGGTTCAAGGCTGACCTCCGTGAGATCGAGTTCCTCCTCTTCGAGCAGCACCGGCTGGACGAGCTGCTCTCGAAGGCTCCGTTCGACGCGTGGGGACCCGACGAAGTGCGGATGGTGCTCGGCGAGTGCCTCCGCTTCGCGACCGAGGTCCTCGGTCCGCTGAACCAGGTCGGCGATCGCGACGGCTGCCGGCTCGAGGGCGGCCACGTACGGACGCCCGAGGGCTTCGATCGCGCGTGGAAGCTCCTCTACGAGCAGGGCTGGCGCGTGCTCTCGGTGCCCGAGGATCTCGGAGGACAGGGCGCGCCGCAGACGCTGCAGGCGGTCTGCGAGGAGCTCATGAGCGGCGCCAACCCGGCGTTCATGATGTACCCCGGCCTCACCCACGGCGCGGCCGAGCTCATCGCGCATCACGGCACGCCGGAGCAGATCGATCGCTTCGCCCGGCCGATGTTTCAAGGTCGCCTCGGCGGCACGATGTGTCTGAGCGAGCCGCAGGCGGGCAGCGACGTCGGCTCGGCGCTGACCAAGGCCAAGAAGGTCAGCGACGGCGTGTACTCGATCCAAGGCACGAAGTGCTGGATCAGCGCCGGTGACCACCAGCTGGCCGACAATGTGGCTCACCTCGTCCTCGCGCGCATCGAGGGCGCGGAGGCGGGCACCAAGGGCCTCAGCCTGTTCATCGTGCCGAAGTACCGCCTGAACGACGACGGCACTCCCGGCCAGCCGAACGACGTCACCGTGGCGGGCATCGAGCACAAGATGGGCCTCAACGGCTCGGCCACCTGCACGCTGCAGTTCGGTGACAATAACGATTGTCACGGATATCTCGTGGGCGGCGTCGAGCACCAGGGTATGCGCCAGATGTTCACGATGATGAACTACGCGCGCATCGGCGTCGGCCTCCAGGGTCTCGCGGTGGCCGGCGGCGCGTACCACAACGCGCTCGACTACGCGAAGCAGCGCAAGCAAGGCTCGAGCATCGAGAACTTCAAGGACCCGCACGCGCCGCGCGTGCCGATCATCGATCACGCCGACGTGCGCCGCATGCTGATGGACATGAAGGCGAAGACGGAGGGCATCCGCGCGCTCCTCCTCAAGCTCACGATGCATCAGGATCGGGCGACCGCGCTCGCGGGCAAGGACGACGACGTCGCCGCCTACCACAAGGGCCAGGTCGAGCTGCTCACGCCGCTCGTGAAGGCGTACAGCTCGGAGCAGGCGTACCGGGTCGCGGAGCTCGCGATCCAGGTGCACGGCGGCGCGGGCTACGTGCGCGACTTTCCGGTCGAGCAGGCGGCGCGCGACTCGAAGGTGTTCAGCATCTACGAGGGCACGACCCACATCCAGGCGCTCGACCTCGTCAGCCGCAAGCTCGGGCAGGCGGGCGGAAAGCACGCGCAAGACTTCTTCGGTGACGTCGGCAAGTTCGCGGCCGGGCACATGACGCACGACCGCCTGTTCGGCGCGATGGCCGAGCTCGCGAAGGCGAACGAGGCGGTCACCGGCTCGGCGTTCCAGCTCCTCAGCTGGTTCCGCGGCGGCCAGGCCGCGCGGCTGCCGCTCAACGCGAATCGTTTCCTCGAGATGATGAGCGAGCTCGCCGTCGGCTGGATGCTGTTGCGCGGCGCGGTGATCGCGCACGACGCGCAGTCGAAGCTGACGCCCGACCAGCCGGACCACGCGTTCTACGAGGGGAAGATCCTCGCCGCGATCTACTTCGCGCGGAACGTGCTGCCCGACGTGGTGGCGAAGCGCGCGATGATGGAGGCGGGCGACACGAGCGCGCTCGACATCCCCGTCGGCGCGTTCGCGACCGTCTGAGCAGGGCGATGAGCGCGCCGCCGAAGCCTCGCTCGCGGCGCGCTCGGATCGTGCGCGGTCTCTTCGTCGCGCTCCTCGGGCTGGTCGCGCTCTTGGGCATCGGGCTCGCGATCGTGCACGAGCCGCGACCCGAGACGGGCCGCACCGGCGAGGCGGCGGACGCGCTCGCGCGGCGGATCGAGGCGGCGGTCGACGTCCGCGCCTGGGAGCACACCGGCGCGGTGCGGTGGACGTTCGCCGGACAGAACCGGCACCTCTGGGATCGCGAGCGCGGCTTCGATCGCGTGGAGTGGGGAGAGAACGTCGTCTTGCTCCGCGTCGACGAGCGAACGGGGCGCGCCTACGTGTCGGGTCGTGAGGTCGAGGGCGCGGAGGCGGATGCGCTGATCGAGGACGCGTACGCGCGGTTCATCAACGACTCGTTCTGGCTCAACCCGCTCGCGAAGCTCCGCGACGACGGAGTCACGCTCAGCGTCGTCGATGTCGACGGCGGCGAGGAGGCGCTCCTCGTGAGCTATGCGTCGGGCGGGCTCACCCCCGGCGACGCGTACCTCTTTCGGGTCGGTGAAGACGGCACGCCGACCGCGTGGCGGCTCTGGGTCAGCGTGATCCCGATCGGCGGGCTCGAGATCGGCTGGGACGGCTGGATCACCCTCGCGACCGGCGCGCGGGTCAGCACCCGGCACCCCGCGATCCTGGGCCTCGCGCTCGAGATGACCGACGTCCGCGGCGAAGCGAGGCTGAACGACTTGATCGAAGGTCCCGATCCCTTCGACCCTCTCGGTGGGGGCGAGGACTGATGCATCCCTATCTGATGAAGTCGGCCGTCGAGCTCGCTGCGCTCGTGCGCGAAGGCGAGACGACGAGCCGCGAGCTGGTCGACCTCTCGCTCGAGCGACTTCGGGCGGTGAACCCGATCCTCAACTCGGTCGCGCGCGCGCGGGTGCGCGAGGCGAAGCGCGAGGCGGACGAAGCGGACGCGCTCCTCGCGGACGTCGGCCCCGACCGCGTCGGTCCGCTCCACGGCGTGCCGTGCACGATCAAGGAGAGCTTCGCGGTCACCGGCATGCCGCAGAGCGCGGGGCTCGTCGCGCGGAAGGATCTGCGCGCCGAGCACGACGCGACGGCGGTGCGACGCCTCCGCGACGCAGGCGCGATCGTGGTCGGGGTGACCAACATCCCCGAGCTCGTGATGTGGATGGAGACGTCCAACAACATTTACGGACGCACGCGCAACCCCTACGACCTCGGCCGCATCGTCGGCGGCAGCTCGGGTGGGGAGGGCGCGAGCGTCGGCGCCGCGATCGCGCCGTTCGGGCTCGGCGCGGACATCGGCGGCTCGATCCGGATGCCCGCGTTCTTCAACGGCGTGTTCGGCCACAAGCCGTCGTCGGGGCTCGTGCCGAACACCGGGCAGTGGCCGATCGCGGAGAACGAAGCGCTGTCGTACCTGTGCACCGGTCCGCTCGCTCGGCGCGCCGAAGATCTCCCGCTCCTCCTCGAGATCATGGCGGGCCCCGACGACACCTGCGCGGCGTGTAGGGAGATGCGGCTCCGCGACGTGAGGGGGGTAGACGTGGCGTCGCTCCGCGTGCTCGACGTGCCCGACAACGGTCTCATCGGAGTGCACGCCTCGTTGCGTCAGGCGCAGCGTCGCGCCGCCGACGCGCTGCGCTCTCGCGGGGCTCGCGTGGAGGAGCGTCGCTTCGGTCGGCTCAAGAAGTCGCTCCAGTACTGGGGCGCCGGCCTCTCCAACGCCGGCGGCACGCCGTTCGGGGTGCTGATGGGTCAGGGCGAGCGCGTCGCGTTCGTGCCCGAGATGTTGAAGTGGGCGCTCGGTCGCTCCGCGCACACGTTCCCCGCGATCATGTTGGCCGGTCTCGAGCTCATCCCCGAGCGCTTCCCGTCGCAGACCGATGCGATCGTGCGCGAGCTCGACGAGCTGCGAGAGGAGCTCTCCGACGCGCTCGGCGACGACGGCGTGATGCTCTACCCGTCGTACTCGCGACCCGCGCCGCGGCACCACGCGCCGTTCACGCACCCGTTCGACTTCATGTACACGGCGATCATCAACGTGCTCGGGTTCCCCTCGACCCAGGTCCCGCTCGGCCTCGAGCGTCGCGGTCTCCCCGTCGGCGTGCAGGTCGTCGCTGCACACGGGAACGATCACTTGACGCTCGCGGTCGCGCGTGAGCTCGAGCGCGCGCTCGGCGGCTGGGTTCCTCCGCCGCATCGGAGCCGCTACGGCCCGAAGCGAACGTATATCCCGGGCGCCCCGTAGCGAAGCGACCCGACGCGAAGCGACGCTTGCCCTTGCCCTTGCCCCTGCCCTCGCTCGCACGAGCGACGATCCCTCAGCGCCCGCGCCGCCCGAGCTCGGCCATCACCTCGACGCCGTACCGCGCCGCGTCGAAGTACGCGTCACCGAGCTGTGCGGGGTCGACCGCGCTCATGTCGAGCGATCGCCACTCCCCGCTCTCGTAGTCGATCACCGCGCTCAGCACCTGCCCGAGGATCCCCTTCCGCTCGATCAGCGCCGCCTCGAGCGCCGGATCGAGATCGACCTGTGCGAGCACGATGGGGAGCGGCCGCGACAGCATCGCGTCGAGCGACGAGAGGAGCCCCACCGTGAAGAACGCGGCGGGAGGATGCGCCGGGAACTTCTTGCCGAGGATTTCGCACATCCGCGCGCGCACGATCGACTGCTCGAGCAACGCGCTCGGCCGATCGTCGATCCCGGCGAGCGCGAGGAGGCTGAGCCACTTGCTGAGCGGACGCCGGCCCAGCATCACGATCGCCCGCTTGACCGAGTCGACCCGCTGCACGGTGTGGAACCGCGCCATGCGAAACAGCCGGAGCAGCCGATAGCTGAGCGTCGCATCACCGCTCACGAGCCGCTCGAGCTCGGCGAGCGACGTGTCCTCGCGCTGGGCCTTCGCGAGCAGCGCGAGCACGGCCGCGCGATCGGTCGGGATGTGGGTGCCCGACACCATCTCGGGCACCTGGAAGAAGAGCCCCTGCATGAAGTGGCATCCGACGTCCATCGCGCGTCGCTGCTCTTCGTGGGTCTCCACGCGTCGCGCGATCAGGCGCGCCCCCGTACGAAGCACCGCGTCGGCGCGCCGCGCGAAGTCGACCCCGCTGCTCGACATGTCCAGCGTCGCCAGCTCGGCGTCCCGGAGCAGAGGATCCGCCGAGCTGTCCTCGGCGGCCACCGCGAACCGGAAGCCCGCTCGCGTGAGCGCCGCGAGCCGGATGTGATCCCGGGCCTCCGAGAACGCGCGCGGGTCGAGGCCCAGGATCACGCGGTGCTTGGGCAGCGCGTCCAGCGCCTCCGAGTGGAAGACTCCCGGATCGATCCGGAACAGCGCCTTCGTATCGACACCGCAGATCTCGTCGATCCCGACCTCGGAGAACGCCGTGAGCAGCGCGACGGCCGAGGTGTCCGCGTCCGGCCCGATCGACGACGGGCGCGAGCGCAGCATGATCTCGTACGCGAACGTCCCGCCGCGGCGATCGATGATCGGTTGGCGCGCGACCCAGGCCCGCGTGAGGTGGGATTCTCGGACCTCGGACGGCTCAGCGAGGTTCATCCCTCGGATGTTCGGCGGTTGCGTCCGGAACTTGAGGACGCGACCTCGGAAGCGCGCTCAGGCGGATAGAGCGCTCGCCGCGACGACGCGCTCCCGAAGCCATCGATGCGCCGGGTCGTCGCCGTACCTGGGGTGCCAGACCATGGTGACCGCGTGATCGGGCACGGCGACGGGGACGGGCCTCGACGCGACGAGGGGAGCGAACGGCGAGCTGCGGGCGAGCGCCGCGGGCGCCGTGAGCAGCAGATCGGTCTCTGTGACGATCGCGAGCGCGGTCGAGAAGTGGGGGACTCGCAACGCGATGCGGCGCGTGAGGCCGCGCTCGGCGAGGAACGGCTCGACCACGCCCGCGCCCTCGCCTCGCGGGGACACGAGCACGTGATCGAGCGCCGCGTAGCGACGCGCCGTCCAGCGCTTGGCGGAGAGCGCCGGATGACCGGGGCGGAGGAACACGCGAAAGCCATCGCGCAGGAGCGTCCGCGTCGCCAAGTCGCCCTCCGTGGATACGCCGAGCGGCGTTCGCGTGGGCCCGAGCTGCACGGGGACGATGGCGAGGTCGATCTCGCCGGTCTCCAGCGCGGCGCCGAGCGCGCGGGGCCACGGGACGACGCTCAAGGTGACGGCGGGTGCCTCCGCGCTCACGTGGGCGAGGAGGCTCGGCAGGACGAGCACGTCGAACAGATCGGGACTGCACAGTCGGAACGAACGTTGCGATCGTGCCGCGTCGAACGCCGGCGCGTCACCCACCGCGCGGGCGAGCCCCACGAGCGCTGCGCGCAACGGAACGATCAGCTGCTCGGCGCGCGCGGTGGGCACGAGCCCCGATGCCCCGCGGACCAGCAAGGGATCGTCGAAGTGCGCGCGCAACCGCCGCAGCGTGTGGCTCATCGCGGACTGGGTGACGCCGGCGCGCGCGGCGGCGCGCGTCACGCTCGTCTCTCGCATCAACGTGTCGAACGCGACGAGGAGGTTCAGGTCCATCCCGTGGAGCGCGTCGATCGCATGAACGTTGCTCATGCCAACATCTATCAAAGTCATTGGGCTCATGACCAGACGAGTCTCAGAGTCGTGGCTCCAAAGAGAAAAAGGAGCCACTCATGACCCACGACCTTCCCCCGCCCCGATCCCTCACCCTCGCCGTGTTCGGCGGAACCCGCGGCGTCGGACGCGCGCTGGTCGAGCGAGCGCTCGCCGACGGCCATCGAGTTCGGTTGCTCGCCCGCGACGCCTCGCGCGTCGGTGACGCGCGGCCTCGGCTCCACGTCGAGGAGGGCGACGTCCTCGATCCGGCGGCGGTGAGCCGCACCCTCGAAGGCGTGGACGCGGTGGTGATCGCGCTCGGCGCGCCGGCGCTCCGCGACTCGCGAATCCGCGAGGAAGGCACGCGCGTCGTCCTCGACCGCATGGCCGCGCTCGGCATCGAACGCCTCGCGTGCGTCTCGGTCTGGGGCGCCGCCGAATCGCGGAGCTCGCTCCCGTGGTTCCTCCGGAACGTCGTGTTCCCGCTCTACCTGCGTCGCGCGGTCGCGGACCACGAAGCGCAGGAGGCGATCGTGCGGAGCAGCGACGCGGCGTGGACGATCGTGCGGCCTCCGAACCTGACGGACGGTCCGCGGACGAGCGACTACCACGTGTCGGAGTCGCCGAACGGCGAGGGGCTCACGCTCACCATCTCGCGTGAGGACGTCGCGGATCTGCTCCTCCGCGCGATCGCGTCGCCGCACCTCGTGGGGCGCACGCTCCAGCTCAGCGATCGTCGGGCCGCGAGGGCGGCGTGACGCTCACGGCGAGATCCGATCCTCGTCGGCGCGTCGCTCCGCGCGTCGCTCCTCCGACGTGAGGTGCGTCGAATCGACGACGCGGAGCAGCCGCAGGCGGCGGCGGATGATGTCGTCGTTGCAGAGGAGGCCGAGATCGGGATCGTCCACGCACTGGGCTCCGCAAAGCGGATAGACGTAGACGACGCCGAGCTCGAACAGCCAGTCGCTCTGGATCGCCTGGCGCTCACCGACCACTCCGGTCGGCGGCGGCGCGAGGTCGACCGAGCCTTCCTGAACGCTCTCGAGCGCCGCGCGATCGAGCTCGGGGTAGCCGCTCGAGCGCTCGACCCACGCCGCGCTGAGCTCTCCCTCCGGATTGTGCGTCACGCGGATCACCACGCCGTACCAGCGCACCGGCGCGTTGAGCGGGTTGCACCAGTCGAAGCGCTCCTGGTCCATCACGGTGGTCGCGCCGTTGATCGTGTCCGAGCTGCGGTTGCTGGGGTCGGAGATCTCCCCACGCAGCTGGCGAGGAGGCTCACCCGGCAGATCGTTCGGTCGCTCGGGGCCGCGCCCATAGCGCGTGAGGTACTCGTAGATCCGCTGGAGGTCGTCCATGCCAGCCATGCGCTGCCGCTCGAACCGACCCCGGTCGGGTCGGAAGTTGTGTTGCATCTCCCGAGCGAGGTCGTAGTACCACCCGTCCACGTCGCCCGACTCGATCCGGTCCTCCATCACCTCTCGATCGAAGTACTCCTCGAGGTGCGCTTCGGCTTCGCCTTCGCGATCGTCCGGGGTGGGCTCGGGCGCGAGGATCCACCCCGCGGCGCGCGCCAGCGCGAGCCGATCGAAGAGATCGGGGGCGGCCGGCTCGGGCGGCGCCGGCGGGCCGGGGACATCGGACTCCCGCGGCGGCGGTCCCGACAGCCCATCGAGCTCATGCGCGGCGCCCGTGTTGACCCAGCCGAACGAGGCCACGACGAGCGCCGCCCCCAGGCGACGTCGGCCCACTCGCACGACGGGACCAACGCTCGGCCGAGGTCGGGATTCCCGGCGCGCGACGCGCGTCGAACGACGATGACGGATCGGGCACGGGCGGCGACGCGCTACACGCCGTCGTTGCTCGCTGGCCAGAGGTACGCCTCGGCGGCGCTGGCGAGCGCGTCGCCGGGGCCGAACGAGACCGCGACGACGTGCCAGGACCGTCCGATCGGTTCGCCCTCCGGTGGCGCGAAGCGCAGCGTGGCCCCGCTCTCATCGGGCTCGACCGCCAGCGCGAACCGCGGATCGTGGTGTGCGGCGAGCGCGGCCCACTCCGCTCGGGTGACGGGGATGCGGGGGGTGAAGCCGGTGCGCCAACCGAGCGTAGAGAGCAAGTCATCTTCGCTAACGACCACCGCCTCGACGAGTGAGCCGGCGGGGAGCGCTCCCCGTCGCGCGGTGTCGGGCCAGCCGCCCCCGGTGCGCGCGACGGTGACGCGTGCCGTCGCGGAGACTCCGGGCTGGACCTCGACGGTTCCGTCCGGGGAGAGGCGCGCCGAGTTGATCGGCGTCACGTCGAGCACGACGCGTACGGTGTGCGCCGCCGCGTCGTAATAGATGGAGCTCGGGAGGAAGTGCGCGTGACCGCGGAAGGTCGCGACGTCTCCGGCGCGCTCGGCCCACTCGAGCGGGTCGACCTGGCCGCTCGTTCGGAGCTCGGGGGCCCCGAAGGGCTGGGGATCGGAGATTGGAGCGAAGCTCACCTCCCCGGCTCCGACGTGCATCGAGACGTAGTGGAGCCGTTCGTCCCTGATCGAAGGCCAGCCGTCCTCGAGCTCGACCGACAGCCGGCCATCGCGGGCCGTCGCGGTCGCTTCGACGTCGATCGTGGGCGATCCCCCCATCACATCACGGGTGACGAAGGGAATGTCCGCTTCGGGTCGGTAGGTCGCCAACACGGCGCCCGATGTCGGGAGCGCGACGCCTTCGATCTCGACCTCGAGTCGGACCGGATCCCCGCCGCGGCGCCAGAACATGCCGAAGACGATCAGGACAACGACGCCGACGAGCACCGCGAGCGCGCCCAACCCGGTGCCACACCCGAGTGGGAAGCGACGCTTCTGCGGAGCAGGGCCGCCGCCTTGGTCTGGCACGATCGGCACGATCTCATGCGGGCCCGCCGATGTCACCGGGCTCCCGACGCGACGCGACGGCGCGGAGGGCCGGCCGCGGCTGCAAGACGGCTGTCGGTCGTCCGCTGCGAGCCCGCGTCTACAGTCCGCAGTCGGTCGCGTCGGCGCGCGGCACGCGCGGGGTCCCCTCCGCGAGCGTCTCGAGGAAGCATCGGTACTGGAGCTGCGGGCCCGGAGTCTGGAAGACGACCTCGTGACCGTCCTCGACGCCGTCCTCGGGGTGTTGCACGACGACCGCGACGGCCGCGTCGCGGTTCGCCGAGACGGGCAGCGTGATCTGCCGGGCGCTGACGAGATCGAGGAGGCCAGACAGCGGCTGAAACCGATCCGCGACGCTCTGATCGAGCTCCTCGCCGGCGAGGTCGACGCGAAGCGAGAGGCTCATCGGGTTCGCGACGGGCGGCGGGATGTACGTATCGAGGATGCCTTGGAACATCAGCACGTGGCGCGGGGTGCCCTCGCGCGGCGCGTCCACGAGGTAGCGCGCGTAGACCTGCGGGTCGGCGGGCTCGCCCGCCCACTGGAGGAGCGCGAGGATCGGATCGTGCTCGACCAGCGCGCCGGGTGTATACCGCAATATGCTTTCCGCGACCGGGCGGACCGTGATCGGGCTCTCCTTGAAGATCACGTTGCGCGACCAGCTCGCGCCCGCGCCGCTGAGGATCACCGCGTCGAAGGACGGCTCGAGCGCGGCCGCGAGCGGCGCGATGGTGGCGCCCATCGAGTGACCCATCAGCGCGAGCGTGCCCGCATCGAGCCGCGCGACGGAGTCCCCCGCCGACGTGCTGAGCCCGGGGCAGCTCGACGCGTCGATCGCGAGCTCGGGCAACAACCGTGTCGCGTCCATCAGCTCGAGCGCGGACTGCCGCACGTTGTCGCGGAGGCCGGGCGGGTTGTTGATGTTGAAGATCGCGAACTGCTCGTCCCAGTTATTCGCGTTGCGGAGGCCCCCGAGCGGACCGTCTACGCTGATCCCCGCGAAGCCGGCTCGCGCGAAGTGCATCGCCGGTCCGGTGCCGGGCGCGATCGCGTCGCCGCCCGGCGTGGCGCGCGGACCACGATCGACGAGCGGACGGTCGCCTCCGCCACCGGTGCGGACGAACATCACGGTCGGGAACCCGGCGTCCGGCATCGCGCGGCGCGGGATCGTGATCCACACGTTGGCCTGCGCCATGCGCTGCAACACGAGCTGATCGCCGTCGTACTCCCAGCTCCCGCCGCCCTCGAGGTACGGCGCGTCGCCGGACTGGAAGTCGGGCATCTCGACGGTCGTGTGGAACACGCAGTAGTCGTCGAACACCGCGTCGAGCGTCGGGTCGGCCTCGGGCGTCGGCGGATCCATCGCGAAGACCTGCTCGCGCGCCGCCTCGAGATCCGCGATCGGATCCCACGTGTCGAACACCGCCGTCGCGGCCACCTCGGTCGCCGCTACGCCGACGTCCGGGAGCGCAGCGAACACATCGAGTTGCGCCGCCAACGCGTCGCCCGTCAGCCCGTCCGGCGCCGCGCCCCTCGCGAGGCTGCTCAGCGCGTCCCCCGGCAGGATCTCGTTGCCATCGCCTCCGCGGACCCGCGTGGTGACGACCGCGGCGTACCGATGCCCCGGCTCGAGCGGTCGCCCCTGGAGCGGCATGATCGCGATCATGTGCTCGGCGCCGAACGTCCCCGCGTGCTCGAGCGCGCGCACGTCGACCGGCACGCGCGTCATCGACGCGACGTCGAGGAGGAACACCGACGCGGTGTCCTCCACGCTCTCGTGCACGGAAGGGAGGCTGTCGGGAGAGACCGGACCCGTCAGCGCGACGTAGATCGCGGAGCTGAGCCCGAAGCCGGGCGCATGACGCAGCAGCGTGGTCAGCTGCTCCGCGATCGGCACGTGCCGCGGATTGGGGAACCCGGCGAGCTCGACGGTGCCGTCCGCCGCCCGCAGCCGCTCGTCCGGCCACGGCGCGTTGTAGAGGTCGCTCGGGTCCGCGTAGTCGACGCGCGCCTGCGTCGGACCGACGGGGCCCGCGTCCGGCGGGCCGGCGTCGCTCATCGAGGAGGGCCCATCGCACGCGGTGAGCACGAAGAGGGCCGCCGCGACGATCCGGCGAGCGAGGCGAAGCATTGCGGACAGTCTAGCCCCCTGAAACGATGGGCGCTCCATGTGGCTCCCAAGGCTCCGCGCGGGGCGGGAGGTCGTAGCGCCATGACTCGATCCGCCATCGCGTTCGCCGTCCTTTATCTCGCTTCGTGCGGCGAGGGCGGCTCCCCCGCCACGCACGCTCCGACGGCGCAGACCGAAGAGCCTCCGCCTTCCGACGAGCCGAGGGTCGCGGCTCCGGATGACGCGCCACCCTCCGCGAGCGTGACGCGCCACGAGACCACTCCGAACGGGCGGCCCACCCCGTGGGCGCCGATCGAGGGACACACGCGCGACGTCGAGGGGCAGATCCTCTACCCCGACGATCGTCCCGCGAGCGGCGCAGAGGTCTCGCTCGTCTATCTCGGCGATCCGCACGCCGATGAGGGCATCGCGTACGAGACGACCGCCGACGCGCAAGGCCGCTTCCGCTTCGATCGCGTGAGCGAGTACGGCGGCTTCGATCTCGTGGTGCAGCACGACCGAGCGCACCGCGCCGCGCACCTCCCGGCCGCCGATGCGACCACGCCGTGGATCGTCCGCGTCGCGCCGAGCCATGACGTCCCGATCGAGATCCGCTGCACCGCGCAGCCCGGTCGGAGCCGCAGCGTCCTCGGCACGCAGTCGGTCGAAGCGAGCGTGCGCTGGGCGGCCGATGGAACGCAAGTCGCCTGGACTCCACTCCCCGCCCTCGACGGCACGCCCGACGTGCTGTCCGGCCGTGGCGAGCCCGGCATGAGCCGCTTCCGCCCCGGCTTCGCGTTCTCGATCCCGCCCGTGCCGGCGAACGCGCATCGCTTTCTTACGACGCTCCCGCTCCCCGAGGGCACGCATCGCGTAACGCTCACCGGCGTCTGCGGCATCACCACGTTCGACGTCGTCTCGCCCGTCCCCGATCCGGCGCCGCCCCCGCCGGTCCTCCCGAGCCGCGACGCATCCGAGCTCGTGCTCGAGCTCGGCGCCGACAGCGCGCGCGACTACGTGGAGCCCGACGTCGCGCTCGGCGGCGAGGTCATCGCGTCGGAGCAGCTGTTCCACGACCGCCCGTTTCGTTTGCGCAGCATCCCCGCCGGCTCGTACGTGGTGAGCGGGGTGACCTGCCACGACCCGATCGAGGTGCCGTCGCGATCCGTCGTCCGCGTCTCGATCGGCCCAGATCGCTGCGACGTCTCGACCCGCTCACAGTAGCAAGCAAATCTACGTGCGCAGGACGTTTTTTCCGTCCTCCGTCCTCCGTCCTCCGTCCTCCGTCCTCCGTCCTCCGTCCTCCGTCCTCCGTCCTCCGTCCTCCGTCTTCCGTTCTCCGTCCTCCGTCTTCCGTTCTCCGTTCTCCGTTCTCCGTTCTCCGTTCTCCGTCCTCCGTCCTCCGTCTTCCGTTCTCCGTTCTCCGTTCCCCGTTCTCCGTTCTCCGTTCTCTGTTCTCCGTCCTCCGTTCTCCGTAGCGCTTCGCCGCAATGACGAACCGGACGGGTCGGGTGCGCTCCGGAGCCACCGCTTCGCGCGCGACGCCGCTCCGCGGCGCCGCCCGCTCCGCGGTGTCTCCTCCGCGCGCTCCGGGAGCCCGTCGTGCGCACGAGGGCTTGCGCCCTCGTGCTTCGCCGGTCTCCCTCCGCTCCGTCCGAGCCTCCTCGGCGCTGCGCGCCTGCGGGGGCTCGGCCGGTCCGAACGAGCCGCCTCTGGCGTCTCGCTCGGAGCGCTCCGCGCTTCTCCGGGTCGTGTCCCGATCCGGCGTCGTCTACGGGCGAGCTATGATCGTGGTGTGCATCGTTCTCTTCCGCTCTTCCTCGGCCTCGTGACCGCCTGCGGTGGCGACGTCGTGCGCGACGCGGGCGCGAGAGACGGCGGCGCCCTCGACGCCGCCTCGCCCGACGCCGCATCGCCCGACGACGC
Organism: Sandaracinaceae bacterium; assembly: GCA_050186575.1. Taxonomy (GTDB): domain Bacteria; phylum Myxococcota_A; class Polyangia; order Polyangiales; family Sandaracinaceae; genus JAUHXR01. The sequence continues at coordinate 24,029 of JBFWYI010000074.1, read as the reverse complement.
GGGGGCGGCGCCGGACTGGCGGACCGAGCCGCGCATGCCGGAGGTCTCGCAAGAGATCGCGGTCGCGGTGCACGACGGTCGCATCGTAGTGGCGGGCGGGTTCGTCGCGGGCGCGATCTCGAGCGCGGTCCAGATCTTCGATCCGAGCACCGGTTCGTGGACGGACGGGCCCGCGCTCCCCGAGCCGCGTCACCACATGAGCCTCGTCTCACACGACGGGGACCTCTACGCGCTCGGGGGCATGGCCTCGATCGCGTTCTCCCCCGTCGCGACCGCGTGGGTCCTCCGGAGCGGGCAAGCGACGTGGCAGGCCATCGCGTCGCTCCCGGCCGAGCGCGGCGCCGCGGCGGCCGGCTCCGTCCGTGACGAGATCGCGATCGTGGGCGGCAACGTCGAGGCGGGCCGGCTCGCGACCGAGACCCTCGTCTACGATCCCGCGGCCGACGCGTGGCGCTTCGGTGCGCCGATCCCGACGCTCCGCGAGCACCTCGCGGCGGTGAGCGTCGACCGCGAGCTCTGGGTGCTCGGCGGGCGCCTCAACTCGACGAGCACCAACCAAGTTGCGGTCGAGATCTACGACGGCGCCACGGATACGTGGCGCGACGGTCCTCCGATGCCGACCGCGCGCGGCGGCTTCGCGGCGGCGGCGCGCGCGGGCGAGCTCTTCGTCCATGGCGGCGAGACGGACCGCGACGCCGTCGCGACGATCGATCGCCTCGATCTCGCGACGATGACCTGGTCGGCGATGCCGCCGTCGCTCAGCCCGCACCACGGCCACGGCCTCGTCGCGCTCGACGGCCGCCTCTACGCGGTCGGCGGCGGCCGCCGCCCGGGCTTCGCCGCGATCGACGTCGTCGAGTCGTGCGCATGCGACGCGCGCTGAGCTCTCACGGGATCGGCTCCCACGTGAAGATGTCGTTGCACTCCACGTCGTCCGGGAAGTGTCCGCGGTATGCGCGACAGGAAGACTCGTAGACGGTAAAGCCGACCTCGGCAAACTCACCCGTCTCGCGGCGGAGGGTCAGGCAGACGCAGGCTTCATCGAACGGGCCCGGGGGAGAGGGCAGGCATGGGTGCGGGGAGATGTCGTCGCGGGCACACGTATCGTTCGCATCCCAGGCACAGACTCCGAAGCCGCGCTCCTCGTTCATCCCTGCGCACGCCGTGAACGGAACGTGCCCAACCACGAACTCTGGACAGGCGCCACAGGGACCGCCGCAGTAGGGGAAGACCCCTGCGTCGTCGGGGCAGGCTGAGAGCGGCGGCGGGCCGTCGATGACTCGGGTCCCGTCCGAGTAGCGGCACGAGATCCCGAGCTCTGGCGCGACCTCCTCGCAGTAGGCGAGGTCGACGCAGAGGCCCGCGGTTCTCTCGGCCGACTGGGGCCATCCGACGGGGATTGCGCAGAAGTCAGCGCGCGGGCAGTACCGGGCGTCCGGGCTTCGCTCGGGGGACGTGCTGACAAGACTGATGTCGCAGTCAAATCGCCCCACCTCGGGCAGGCACACCGAGAGCTCTCCAGCGCAGCGAGCGCCCTCCCCACAGGACCCGCCCTCGCAGAGCTCACCGCAGAGCTCATAGCCGGCTCGGGGTGGGCACCCGGACGAGGCGTCGCTCGGCGCGATCGCGCCGTCTCGTCCCGCGTCGTCCGTCGATCCGTCGCGGCCTCCGTGTGCGTCGAAGCAACCGACGAGGGTGATCACGCAGCTCATCGCCACGACGCTCAAGGACCGCCGATGCATGCGCCCCCCGTGCAGACGAACGGCGGGGTGCCTCCGATGGGGGCACCGAGCACATCGTCGAGTCCAAGAGTCTGACCAGAGCTGCAGGTGGTGCCGATCTGACCACAGATGTCGGTACATCCGGTCTGTGTATCCGTGCGGATGGCCCGACTGGGATCAGAGGTACTCCCAGACTTGGAATGCCAGACCACGCGTGCCATCGACAGACGCCCCTCGGCTGAGGATCGACGGAGTTGGCTTGGGGGGTCAAGTCTGGATTCAGCGTAGAAGCTGACGTGCCGACGGCGATACGGACGTAGATGGAGCAATGTTGGGTGACGTGGCGCCTACCTCACGCCCCCCAGCTGACGCGCGAGCTCCGCCGGGTCCCCGGTCGGCAGCTCACAACTCCCGAGGCGGCACACGTACGCGGTCGGGTGGCCGCCGGATGCCGTCTTGTCGCGGAGCGCGGGGTATGCGGCGACGAGCTCGTCGCTCGCTCCGTCCGCTCCGACCCGCGCGAGCACGGCGCGCTCGGTGATCATCGGACGCACGACCTCGAGGAGCGCGCGCGTGCGGGGGTCGTCCGCGTCGCCTGCGATCACGACCTCGCGCGGGTCGGCGAGGGTGTGCTCGATCGCGACGAGGAGGTAGCCGCTCGAGAACGGATCGCCGACCGCCCTCGGCGCCGCGGCGCGGAGCGCGCGCTGGCCGAGGTCATGGCGCGCGCGGTCGCCGGCGAGCGCGCCCACCTCGAGCGTGGCGAGGATCGCGGCGGTGCCGCCGGAGGGGAGCACGCCGTCGTCGAGGTTGGGGGCGCGCAATGGCAGACCGGACGGGGCGTCGTCGCGCGCGGTGGACATGAACGTCGCGTTGCGGTCTTCGTAGAAACGCTCGACCATCGCGTCGTCGATCGCGTGCGCGTGGATGAGCCACCGAGCGTCGCCGTCCGCCGCGTGCAGGCGCAACAGCCCGAGCACGACGAGCGCGTGGTCGTCGAGGAAGCCTTCGCCGAGCGACTCGCCCCCGCGTCGGCCGCGCAGCATCGCGCCGTCCACCCAGAGGCGCTCGGTGACGTAGCGCGCGGCGCGCTCCGCCGCTTCGACGTAGCGCGGCTCGTCGAGCCAACGACCGACGTCGGCGAGCGCGCCGATCGCGAGGCCGTTCCACCCGGCGAGGATCTTGTCGTCCATCGCGGGCGGCGGCCGACGGCGTCGCACCTCGAGGAGGCGAGGGCGCGTGCGCGCGAGGAACGCGTCGAGCACGGCCGCGTCCATCCCGAGGCGCCCGCGCGGGTCGTCGATGCGATGGAGCACGCTCCGCCCGTCGAGCTCGCCTTCGCCGCCGGCGGTCACGCCGAACAGGGTGGCGAAGCGCGCTCCGTCCTCTTCGCCGAGCGCGCTCGTGAGCTCCGCGGGGGTCCACGTGTAGTACGCGCCCTCACCGCGCGGGTCGTCGGCGTCGAAGCCGACCACGAAGCCGCCGTCGTCCTCTTGCCAACCGTCGATCAGATCGTCGAGCACCGCGCGACCGACCGCGACGAACTCCGCGCGCGCGAACGTGCGGCCCGCCTCGACGTAGAGCGCGCCGAGCTGCGCGTTGTCATAGAGCGTCTTCTCGAAGTGCGGGACGTGCCAGCGGCGGTCGACGCTGTATCGATGGAAGCTGCCGGCGAGGTGATCGCGGATGCCGCCGCGCATCATCGCGTCGAGCGTCGAGACCACGTGCGCCCGCGCGGCCGCGTCGCCCGAGCGGAGCTCCGCGAGCAAGAGCGGCGTGTTGGGGAACTTCTGCCGCGTCCCGAACCCGCCGTATTCGTCGCGCGCGCCCGCGAGGCTCCCCATCGCCGACGAGACCATCCCCGGCGTCGGCGCACCGCGCATGCTCTCGTCGCGCGTCGTCTCTTCGCGGATCCGCGCGAAGATCTGCCGCCCGTTCGCGCCGACGCGCTCGCCTTCCGCGTCCCATCGACGGCGCAGCTCGCGCAACACATCCAAGAAGCCCGGCCGACCCATCCCGCCGTGGCGAGGAAAGTACGTTCCGCCGAAGAACGGGACGAGCTCGGGCGTGAGGAACACGCTGAGCGGCCAGCCGGTCGAGCCGCCCATCTCGCCGACCGCGCGCAAGTAGAGCGCGTCGAGATCCGGGCGCTGCTCGCGGTCGACCTTGATCGCGATGAAGTTGCCGTTGAGGTACGCCGCGACCTCGTCGTCCTCGAAGCTCTCCTCCTCCATCACGTGGCACCAGTGACAGGTGCTGTATCCGATGGAGAGGAAGATGGGCTTGTGCTCGCGTCGCGCGCGCTCGAGCGCCTCGGGACCGAACGGATACCAGTCGACCGGGTTGTGGCTGTGCTGCGCGAGGTATGGGCTCGGCTCGCCGACGAGGTGGTTCCCGTCGCGTCGGATGACCGTGACGCTCCGCGTCGAGGACGGCGCTTCGCGATGCTCACCCACGCGACCGACCGGCTCGTCGCCCGAGCACGAAGCGCCCGCGAACGAAACGCATAGCGCCACGCTCAACGTGAAGAGCGTGGCGCGTCGATCCATCGGAAGCCGTCCGCGTCAGTTGAAGCGGACGTACTCGAACTCGAACGGCTGACCGTTCACGCCCTTCTTGGGCGGCGCGATCCAGTTCGCGATCTTCCCCGGCTCGTACACCGGGGCCATCAGCGAGCGCACGTACGCGCGATCCTCCGCGGTGGGTAGCCACGTGGTGCGGTTCTTCTCGAACTGCTCCTCCGTGATCGGCGTGCCGTCCGGCGCGAAGTGGAGACCCGCGTACATCCCCATCGAGCGGTTGAAGCGGCGGTTCGGGAGCTTGAGCTCGAACTCGAAGCCGGTCTTCTTGATCGAGTGGTTCCACAGCCGCACCGCGCGCTCGCAGTCCGCCACGTATTCGTCGCGGAGCACCTCGTTGAGCGCGTTGCGGAGCGGGACCTCCTCGGTCGTCAGCCGGCCCTCGCGCATCACGTTCATCGAGTAGATGGACCCGAGACCGGTGTGCTCGTCGTACTTCGCGGTCTCGCGATAGCGGCCCTTGAGGCCCGTCGCGAAGTAGTCCGCCGCGTTGCTGCTGATCTCGCCGCCGAACAGCTCGACCGCGCTCGAGAACCAGTAGTTGATCCATTTCTGGATCGTCGGGAGGTCGATCCCGCCGAGCGTGCGCGCGTTCCCGTTCGGGTCCTGCTTGCTCAGCTCGGCCGAGCGCTGGACGATCCGCTCGAGGCCGGTCTCTCCCGTGAAGAGGTGGAAGCTCTCTTCCGTCAGCATGAACTGCGTCGCGCGCGCGAGCGGGTCGAAGCCGCTCTCGCTCAGCGAGGCGAGCTGATACTTGCCGTCACGGTCGGTGAACATCGTGAAGCAGAAGAACGAGAGCCACTCGTCGGTCGTCTCGTTGAACGTCTGGAGGATCCGCGGCTTGTCCTGATCGCCGCTCCGACGCGCGAGGAGCTCCTCCGCCTCTTCGCGGCCGTCCTTGCCGAAGTACTGGTGGAGCAGGTGCACCATCGCCCAGAGGTGGCGGCCCTCCTCGACGTTCACCTGGAACAGCGAGCGCAGGTCGTAGAGCGACGGCGCGGTCTTGCCGAGCTGGCGCTGTTGCTCGACGGAGGCCGGCTCGGTGTCCGCCTGCGTCACGATGATGCGGCGCAGGATCCCGCGGAGCTCGCCGGGGACCTCCTCCCACGCCTTGTGGCCCGCGTTGTCGCCGAAGTTGACGAAACGTTCCTTGTCGCGCGGCGTGAGGAAGATGCCCCACTTGTAGTCGGGCATCTTCACGTAGTCGTACGTGGCCCACCCCTTCGGATCGACGTCGATCGCGGTGCGCAGGTAGATGTCGTTGGCCTGGAAGCCGTCCGGCCCCATCTGCATCCACCACTCGAGGAACTTCGGTTGCCACTTCTCGAGGGCGCGAAGGAGCTTCTTGTCCGAGCCGAGGTCGACGTTGTTCGGGATGGAGTCGGTGAGAGACATCGTCGGCAAGCCTAGAGTCCGCAACCCTCCCTCGGTCGTGCGGTGCCTCACTTTTGGGGCGTTCGAGTGCGCGACCTCATACGCGCCGACGGATCGGTCGCCCTGTGGCGTTGTGCGCCGGTGCGCGCGGGCCAGCGAAAGCCCGCTGTAAGCGCACAGCGTCGAGCGAGCGACAGCGTCCTTTGCGTTCGCCTAACAGCGCGTCCACTGGAACGTGGGTCGCTCCGGCTGGCCGTACTTCGTCAGCGCGCCCTCGGGGCCCACCGCGTTCGGGCGCTGGAAGATCCAGTTCTGCCACGCGCTCAGCCGCGCGAAGATCTTCGCGTCCGCGCTCTCGGCGCCGGGGAAGCGGAGCGACGCTTCCATCCCGGTCAGCGCGTCGGGCGAGAGGCTCGCGCGCTCTTCGATCGCGATCCGCACGTCGTCCGACCAGTCGATCTCGTCGGACGCCACGGTGACCAAGCCGAGGTCGTTCGCGTCGCTCGTGCCGAGCGCCTCGCCCTTGTGCGCGAGCACCTTCTCCACCTGCTCGGGGTCGTTCAGGAAGCGCGCTTCGAGGCGCGAGAGGCCGTGGCTCATCGGGTGGGTGCCCGTGTTCGCCTCGCTGATCGCGACGCTCACCGTCTCGTCGTCGTCCTCGAGCATGTAGATGCGGTCGCAGGCGAGCGCGAGCTCGAGGAGCGATCCGGCGAACGCGGTGCCCTGATCGATCAGCGCGAAGAAGCTCCGGCTCGTGAGATCGAAGCGGCGCAAGACGCGCGCCTGGAGCGCGAGGATCTCCTTGGCCAACCAATGTTCGCGGTTGGCGTGCAGGGCGGCGTCGGCCGCGAGCACCGCGTCCTTGTCGCCCTCGACCCGCACCACCACGAGGCCCGTGTCGAGGTGCTCGATGCGGAGCCGGAGGAGCGCGTCGTCGAGCTCGCGGAACGCGCGCAGGGACCACTGGTCGGCGCCCGCCGCCTGGATCGCGTCGCCGGTGGACGGCGCGGAGCCCTCGGGCGCGCGGACGAGGAGCGTCGCGGTGCGCGCCTCGTCGTCGAACGAGAGCGTCACGTGCCGGTAACGCAAGTTGCCTTCTTCGTCGGTCTCCGGGGTGACCGGGTCGAGGACGATGCCGGGGCCCTTGGTGGTCGTCTGCGCCTTCGCGATCGCGGCGGCGCGCTCGCTCACCGCTTGCTCGAAGCGGCTGCGCGGCGCGATCTCGTCCACCAGCTTCCAGTCGACCGCGCGCTTGCCCTTCACGCCCTCGCTCGTCGTGCAGAACACGTCGGCGAGGTCGCGACGCACGCGGCGCTTGTCGACGAGCCGCGTCAGCCCGCCGGTGCCCGGGAGCACGCCGAGGAGCGGCACCTCGGGGAGGCTGACCGCGCTCGCGCCGTCGTCGATCAAGAGGATGTGATCGCACGCCATCGCGAGCTCGTAGCCGCCGCCGGCGCAGGTCCCGTTGAGCGCGGCGATGAACTTGACGCCGCTCTTCTGTGAGCAGTCCTCGATCGAGAGGCGCGTCTCGTTCGTGTACTTGCAGAAGTTGACCTTGAACGCGTGGCTGCTCGTCCCGAGCATCGGGATGTTCGCGCCGGCGCAGAACACGCGGGCTTGCCCGCTCGTGACGACGACGACCTTCACCTCGGGGTGCTCGAAGCGCACCCGCTGGATCGCGTCCGCGAGCTCGATGTCGACGCCGAGGTCATAACTGTTGAGCTTGAGCTCGTAGTCGTCGCGGAGGCCGCCGTGAGGCTGCACGTCGAGCGTGAGGTTCGCGCGCTCGCCGTCGAAGGAGAGCTTCCAGTGGCGGTAGCGATCGGGGTGCGTGTCGAACGAGATGCGCATAAGGGCGGACCTTAGGGCAGACGTAGCGCGCCCGCTCGTGTCCCTTCTCACGACCTCTGGCATGCTGCCGACGTGTCCGTCGTCGAGTGCTTCTTCGACTTCTCCTCGCCGTTCGCCTACCTCGGGACCACGCAGATCGAGCGGGTCGCGGCCGAGGCGGGCGGTGAGGTCCGCTTCCGGCCGTTCCTCCTCGGCGCGCTCTTCAAGGCGCTCGGGACGCCGCTCGTCCCGCTCCACACGTTCCCCGAGAGCAAGCGGCGACACCAGGAGCTCGATCTCGCGCGCTGGGCCGACTTCTACGGCGTCCCCTTCCGGTTCACGTCGCACTTCCCGCTGCGCACGGTGACCGCGCTCCGGCTCGCGCTCGTGGTCGACGAGCCTCGCTTCGTCCATCGCGTGATGCGCGCCGCGTGGGTCGAAGACCGCGACGTCGGACAGAACGACGTGTTGTCGGCATGCTTGAGCGACCTCGGGCTCGACCCGGCGCTCGTCGAACGCACCGAGGAGCCCGAGGTCAAAGCGCGCCTCCGTGAGGCCACCGACGAAGCGCTCGCCCGCGGCGTGCCCGGCGCGCCGACGTTCATCGTCGAGGACCGCGTCTACTGGGGGCAAGATCGCTTGCCGTTCGTCGATCGGGCCCTCCGCGGCCGACCGGTCGGGCCCGCCTGAGTGCGCCGCGCGCTCGCCCTCACGCTCGCGCTCCTCGGCGGTTGCTACGGCAACCACGGCGCCGACGCGGGACCGATCGAGACGTCCGACGCCGGCATGTCGCGCTTCGAGGGCCGATGGCTCCTCCGCGCGGACCTCGAGGCGGCGCGCTACGAGCTCGCCGCGGACCATCGGGTGATCCGCGAGTGCCAGACCCATCGCGACCGCGCCATCGGCCGCGTGGTGCGGGACGCGGACGGTGTCTCGTGCCCGTTCGTCGGTCCCTGGCAGAGCCGGAACATGGGCGAGCTCGCGATCGACTGCTTCGGCGACGACTCCGGCGCCCGCACGGTGGTGATGCTCGTCGCGTGGAGCGGACCGGCGCCGACGGTGACCCTCGAGAAGGTCGACGGCGAGACGACGGGATGGACGCTCGTGCCGACGGAGTGGCTGCCCTGCGACGCGTTCCCCGACGAGTGCGCCACGGCGTGCCGCTGACGCGATCGCCGTCCGAGCGGTGTCGTCGGATCACCACACCCTCTGGCGCGGCGGTCCTGACCGGCCACCCGGACGGCTCGCGGCGCTCTTCCGACGCGCTGGCACGGCGCCTGCGATGGGACCGCGCATGCTTGAACGACGAGATGGGCGATCGAATCATCGGCGCGCCAGCGCGCTGCGTTGGGCGGGGCGAGGGCTGGTGGTCGGGGTCGCCGCGATCTGGCTCGCGTGCGGGATGGACGGCGAGCGCGAGACGACGGGCACGTGTCCGGCGGGCGAGGTCTGCGACCCGACGGTCAGCGGCCTCACGTTCTTCGGCGAACAGCCGAGCGATCGGTTCCTCGCCAATCAACCGGGCGTCATCGCGAGCGGCGGCGTCCAGCACATCACGTTCCGGTCCGGCAGCATCGGTGCGATCCCCACCGACGCGACGGTGGCGGTCGACGAGCCTGCGATCGTCGCGCTCGAGGGCTCGACCAGCGCGAGCGCGGACGTGCGCGGCGTGAGCGAGGGCAGCGCCCGGCTCCGCGTGGTGAACGCCCAGGGAGAGCTGATCGATCGCACGACGCTCTCCGTCGCCTCGATCGATCGCGTGCGCCTCCTCGGCTACAGCATGGCCGAGACGCTCGACGAGACGCCGGCCGCCGAGTGGGCGTTCTTCGCCGGCGGACGTGTCTACGCGGTGTTCGCGCTCGAGAGCGCGACCGGCGTGCGGCTCGTCGACTCGTCGGCGGAGATCACCGAGGGCTCTTCGGTCGACGCGATCGCGTGGGACGCGGCGTGGCTCGACGTGCCGGCGGCCGACGAGGTCACGCTCGGAATCCACGCGGGCGGACGCTCCTTCGACGCGAGCGCGGACGTGGTCGACGCGATCGACTCGCTCTCGCTCTCCTCGTTCACCGGCACGGGCGACGATCTCCACGTCGGGATCGCGACGTCGCCGCTCAGCCTCTGTGTGCTCCCGCGCGATGCGCAGGGCCGCGCGGTGGCCGGCGTGGCGTTCCAGGTCGAGGTCGACGGACCGCTCCAGGTGGACGAGGGCCTGAACGGCGAAGCCTCCGATCCCGCGTCGCCGTTCGACTACGGCTGCTTCCGCGTCGTCGGGAACGCGGCCGGCGAGGGCACGGTCACGATCCGCGGCGGCGGCGCCGACAAGACGTTCGCGATCACCGTCGACGCGGCGTGATCCTCAGAGGCAGCTCGTCGCCATCGCGCAGAGCGAGTCGATGGCGCCGGCCGCGGCGACGCAGGCCATGCAGTCCTCCTCGGTCTCGAGCGTCTCGCAGGCGGTGGGTAGCGGGCCGAGGAGCTCGAGGCTGGCCTTGAGGCACTCGATCTGCGTCGCGGTCCAGCTCGGGGTCGCCGCGCAGAGCGAGATGCAGTCGACGATCGCGGGCGTGCCGCCATCGGGGACCGGCGGCGCAATGCATTTTCCTTCGTCGTCGAGCACCGTGCCGTTGCTGCAGCTCACACGCTCGGAGTAGCTCTCACAGCCCGCGGTCGCTGCGCCGAGCGAGAGCACGGTGAGCGTGGCGAGGCAGGCGCGCGCGAGGTTGCCCATCTCAGAACGTCCCCGACACCGCGACGCCCGACGCGCTCGGAGACGCCATGACGTGGAACCGGATCGGCTGCGCGATCAGGATGCCGATGCCCGTGCCCAGCGTGATGAGCCCGAGCCCGAGGAAGAGGCCCGCGCCGTCGCCGAACCGCACGCGCTGGACGCAGGTGTCGGGGGTGGGGCCCTCGGTGAGGCACTGGCCGTCGCGCACCGCGGTGTTGATCGCGTAGCCGAGCATCGGCGCGGAGCCGGCGACGAACAGGCCGCCGAGGAACCCGTTGAGCAACGAGGCTTCCCAGCTCGTGGCGGGCTCGACCTCGTCGTTCGGCTCGAGCGTACCCATCGCGCCCTCCGGCGGCTCGCCGACCTCGAACAGATGGATCGCTGCGCGCGCCGCCTCGGCGATCGCGAACGGCAACGGAGCTTCCTCGGTCACCGTCGCCACCGCGCGGTGCCCGACCCCGCGCACGCCGCCGAGGATCACCGCGACGTGCTCGATGCGATCGCCCTCGCCCCAGGCCCGCAGCCCGACCGTCACGTCGGTGTCGAACGTCGCGCGGAGCTCGTGGGCGCACCCGTCGTCGGGTCCGCACGTGGTCCACGCGGTCGGTACCGGGCCGCCGTCCTCGCCGAGCGTGTGCACCGTCCAGCCGTCGTTCGAGAGCACCCTCCGCAGCGCGTCGAGGGCCTCGGCGCGAGCCGCCTCGGAGAGCTCGCTGCCGCCGATCCGCGGGAGGATCAACGCGCTGGATGCGTGGGCTGGACCCGGGGTCCCCCACGCCGCTCCGCCCACGAATAAGGCCACGAAAAGCCAGCTCCGCCGTCGCACGGCCGCATTCATAGCGCAGCCGCCCCCAGAAGGAAGCGGGGCTCGGCCGTGCGGAAGCTCAAGGATGGGTGCCACCACACGATTGCACGCTTGCGAATCTGAGCATACAACGTGTCGAACGTGATCGCCTCGGCGCAGAGCACGGGCCCTTGGGACCGACGCTGGGAGCTCTATCGGCTCCTCGGCGAGCCGCAACGCCTCCGGTTGTTGGCCCTCACCGCGGCCGAGGAGCTCGCGATCGGCGAGCTCGCGGAGCTCCTCGCGGAGAGCCAGCCGAACGTGAGCCGGCACGCCAAGGCGCTCCGCTCGGCGGGGCTGCTCCGGATGCGCAAGCAGGGCCGCTGGGCGTTCCTCACCCTGACCGACGGCGTCGCCTCCGACCCGGTGGTCGGCGACGCGATCGAGGCGGGCCGCGCGCTCTGCGAGAGCGACGGGAGCCTCGCCCGCATCCCCGCGGTGGTGGCCGCGCGCGAGGCGGCGGCGCGCGAGTTCTTCGGTCGCGCCGACGCGGAGGAGAGCGAGCCGGACCTCCCGGATGCGCTGCCCGCGTACCTCGGGGCCCTCGCGCCGCTCGTCGATCCGCGCCGCCTCGCGATCGACGTCGGGACGGGCGACGGTGCGCTGCTCGACGTGCTCGCCCCGGTGTTCGAGCGGGTGATCGCGGTCGATCGCGCGGAGCCTCAGCTCGCGCGCGCGCGGCGTCGGGTCGCGGCGCGTGGATATTCGCACGTGGAGTTGCGGGCGGCCGAGCTCGGCGATCCGGAGCTCGCCGCGAGCGTCCGCGCGCTCGGCGGCGCCGACGCGGTGTTCGCCTCGCGCCTCCTCCACCACGCGCCCAAGCCCAAGGACGCGCTCACCTCGCTCGCCTCCCTCGCGCGTCCCGGCGGCGCGATCATCGTGCTCGACTACGCAAGTCACGACGACGAGCGGATGCGCGAGCAGCAGGCAGACCTCTGGCTCGGCTTCACGGAAGCCGAGCTCGATGAGCTCGCGCTCGGCGCGGGCCTGGTAGATCCGCACGTGACGCGAATCCCCTCCGCGCGCTGTGGCGAAGGACCCGACGGTCACCTCGACTGGACGGTCCTCGCGGCGCGCACGAAGCCGTTCCCGAAGAACCATGGAGCATAGAGACACGATGGAAACTCAGAGCGTGACCCCCGGCAAGAAGACTGACGCGCCGCGCTACAAGGTGGCGGACATGACCCTCGCGGACTGGGGCCGCAAGGAAATCCGCATGGCGGAGAACGAGATGCCCGGCCTCATGGCGGTGCGCGCGGAGTACAAGGACGCGCAGCCGCTCAAGGGCGCGCGCATCGCGGGCTGCCTCCACATGACGATCCAGACCGCGGTGCTCATCGAGACGCTCAAGGAGCTCGGCGCCGAGGTGACCTGGACGAGCTGCAACATCTTCTCGACCCAGGACCACGCGGCGGCCGCCATCGCGAAGACCGGCGTGCCGGTGTACGCGTGGAAGGGCGAGAGCGAGGAAGAGTACTGGTGGTGCATCGAGCGTCAGCTCGAGGCGTTCGAGGGCGGCAAGGGCCCGAACATGCTCCTCGACGACGGCGGCGACCTCACGATCTTCATCCACGAGAAGCGCCCCGAGCTCCTCAACGACATCAAGGGCCTCAGCGAGGAGACGACGACCGGCGTCCATCGCCTCTACGAGATGAGCAAGGCGGGCACGCTCAAGGTCCCCGCCATCAACGTCAACGACTCGGTCACCAAGTCGAAGTTCGACAACCTCTACGGTTGCCGTGAGTCGCTCATCGACGGCATCAAGCGCGCGACCGACGTGATGGTGGCGGGCAAGATCGCGGTGGTCTGCGGCTACGGCGACGTGGGCAAGGGCTCGGCGCAGAGCCTCCGCGCTCAGGGCGCGCGCGTCCTCGTCACCGAGATCGATCCGATCTGCGCGCTGCAGGCGGCGATGGAGGGCTACGAGGTCGTCACGATGGACGACGTCGCGGGCATCGCGGACATCGTCGTCACGGCGACGGGCTGCGACGACGTCGTGACGTTCGAGCACATGAAGGCGATGAAGAACGAGGCGATCCTCTGCAACATCGGCCACTTCGACAGCGAGATCCAGATGGCGCGGCTGACCGACAAGAGCAGCGGCGTGATGAAGGAGAACGTGAAGCCGCAGGTCGACCAGTGGATCTTCCCCGACGGCAAGCGCCTCACGATCCTGGCGGAGGGTCGCCTCGTCAACCTCGGTTGCGCCACTGGCCACCCGAGCTTCGTGATGAGCGCGAGCTTCACCAACCAGGTCCTCGCGCAGCTCGCGCTGTTCGGTGACACGGCCGGCATCTACGAGCGCGGCAAGGTCTACATGCTGCCGAAGGAGCTCGACGAGAAGGTCGCGCGCCTCCACCTCGAGAAGCTCGGCGTGAAGCTCACGACGCTCACCGCGGCGCAGGCCAAGGGCCTCGGCGTGCCGGTGAACGGGCCGTTCAAGCCCGAGTTCTATCGGTACTGAGAGCTCGGTCCTGAGATCGCTCGCGCGATCGCGAAGGACGCCCGAGGCCGCGCCGCGACCTCGGGCGTTCGTGCGATCGGAGGAGCCTCACGGAGGGGAAGGCGACGGCGCGGCCAGCGCGGTGCTGTAGCGCGCGGCGAGCTCGTGCCGCGAGCCGACGCGCAGCTTCTTGAAGATGGACGCGAGCTGGTTCGCCACCGTGCGCGCGCTCGTGGCGCGACGGCGTGCGATCTGCGCGTTGGTCGCTCCGTGCGCGGCGAGGTAGGCGACGAAGCGCTCCGCAGGGGTCAGCGAGTCGACCGCGGAGCGTTCGTCGAGCGGCACACTGATCACGAGCAGACCGGGACCTACGTCGTCCATGCGGTTCACCCGGATGTCGCGCGGTCTCGTCATGCGGTCGGCTGGGCCGGGCCCATCGCGAAGAGGTGGGCCGCGTCGGCGCGATGCCGCAGCCCGAGCTTGCCCATCGCGGCGCGGAGGTACGACCCGACGCTCGACTTCGAGAGCCCGAGCTCGTACGCGATCTCTTTGTTGCTGCGTCCGAGCGCCGCGTAGGCCAGCACCGCGCGCTCGCGCGACGAGAGCCGGCGTGGTCGTGTCAGGGAAGGGTCGTTGCGTCGTGCGACGACGTAGCGACGCCCGTCGCTGTCGAAGTGGTCGATGAGCGACCATCGTCCGTCGACGAGGCCCTGCCAGAGCGTCACTTTCTCGTCCGGGTCCAGCTGGGTCGACGCGCTGCGCACCCGATCGAGCTGGATCGCGGCGTCGCGCAGGCGCTCCCGCGCGCTCTTGGGCTTCGCGGGCCCTTCCGCGTGGACGACGCGCCCGTCCTCCGCGATCACCGCTTCATCGCGGTGGTCGGTCGCGAACGCATGGAGCCGGAGACCGGCCAGCAGGTGCGCGCGCAGGTTCGTCCATCGGGAGCGATCTCGATCGCTGATCTCGATCGGGCGAACCGATGCCCAAGAGAGCGCGTACCCGACGCCGCTGGCGTCGACGCCCGTGATCGCCGTCAGGTCCCGTGCTCCTTGCTTCCGGAACGTCTCGAAGCTCGAGGAGTGGTCGAACATCGCCGAGCCTACGATGTCGCGGATGCTGCACAGCGGTGGATGCCATCGCGGCGCGTAGAGTCGACGGAGCTCGTTCTGCTCGAGCCGGGTTTCGTGCGTGTAGAAGTGCTCGATCAGCGAGGCCGGCATCTCGCCCGTGTGGACCCGGGAGAGGAAACGCAGATCTCCGTCGGACCATCGCCACGTCGAGAGCGTCAGCCCGAGCTCGGTCTCGGCGCAGGGCCGCGCCGCCTCGAGCACACCGGACGTCCAAGCCTCGAGCGACGGGCCTGGGCGGTACGCCGCCTCCAGAACCTGGAGCACCCATTTGGTCGAAGCCCGGACCACGCCGCGGCGGACACGTTCTCACGAACGCGGCCGTCGCGGCATGAGTAGTTGGGCGGGTCCCGATCAGAGGACGTACGGGTAGACCACGGTGAACCGCTCACGGGCGAACGGCCCGACCTCGGCGTCCCGCGCGGCCCGCGCGATGCACGAGCGGATCTCGGGGGCCACGTCGCCGTCGGTCACCTGGGCGTGCGCGACCTCGCCGTCGCTGCCCCGGAAGTCGACCCGCACCACCACGCGCGCACCGTACATCTCGATGTCGACGCAGCGCTCGACCGCGAGCTGGGTGCGCGCCATCGCGGCGGCCACCTCGTCGCGGTTCGGCGCCGCGCGCAACCCGGTCGGGCGCGAGGGCGTGGTCGTCCCCGCACCGGGCGTCGCCGGGGCGGGTCGCGGCGTCGTCGGTCGCGCGGGCGTCGCCGCGGGCTCGGGCGCCACCTCGGGCTCCGCCGTCTCCGCCGCTCCGCTCACCGCGTCGGGCGTCGGCTCTTCATCGCGACCCACGTTGACGTCCCGTTCCTGCGCCCCCGCGACCTTGTGCGCGATCGAGGCGAGCGCGTCGGGTGCCGCATCGGACGCCACCGTGGGAGCGCGACTCGACGCCTGGATCAGCGCCGTCGACGACAGTGTCAACACGACTCCCGCCATCAATCCGAGCGCGATCCAGAGCCCATACGAGCGGCGCTGCGCGGGGACGACCGGCGCGCCGAGGAACGGGTGAGGACCGCCGACGATCTCCAGGCTGGTGCGGCTCCCGCGATCGGCGATCCGCGGACCCGCGTTCTGGATGAGCGCCTCCAGCGACATCGCGTCGAACGAGATCGCCTCCGCGCGCGCCTCTTCCTGACTCTGCGTCAGGGGCTCACAGAGCTCGCAGAGGGTGGGCTTCCCCGTCTCGACCTTCGGCGCGGACGCACCGCACCGGTCACACTTCGCGTGCATGGCATCACCTTCGGTTCGGGTTGGCGCGCCCGGTTCGGCGAGAGAAGCTCGGCTCGGGCGCAGGGGATGGGTTCTCGTTCCTAGTCTCTCTCGGGTACGCGGCTCCGACCGTCCGCTTCGTTCACACCTTGGTGGACGCGCTGGCGGGCGCACATATTCGTCCGGCCCGAGTTGCGCTCCGGGCCCCAAGCCCGAAATCTTCTGGAAGGTCCACGCGTAGAGGAACGCATCGATGAACACTTCCCACGAGAACAGTTCGCGCGAGCACAAGACCCGGTCGGACAGTCACTCCGTCTGGATGGGCTATGCCCTCTGGCTGCTCGGCTTCCTGGGCGCGCACCGCTTCTATTACGGCAAGCGGTTCAGCGGCGTCGTCTACATGTGCACGCTGGGCCTGCTCGGGGTCGGTTGGCTGTTCGACCTGTTCTGGATGCCGATGCTCGCGCGCTCGGCGCGGCACCACTACTACGACGGGCCGTACAACTACGACTTCGCCTGGATCCTCCAGACCTACCTGGGGCCGTTCGGCCTCCACCGCATGTACCTCGGCAAGTGGGCGACCGGGCTCCTCTGGCTCTGCACCGGCGGCTTGATCGGCATCGGATACGTGTACGACTACTTGACGCTGAACGAGCAGGTCAGCATCGCGAACCAGAACGCCAAGTCGGCGCGCTGAAGCGCCGGCTCCTGGGTCGAATCGCGGCGCGTCGCCTCGGCGGCGCGCCGCTCCTGCGTCCGTCCCGTCGAAGTGCGCGGGACCGCGAACCGGCGTATGACGCCGGCGCGTGCACGAGGTCACCGAGCCGTCTCCCCGGAGCGAGATCACGAACGTCGCCGCGCACCTCCCGCGCGTCGCGGCCGCGCAGCCCTTCGCCCCGGCGATCTACTTCCCGGACGGCGTCGATCGCCGTGGGCGCGTGCGCTACACGCACCTGACGTACCGGCAGCTCGACGAGTCGTCCGACGCGATCAGCCGCGGGCTCCGCGAGGCAGGCATCGCGCCGGGCACGCGGGTCGCGTTGATGGTGCGTCCGTCGCTCGAGCTCTTCAGCTCGGTGTTCGGCCTGTTCAAGGCGGGGCTCGTGCCGGTGATGATCGATCCGGGGATCGGGCTCGCGAGCATGAAGGCGTGCCTCGCGACGGCGCGGCCCGAGGTGTTCATCGGGATCTGGCAGGCGCACGCGGCGCGCGTCGTCCTCGGTTGGGCCAAGCACAGCGTGAAGACGACGATCCTCGTTGGCCCTCCCGCGCCGACGATCACGCACACGCTGACGCAGATCGAGCGGCTCGGCGCGCGCTCGCGCGAGGCGGCGGTCGTCCCGACGGAGCGCGACGACCTCGCGGCCATCCTGTTCACCAGCGGGAGCACCGGGCCGCCGAAGGGCGTCGTCTATACGCACGGAAACTTCCTTGCGCAGACCGACGCGATCCGACGCATGTACGGGATCACGCCCGGCGAGATCGATCTGCCGACGTTCCCGCTGTTCGCGCTGTTCGATCCCGCGCTCGGAATGACGACGGTGATCCCGGACATGGACCCGACGCGCCCGGCCAAGGCCGATCCGAAGAAGATCGCGCGCGCAGTAGAGGACTTCGGGGTGACGAACATGTTCGGGTCGCCCGCGCTGCTCGACACGCTGAGCCGGTATGGCGAGCGCACGGGGCACCGGCTGCCATCGCTGCGTCGCGTGATCAGCGCGGGCGCTCCGGTGCCGACGAAGGTCCTCGCGCGGATGCGCGGCATGCTCGACGACCGCGCCGAGATCGTGACGCCGTACGGTGCGACGGAGTGTCTTCCCGTGAGCAGCATCGAGAGCCGCGAGGTGCTCGACGACACGGCGAAGCGCACCGCGGAGGGCGCGGGGACGTGCGTCGGTCGGCCGGTGCCCGAGGCCGAGGTGCAGGTGATCGCGATCGACGACGGACCGATCGCGCGCTGGTCCGACGCGCGCGTGCTCGGGCCGCATGAGGTCGGCGAGATCGTGGTGAAGGGCGCGCAAGCCACGCGTCGCTATTGGGACGCGCCCGAGCACACCGCGAAGGCCAAGATCGCGGACGGCGACGCGGTGCGCCATCGCATGGGCGACCTCGGCTACTTCGACGACGACGGGCGGCTCTGGTTCTGTGGGCGCAAGAGCCAACGCGTGGTCGGTGCATCGCGGAGCTGGTTCACCGGTCGGGTCGAGGGCGTGTTCGACGCGCACCGCGAGGTGCGGCGGAGCGCGCTCGTCGGCGTGCGCGGCGAGCCGGTGGTCTGCGTCGAGCTCGAGCGCGGCGGTGGGGCGAGCGAGCGGTTGATCGGCGAGCTGCGCGAGATGGCGGAGCGCTTCGAGGCGACCCGCGGGCTCACCCGCTTCGTCGTGCATCCGGGCTTCCCCGTGGACATCCGGCACAACGCGAAGATCCGGCGCGAGGAGCTCGGTCGCTGGGTCGAAGGGCGCAGCGTCGGGGGCCGCGGCGTCGAGGGCCGGAAGGAGGATCGAACGTGAAGGTCTTCTTGACAGGCGGCGGCGGCTTCCTCGGCGGCGCCACGGCGAAGCGGCTCCGCGAGCACGGACACGAGGTGCGCTCGTTCAGCCGCAAGCCTCACGCGGAGCTCGCCGCGCTCGGGGTCGAGCATGTGCAGGGTGACCTCGGAGACCGCGACGCGGTGGTGGCTTCGGCCGCCGGCTGCGACGCGATCGTGCACACGGCGGCGAAAGCGGGGGTGTGGGGGCACTACCCGGAGTTCTGGCGGGCGAACGTGGTGGGGACCCGTCACGTGATCGACGCGTGCCGCGCGCACGGCATCCAGCGTCTCGTCCACACCAGCTCACCCGCCGTCGTGCACCGAGGCGGCGACATCCACGGCGGCGACGCGTCGCTGCCGCTCACCGATGTGTATTGGACGCACTACCAGGAGACCAAGGCCTGGGCGGAGCGGGAGGCGCTCGCGGCGAACGGCCCAGACCTCGCGGTGGTCGCGCTCCGGCCGCACCTGATCTGGGGACCTGGTGATCCGCACATGGGCCCGCGCATCGTCTCGCGCGTTCGCAACGGACGCATCGCGTTGCCCGGTGGCGGCGTCAATGTCATTGACACGCTGTACATCGAGAACGGCGCCGACGCGCTCGTCCAGGCGCTCGAGGCCCTGCGTCCCGGCGCGTCCCTCGCCGGTCGGGCGTACTTCGTCACGAACGGCGAGCCCCGCGCGATGCGCGACATGGTGCTCGGCATCGCGCGCGCGGCCGGCAAGGATGCGCGCGTCGTCGCGATCCCGCTGCCGATCGCCCGCGCGGCCGGCTCGCTCCTCGAGTCGACGTTCCGCTGGGTGGACAGCGAGACGGAGCCGCTGCTCACGCGCTTCACCGTCGAGTACATGGCGAGCACGCACCACTTCGACATCTCCGCGGCCGAGCGCGACTTCGGGTGGACGCCGCGCGTCTCGATCGACGAGGGCTTCGAGGCGCTGCGAGAGAGCTACGCCTCGTCCCGCACCTGATCCTGGAGCTCGCGGAGCAGCTCGCGGTTCTCGCGGATGCGGACGCCGACGAGGTACGCGGCGGTTCCGATCAGGCACGGGACGGCGAGGACCGTGTACATCGCGGCGGCGGGCCCCCAGACGAAGAACGCGGGCGCGGCGAGCACGATGAACGCGGCGAGGAACGGGATGCGCCGCCAGTCGCGCTGGAGGATCTTCGCCTCGCCCTTCAGGCGCTCGATCTCGAGCGCGACCAGCTCGGCGCGGGAGGCGGACACGCGGCCGATGTGGGCCCTTAGACGGGCGCGGTCAAGCGATGGACCCGCGCGGTGGTTCTGCTGCATCATGAGGGCCCCGATGGACGCCCACGACCGCAAGCTCTACGTGCAGATCCTCGCGCAGATGCTGATCGCCGACGGCGTGCTCGCCGACGAGGAGCGCGCCCACCTCGACCGCGTGATGGACTCGCTCTCGATGCCTGACGCGGAGCGCGCCGAAGCGCTGCGCGGCGTGAGCATCGACAGTCCGGTCGAGGAGCGCGTCGCCGCGCTGGGTGCCGCCGCGAAACAGAACCTCCTCGCCGAAGTCGAGAAGGCGCTCAACATCGACGGCGAGCTCAGCAACTCCGAGAAGTACTTCCTCGAGCGCGTGCGCAAGCTCGTCGGCTGATCTCGCGAAGATGAGCGCGCGCGGAGCCATGAAGCCCATCGAGGCCGTGGGCGGCTCGCGTTTCCCCGTGCACGCGTTCGTGTTCGTCGGTGCGGTCCTCTTGTTCGCCCTCGAGCCGCTGGTCGGCCGCTTGTTGTTGTTGTCGCTGGGCGGCGCGTTCCACGTGTGGACGACCGCGCTCATGTTCTTCCAGGGCGCGCTGTTCCTCGGCTACCTCTACGCGCACGGGCTCGCGCCGCGGATCGGACGAGCGCACCTCTTGGTGATCGCCGCCGCGCTGTTCTTCTTGCCGCCGTCGGTCGGCGCGCCGCTCGCGGCGGACTCGGTCCTCGTGATCCTGTCGCGGCTCACGCTCTACATCGCCGCCCCCTTCGCCGTGCTCGCGACCACCGCGATCGTCGCGCAGCGATGGGCGAGCGACGCGGGCGACGCCGAGCCCTACGCGCTCTACGCGGTGAGTAACGCGGGCAGCCTCGTCGGGCTGTTCGGCTACGCGCTCCTCGTCGAGCCGTTCGTGCCGCTGACCGCGCAGCGTTGGGCGTGGTCCATCGGCTTCTGCATGTACCTCGCGCTCGGCGTCGTCGCGTGGCGGGCGCGCCCGTCGCGTGACCTCGCCTCGGTGCGCGAGACGTGGACCGAACGTCCGACGTTCGGTGAGCTCGCCTACTGGGCGCTGCTCGCGGCCGCTCCGTCCGCGTTCCTCATGGGGGTCACGAACCTGATCGCGCTCGACGTCGGCCAGGTCCCGCTCGTGTGGGTGGTGCCGCTCGCGATCTACCTCGGAAGCTTCGTAGTCGCGTTCCGCGGTCGCGTCCCCGGATCGGTGCGTCGGCTCTGGCCGCACATCGCGCTGGTCGGGATGTTCTTCTTCAGCGGGGGAGACGCGGGCGGCGGATGGATCGACGTCGTCGTCCACCTCGTGGTGCTCGGGTTCGTCGCGCTGGCGGCGCACGGCGAGCTTTACGACGCGCGGCCCGCGTCGCATCGGCTCACCACGTTCTATCTCGTGACCGCGCTCGGCGGCTGGCTCGGTGGTGCGTGCGTCGCGCTCGCGGCGCCTCGGTTCTTCGGCGGGCTCTTCGAGTATCCCGGCGCGCTCGCGGTGCTCGCGCTCACCATCGCGGTGGGTCGTCGCCGCCAGCTCGCGGCGTGGCTGGGGACGCGTCCCTACCTCGCGATCGCCGTCAGCCTCGGGCTCGTGATCGTGATCGTGATGAAGATCGGGTGGGCCTATCGCGCGGAGTCGAGCACGGTGACGCTGGCCACCGAGCGGAGCTTCTTCGGGCTCTACCGCGTGACGCGCACCCAGCGCGCGAACGATGCGGTGCGCGACCTCGTGAGCGGGACGACACGGCACGGCCGCCAGCGCGAGGGGGATCTCACGCCGCTGAGCTACTACCACCCGAACGGTCCGCTGGGCGACGCGTGGACGGTGGTGCACCCCCGGCGGGCGGCGGTGGTGGGGCTCGGGGTCGGCGCGGCCGCGGCCTACGTCGAGCCGCAAGGATTTTTGCGATTCTTCGAGATCGACGAGGCGGTGGTCGAGCTCGCGCGCGAGCACTTCACGTATCTGTCCGGCGCGCGCGGCGAGGTCGACGTGGTGCTCGGCGACGCGCGCCGCTCGCTCGCCCTCGAGCGCTCGGAGCCTCGCTACGAGCTGCTCGTGGTCGACGCGTTCAGCGGCGACGCGGTCCCCACCCATCTCTTGACCGTCGAGGCGATGGAGATCGATCTCGCGCGGGTGAGCGCGCACGGCGTGTTGCTGTTCCACGCGTCCAATCGCTACTACCAGCTCCGCCCGCTCCTCGCCGCGAACGCGCGCGTGCTCCACCTCGAGGGCGCCCACATCGCGCACCTCGATCGCCTGTCGCGCGACGAAGACCCGTCCGAGTACGTCGCGCTGAGCCGAGACGCCGACGCCGTCGCTGCCCTGATGGATCGGGGGTGGGCCGCGCTCGACGAGGGCTTGCCGCGCGCCGAGCCGTGGACCGACGAGCGGGCGAACAGCCTCGAGGCGATCCGCGGCCTCTGAGGCCCGGCGGATCCTCGCGCCGTCACGATCGGAACGACCCTCCGTCACTTCGTCGCGCCTCGCCCGCCGCCCGTGACGTTCTGTCGTGCCTCGGCGCCTGACCGACGCGCGGCCGTCGCGCAACGCGGCTGGCACGCCGCGTGGATGAGCCGGGGTGGCGCCCATGTCGTGCGGGCGTCGAGAGGCCACCGCCGTCGTCGCGGCGCATCGCACGGGCTCGCGCTTCGAGGCGCGCCCGAAGGAGGAGTCATGTCCACGGAGCTGCTCACCGCGGGACCGAGCCCGCAACCATCGTTGACCGTACGTTCGCCCGAGCCGGCACTGGGATCCCCGCGCGCCTGGGCGTTCGATCTCGCGTTCGTCGGCGCCGTTACCACGCTCTCCCTCGCCGTGAGCAGTCCGATCGCGATGCCGACGCTGCTCGTCGCGGCGTGCTTCGGGACGATCGGCGGCGCGGTCATCGGCTTCGCGACGCCGGCCCTCTTCCATCGGCGGGTGCGACGGGTCCCGGTCCTGCTGCTCCTCGCGGCGGGGTGCGGGCTCGGCGCGCTCTGGCTCGGCGTCGCGGGTGGAGCCGCCGCGCTCTTCGCGATGAACGACCCGTTCGTCGCGCCGATGCCGTGGTGGCAGGTCGTCGGGATCACCGCGAGCGCCGGCGCCGCACAGCTCGGGTGGCTCTGGCTCCCCATGCTCTTGCGGCGCTCGAAGGCGCGCTCGGTCCATCGCTGGGTGGCCCTCGCGTGCGCGCTCGCGCCGCTGATCGGCTACGCGGCGACGCGCCACGCGTTGGGCTGAGCCCTCGCGAAGGCTGGCGCGCGAAGGTGACGCCGGTCACGGAGCGGGGAGCGCGCGCGCGTTACATCAGGCGCACGCTCCATGCTCCAGGAGTACCTCCAGATCGCGATCGACTCGACGGTCGGCTATGCGCGCTACCTCTGGGGCGACATCACCCAGCCGGGCCCGCATAGCTACTTCTACCTCCTCGTCATCGCGTCGCTCGCGGTCTATGGGCTCGAGCTCGCGTTCCCGTGGCGCAAGGACCAGTCGAGGATCCGCCGCGGGTTCTGGGTGGATGGCTTCTACCTCTTCTTCAACTTCTTCGGCTTCTCACTCGTCGGCTTCAACGCGGCCGGCGACCTGGTGGTCCACGCGGTGCGTGGGAGCCTCCGCGCGCTCGGCCTCGAGAGCCTCGAGCTGATCGACGTGCGCGCGCTCCCCTGGTGGGGGCAGCTCCTCTTGCTGTTCGTCCTGCGCGACTTCATCCACTACTGGGTGCACCGGCTGCTCCACGCGGTGCCGTTCCTCTGGCGCTTCCACCAGGTGCACCATTCGGTGCGCGAGATGGGCTTCGCCGCGCACCTCCGCTTCCACCCGATGGAGACGGTCGTCTATCACACCATCGAGTACCTTCCGCTCGCCGCGATCGGCTTCGGCCTCGACGACTTCTTCCTCGTCCACGCCACCGCGGTGGTGATCGGTCACCTCAACCACGCGAACGTGCGCCTGCCGATCGGTCCCCTGCGCTACGTCTTCAACTCACCGCAGATGCACCTCTGGCACCACGCAAGACAGCTTCCGTCGAAGTACGGCAACAACTTCGGCCTCTCGCTCAGCCTATGGGACTGGCTGTTCGGCACCGTGTACTGGCCGCAGGACGACCCCGACGTCGAGCTGGGGTTCGAGGACGTCGAGCGCTATCCGGAGACGGTCGGCGCACAGATGATCGAGCCGTTCCGCGCTCCGCGCCGCCCCTGATCGTCGGCGAGCTTTCTTGAGCCGTTCTCGCGGGCTGAGCTGTCGCATCCAGGAACGCCCGTCCCGTCGTCTCGCGACGGGTGGGCCGATGCGGATGGCTTCATTTTGGTATCCGGTGCACGGAGCGGTGTAGCCGGTCGCCGAGTGGTCGCGCAGCCTGAGCGACATGGCGGATCGGTCGGAGTGGGCACGACGAGTTGCGCAGTGGCGTCGTAGCGGGCAGACGGCGGCGGA
>JBFWYI010000073.1:0-51712 GCA_050186575.1 Sandaracinaceae bacterium | reverse complement strand
GATCACGTTCGGGAGCGTCTCTGGGTTGGGGGGGGCGATGGCCCGCTGTCGGCTCGCGCCCTCGACGTGGTTGCTCAACAGCGCGACGTCGGCCTCGCCGCTCAGGATCATCTCGATCGACGCGCGTCCCCCGGTGCTCTCGATCGCAACGAAGTCGACGTCCCGGATGTCGCGCTCGAACGAGCGGGCGAGCGTTTCGCCGAGCGGCAGGAACGTTCCTCCTCGCGTCCCGGTCGCGATCCGGACGGTCCGCGGGGAGCGCTGCATCCAGAAGAACACCGCGAGCGCCGCGGCCGCGACGCCGACGCCGATCCCCACCGAGCCTCGCCAACCGAGCCGCCGTAGTCGATCCATCCGCCTCCGATCGCACGGCGCGCGCTCCGTGCGCAAGCCCGGCCCGCGAGTGCTCACCCGCGTTCTACGTGAGCGGCGAGCGCGCCAATCGAACCGGGAGGTCCACGCGTTTCCCTCCCGGTTACTCGACCGGTCGTTGCGCCACCGGAGGCGTCCGCAGAGGGGTAGGATGCCGCACCCGTGAAGCTCCTCAAGGACACCGCGATGGAGGTGGCCTGGCAGGCCTGGCAGGCGCGCCCCCCGCAGGCGTCGCTGACCGTGGTCGTCAAGGCGACGTACGATCTTCCTGCCGAAGGGATCGCTGCGCTCGCCGAGGAGCAGGCGCTCGTCCTCGGCGACCTGCACCACGACGACGATCCGGAGCGCAGCCTCCGCTACGCGTCGGACCTCGAGCCGCTGAAGCCGTGCGGCGAGTGGCTCGTGCTGGGCTCGTGTCACGTACCGGGGGAGCAGGGCGTCGCCCATACGAAGGTGCGCGCGCGCGTCGGCTCGGTGCAGAAGGAGCTCGCGATCCTCCGCGACCGCGCGTGGAGCGGGGTGAGCCCGAGCGTCCCGCAGACGTTCAATGCGATGCCGCTGAGCTGGGAGCGCGCGTTCGGTGGCGTCGGCCATCCGGAGAACCCCGTCGGCCGCGGTCTGAGCCCGGGGCCCGGCGAAGCGATCGTGCGCCTGCCGAACGTGGAGGACCCGCAGCACCTCGTCGTCGCGCGCGATGGACGGCCACCCCCCGCTGGCTTCGGGCCACGTCCGCGTACCTGGATGCAGCGCATGCGCCACGCAGGCACCTACGACGCGATCTGGCATCGCACGCGCTATCCGTGGTTCCCCGCCGACCTCGACTGGCGCTTCTTCCTCGCCGCTCCCGAGGACCAGCGCATCGAGGGGTACTACCGCGGCGACGAGGAGATCGAGCTGCGCCATCTGCATCCGGTGCACGCCTCGTTGCGGTGCCGACTGCCCGGTCACGCGCCGCAGACGACGCTCGTGCGCGCGAGCGGGGGCGCGACGACGGAGCGCAGCCTCGAGGAGGTCGGTCTTCGCCTCGACACCATCGTGATCGACGCCGACCTCGGCACGGCGAGCTGCGTCTGGCGAGGCGTGGTCGAAGTTCCGCACGAAGACTTGTCGGCCTTCCGACACCTCTTCGTCGTGCACTCGGACGCGCTCCGGGCCCTGTCGAAGCCCGAGCTCCTCGCGCGCTACCAGGCCAAGCTCGAGGCTGACGCCGCCGAGGACGCGTCGCTCATCGGCGTGCCGCCGCCCGCTCCGCCCGCCGCCGTCGAGGGCGCCGCGGGCGACTCGGCGGGGGCGCCCGCCAGGGACGAGGCCGCCGCGCCCGGCACCCCGACCGCGAACGGCTCGCCTCCCGTGCCGGCGCCGGACGATCCGGGCGCCCGCTGGGCCCACCTCGATCAGGCGATGACCATCCGGGGAGACGACGGCATCACGCAGCGAGCGCTGCGCGACGCGATGGCCGCGCGGATGAAGGAAGGCAAGCTGCAGTCGGTGTTCGACGACGCGCTCCAGCTCGAGCCGGGGCTCTCTCGGGATCGAGAGCTCAGCCCGGAGGAGCTGCTCGAGCTCGAGATGATGGAGAGCCTCGGCGACGTGCTCGACGCGAAGGACGATCCGCGTCGCGCCGAGGTCCTCGCCGCGATCGAGCGCGGGGAGAGCCTGGCCGGAGCGGACCTCGCGGGCGTCGATCTCTCGGGCTGTTTGATCGCGAACGCCGACCTTCGCGGCGCGCGCCTCACCCGCGCCAACCTCAGCGGCGCGCAGCTCGAGCGGTGCCAGCTCGACGGGGCGATCCTCTCGGAGGCCGAGCTCTCGCTCGCGTCGCTCGACGGCTGCTCGCTGCGCAACGCGGAGCTCGTGAGCGTCCGCGCGCATCGCGTCCGCATCCACGGCTGCCACTTCGACGACGCGGTGGTCCTCGACTCGTACCTCCGCGAGTCGCGCTGGCTCGGCGCGAGCCTCCTCCGCACCGAGCTCGGCCAATCGGAGATGTCGGAGGCCGACTTTCGAGAGTGCGATCTGTTCGAGGCCGACCTCACCGGGTGCGCGCTCACCCGCGCGACGTTCTCGCGGTGTCGGCTCGAGGACGCGTGGATGGAGGGCGTGAGCGCGAGCGCGATCACGTTCGATGGATGCCAGGCCTCGCTCGTCCGCCTCGCCGAGGGCGCGGACCTCACGCGGGCCAACTTCAAGCGCACCGCGCTCGACGGCGCGCGCTTCTGCGGCTCCAACCTGCGCGAGGCCACGTTCAAGCTCGCGACGTTGACGCGCGCCGACTTCACCGAGAGCCACCTCGACCGCGCGTCGCTCGTCGGGTGCGACCTGAGGAGCGCGCGCTTCGACGGCGCGACGCTGACCGGCGCGAGCCTCCTCAAGGCGAACCTCATGCACGCGCGCTTCGAGGGCGCGAGCCTGAGGAAGGTCGACCTCCGCGGCGCGAACCTCTACCAGGCGGAGCTCATGGGCGCGGTGCTCGAGGGCGCCCGCCTCGACCTCGCAAACGTCGTCGGGACGCGCATCGAGGAGAGCGACGCATGAAGCGTTACACCGACGCGGCGGCGTTCGTCGCGGCGCTGGGAGAGACGCGCGCGTTGAGCGACGCGGTCCTCGAGGGGATCCGCCTCGAGTCGGTCGAGCTCCGCGGCCTGCATCTCACACGTGTCGTGCTCGAGGGCACGCACTTCCACGGCTGTGATCTCTCGGGCGCGCGCCTCGACGCGGTGACGCTCGATCGCTCGGGGCTGACCGGGTGTCGGCTCGCCGACGCGGTGATCTCGCCCGACTGTCGGCTCGGCGCCGCGGGCGCGCCCGCCGACCTCTCCGGGAGCAGCTTCCGTGGGGCTACGTTGAGCGGGCTCGACCTGACGCACGCGGTGCTCAAGGGAACGCGGCTCGGTGGCGCGTGCCTCGCGGAGAGCAAGCTCGATGGCGCCGATCTCATCGCTGCCGACCTAGTGCAAACGGACTTGCGGCGAGCGTCGCTGGCCGGCGCGCAGCTCGTCGGCGCCGATCTCAGCCACGCGCTGCTCGACGAGGCCGAGCTCGGAGGTGCCAACCTCGGAGCCGCATCGCTCGCTTCGGCATCCCTCCGGGGGGCGCGCCTGCACGCGACCGAGCTCGGCGGAGCGACCTGCGATGGGACCGATCTGACGGGGGCGGATCTGCGTGGGCTCGCGAGCGTCCCCACCGAGCTACGCGGCGCCGTGCTGACCGACGCGAAGCTCGACGCCCTCGAGCTCCCCGGCGCGATCCTCGTCGAGGCGCGGCTCGAGCGCGCGTCGTTGAACGGCACGAAGCTGATGAAGGCCGACCTCTCCCTCGCGGACCTCAGCGAGGCGAGCCTCGAGCGCGCGAGCCTCGAGCGCGCGCGCGCGGAGGGCGCGTGCTTCGACGGGGCGCGCGCGGCGGGCGCGAACCTCGCGCGCGGCAAGCTCGACCGCTCGCGCTGGACGGGCGCCGATCTGAGCGGGGCGAACCTCGCCGACGCGTCGCTCGCCGGTGCGCACCTCGTGCGCGCCCGTCTCGACGACGCGCGCCTCGACGCGGCGGTGCTCACGGGCGCGGCGCTCGGCGAGGTCCGCGCGCAGCGCGCCGCGATGAACGCGATCGACGCCGAGGGGATCGAGGCGTCGGGTGCCGACCTGACGGAGGCGTCGCTCGCGCGTGCGAAGCTCGCGGGCGCGGTCCTCAGCGGCGCCTACCTCACGCGCGTGTCGCTCGAGGACGCGGATCTCACCGGCGCCTCGATCAGTCGCGTGATCCTCGACTCGGCGAACCTCGAGCGAGCATGCCTCGTAGACGCCGACGCGAGCCGTGCCGTGTTCCACGAGGCGCGCCTCGTCTCCGCCGACCTCACCGGCTGCGACCTCGCGTCGGCCGACTTCACCGGCGCGGGCCTCGCGCGGATCGTGCTGGAGCGCGCTGCGCTACCGGGCGCGGCGCTCGAGGACGTCGATCTCTCCGGCTGCAACCTCAGGCAGTCCGACCTGAGCGGTGCGGCGCTCAGCCGAGCTCGCCTCAACGAGGCGGACCTCAGCGGCGCGCTGATGGTGGGCGCCCGCCTCGGGCGCGCGAGCCTCCTCAAGACG
Organism: Sandaracinaceae bacterium; assembly: GCA_050186575.1. Classification (GTDB taxonomy): domain Bacteria; phylum Myxococcota_A; class Polyangia; order Polyangiales; family Sandaracinaceae; genus JAUHXR01. The sequence continues at coordinate 47,255 of JBFWYI010000073.1, read as the reverse complement.
ACGCTTCGCGCAGCCGACATGCGCGAGGTGAAGATGGGCGGCTGCGACGCGCGCGGCGCCGATCTGCGCGGCGCCCATCTCATGGACGCCGACGTCACGGAAGCGCGCTTCGATCTCGCCGATCTCAGCCGCGCGAGCTTCGCCGGTGCGGACGCGCGCCGCGCTCGCTTCGCGGAGGCGCGCTTGCGCTTCGCAGTGTTCGATCACGCGCGGCTCGACGGCGCGGACTTCACCGGCGCCGACCTCGAGGGCGGCGCGTTCCATCGCGCGAGCACCGAGGGAACCGTGTGGCGGGACGCGAACACGACGAACGCGACGCACACCGATCCCGAGCGCGCGCGCGCGGAGGACTTCGCGGTCCCGAAGGGGGCGTGAGCGGCTCTCCCGAAACGGAGCCGCTACGCCAGGTAGATCTTCTTCCCCTTCACCTTCACGTCTTCGTGCGCCTTGAGCACCGCGCGCTCGCCGAGCGCGTGGAACGTCTGCTCGGCCACGAGGCGGATCCGACCCGCGCGCGTCTGCGAGAGCCCCTCGGTCTCGCGGTACATCTCTTTTGCGCGCTCCACGATGGTCCCGGCGCTCCGCTCGACGGTCTCCGCCCGCTCGCGGATCCGCTGCGCGACGGTGCGGATCGTCCCGATCACGAGCCGCGCCTCCTTGGCCTTCACCGCCGCTTCGGTGAGCTCGGCATCCAAGAGCGAGCTCCGCAGCGTGGTGCGCTCCGCGTCGAGCCTCACCGTGCTGGCGTCCTCGCCGCGCTCGGAGCGCAGCTCCACCGGACCCTCGCTCGTGAGCGACACCGAGTCGCCGCCGTCGATCTCCACGCCGCGCCGCGCGCGCAAGCGGAGCCGGCCCTGCGTCGCGATCTCGAGATCCTCGCTCGCCGCGTGGACCACGCTCGCGCCGCCGCGCAGCTCGAACACGAGCCGGCCCGACGCGTCGCGGACCGCGAGCACGTCTCCATGCTCGCTCGGCTCGATCGAGGCGCTCGCGCCATCGTCGGTGCGAAGCGACGCCTTCACCTCACGCAGCGCGGCGAGCACGCCGATCACGTATCGCGACGAGTCGGTCCCGCTCGCGACCAGCACCGTGTCTCCCGCCCGCGGCAGGTAGTCCGCCACCGCGACGCGAGCCACCCCGGCGCCGAACGCAGCGCTCCGCACGCCGACGTGCGAACCGTCGACGTGGACCACGGTGGCCGGCGCGATCGGCGAGCCGAGCGCGCTCATCACGAACGGAACGTTCGGCTCACCCATTGACGAGCACCTTGGTCTGCGACGGCGCGATGATCACGCCCGCCGGAGCGTTCGCGCTCGCGCCGTTGTGCGCGGTCGACTTCAGCATGTTCACGATGTCGTTCCCCTCGACCTTCACGGTCGACACGCCGACCTTGAACGCGGCCTTGTCCATGTTCGTACCGGACGACATCCCGCCCGCCACGCCGGCCTCGTCGCCCATCGTGCGCGGCACCTCGCTCGCGACCGTGATGACTGCCTGGTTCATGATCTTGACTTTCTTGCTACACGTCCCGCCGTTCGCCTGGTTCAGCATCGCGATGTTGGGGAACGGCGTCGGCACCGGCGGAGCGGGCGGCGCTGGCACCTTGCAGACATCGGGGAAGGCGAACGCTTGTCCGCCGGCTCGCGTGGCCGCGGGGAACATCAGTCCTCCTCCGGCTTGGGGGGCTTGATCCCGTAGAGCTGCAGCTCACCCGCGTCGAGCAGCTTGAAGCGCGGCTGTCGCATCTGTTTGGGCACGTTCGTCTCCACGAACTTGTTCCAGTTCGACGCCATCACGCAGAGCGCCTGGAAGTACGTCTCCGGATCGATGCGCATCGAGCTCACCACGCGCGCGCGCTCGCTTCCCGTCCGTCCGTCGGCCGCGTTGCGTCCCGGGAACATCGCCATGTCGGTGAACAGCACCGCGAACTGATGCGGCGTGTGCAGCACCTGGATCCCGTTCGCCGCCACCGGCGCGGGCTCGGTGGACCAGTCGATCGGCAGCGCCGGCTGCTCGGGCTGCGCGTTCGGCGCGTTCGGCGGCGGCTGAGCGCTGGGCTCGGCGCTCGCCTCACCCCGCGCCGCCTGCTCGATCGCTTCGATCATGCGTTGTCGTTCCGGATGTTCCATGGTGTCAACCCAACTTGATGCTCTGACCCTTGACCCACGCTCCACCGGGAGCGATCTGCATGTTCGAGGATCCGGACTTGAGGTAGACCTGGTTGTTCCAGACCTGGAGCGACTGGTTCTGCGTCGTGTCGGTGATCTTCACGCCGTCGTTCTCCAGCTTGACCGACGACTTGCCGGGGCCCGCCGCGAGCGTGATCTCGTTGCCCTGCAGCGTGGCCGACGCGCCGGTGGTTCCGGCGGTGACCTTGACGAGCGTGTCGTTGATCTGCGCGAACGGCTTGCTGCGGTCGAGCGTGCCACCCGCGTCGACGCCGATCTGGATGCCGCCGGTGTTGTCGACCCGGACGAGGTAGGTCGTCCCGGTGTCGCCGATCTGGAGCTTGAGGAGGTTCGCCGTCTTCGCGGCGATCGATGTTCCGTCGAGCATCAGCTCGCTCTTCGTCACGACCCCTGCGCCTGGCTTGACCGAGGCCGTGATCTTCGTCTTCGCGGCGAGCTCCACCTCACCGCCGTTCATCTTCGCGTCGCTGAAGCCCTCGATCGTGCAGTGCTTCCCGGTCAGGTTTGCGGTGCGTAGGCCCAACACCTCGGCGTCCATCCCGAGCATCAGCGGGAAGATCGATCCGAGCACCATCCCGGCCGGCGCGTAGAAGCTCCCGTAGCCCGCGGTGCCGATGAGCACGCCCGCGTGCCCGTAGATCGTCACGCCCGGGACCGACCAGCTCTGTCCGGCCGCGTTCGCGACCGAGAAGCCGCCGAGCACCGTGGCGGTCGCGGCCGCGCCGCCGCTCACCACCGCCATGCCGACGTCGGTCTTCGAGCTCCCCGACCAGCCCTTCCACGTGTTGTATCCGACGCGGAAGAGGCTCGCGAGCGCGATGAGCCCATCGAGCGCCGCGAAGATCCCCGCCGCGATGCTCGAGCCACGCGTCATGTTGGCCGGGTCGGGGAGCTGGTCGTTGCTCTCGGCCGGAGACACGTCGACGGCGGTGCAGATCGTGACGCCGCCATCACCGAGCAGATAGGCCGAGCCCTTCGCGGCGAGGACGGTGTTCGTGTTCGACACGCCGACGAGCTCACCCCCGTTGCCGTTCGCGCCCTTCGCTTGGAGGTAGACGTTGCCCTCGGTCGAGTGGATCCCGATGTTGCCGGTCGCCTTGAGCAGGCCCTTGCCGTCGGTGTTCAGACCATAGCCATCCAAGTTGACGAACGGCGTGACCGCCGCGCCCATGTGGAGCTTCGTGTTGAACGACGGGACGTGGACCTTGTACGTCGTCTTGGTCGTGCTGCCGCTCGTGCTCGTCTCGACCGAGTCGACCCCCAACACGCCGGCCGACGCGTCCTGACCATCGACGATCCCGATGCCGGTCACGTCGCTCGTCCCCGAGAGCGCACCCGCGCTCGCGCGGAGCGATCCCGCGATCGCGCCCGCCGCGGTCGGCGTGAAGGTGACGGTGACGGTCTGGGGCCCCGTGGATGCGGCCACGCTGCTCGGGCTCACGGTGAACGCCCCGGGCGAGATCGACAGCGTCGCGGCCGCGTCGCTCCGGTTCGTGACCATGACGGTGACGGTGCGCGGGGTGCCGACGACGGAGCTTCCGCAGTCGATCGCACCCTGAACGCTCAGCTCGTGCACGACCGTCGCCTCGAGCGTGACCTGGGTCGCGCCGATCGCGAGCGCGCCGCTCTTCGTCCCCGCCGCGACCATCCCCGCCGTGAAGCGGAGCTGGATCACGTTGCCCGCCACCGAGACGATCGTGAACCCCTCGCCGCTGATGGTCGGAGTGACCGACGAGATGTCTCCCGACGCGGTGTACGCGCGGTTGACGGTCTCGCCGGGCTTCGTCGTACCAAAGTCGATGTCTGCCATGATCGTCTAGGCTCCCATCCGCGGAACGTCGGTCGTCGGCTGGCCGTCGTGGCCGGTCACGGTCCGGAGTCCTCGAGCTCGATCAGGATCCCGGCCTTCGTTCGGATGCGGCTCTTCGTCGCGTCGTCCCGCGTCACCGGGCTCGTGGTCTCGGCGTTGGGGATCGCGCCCAGGATCACCGGGCGATCGGGATCCCCCGCGAGATGGAGCACCGCAACCTCACATCCGATGTGCAGCGGGAGGTGCATCCCATAGTCGGCGCCCGTCGAGCTCTGCGCCATCCGCACCCAGCGCGACGCTCGCGCCGCGCCGGCGTCCGCGCGATCGAACGCGAAGCGGAGCTTGTAGCGGCCCAGCGTGTCGAGCGGCGCGGCCATTCCCGGCACCTCGCCGTCGACGATCGCGTGGATGAAGCCGTCCACCCTCGGCTTCCGCGTCACGCGCGGTGGCCGATACGGCACCGTGACGCGGATCGCGGTGAACGACCTCTGCGCGGACGCGCCGCCGCCCTCGGCGGCCGCGGTGACGAACGCATCGGCGACCTCGGTGATCACGTAGTCGATGTCGAGGTCCGGGCTCGGATACCCGACGAGCAAGAAACGATGACCCGGCTGGAGCCGCATCTCCGATGTGCGCCCGGTGAACCGCTCGCGCGTCGCCATCAGCTCCTCGGCGCGGATCTGCGCGAGGGTCGCCGCCTCGGTCGGATCCTTCACGTGATCGGCGTACGCCTGGACCTCACCGACGCCCGTCGTGGCATCCGCGTCGGCCGAGCCCTCGATCGCGACCGCGGGGGTGCGCCAGTTGTAGTCCTTGAGCTGAACGGTCGCCGGTCGCACCTCGATCGTCTGGTCGAGGTGCGTGACGCTCGCCGTCTCGAAGCTCTCCCACAGGGCGTTGCCCTGGATCGTGTAGTCGATCTGCTCGCGGCCCTCGAGCGCTTGGAAAGCGTCGTTGCCGTCGGCGATCACGAGCAGCTCTCCGTCGGGGGTCTGCTCGAAGAAGTAGAAGATGCCGTGGTGCTCGAGCAGTCGGCTGATGAAGTCGAAGTCGGACTCCTCGTACTGCACCGTGTACTCGCGCGTCGGGTACTGCGCGTTCAGGCGCAGCTCGTGGCGGATCGCGTGGCGGTCGAGGATGTCGTGCACGATCGCCGGCCACGTCTCGTCCTGGAAGATGCGCGAGCCGCGGTCGAGCGTGAGACGGTCGAGCGCCGGCACGAGGATCGCCTCGTACGTCGGACGCGCCGGATCGAGGATCGGGAGCAACCGGATGCTCCGCAGGACGCCGTGGATCTCGTGGGCGACCGGCTCGAACGAGACCTTGCACGGACGCGTGAGCAGCTGCTCGATCGTCTCCGTCGGCCAGCCCCCGGTGGTGCGGCACGAGAGGGTGAGGGTCACTTCGTACGGTCGGCTGAGCGCGTAGCGACCGTTCGCCGTGAGCACCGCGGTCTCGCTCCGATCGGCGACGCCCTCGCACTCGAAGAAGATCTCGTGGGCCACCATGCGCGGCAATCTACACCTTCCTCGCGCCAACGGGTGCGCGGCACGCCGGCGCGGAAACCCCCCGTAGTCAGCCGCCCTTGAGTCCGTGCCGCTGGAGCAGCTTGATGAGGTAGGTCCGGTCCATTCGACCCGCCCGCGCCGCCGCGCTCACGTTGCCCTCCGAGAGCTCGAGCAAGCGCGACACGTAACGCCGCTCGAAGCGCCCGAGCACCTCGCGGCGCGCGTCCTTGTAGGCGAGCGCGAGCAGCGCGTCGTCGTCGCCGGCCGGTCCGCTCACCGATCGCGCGAGCTCGGGGGCCTCGCCCATCGCGAGCGTGGCCTCGACCACGTTGCGCAGCTCGCGCACGTTGCCCGGCCAGTGATGCGCCGCGAGCGCGGCCATCGCGTCGGGTCCGAAGATCGTCTCGGTCGGCTCCACATGGCCCGCCTCGCGCAGGAAGTGCTCGACCAGAAGAGGCACATCCTCGGGTCGCTGTCGCAGCGGCGGGACCTCGAGCACCACGACGGCGAGCCGATAGTAGAGATCGAGACGAAACTTGCCCGCGTTCACTTCGGCGCGCAGATCGCGATGGGTCGCCGCGACCACGCGCACGTCCACCGTGATCTCCTTGCGCCCGCCGACGCGCCGGAAGCGTCCGCGCTCGAGGGCGCCGAGCAACGATGGTTGCAGGTCTGCGCCGAGCTCGCCGATCTCGTCGAGGAACAACGTTCCACCATGCGCGCGCTCGAACGCGCCGACGTGTTGCTGCTCCGCGCCGGTGAACGCGCCCTTCTCATGGCCGAACAGCTCGCTCGCCACGAGCGCCGGCGAGAGCGAGCCGCAGTCGACGGTGACGAACGGTCCGCTCGCGCGCCGGCTCGACGCGTGGAGCGCGGACGCGATCAGCTCCTTGCCCGTCCCCGACTCGCCGATCACGAGCACCGGCGTGTCCGCCTGCGCCGCGCGCTCCACCCGCGCCATGAGGCGACGCATCGACGCGGTGCGCCCACGCAGCCCGCCGAGCTCTTCCTTGTCGGACAGCTCGAGCGTGATGCGCGCCCCATCGGTGACACGTACCTTGCTATGTCCGAGCGCGAGCACCGACCCGGCGGGCACCGTCGCGAGCTCGAGCCGCGCGCTCTCGTAGCGCGTGTCGTTCGTCGACCCGTGGTCGCGCACGCGGATCCCCTCGACCCCGCGGCTCAGCTCCACGTGGTAGCGCGACACCGTCGGGTCGGTGAGCACGAGGTCGTTGCCGTCCGCGGTGCCGATGGAGAGCGACTCCGACTCGCTCTCCACGTTGCGCCCACGGTCGACGCCCTCGATCACCTCGACACACAGGCTGCGCACCGGCAGGCCCGGCATGTCGCGCGACGGCTGGGTCGACTGGCTCATCGTGGTTTCGCGATCATCGCACGCGAAGAAAGACACCGGCCATGCGACGTTTCCACCGCCGCCTCAGTGCGTCGCGCCGCCGCCGCGCTTCACGTCGTGGCGGGTCGTGAGCGCGATCGCGATCGCGATCTCGAGCGCGCGCGCCTGCGCCTCGACGGGGAGGCAGGGCGTCTTGCTCTTCGCCGCCTGCGTCGGGAGATGCGGCAGATGGATGAAGCCGGCGCGGGCTTCCTCGATGTCCCGGAGCGCGTGCATCAGGCCATAGAAGACGTAGTTGCACACGAACGTCCCTGCCGTCTGCGAGACCTCGGCCGGCACGCCGGATTCGCCGATCGCCGCCACCGTCGCCTTGATCGGGAGCGTCGACCAATAGGCGACGGGGCCGTCCTCCTCGATGGGCACGTCGATCGGCTGCGCGCCGACGTTGTCGCGCATCGACGCGTCGGCGACGTTGATCGCCACACGCTCGACGCTGATCGCGGCGCGTCCGCCCGCTTGTCCGGTGCACACCACGACGGAGGGCGCGAGCTCGTCGAGCCGCTCGCGGAGCGCGCGGACCGCGCCCTCGAACGTGACCGGCAACACGGCCCTGACGAGGCGGACGTCGCTCGGCAGTGCCTCGGCGTCGACGGCGCGCACCGCCTCCGCCGACGCGTTGATGCGCTCGCCGCCGAACGGCTCGAAGCCCGTCAACAGCACCGTGCGCGTCACGCGGGCCCGAGCGTAGGGGGGCGACCACTCACGGACCGATCCTAGCAGTCGCCTCTCGCGGTGCCGAGCGCGGTGCTTCGGGCCTGATCGATCGCGCCGAACGTGTTACCGAGTCGGAGTGCAGGAGCGGTCGATCCGGTGGCTCTCGGTGCTCCGTTGGCTCGGCGTCGCCACCGCGCTCGCCTCGTGCAACGCGTGTGGCGGATCGCGGCCCCCCGTCGAGGCGCAGCCGCTCGCCGAGGCGCCGCCGCCCGAGCTCCCCGCGCGACCGCGCGGCGCGGTCCGCACGTGGTCGCCGCTCGGCACCAACCTCGACGGTCCGGCCGACTGGAGCCAAGCGATCCCGTTCATCGATCAGTTCCGCCTCTCGCGCGCATGGACGAGCTCGCGCGGACACGGGCAGCCCGACGACGAGCGCGCGATCGACGTGGACGCACACGGTTGGGTGCGTTCCCTCCAAACGGACCAGATCGTGCGCACCGGTTTGATCTGGGACGTGCCGCACGCGCGCGCGGGCGACTACGTGGTGCTCTACGAAGGCCGCGGCCGCATCGAGCTGTTCACGCTGCCCGAGGAGCGCGTCACCTCGCGCGGCGACGGGCGGCTCGTCGTCGACTACGACCCGGCCCGCGACGGCGCCGCGTTCGGGATCGCGATCACCGAGGTCGACGCGAGCGATCCGATCCGGAGCATCCGCGTCATCGAGCCGGGCGGCGCGTGCGAGCGCGACCACGCGCGCTTCTGCGACGACGCGCACGCGTGTGATGGCAACGATCGTTGTCTCGACTTCGAGCACCACCACGAGGAGCTCGTGTTCGACCCGGACTTCCTCGAGACGGTGCGGAGCTACCGGACGCTCCGCTTCATGAACTGGCAGTCCACGAACGACTCGACGGAGCGCACGTGGGACGACCGGCCCCGGATGGACGACGCGCGCTGGAGCGTCCACGGGATCCCGCCCGAGGTCATGATCGATCTCGCGAACCGCGTGGGCGCCGAGCCCTGGCTCTCGATCCCGCACATGGCCGACGACGGATATGCGCGGGGGCTCGGCGCGCTCGTGGCGCGGACGCTCGACGACGGCATCCCCGTCCACGTCGAGCTGAGCAACGAGATCTGGAACACCATCTTCGCGCAGCACGACTTCGCGATCGCCGAGGGTCATCGCCTGCGCGTGCCGCGTCACGACGAGGACGACACGTTCGCGCAGCTCCACTGGCAAGCCCGCCGCTCGGTCCAGGTGTGGGACGCGTTCGACGACGGCTTCGGGGCGGGCGCGAACGAGCGGGTGCGGCACGTGTTGGCCGCGCACGCGGCGAACGTCTGGATCGCGCAGCAGATGCTCGACTTCGAGGGCACGGGGTCGCACGTCGACGAGCTCGCCATCGCGCCTTACTTCGGGACGTTCATCGGGCCGGACAACCGGGAGGCATCGCTCCGGGGCGGCGTCGAGGGGCTCATCGAAGAGGCACGCGCGCGCGGGCTGCCCGAGGTGCTCGGGTGGGTGGCCGAGCACGCGGCCCTGGCGCGGCGCCATGACGTGCAGTTGGTGGCGTACGAAGCGGGCCAACACTTCATCGCGGTGCGCGGCCTCGAGCACGATGAAGACGTGCAAGCGCTGTTGTTTGCGGTGAACCGCGATCCTCGGATGGGCGCGCTGTACCAGCGCTACCTCGAGGGCTGGCGCGAGCAGGGAGGTGGACTGCTCGTCCACTTCGTCAACGTCGGTGGTTGGGGGGCGTGGGGAACGTGGGGTGCGCTCGAGTATCCCGGGCAGGACATCGCCGAGGCGCCGAAGTACTTGGCGCTCGAGCGTTTCGCGCGCACGACGCGGCCGTGGTTTCATTGAGGCCGGTGGCGACCCGCGAAGTCCGCTTCACGTTTCGGCTCAAGCTCGCGCTCCTCGTGGGCGCCGTCTCCGCGCTGCCGCTGGTCGCGCTCGGGTTGTTGCTGCTCGACGTGAACGCGCGCGAGGTGGAGTCGGGCGTCCAGTCGCTCGAGATCGCGGTCGCCGATCAGGTGGCGGCTCGCATCGACGAGGCGGCGCACGATCACGAGCGCGGGCTCCGCGCCGTCGCCGGCGTGCTGGTGGACGGTGCGTTGAGCGAGGACGCGACGTTGTCGGCGGCGCTCCGCGTGCTCGATGCGTCGCCGAGCCTCGACGTGGTCGCGGTCTACGACCCGGAGGGCGCGCTGATCGATCGGATGCGCGACCCACGCCGCGAGGCCGCCGCCACGCCCGACCGATTGGACGCGGAGCTCCTGCGGGAGGCGCGTGAGCACGGCCGCGCGCTGGGCGTCGCGACGCGTGAGGACGGCGTCGTACGCATCGCGATGGTGGTCCCGCTGCGAGCCCAAGCCTCCGAATCCGAATCCGAATCCGAATCCGAATCCGAATCCGATTCCGATCGCTCGCGCGTCACCGGCTATCTGCTGAGCCCCTGGAGCCTCGAGCCGATCCAACGCGCGCTCGAGCGCCTCTCCGCTTCGCAGCTCGCTTCGCGTGACGGCGCGCTGATCGTCCTCGATGAGCGCGACCGCGCGCTCGTGCACCCCGATCCCGCCGCGCTCCTCTCCGCGATGCCCGAGCTCGCGCCGGAGGACCGCGCTGGCCTCGGCCGCGCCGCGCGCAACGAGGAGCGCGCCGACCCCGGAGGGCGGCGGTGGCTCGCGACCACCGTCGCGACCGAGGCGCTCCCGTGGGTCGTGATCGCGCGTGTCCCCGCCGACGTCGCGTACGCGTCGCTCGATCGCATGCGCACGATCGTCATCGGATCGATCGCGATCACGCTCGCGCTCGCGCTCGCCATCGCGTTCTTCTTCGCGCGCCGCCTCACCGCGCCCATCGCGAAGCTCGTCGCGTTCAGCGGGGAGCTCGCGGCGCGGCGCTTCGACGCGACGCTCGACGTACGCACCTCCGACGAGCTGGGCCTCTTGTCCGACGCGCTCGGCACCGCCGCGCGCGAGCTCGGCGAGTCCGAGGAGCGCCTGCTCCGCGAGGTCGCGATCCGGAGCGATCTCCGACGCTACCTCCCCGACGAGCTCGTCGAACAGATCGTCCGGCGCGAGCGGAGCATGGAGCTCGGCGGCGAGCGGCGCGGGGTGACCGTGTTGTTCGCCGACGTCGTCGCCTTCACGCCGCTCGCCGAGCGGCTCCCTCCCGAAGAGGTCGTCGCGATCCTCAACGAGCTGTTCTCCCTCCTCACCGAGGCGGTGTTCCGGCACGGCGGTACGGTGGACAAGTTCGTCGGCGACTGCGTGATGGCGCTGTTCGGTGCGCCGGCCGCGATGGAGGATCACGCGGGCAGCGCGCTCCGCGCCGCACAAGACATGTTGCGGTTCCTCGAGACCGCGAACCCCGGCTTCAAGGATCGCTATGGCGTCGAGGTGCAGCTCGCGATCGGCGTGAACACGGGAGAGGTCGTCGTCGGCAACGTAGGCTCCCAGAAGCGCATGGAGTACACCGCGATCGGCGACGTGGTGAACGTGGCGGCCCGCCTCGAGACGATCGCGCGGCCGGCCCAGATCCTCGCGAGCAGAGAGACGCTCGACGAGGCGGGCGACGGCTTCGAAGCGACACCGGTCGGAGAACGAGAGGTGCCGGGGCGCGCGCGGCCGGTCGAGCTGTTCGAGGTCGCGTGGTGAGCCGACCGAAGATCGGTCCGGGCACCGTCCTCGCCGAGCGCTACCGGCTCGAGCGCGAGATCGGTCGCGGCGGGATGAGCGTGGTGTACCGCGCGGTGAGCTCCACGCGGCTCGCGAGCGGCCGCGCGGTCGAGCGCCCGGTCGCGATCAAGATCCTCCATCGCGACGTGACGTGGTCGACGCAAGACGAGATGCGATTCGCGCGTGAAGCCCGCGTGGCCAGCGCGTTCTCGCACCCCGCCGCGGTGCCCGTGTACGACTACGGCGAGGAGGAGGGCATCGCGTTCCTCGTCATGGAGCTGCTCGAGGGCGAGACGCTCCGCGCCCGCCTCGCGCGCCAGCCGAGCGGCGTCGGCGTCGAGCGCTCGCTCGCCTGGCTCTCGTCGCTCGTGGAAGCGGTGGGCGCGTTCCATGCGGCCGGCCTGACCCATCGCGACCTCAAGCCCGACAACGTGTTCTTCGAGAACGAGGAGCGCGTACGCATCCTCGACTTCGGGCTCGCGTTCGCCGAGCGGCACGAGGGCGCGGGCCGGATGACCGCCGAGGGCGTGGTGGTCGGCACCGCGGAGTACCTCTCGCCCGAGCAAGCGCGCGGCCTCGCGGTGGGGCCGCCGACCGACGTCTACGCGCTCGGGTGTATCTTGCATGAGATGCTGACGGGCCGTCCGCCGTTCGTCGGGACGTCGGCGGAGGTCGTCACCAAGCAGATGTTCGCGCCGCCGCCCACCCTCGCGCGCGAAGGCGAGCCTCTCATCGTGCCGACCGCGCTGGACGAGCTCCGGCTCGCGATGCTGGACAAGCGCGCGAGCGCCCGCCCGACCGCCGACGTCGCGATGGGGGCGCTCCGGCTGATCGACCCCGATCCGGACAAGGCGCGCGCCCGCGCGGGAGCGGCCGGCTACCTCGGCCCGCGCGCCGAACGGATGGTCGACGCGGGCGAGACGAAGCTGACCGCGAGCTCCCCGTCGGCCGAGTTCGAGGTGGCGGTGGTCGGCTCGATCGGCTCGGAGCTCGCGCTCGGCCTCGCCGCCAACCGCATCGTCGCGTTCACCCTCAGCGCGGACGAGCCGATCGACGAGGACACCTCGGCGCTGTTCGCGCCGTTCGCCGACGCCGACGCGGTCCGCGCGCTCGTCGCGCACGGGCTGCCGATCGTCGCCACCGCGGCGCGCGGAGACCTCGCGAGGCTCTCGGAGCTCATGCGCGCCGGTGCCGCGGACGTCGTGTTGACGCCCGTCCACGCCGCCGACCTCGCGAAGAAGCTGAGGCGCGTCGCCCGCCGACGCGCGCGCGATCGATGATGCGCCGCCGCGTCGGAGCGCGCGTCGTCGGTGCGCTGGTCGCGACGCTCGCCCCGATCCTCGCCCACCTGCCCGCGGCCCGGGCGCAAGACATCATCCAGTATACGGTGCGCGCCGGAGACAGCTGTCGATCGATCGCGCAGCGGGTATACGGCGACGGTGACGCCTATCCGCGCATCCACGAGCTGAACCCGGAGCTCGGCCCGACGCCCCACCACCTCGCGCCCGGCACCGTGCTTCGTCTGCCCGCCGCCCGGGCGCCGGCCGAGCTCGCGCGGGTCCATCGCCGGGTCGAGCGTCGCCTCCCCGACGGCGCGAGCTTCGCGCCCGCGAGCGCGGGTCAGCCCTTGCCGCGCGGCAGTCAGGTGCGCACCCACGAGGCGTCGAGCGCGGAGATCGAGTTCGAGGACCACGCCGAGGTGCAGGTGCGCGAGCGGACGCTCGTGATCATCTACGGGGGCGCGCGTCGGATGGCGTCCCGCGCGATCAGCCGCGCCGAGCTCGAGAGCGGTGCGCTCCGCAGCCGCCTCGGCGAGCTCGCCGGTCGCCGCCCGCTCGAGGTGGAGACGCCGAGCTCGCGCGCCAGCCTCGACGGCGATGCGGTGGTCAGCGTCGACGACGATGGATCGAGCCGCGTGGCGAACCACTCGCGCCGCGCCGCGACGGTGGAGGCGAACGGCGCCCGCGTCGAGCTCCCGGCTGGCACCGGCACGGTGGTCCGCCGCGGCGAGGCGCCCTCCGCCCCGCGCCCGCTCCTCGCTGCCCCGCGGTGGCTCGCCGACACCGAGGGCCCCGTGATCGGCTTCGTCGGTCGCGGCGCTACCCTGCGCGGTGGGTTCGAGCCGGTCCGCGGCGCCGCGCGCTATCGCGTGGAGGTCTCGCGCCAACCCGACGGCCGCGAGCTCCTCACCACGCTCGAGCTCGGCGCGCGCGCGAGCCGCTTCGAGGCGGAGGGTCTGCCGGAGGGCACCGTCTACGTGTCGATCGCAACGCTCGATGACGCCGGACTCGAGGGCCGTCGCTCTCCATGGCGCGCGTTCACCGTGCGCCTCGCGCGCCTCGTCGAGCCGGGCGGCGGCGCGACCACGATCGATCGCGCGATCCCCGAGGTGTGGCCGGGCACGTGGCTCGTCGCCCCGCGCGGCATGACGTGCGCTCTCGGCGACGGCGAGGGGACCGGGATCCTCACCTTGCGCGAGCCGGGTCGCGCTCCGGTGCGCTGCGCCGACCGGAGCGGGACCCCCACCGCGGTGCCGGTCGACGTGGTCGACGTCGTCGTCCGTACCACGCAAGGCTCATTGCAGCGTGATCGCGCGACCGAGGTGCGCATCGAGCTCGCCGCGCCGCATGTACCGCCGGCCCGCGTGCTCGTGGTACGCCCGCCGGACGGATTCACGGTAGAGGGCGTGCGCACGGAGGGCTCGAGCCTCATCGCCCTCGTATGGGCGCCGCCGGACGCGCCCGACGAAGCGGCGCTCGCCGTCGACGTCGCGGCAGGCACCGAGCGGATCACCCTCGGCGTCCTCACGCTCCCCGTCCGCGCGCCGATCGGCTCGGGCGCGAGCGAGGAGCCGACGACGTCCAGCCCCGACACGCCGCGCCCGCCTTCGCGCCCCGTGCACGCTGGCCTCGGCGACGTGCTCTGGCCGAGCGCGATCGGGCTGACCGATGAACGGCGCGGCGGCTTCGGCGGGTGGCTCCTCACCACGCTCATCGACACCGGCGACGAGCCTCAGCTCCGCGTCGGCGCCGGCGCTCGCGCGCAGCTCCCCGAGACGCCGATGCGGATCATGTTCGCGAGCCAGCTCGACGTGCTCGCCCGCGCGGCGCTCGTCGATCGGCGCGGCGACGCGGATCTCTACGCGAGCCTCGGCGCCGAGCTGTGGGACGACGGCGAGCTCGGCCTCGCGATCGACGCCGGCGTCTGGATCCCGACGCGCTCCGAGCCGGAGAGCCTCGGCCGCGTCCGCGTCGCGCCGACCGCGTCGCTGTCGTGGACACCGCTCCCCGAGCTGTCGTTTCGTACTCGTCAAGGCGCGTTGATCGATGCGACGGAGAACGGCGCGCGTCTCTGGGCGTCGGCGACCGGCGTCGACCTCCGCCCGCTCGAGTGGCTCGCGATCGGCCTCGAGCTCGACGCGTCGGTCGGCCGCTTCGACGATCGGGACGGCGCCGCGCTCGGCCTCGGAGCCGGCCTCGAGGCGCACGCCGACGCGTTCGAGGTGAGCCTCTCGGCGCGCTTCGGGCTCACCGACGAGGGACGCGCGCTGTTCGGCGGCTGGCTCGTCGGCAGCTCGGTGCGCCTCTGGGTGGAGTGAGCTAAGGCTGCTCGGTGAGCACGCTACAGAAGGGCAGGGCGGATCGGCGCGAGGCGTTGTTCGGGGGGCAAGGAACGGTGCAGGTCTACGATCTGCTCGGTCGCGCGCGCGCGGCGCCGTTCACCGCCGTCCTGAGCTGCGAGCTCGATCCGCACGGCAAGGTCGGTCGGCACGTACAAGAGGAGTTCCCCGAGATCGTGATCGGCGTCGAGGGCCAAGGCGAAGCGCGGGTGGACGGGGAGGTCCACCCGCTCCGCTCCGGCGACGTCGTCTACCTCCGGCTCGGCGCGACGCTCGCGATCGACAACCTCGGCGACACCCCGCTCCGCTACCTGATCATCAAGGCGAAGGGGTAGAGCGAATCAGTTCGTTCCGCTCACCGTGACCTCTGGGTAGCTCTCGGCCATGAACACGTCCATCGCCGCGACGATGTGCTCGTAGCTCACCCCGTCGTCGGCGGTGAGCACCACGCGCTCTTGGTTTGGGTCGATGCGGTGCCGCGCCCGCAAGTGCTCGTGGAGCGTCGCGAGGTCGTACTCGCCCTCGGCCACCTTCGGAATCTCCGTCTGGTCGCCCGCCTCGCTCGCCACGGTGTAGCCGGCGGTGCCGATCCGTACCGTCAGAGGGAGCTCGAGGTCGCGGTCCGGTTCGGTCATCGTCGCCTCGGGCGTCCCCGGTCCATCGAGGAGCGCGTCCACCGAGGCCAGCTTGTTCCACACCGCCGTGACGAGCAGGAACATCACGCAGCAGAGCAAGAGATCGATGAACGGGATGAGCGGGATCTCGCTGTCGACCGACTTCTTGCCCCCGTGCGACTCGCCACCCGCGCTGATGCTCGCCATGCCCTCACCTCCAGACTCGGGATGAGAGGCCGGGCATTCGCCGGAGTTCCCACTCTCTTCGTGGAGCGCGGCCGTCGAGGTTTCCCTATCCGGCCACCGACCTTGTTACAGTTCGCGAGCGGTACCGCATGGATCCTCTGATCGGCCTCACGCTCGACGATCGCGTTCGCCTTCTTTCGAACCTCGGCGAGGGCGCGATGGGGAAGGTCTACCGGGCCGAGCGCCTCGATGGCTCGGGTCTCGTCGCGGTGAAGGTGCTCAACGAGGATTGCAGCGAGCAGCCCGATCTGCGCGAGCGCTTCGAGCGCGAGGCCCGCGCCCTGTTCGGCCTCTCGCACCCGCACATCCTCGACGTCCAGGACTTCGGCGTGAGCCCCAAGGGGCAGCCGTATCTCATGATGGAGCTCCTCGAGGGCCGCAGCCTCGACGCGATGGTCGACGAAGAGGAGCTGTCGCTCGAGATGGCGCTCGAGCTCGGCCGGCAGGTGCTCCTCGGCCTCGCGTTCGCCCACTCGCACGGCGTGCTGCACCGCGATCTCAAGACCGAGAACATCTTCGTCGTGCGCCGCCCCGATGGAACGATGCACGCAAAGTTGCTGGACTTCGGCCTGGTAAAGTTCGTCGACGACGAGCGCTGGGGCGAGGGTCGCAAGCTCACGGTAGCTGGCTCGGTGATGGGCAGCCCCGCGTACATGTCGCCCGAGCAGGGCACCGGCGGCGTGATGGACGCGCGCTCGGACGTCTATTCGGCGGGCGTGGTGCTGTTCGAGCTGCTGACCGGGCGTTGGCCGTTCGAGGCGGAGAGCCGCGTCGAGATGCTCAAGGCGCACCTCCTCGACGCCGTGCCGAAGCTCGCGTCCGCGCGGCCCGGGCTCGAGGTGCAGCCCGCCCTCGACGCGCTGATCGAGAAGGCGATGGCGAAGGAGCCGGAGCATCGGTGGACCGACGCCCAGGCGATGCTCGCCGCGCTCGACGCGATCCCGCGCCCCGCCGCGTGGCTGTCATCCGCTCCGGCACGGACGACGTCGTCCTCGCCGGCCGGATCGCTGCCGCCTCCGCCGATGGGCGCAGGTGCCTCCCCCAACGCGTTCGCCACGCCGCAGCCGCTCCAGCCGATGACCTCACAAGAGGGCCTGGCCGTGCCCGCCTACGGTGCGCCGCCGATGATGCCTCAGCCTCAGGCGGCGCCCGCGATGCAGCCGATGATGCAGCAACCGCCCATGCCCGCGCCGCTCGCGGTGCCGCCGCCGAAAGCGGAGGCACCGGCGTCGCGCGGTCCGCTGATCGCGCTGGCGGTGATCCTGGTGCTGTGCGTGCTCGCGACGATCGCGATGGCCGTACTGTTCTTGTTCGCGCTCTGAGCGACAGTTCTTGTTCGCGCTCTGAGCGACAGTTCTTGTTCGCGCGCTGAGCGACTGTTCTTGTTCGCGCTCTGAGCGACTGTTCTTGTTCGCGAGCGCTGCGCTCGTGAGCCGGTGTCGCTACTCGATGCCGATGAACACGACCATCACGAACACGATCACGCTCATCACGCCCCACACGCCGGCGAGGAACGCGACGAACAGCGGGAGCACGCGCTCCCCGAAGATCGTGGCCGGCGGAAGGCCGAGCATGAGCAGCGCGATCAGGCCCGCGACGAGCGGGTTGGCGTGACCGCCATCGCCCGTCGGCGACGCCCACAGGTAGCCGACCACCATCACCGCGCCGATGCCGGCCAACAGGCCCATCAACGCGATCAGCCCGACGAACAAGCGCTCGCCGAGGAAGCGCGCGGCGACCATCAGCACGCCGAGCACCGCGATGATGACCACGCCGGGCAGACCCGACCACGCGTGCGTCTCCGCGTCGGTCGTCATCCACGACGCCAGGATGCTCATCGCGCCCGCGATCCCGAGGGCTGCGGCGAGGAAGAAGGTGAGGACGAACTCGGGGTTGGCGACGATCCCCTTACCCTTCTGGATGGCTGCTTCGCTGCTCATGCTGTTCCTGCGCTTGGGCTAGAGGCGAGAGACGCTACGACAAGAGAGACGGTCTGAGGTTCGCGAGAGCGAGCCGGTTCGGGTGCCTCAGTCGCCGCCCTGCTGAAGGACGACGAATCGGATCCGAGAGAACTCGGACTGGCCGAGGGTATAGATCACTTCGGACAGCGTGCGGAAGGGGGTCCGGCGGTCCGCGATGATCTGGACCTCGCCGGTGAAGGGGCGCGTGCCGCCGCTGCGCTGCTCGATGATGCGCGCCCGCTCGCGATACTGCGTGAGGATCGCGTTGAGCGGCATGATGAGGAAGCCGGTGCCTCCGCCCTGCTTCTGGCTGGGATCGACCATCCCGTTGCGCAGCGTGAGCACCGGGTGGTCCTCCACCACGATGTCGCTGCGCGAGATGATGATGCGGGTCGCCTCGACCGGCTCGGTCTCCGCCGTCGACCAGGGGATCTGGAGCTCTTCGGTCTGGACGACCTGCGCCGACTCCTGCGCGAACTGCATGATCATGAAGACGAGGAGGATCGTCATCACGTCCATGAGCGGATAGATGTTCAGCTCCTGGTGGCCGTGCTCGGGCTGACGTCGGAGCTTCTTGCGGATGATCCGCTTCACCTCCCCCATCGTGGCGGCCTTCTGCGTCTCTTCGGCCACGGCTACCTCACGCCCGCGGAGAGCATGACGTCGGGGAAGAGCGGCTCCGCCTCGGTGCCGCGAAGCGCGTCCATCGTCCCCACCAGGTGCTCGAACTCGACCTCGGGGTCGGCGCTCACGATCACCTTGGTCTCGTCGGGGAACTCGGCGTGGATCCGCTCCGCGCACTGCGTCAGCGCGACCGACGTCGGGCCGGGCGAGTGACGCGGGTTGTTGTTCTCGTCGCGGGTCTCGCGCGCCCACACGAGCGGGCCGGGCACCGTGATCACACGGCCCGACTGCGTCTGGGTGCAACCCGGCGCGAGCTTGCCGCCCGAGCCGCTCACGATGATCCCGCTGCGGGTGATCGTGACGCTGAGGTTGAGCGTGCTGCCCTGCTCGTCGAGCTGCTGGCGACCGACGCGGCGCCCGAGCGACGGGAGCTGCGCGTCGATCTGCGCGATCGCGAGCACCGCTTCGACCGTCGCCAAGAGGAAGATGATCAAGTTGACGACGATGTCGAGGAACGGAACGATGTTGAGCTCGCCCATCGCCTCGGACGGATCCGGGTCGTGATAGGTCGTGCGCTTCCGAATGTACGCGCGCTGACGAGGAGTGAGCTTGCCGGCCACGAGCGAGTCGTCTCGTTCTGCTTACTTGTTCTTGAGGAGGAGCAGGTTCTCGAGCTTCATGGTCGCGCGCTCCATGTCGGTTCGGATGCGCTTCACCATGCCGTGGATGATCAGGTGGAAGATCATGCACAGCACGGCGATGCCGAGACCGAGCGCGGTGTTCCACATCGCTTCTGAGATGCCCGCCGAGAGGATCGTCGAGCGCTGCGCGGCGTCGGCGTGCGCGACCGCGTCGAACGCGCGGATGAGACCGGAGATGGTCCCGAGCAGACCGATGAGCGTCGCGATGTTCGCGAGCGTCCACAGCGCAGCGACGCGCTTCTCGAGATCGGGGAGGAGCTCGCTCATGCGCTCCTCCATCGACGCGATGACCGCTTCCTCGCCGCGGTTCACCTGCGTGAGACCCGACTTGACGATCTGCAAGAGCGGCAGGGGCGCCGCTTCGCACAGCTTGATGGCGCGATCGATGTTGCCCGCCTGCACGAGCTTGCGGATCTGCGCCATGAACTCCGTCGTGTTCACGCGGTACTTCGACAGGATGTAGACGAAGCGCTCCGCGATGATGGCCAGCACCAGCGCCAAGACCACCATGTTCACGAAGGAGAAAGGGGCCCCCTTCAGAAGGGCTTCCCAAATGGTGTGCATCAGCGAGTCTCCCTGATCCTCTTCTATGGAGCGTCCGCTTCGAGCCCGGGATGCGCGAGCAGCACCGCCCCGCACCGCCGAACCGCGCGCGAGCGTCGCGCGCAGCGGCCCTCACGGGCCGTCAAAAGGACGCCGAACGCTAGCGTACGGTTTCGAGCATTGTCAACGAGATCGGAGGTCTCGGAGGTATGCGCGATCTTTTTGGAACCCCGGTCTCGGCGCGGACACTAACGGCCCGTTCTCCGGCGTGGTGAACCCGCCGCGATGCGCCTCCGAGCCCGAGGTCGGACGTGTCGCGACGCGCGATCATCGCTGTTGACTTGAAGGTTAGGCTCTGTATCATCGCTCGCGCCCCGCCCCCCGGGGCCTTTGGAGGACCAAGCAACATGGCTACGCTGGCGCACCATTTCGAGGAAGGCGGATGGGGTATGTACCCCATCCTCGTCTGGCAGATCATCGCCATCGGCATCATCATCGAGCGCGCCATCTATCTGTATAGGAGCTCGATCAACAAAGACGTCTTCCTCGCTACGATGCAGAAGTGCATCCTCGCGGGTGACGTCGCGCGCGCCATCAAGCTCTGCTCGGCCGCGAATGCCCCGCTCGCCCGGATCGTGAAGGCTGGCCTCATGAAGGTGAACCGGCCGGACTCCGAGGTGCAGGCGGCGATGGACGAGGCAGCTCTTCGCGAGCTGCCGAAGATCGAGAGTCGTACGGGTTACCTCGCGCTCCTCGCGAACCTGGCGATGCTCTCGGGCCTGCTCGGCACCGTGACCGGCCTCATCATCGCGTTCGGCGCGGTGGCGAACGCCGACGCGTCCAGCAAGGCGACGATGCTCGCGAAGGGCATCTCGGAAGCGATGAACTGCACCGCATTCGGTCTGTTCGCCGCCATCCTCGCGCTCCTCGGCTTCGCCGTGCTCAACGGCAAGACGCAGAGCCTGCTCGACGACATCAACGCGGCCACCGTCCAGGTGATGAACCTGGTCGTCAACAACCGGCCGAAGATCAACATCCAGGGCGCTTCGGCGGCCTGATTTCGGCGGGGCCGACTCCGCTTCCATCCGAAGCGCGACGAGGCCCGAGCCGAGCGGAGCACACCCCATGGGTGGCATGAATGTCGATCAGGGCGGACACGGCGGAAAGAAGAACGTCGATAGCGAGATCCCGCTCATCCCGTTCATCGATCTTCTGCTCTGCTGCGTCATGTTCCTCCTCGTCACCGCGGTGTGGAACAAGCTGGCGCGCCTCGACGCAAACCAGCAGCAGCCCGGGCGCGAAGCGCCGATGGACGCGCCGCCGCCCGAGGATCGCATCCGGCTCTTCCTCCAAGTGAAGAACACCGGGTACGTCCTCGCCGCGACGGACGGGACGAATATCGAAGTCCCGAAGAACGGCGACGAGTTCGATCTCGAGGCGCTTCGCGAGAAGCTCCAGGATCGCCGGCGTCAGGAGCCGAACCGACGCGATCTCATCGTGGCCCCGGAAGACGGTGTGCTCTACCAGGATGTGGTCGCCGCGATGGATATCGTGCTCGGCGAGGGATACGACGAGATGAGCCTCTCCGACGGGGCCCACCTCTGAGCCGCGTGAAGGACTGAATCATGTCGATCCATGCACCCGGCCGCGTTCTCCTCCATCACATCCCGCTGAAGTTCGTCCACGATCGCGTGGCGGGTGGCGGGCGACGCTCGGTCGACGTCTCGATCGCGCTCATCCCGTTCATCGATTTCCTCATCACGCTCGTCGTCTTCCTGCTGACCTCGTTCAGCGCGAGCGGCGAGCTCCTCGCGCAGCGACCGAACTTGGTGATGCCGACGGCGGCGAACACGCGCGACATCGAGATCGCGCCGATCGTCGCGATCGACTCACAGGTGGTCACGCTGGACAACCGGCGCATGGCCGACACGCAGACGCTGGCGAGCAGCGCGAACCTCGAGCGGATCGAGCAGCTCGTGCAGGACCTCGAGACGATGCGCCGCAATTGGTCGGTGCTGCATCCTCGCGAGGCATTCCCCGGCACGATCATCCTCCAGTCGGATCGCAACGTGGACTTCCGCGTCGTGAAGAAGGTGATGTTCTCGGCGGCGCAGGCCGGCTACACGAACGTCTCCTTCGCCGTCAATCAGGGCGGCTCGGGCGACAGCGAAGAATAGGCGATCGCACCGACCCCTCGAACGGCCCGCGTCACCTCGACGCGGGCTGTTTCGTTTGGGGGCTCGGCTTGCGGAACCTTCGCTCGATTGAGGACACTGGGGCTACATGAGCAGCGAGCTGAAGCCAGCCCGTCCCGATATCGATGAAGCGGTGGGGCGCTCCTACGCGCCGAAGCTGCCGTGGCTCTGGCTGATCGTGGTGGTCGGCGGCGTCGGCGGGCTGATCGCGTTCTATACGATGCGTCAGGACGGTCGGAAGGAGGCGCTCCGCGAGGAGATGCTCTCCCTCCACGAGACGCAGCTGACGGAGCTCTCGGAGCGCTATCTCGGATTCCGTCGGCGGCTCGAGGGGTGGATCCACGACGCGGCCGAGGGCGGTGCGCCGGAGACGTGGGTCGATCCGCGGCTCAACATCTCGGGCCTGCGCTCCGGCGAGGGGCTCTACGCGCGCATCCCTGCCGACTGGGCGGACACGCCCGAGCGGATCGAGGGCGCGGTGATCGGCAGCCAGCCCGACGCGATCACGCGCTGCATGGGCATCGCGCCGATGAACCTGCGCGGCGTCTACGAGCAAGGTCACTTCCTGACTCCAGAGTGGGTCGATCAGATCCGCGAGGAAGAAGACATGATGCAGCTCCGCGTATTCGACGATCAGCTCGGGCGCCACATCCAGGTCGACGCTCCGGTCGTCATCAGCATGATGCAGGCGGACTGGTTCCTCTTCGTGATCCAGCGCGGCGAGAACCGCGCCGAGCACCCCGTCGACGTGTTCCTCTACGACCTACACGAGAACCGGCAGCTCCTCCGCACGCGGATCCAGGGCCGAGGCTTCCTCGTGCCGGTGCGCTTGCGCTTCGACGGGGTGGCGCCCGCGGCGCCTCCCGAGCACGCGCCGGCCGTCCAGTCGGGCGGCGCGCAGGACTGCTCGATCGCGTCGCAGATCCGCGCGTTGACCGAGGGCGAGCCGGTCGAGTTCCACTCCACGCAGCAGCTCCTCGACGCCGCCGCCCACGCCGATGAGGAGCCGTCGACCGACGCCGAGCCCGCCGCGGCCGAAGCCGAGGGCGAGAACGAGGGCGAGCCGGTCGGTGACGACTCGCCCTCCGCGGTCGCCGAGGGCGCACCGGCAGACTGAGCACGACGCTTCTCTTCCTGCCTTCCTCGCCTTCCTCAGGATCGCGCTCCGAGGATCCGCTGAGGAAAGCAAGAATGGCCGGAGGCGAGAGCGCCGAGTTCCTGCCGTTCCTGCCTTCCTGAGGAATCCGAATCCGGTTCGCGCCTCACTCGCGGCCGCGCGTGAAGCGGATGCGCGCGAGCCAGTCGAGCGCCTCGTCCTCTTCGCCGGGGCTCGGATCGTCGCGCAACACCTCGCGCCAGCGCTCGGCCGAGCGGTCGAGGTCGCCCGCGCCGAACGCGTACGCACCCTCCATCCGTCGCGCCTCGCGGTCCATGCTCGCCGAGGGGAGCCCGCGCTCGCGGCCGCGCACGAGCCGGGGCAACGCGAGCTCGAAGCGCTGGCGGAACCCGAGCTGCCGCGCCGCGAGGTAGTCGGCGAGTCCGTCGTCGCGCGCCTCGCCGAGCTGCTCGATCGCGTCCATCACCGTCGCCGCATCGCTCGTTCGACCGACGGGGGGGATGAGCATCTCACGCAACGCGACTTGAGTCCTGCGATCCGACGCCGTCGCGAGTCGCCGCACCTCGATCTGCCGACGCGCGTCCGCGTCCATCGGCTCCTCGAGCAGCGCCTCGTAGATCGGCAGCGCGGCGTCGGCGCCCACTTGCCAGAACAGCGCGTCAGCGAGGCTCTGCTGCGCGTGCCACACGATCGGGCGCGCGGCGCTCGGCGGCCCGACCAGCTGGGCGAGCTCCTCGTTCGCGCGATCGAGCTGACCTCGGCGCGCGAGCACGCCGACGAGCGCGGCCCGCGTCCCCGCCTGACCCGCGTCGAGCGCGAGGATCGCTTCGCATCGCTGCTGCGCGGTCCGGTCGTCGCCGGCCGCGACGGAGCCGCGCAGCTCCTCGGTGAGGTTCGCGATCGCGTGCGGACAGATCTGCCCGAAGATCCCCGGCGCCTCGAAGCGGGCCCGCGCGAGCGCGCGCGCTTCGGGCGGGAGATCGACCTGTTCGGCGAGGAAGCGACGCCAGTCGGCCTCCGCCTCTTCGAGCGGGCGCCCCAGCGCCTCGTCCCAGCCGTAGAGATAGAGCCGCCGGACGCTCGCGGAGCCTTCGGTGTCCATCATCCAGCGGACGAACGAGCCGCTCACCGTGTAGGCACGGCTCGCGGGCTGCAGCAGGAACGCGAGACCTTCCACGCTCGACAGTGGCGGCGCGAGCCCCTCGTCGACCATCGCGCGTGCCCACTGGTGGGGTGTCAACCCGTCGTGCTCACCCCAGGCGACGGCGACCGCGGTGCCCTCGATGATCGCGGGCGAGGGCAGGAATCCACCGAGCGAGCCGGCGATCGCGAACGGTCCCGGCCCGAGGTTGCCCGCGACGACGTGCGTGATCTCGTGGAACAGCACCGGGTGCGGCCACTCGCCGATCTGGAGGTAGACCTCGTTGCGCCACGGCTTCGCGACGTAGGTGTGGCTCGCGCCCATCAGCGCGCGCTTCTCCTCCGCGGAGCGGAAGAAGAACGCCGTGACATGGTGAGCTTGGTGCACGCCGAGCACCTGTTCGGCGCGCGCGATGCGGAACTCGCAGTCCGAGAGCAGGCGTTCGGCGTCGCGCCGCGGCGTCTCGCGGGGATAGACGACCTCGCACGTCTCGCCGTTCAGCGATCCCCCGAGCGCGTGGCGCAATGTGTCTGGCGTGCTCCAGTGGCCGAGCGAGTCGCCGTTCACCTCGCCGAGGATCGCGGCGAGCACGAACGCGACGGCGGCCGACGCGAGCGCCGGACGCGCGAGGACGCGGCGAATGCGAGGTCGCTCCGCGTCGGGATCCCAGAGCGCCAGCGCGCTCGCCGCGACGCCGATCCACCACACCATCGTGAGCGCGCGGTAGCTCGCGTAGGTCGCGGTGATCGTGATGTCGGGGTCGTAGAGCGTCCCCGGGAAGTAGCCGACGAAGTGTCCGTACGCGTAGACCGCGGGCGTCGAGTAGAAGCCGAGCACCTCGTAGAGGTCCCACGCGATCGGCGCGAGGACGGCCAGCGTCGTCGCGAGCCGCACGCGCGGCACCGCGGCGCCGATCGCGACGCCGACGAGGGTGGACAGCGCGACCGCGAACCCGGGTCCGAGCAGGATGAACCCGAACCCCTCGAGCGGCGCGCACACCGGCACGCGCAGCATGTTGAGCGTCATCACTAGCGCGGGGATCGCGACGAGCGTCGCCGACGCGAGCATCGCGGCGCCGATCGCGTCACCGAGCGACAGCGGCGCCTCGCGTGCGCGTCCTTGGGCCACCACGCGCACGCCGATCGCACCCGCGAACGGCGGCAACAACAGCCCGAGCACGAGCGCGCTCTCGATCCCCGGCGTGCCGAGGATCGGCGTGAGCAGCGACAGCAGCGACACGACGGCCGAGACGATCAGCGCGGCGCGCGTCGAGCGCAGCCGAAACGTGTCCGCGATCATCGATGCGCCGAAGTCAGGCCAC
Source organism: Sandaracinaceae bacterium (assembly GCA_050186575.1). GTDB lineage: Bacteria > Myxococcota_A > Polyangia > Polyangiales > Sandaracinaceae > JAUHXR01. The sequence continues at coordinate 21,914 of JBFWYI010000073.1, read as the reverse complement.
CGCGTCCGCGTTGGGATCGGGCGGTAGCTCCAAGACGAGCGGGAGCACCTCGTCGAGGCGATGCACGAGGTGGATCTGGAGCTCGGCCTTGATCTGGGCCGGGAGCTCCTCGAGGTCCGGTTCGTTGCGCGCCGGGAAGACCAGGTGCTTGAGCCCGGCTCGATGCGCGGCGAGGCACTTCTCCTTGATGCCGTCGACGCGGAGCACGTTGCCGCGCAGCGTGAGCTCGCCGCTCATCCCGACGTCGGGGCGCACCTTCAGCTGGGTCAGCATGCTCGCGAGCGAGACGAACACCGCGACGCCCTGCGCCGGGCCGTCCTTCGGGATCGCGCCCTGCGGGAGGTGGATGTGGATATCCGACTTGCGCAGGAGCTCCGGGTCGAGGCCGAGCTTCTCCGGGCGCGCGCGGATGTACGTGAACGCCGCGTATACAGACTCCTTCATCACGTCCCCGACGTTGCCGGTGAGGTGCATCTTGCCGGTCCCCGGCATGCGCGTGCTCTCGACGAACATCAGGTCACCGCCGCCCGGCGTCCACACGACGCCGGTGGAGATGCCGGGGCGCGCGACCTTCTCCGCGACCTGGCGCACCGCGCGCGCCGGACCGAGGACGTGCGTGACGTATTCGGAGTCCCCCGTCTGCGACACGTCCTCTCCCTCGGCGAGTCGCACCGCGACGTGGCGGCAGACCGACGCGATCTGACGCTCGAGGTTCCGAACGCCGGCTTCGCGCGTGTAGCTGTCGACGATCGTGTCGAGGCCCTCGTCCGAGAACTCGAGCCGCTCGGGCGTGAGCCCATGCTCGCTGAGCTGCTTGGGTACGAGGAACTGCTTCGCGATCGCGAGCTTCTCGTCGCGCGTGTAGCCGGGCAGCTCGATCAGCTCCATGCGATCGAGCAGCGGCCGAGGGATCGTGTCCATGCGGTTGGCTGTCGCGATGAAGAGCGTGTGCGACAGATCGAACGGGACCTCGAGGTAGTGATCGGCGAACGCGAAGTTCTGCTCGGGGTCGAGCACCTCGAGGAGCGCGCTCGCCGGATCGCCACGGAAGTCGTTGCCGAGCTTGTCGACCTCGTCGAGGAGCATGACGGGGTTCTTGGCTCCCGCCTGCTTCAGTCCCGCGATGATGCGACCCGGATACGCGCCGACGTAGGTGCGGCGGTGTCCGCGGATCTCCGCCTCGTCCTGCACACCGCCGAGCGCGACGCGCACGAACCCGCGGCCGGTGGCGCGTGCGATCGAGCGACCGAGAGACGTCTTGCCCACGCCGGGCGGTCCGACGAAGCAGAGGATCGGTCCGCGGATGTTGCTCCTGAGCTTGCGCACCGCGATGAACTCGAGGATGCGCCGCTTGATCTTCTCGAGGCCGTGGTGGTCCTCGTCGAGCACGCGCCGCGCCTCGCCGACGTCGAGCCGCACCGGCGCGGCCTTGCTCCACGGCAGGTCCGCCATCCACTCCACGAAGTTGCGCGCGACCTGGTACTCGGCGCCGGCCGGGTTCATCGAGCGCATCCGCGAGAGCTGCTGGCGCGCCGCCTTCTCCGCTTCGGGCGGCATGTCCGCCTTCGCGATGCGGTCGCGGAGCATCTCGACCTCGTCGTCGTCGTCGGCCTCGCCGAGCTCGCGTCGGATCGTCTTCATCTGTTGGCGAAGGAGGAACTCACGCTGGCTGCGTGACATCTCCTCTTGCACCATCGTCGAGATCTCTTTCTTGACCTCGTAGACCTGCGACTGGCGCTTCACCAGCTCGGACACGCGGCGCAGCCGCTCGCGCACGTCGAGCAGCTCGAGCACGTGCTGCTTCGCTTCCGTCGGGATCGGCAGGTTGCTGCACACGAGATCGGACAGCGCGCCCGCGTCCTGCACGTTATCGAGCACCGCGCTCGCCTCGCGCGGCAGGTGGGGCAACAGCTCGAGCAGCGCACGCGCTCGTTCGCGCAGGTTCGTGACGAGCGCATCGACCTCCACGTCGCGCACCGGCGGCTCGTGGATCCGCGAGACGACCGCGGTCATGAAAGGATCGCGCGAGTCGCTCCCGAGGATCCGCATGCGACCGATGCCCTGGAGCACGACCGAGTAGTTGCCGCTGCTGAGGCGGATCACCTTGAGCACGCGGGCGACCGTCCCGATGCGATAGACCTGCTCGAACGTCGGGTCCTCGACGTCCGGCTGGACCTGCGCCACCACGCCGATCGTCGGGCGATCGCGGCCAAACGACTCCTCGATGAGGCGCACCGAGCGCGCCCGCCCGACGTTCACCGGCACCACGGAGGCGGGGAACAAGACGGAATTGCGGAGCGGGAGGAGAGGAAGCTTCAATTCTCTCGCGGATTCGGTGCTCATCGGGCCGTTAGTCTCCCCCGCCAGGGCGCGTTTTCAATAGCGATTCGAGGGTCGCTCTGATAAGAACTGGACTCCTTACCGGGATGTGTGAGACACGACCACATGTGGGTGCTCACACACATCCCGCGCAGCTTTCGACCGAGCAAGGTTCTCGATCGAGCGACCGTGGGACGACCGTGTGGGTCGGCGATACGGTTAGGCACGCAGCAGGTGGCAGAAGCATGACCATGTCCGGCATGACGTTTCGCGGTGCGCTCCTCGGTTCGGCGGCGCTCGCGCTCAGCGGCTGCAGCACCATCCCGGTCGCGGGCGCGTTCTGGGGCAACCTGGTCGTCCTCGGCGTGACGGTCGGCATCTTCTTCGGGACGCTCGCGCTCGGGCGCAACGCGCCCAACCGCGCCGAGGCGTCGACCTCCTCGTCGACCGGCGGTCACGGGGACTAGCCGAGGCCCGGGTCACGGCCTCCGAGCCCGATCGCTCGTTCCGCACCATCGACCAGCTCAGCCTGGCCGAGCTCGAAGCGATCCGGCTCGTGCTCCGCGGCGGCTCGGTCATCGACTGGCACCGGCTCAACCTGCGCGACGAGACGGAGGCGAACGAGCTCGTCCGCGCCTCCGAGCTCGACATGGACGTCAGCGCGGATCGCGCGCGCATCGAGGCGATCAAAAACTCGGCGATCCACTACCTGCGCCGCACGTTCGACTTCCCGATCCCGAAGGCGGTGGCGGAGAAGAACACGCTCGAGCTGATGGTGCTCGCCTCGCAGCGCGGGCATCGGCAGCTCTGCGCCTGCGCGATCTTGAAGGTGATGCACATCATCCATCACCTCGAGGCGCGCGAGCTGCTGTTCATGCTCCCGATCTCCGACCAGGAGCTCTTCCACTTGGTCGAGCAGAAGGTCTATCGCGTGATCGGCGGGATGCTCGCGCAGGGCTTCCCGATCCTCGAGTTCATCGGCGGCCGCAAGAACAAGGACTCGCTCTACACGAAGCTGTTGAGCAAGCCGGAGACGCACGCGGCGCAGATCTACGACAAGCTTCGTTTCCGTATCGTGACGCGGACGCAGGACGACATCTTCCCTACGCTCAACTATCTGTTGCGCCACGTGTTCGCGTTCAACTACGTGATCCCCGGCGAGTCGACGAATACGCTGTTTGCGTTCCACGACTACTGCAAGAGCAAGGCGCACCTCGGCGGGCTGCTGCCGCAGCTCCAGCTGCCGGGATCGATCGACGAGGCGGGGCCCTCGATCGCGAACCAGTTCACCGCGCCGAACTACCGCGTCGTGCACTTCATCATCGATCTTCCGCTGCGGGTGCCCGCCGAGATCATGGACCAAGCCCCGCCCGCCGCGTGGGCGCTCGGTCCGGTCATCTTCGGGCAGACCGAGTTCCAGATCATCGATCGGGAGAGCGAGCAGGTGAACGAGATGGGCGACGCGAGCCACGACGCGTACAAGCGTCGCCAGCAACAAGCGGTGGCGCGTCGGCTCAAGGTCGGGATCGAGCAGCCGTCGCCCGAGGTGCCGCGCCGTCGCCGCCGCCGCACCAAGCCCTGACGGTCGTCTTCGTCAGAGCTGCCGGACGATCCGCACGTTCTGGCCCGAGCTCACGTCGGTCTCGATGGTGTGCATCGTCCCGTCGTTGGTGCGGAGGCCGATCCGGTGATGCCCGGCCGGCACGCGCAGGTTGCGCACCGGCGTATTGCGGCCGGTGTCTCGCCCGTCCACGAAGACGCGCGCCCACGGCATCGTGTTGATGGTGAGCGTCCCCGCCCCGCCCCCTCCGCTGCTCGGCGTGGGCTCCTCTTCCGTGCGCGGCACCCGCACGGGACGCGACGGAGGTGGATCGTCGTCTTGACGCGTTCGCACCGAGCGCGACGGAGGCGGATCCTCATGACGCGGTGATGGGCGGGTCGTCTCGTGACGCGACGACGACGACCCCGACCCCGACCCCGACCCCGACGAGCGACCCTCGTGCGCCGCCTCGGCCGGTGGGTTCGCCGGCGCGGTCGGGGGCGGAGTCGCCGAAGGGGGCGGCGGCAGCTCGGCGGGCGGCGGCGCCGGAACGAGCGCGGCCACCGCGTCCGTCGTGCCGGCGACCGGCGCGACCGGCGTGCCGGCGACGACCGCGGGCGGAGCCGGGACGACCGCGGCGACCGGGGGAGCCGCGGCCACGCTCGGCGGGGCCGCGACCGCGATCTCGTGCTCCATCGCGACCTCGAGCATCGCCATGCTGCCCGCGGTCACCGGGACCGCGCGCTGCGCCGTGCGGTAGCCATCGGCCCGCACCTCGATCTGGTGGTCGCCCTCGGGTACGTGCTCGAGCAACAACGGCGCTCGACCGCGCGCCACGCCGTCGACGAAGACGCGCGCGTCCTCGAGCTCCGGCGAGACGCGGACGGAGACCGTGCCCGTCGAGTCGGATCCGAAGAACAGCAGCGCGCCACCGACGCTCAGGCCGATGACGAGCACCGCGGCCACCGCGAGGATCGCGATCCATCGACCCATCCCGCCGCTCGAGCTCGCAGCCGGCGGAGGGGACGTCGCCTGGACGCGATCGACCTCGACCGTCTCCATGCGCCGCTGATTCGAAGGCGGCGGCGCGAACATGTCGGCCACCGGAGCCGGCGTCGGGGACGCGGCGACCGGCGCACCTCCGACCGGGGCGTTCCCCGGCAGGCTGACGACCGGCATCGGCATCGTGCGCGGCGTCTCGCCCGCGCGCATCGGGGGGAGCGCGGCGGGAGGCGGAGCGCCGCCCGGCGCCTGCGCGAACGGCGGCGCGTGCCCGTTCATCGGGCGCGACGGCTCGTCGAGGATCTCCTCCATGTCCTCGGCCGAGAAGAAGATCTGCGTCGGCTCCTCGGGGAGCTCGTCGGCGCTCGACGCGGGCCCTCGCGCGGCGCTCGCGGCGGCGGCCTCGCGCGCGGCCTCCATCTCGTCGAAGGGCGACGCCGAGATCATCGTCGCCTCGCCCTGGAGGTCGTCCTCGTCGAAGTCGTCGAGCGCGCGACCGGGCATCGGCGGCGGCGTCGGCGGTGCGGGCACCTTCGGCGCGGGCATCGCGCCGCCGGGGTGGTTCACCTTGGAGAACGAGTCGAGCCGCGCCTTCTCCTTCGCGAGCTCCGGCGCGAACGCGGTGCGCATCCACGTGTTGAGCTTCGATGTGCCGAACGGAGGGCGCTGGAGCGCGATGAAGCGCTGCAGCTCCTCTTGCATCTCTCCAGCCGTCTGCCAGCGATCCTCGGGCTCGCGCGCGAGGCCGCGCAGCACGATGTCCTCGAGGTCCTTCGGGATGTCGGCGACCAACGTGGACGGCGGCGCGACGTCCGCGTTGCGGACCTTCTCGAGCGTCGAGAAGTCGCTCTCGCCGACGAACAGGCGCTCGCCGGTCAGCATCTCGTGGAGGCACGTGCTCGCGGCGAACACGTCGGAGCGGTGATCGATGGGCAGCCCGCGCACCTGCTCGGGGCTCATGTAGCCGAACTTGCCCTTGAGGACGCCGGCCTGCGTCTTCGTGTTGCGGCTCGCCGCCTTCGCGATCCCGAAGTCGATCAGCTTGATCTGACCTTCGTAGGAGACGAGGACGTTCTGCGGGCTCACGTCGCGATGGATGATCCCCATCGGGCGCCCGTGTCGGTCGCGTTTGCGGTGCGCGTAGTCGAGGCCCTCGAGCACCTTGCTCGCGATCCACGCCGCCATCACCGGCGGCATGTGCCGCCGCATCCGGCGGAACCGGTTCATGATCTGGAGCAGGTCTTTGCCCCAGACGTACTCCATCGCGATGTAGTGGGAGTCGCCGATCTTCCCGAGCTCGTAGATCGGGACGACGTTCGCGTGGGTCAGGTGACCCGCGATCTTCGCCTCGTCGATGAACATCGAGATAAAGTCGTTGTCCTCCGCCATGGTGGGGAGGATCCGCTTGATCGCGATGATCTTCTCGAAGCCCTCAATCCCGAAGGACTTCGCCGTATAGACCTCAGCCATCCCACCGACCGCGATGCGGTCGAGGAGCAGGTACTTGCCGAACGGGATGACCCGCGGCGCCTGCGCGTCCTGTGGTGCTGCGCCCCCAACGGAGGGGTCGATGTGCCCCATGTTCTCCGTCCCTTCGAGCTGAAGGGTGCACGACTCCTGCACAACGATCAACGAGGGCGGGCGGAGTCGGGTCAGTTTGGTAGGGAGACCTCGCCCTCGCTCCTACAAATCGGGGGCTAGGACCCGCGGTCTACAGCCCCCTTTGGTCCGACGCCCAGAAAGCGAAACGGGGACCGGCCTTGGGCCGATCCCCGTCTTCGATGGGCTCACGGCCCGCGAGCCTCAGGGGTTGCGGATCGCCGAGACGCCGCTGAACGAGATGCCCACGCTGAGCGACTCGCAGACGGCCGGGTCGGCCGCCGTCGGGGTCACGTCGGCCACGTTCTCGACGGTGGAGCGGACCACGCCCTCGATGTCCGGCATGATCATGACGGCCGCCTGGACGATCGACTCGACGGTGATGACGCCGCCGATCGCGCCGTTCGTCGCGGTGGTGCCGTTCGCTCCGATGGTGAACCGGACCTCGGCGTTCGAGACGGTGAGGGTGAGCGCGAACTCGCCCGCGTCGATGTTGAGCGGAAGCATCGGGGTGGTCGCGCGGAGGCGGCCCATGAAGATGTCACCGGGAACCGGGGTGCCGAGCGACATCATCGTGTCGAAGGTCTGGTCGGCCGCGAAGCCATCCGGACCGGTCTCGATCGTCGCGCCCGCAGGGAGCGCGCCGACGAAGAACTCGACCGTGACCGACGAGTCGTTCACGTAGTCGTTCACGCCGTGGACCTCCATGAGGAGGAGGAACGAGCCCATCTCGAGCTGCGACGCGAGGAGCGCGTCGATGCAGCCGGCGCGCACGCCACCGGGGCAGTTCTCGGTCGGGATGAGGTTCTCGATCGTCGGGATCAGGCCGCTGAGCGCGTTGTCCACGCCGACGTGCTGCGGGTCCGTGGTGGACACGAAGTCCGGCTGGAACTGCTCGCAGTTCGCGTTCGGGTCGCTCGAGCCGTCCGGGCCCGAGTCGAGGCCGTCGACGTTGAAGCCGGGCGCCACCTGGCGGCCGCCGGAGCCGGCGGTCGGGGCCGGGAGCGAGACGCGACCCACGACGAACGTGAGATCGGTGTCCGCGAAGGTCATCGGGACCGGGACGGTCCGGGACTCCTCGGTGCTCGTCTGATCGGTGGAGCAGGCCGCCATCCCCGGGTCCGCGCACGTCTGGTCGCGCGCCGGGAACGTAAACGTCGGTGTACCGCACGCCGCGAGGCCCATGGCCGCGACGATCTGCATGGAAGCCAGTCTCTTCGAAATCATCCCCGTTCCTCCTCCGCGCTCCACTGAGCGCGGCCTCAATAGCATGGCCTCAAACAGCCATTCAAGTCCGAGCCACACCACGGTAGCGCTCCGCGCCCGGCCGATCACCGGCAGCCCGACCGCGGCGTGAGGTCACATCGAATCGGATCGTCCATTCGCCCGTCCCAGCCGCCCATGAGCAGGACCAGGTGCGCTGCTCCCCCTCGGCTCGGGTTGCTGGCTCGGCGCGCTTCGGGTAACCCGTGCCGCTTGTGAGCACCCCGTTCCCGCTCCCGATCACCGCGTGGTCGGTCGTCAACGCCCTCGGGCGCTCGACGCGCGAGGTGTTCGCGAGCCTCGACGCATCGAAGAGCGGTCTCGGGCCGTCGCCGATCCCGCTCCCCATCGAGACGGTGGTCGGCGCGATCCCCGGGGAGCTCACGCCGGTTCGCGGCGAGCACGCGGCCTACGACACGCGCCTCGCGCAGCTCGGGCTCCTCGCGTTCGACGAGATCCTCCCCGCCGTCGCGGCGGCGCGCGAGCGGTGGGGCGCGTCGCGGGTAGGCGTCTTGCTCGGTACGAGCACGGGCGGGCTCGAGGAGACGGAGCAGGCGTTCGCCGCGTGGCTCGCCGAGGGAAGCCTCCCCACACGCTACGACTACGAGCATCAACACAACTTCGCCGCGTTCGGAGAGCTGCTCTCGAAGATCGCGGGCGTCACCGGGCCGAGCTACGTGGTCTCGACCGCGTGCAGCTCGAGCGGCAAGGTCGCCGCGTCGGCGAGCCGACTGATCCGTGCGAACCTCGTTGACGCCGTGCTCGTCGGTGGGATCGACAGCCTCACGCGCATGACGCTCAACGGCTTCAACAGCCTCGGGATCCTCTCCTCGTCGCGCTGCCGCCCGTTCTCCGCCGCGCGCGACGGCATCAACATCGGCGAAGGCGCCGCGTTCGCGCTCCTCGAGCGCGAGGCGAAGGACGCGAAGGTCGAGCTCCTCGGGGTCGGCGAGTCGGCCGACGCGTACCGCATGAGCTCGCCCGAGCCGAGCGGGCGCGGCGCGCGTGAGTCGATGGAGCGCGCGCTCGCCGCGAGCGGCCGCGCGATCGAGGACGTCGACCTCATCAACGCGCACGGCACCGCGACCAAGCTCAACGACGCCGCGGAGTCCGCCGCCATCCACGCGGTGTTCGGCGATCGCGTGCCCGTCGTCTCGACCAAGGGATACACCGGCCATCTCCTCGGCGCGGCCGGCGGGACCGAGCTCGTGTTCTCGATCCACGCGCTCCTCGGCGGCCGCATCCCCGCGAGCCTCGGCTGTGATCCGGTCGACCCGGAGATCGTCGTCAACGTCTCTGCCGATGCGCGCAACGCGGACCTCGAGTGCGTGATGAGCAACGCGTTCGCGTTCGGCGGCTCCAACGTGAGCGTGCTCGTCGGGAGGCGCGGGTGAGGCCGCTCGGCGTGGTCGGGCTCGGCCTGTGGGCCGAGGGCTACCCGAACGTCGCCGCGTGGCGCGACGGCAAGGCCGATCCCGCGGTCGACAAGCCGCCTTGCAAGCTCGTGGACGTGCGCCTCCGTCGTGGCTCGAGCCGCTTCGCGAACATGCTCGGCGAGGTGGTCGAGCAGGCGGCGCGCGAGGCGGGAATCGACGTGAGCAAGGTGCCGACCGTGTACGGCTCGAGCCTCGGCGAGATCGAGACGATGGTCGCGCTCCTCCGCATGCTCGTCGAGGACGACGGCAAGCTGAGCCCCAACCGCTTCAAGCACAGCGTGCACAACGCCGCGAGCGGCCTCGTCTCGATCGGCACGAGCAACACGACGTTCTCCACCGCGATCGCGGGCGGCCCGCGCAGCTTCGAGGCGTCGCTGCTCGAGGCGTGGGCGTTCCTCGAAGAGAACGGCGGCGCGCTCATCCTCGCGGTCGCCGACGACCGCGCGCCCGAGCCCCTCGATCGTCTCGACCCGCACGGCGCGCTGGCGGTCGGCTTCGCGCTGAGCGCGGATCCGCCGTCCGATGCGGTCCGCATCGGCTCGCTCCGCTGGGGCGAGCCGGCGCCCGAACCGGAGCCCGCGCTCCCCGAGCCGCTCGCGAGCAACTGCGCCGGGCCGGGCCTCGCGCTGTTGAACGCGGTGCTCGCCCGGCGTGCGGGTCCGGTGCGCATCTCGCCGAGGGTGGGGCCGACCGCGCTCGTCGACGTCCTCGTCCCCTGAGCGCTCGGCCCTCCTCTTCGTTCTCGGTCCGCCGCCTCGAGGAGATCTCAACTCGAGTTGCGTAGGGGTGGTCGGTCACGGCGCACGGTGGTCGCCGCTCACAGTGGTCGCCGCTCACAGTGGTCGCCGCTCACAGTGTGGCTGCGCATGCACGCTCGCGGACGTCGTGGCGTCTGCGAGCACCGGGGCTGGGACCTGGCACGACGAGTGCTGTGCATCGTGGAGCGCGTCGATCGGCGCGCCTTCGACCGAGGAAGTATCGTTGTACACCGCCCGCGCGCTCGCGGTCGCCGCGTTCCTCGTCGCCATGTCTGCGACAGGCCCGGCGAGCGCCCAGAACCCTGCCTTCGCCGGCCTCGTCGGGGTGCGCGACGACGATCCCGACGTCGCCCCGCTGCCTCGCGAGCCGGAGCCCACGCGCCGCGACCCGACGGCGCGCATCGCGAAGTTGGCGGGCGGGGGTGGGGCGCTCGCGCTCGCGTGGCTGACCAACGCGATCGGTTCGTCGTACGCGGGCGCGCAGGTGTCGTGCGCGATCGCGCCGTGTCTCGATCTCGACTACGACCCCGCGTGGCGGACGGCGCGGATCGCCGGGTGGGTCCCGCTCGTCGGTCCGTGGATCCAGCTCGCCGCCGCGCCGAGCGACTTCGGCGCGGGGTGGGGGGTGTGGTGGACGGTGTCGGGGATCGTCCAGCTCGCGGGGGCGATCGTGCTCGGCGTCGGGCTCGCGACCTCGTCGAGCGGGCCGCCCGATCCCGTTCGCGTCGCGGTGCTCCCCTCCGTCGGGCCCGGCGAAGTCGGGGTCGCGCTCGCCGGCTCCTTCCTCTGAGCGACGGCGCGGTTGCATCGTCGTCTTCCCGCGTGTAGTCCCCGCCGCGAGAGGGAGCGGCGATGGGGCGAGAGGGCACGCGGGCGCTCGTCACGGGCGCGAGTCGGGGGATCGGTCGGGCCATCGCGGTAGGCCTCGCGAAGGATGGCTTCCCGGTCATCGTCAACTACCGGAGCCGCGACGACGAGGCAGAGGCCACGGCGGCCGCGATCCGCGCGGCGGGCGGCGAGGCGACGCTCAGCAAGTTCGACGTCTCCGACGCCGACGCCTCGAGCGCCGCGATCGCCGAGCTCTTGAAGGATCCGCGGCCGATCTCGGTGATCGTCAACAACGCGGGCGTCAGCGAGGACACGCCGTTCGTCACCATGACGCGCCCCCAGTGGACGCGCGTGATCCGGACGACCCTCGACGGCTTCTTCAATGTGACCCAGCCGCTCCAGATGCAGCTCATCCAGAACCGATGGGGCCGCATCGTGAACATCGCGAGCGTCAGCGGCGTCATCGGCAACCGAGGACAGGTGAACTACTCGGCGGCCAAGGCGGGCCTCATCGGCGCCACCAAGGCGCTCGCGCAAGAGATGGCGAAGCGGAAGATCACGGTGAACGCGATCGCGCCCGGCCCCGTCGAGACGGAGATGCTCGAGGGCGCGCCGATGGAGCACATCCTCAAGGCGATCCCGATGCGCCGCGTCGGCACCGTCGACGAGGTCGCGGGCACCGCGCGCTTCCTCGTGAGCGACGCGGCCGCGTACATCACCGGTCAGGTCATCACGATGAGCGGCGGCCTCGGGTGAGCGTGGGTCACGCGTGATGCGCGTCGCGGTCACCGGCATCGGGCTCGTCACCCCGATCGGGAGCGAGCTCGCCGAGATCTCGCGCGCGCTCCGGCACGACATCTCGGGTGTACGTCCGCAACCCGAGTGGTCGAAGATCGGGGCTCTGGCTACGCGCGTCGCTGGCGAGGTGACGCTGAGGGACCTCGGCGGCCAGGACCGCAAGAAGCTCCGCAGCATGGGCCGCGTCGCGCGCCTCGCCCTCGCCGCGACCGAGCGCGCGATCGCCGACGCCGGCCTCGCCCCCGAGGATCTCGCCGACCCGCGCACCGGCCTCGCCTACGGCTCGACCCACGGCAGCTCCACCGCCTACGTCGACTTCGCGCGCCCGCTCTTCGCGCGCGACAGCTTCGAGGGCCTGCCGTCGACGAGCTACCTCAAGTTCATGAGCCACACGTGCGCAGCGAACCTTGCGCAGTACTACGGCATCCGAGGCCGCGTCATCAGCACCTGCTCCGCGTGCGTCAGCGGCAGCCAAGCGATCGGCGCCGGCATCGAAGCGATCCGCGCCGGCGTCGTCGACCGCATGATCTGCGGCGGCGCCGAGGAGCTCCACTGGACCCACGCCGGCATCTTCGACGTGATGATGGCCACGTCCACGCGCTTCAACGCGCACCCGGAACAAACACCGCGCCCGTTCGACGAAGCCCGTGACGGCCTCGTCGTCGCCGAAGGCGCGGGAACCCTCGTCCTCGAGAGCTGGGAGCGCGCCGAGGCGCGCGGCGCCACCATCCACGCCGAGCTCCTCGGCTACGGCACCAACTGCGACGGCACCCACGTCACCAACCCGAGCGCCGACGGCATGGCGGACGCCATCCGCCTGGGCCTCCGCGACGCGGGCCTCGCGCCCGAGGCGATCGACTACGTCAACGCGCATGCCACCGGCACCGACGTCGGCGACCTCGCGGAGAGCCGCGCGATGAACGAGGTCTTCGGCACCCGCGTCCCGGTCTCGTCCCTCAAGGGCTTCATGGGTCACACCCTCGGCGCCTGCGGCGCGATCGAGGCCGGCCTCTCCATCCTCATGATGCACGACGGCTTCCTCGCTCCCACCAAGAACCTCGAGCGCGTCGACCCCCGCTGCGCCGAGCTCGACCACGTCCTCGGCGCGCCGCGCTCCGCCGACGTCGCCACCGTGATGAGCAACAACTTCGCGTTCGGCGGGATCAACACGTCCCTCGTCATCCGCCGCGTGTGAGCGGCGACCGTTAAGTGCGAATCGGATTCCGCGAACTGCTCGGCGACGAGCGCGTCGCGAAGGCGGCGCCGAGGGCTACGTCACGGTGCTGCGCGCGGAGCGCGGTGAGATCGTTCGGCCGGCGCCGTTCGACGCGGTGGGACCGGCCGGTCGGCGTGCTGTTCGGCGACGATCCGCGCGAGGCGTGAGACGTCGTCGGGTTGTCTCGCGGCGGCTCGATCTCGATTGAGGGATCACCGTGGACCGCGGAGGTTGACAGCTTCGCGCCCTCTATTTACGGATCATGTACTCACGGAATCGACCGCGATGGCGGTTGTTCCGAACCCCGCGCCGCCGGTCCCATCCGGCGCTGCGCAACATGACCATGGAGGTGATGGATGACTGACGACCATCGGTTTGCCTCGCTCAGGGGGGCGTGTCGCAAGTGGCTCAGGCCCGAGGACGACGAGCTCGATGAGGACTTCGGCCGGGAGCTGGATCCCTCGTACGAGGAGTCCCGCTTCGGAGAAGCCGAGCTGGATGGCTGGAGCCCAATGTGGCCCCGGCGACGAGCGCTGGCCCGCCTGGAAGACGTGATCGGACGCTGACGCGTCGCGCGGACCGGTCGACGATCGGTCCGCGCCTCGCTCACCACGGGGGACGGTTGCGTCGGCGAACGGCGAGCCCGCCGTTCGATGCGGTGGCTCTCGTCGGCGCGCTCTTCGGGCACATCCACCCGAGGACGGATCCTTCGCGGTCTCCGCGGCGGGCGCCCTCAGTCCGGCGCGAACCCGAGCTCGAGCTCATAAGTCATCGGCGCGCCCTCGGGGCCCGGGTTGAATCGGACTCGCTCCAGCACGCCCTGAACACAGGCATCTCCGTTGTCACCGATCGAGCCGCGCAGGATCTCCGCGGACTCGACGCGCCCCGACTCGAGCACCACCATCGAGAGCGTGACCGGTCCGCGGACCTCGGGCGCTGCGCCGAGCGCGATCTCGTAGCAATCGTCGAGCGCGCGCTCTTGCCGATCGATCGTGCGCACGACGACCTGCGCGTCGAAGACTCCGTCTCCGGACTCGCGGACGGTGGTCGGCAAGACGACGTGCCCGGGGAGGTGCGGCGGCTCCGGCGTCGGCGGTGCCGGCTCGGTGGCAGGCATGAAGGAGAGATCGACCCAGCTCTTCAACCCCGCCTCGACGCGCACCGTGTTCGCGCCCACCACGACGTCGCCGCGCCGGGACTCGAGCACGTGCTCACCGGGCGTGAGCTCGACGCGGAGTCCCCGCACGAACGGCGCGTAGCGCTGGCCATCGATCCACACGTCGGTGTCGGGCCGCGCGCCCACGATCAGCCTCGCGTGCGTCATCACGTGTTTCGCTGGCGCGTCGCCGTGCGGCTCGCCCGACGCGCTCGCCTCGCCGTCACAGCCCGCCATCGCGAGCGCGGTCATCCCGACCATCGCGAATGCGAGCTCTCGACGCATTCGTGCAATCGTCATGAGAACGACCGACGCACGCGGTGTGCCGGCCGCACGCGACGCGGATCGCCGCGTCGGTCCTCGCTCGGCGCTCCCCCGCCGCGTGACGCGCTGCGTGACCGTCGCGCTCGTCGCGGGTCGTGCCGCGCTCTGCCTCGGGGACGCCCGACTCCGCCCCATCGAGACACCCCCCGAGTTGCGCGAGATGGACGGAGGCGGCTGGAGCGCGCACGGCGCGCTGGATGGCACGCTATGATGCGGGCGTGAAGGTGAGCGCGAAGGACCGAGCGCACTTCGCCCGCGTCGCGGAGGCGAAGGCGCGCGAGCGCGACGAGCGGCTGGCCGAGGCGCTCGGAGAGAGCCCGGTCGCCCGGATCATCGAAGGCCTCGAGCTCGGCTATGCCATCAAGACCGACGTCGAGACCGAGCTGGCCCTCGATCGGCGAGCGCTCGGACAAGCCGAGCTAGCCGCGCGGGGGCGGCGCCTCGGGCGACGCGTGGCCGATTGAGCGATGGATCTGCAACGACTGTTGCTCGACGCGATCGAGTCGCTCGCCGAGGCGGGGCTCGAGCACGCATTGATGGGTGGCGGCGCACGCAACGCCTATGCCGAGCCACGCGCGACCAAGGACGTCGACTTCGTCGTCGCGGTCGATCCGAGCCGACTGCGCACGCTGCGCGATGCGCTCGCGCGCCGTGGCTTCTCGGAGTCGACCCGAGTCGGAGGCGACGACCCCGTGCCCGACCTCGTGCTCTTCCGCGACGCGGAAGGACGGCGCATCGACCTCCTCTTCGCGCACACCGACTTCGAGCGATCCGCGCTCGCGCGCCGGAACCCCCGCGAGCTCGCCGAGCACGTCGTCGTGCCGGTCGTCACCCCCGAGGATCTGATCGTCTACAAGATTCTCGCCGACCGACCGCAGGACCGCGTCGACATCCAAGACGTGGTCCGCGCGGTCGAGGCGCGCGGCGGCATCGTCGACTGGACGTACGTCGAAGGCTGGTGCGACGCGTGGGAAGTCGGCGAGCGTCTCGCGCGGGTGCGCGCGGGCCTGGGGTGATGCGCGCGTGAAGGAGAGCTCGGCGAGCATCACCTCGGGCGAGATCATTCCGCGGGCCTCTCAGCCGAGATCGAGCTCGCGCAGACCTCGACGAGGCCACGCGGAGGCGCAACCGGTTCGAGCGCACCCTTTGCGGGGTAGACGCGCCGAGCGTGCGGTGAAAGACTCGCGCGATGGCACTGAACGCGTACCTGACGGACGTTCGCGGCGACCAGGTGGGGCCTGTCCCCGGGTCGGTGACGCAGAACGGTCGAGAGGGATGGATTCAGGTGTACGGGTACTCGCACCCCATCGGTATCCAGAACTTCGTCGGGCTTCGCCCTCATCGGCCCATCACCATCACCAAGCCGATCGATCGTGCGACGCCTCTGCTCGCGACGGCGTGGGCGATGCGCGACGTGCTCCATGACTCGGTTCTTCGCTGTTTTCGGCCGACGCCGATGGGCACCGAGGAGGAGTTCTTTCGCATCGAGCTGACGGACGCGCGCGTGATCGAGATCCGCCACGAGCTCTTGAACACGCGCTACCCCGAGAATCGACCGCTCGTGCCGCGCGAGCAAGTGAGCTTCACTTACCGGTCGATCCAGTGGACGGGCTTCGGCGCCTCTGCCAACGACGAATGGGAGCACCCGCGCTTCTGACGAACGCGCCGGAGGAGACGACGTGGGCCTGAATGCATACATGACGATCGAGGGCGACACGAGCGGCCTGATCGAGGGGTCGTCGACGGCGTCCGGTCATGAGGGGCAGATCGAAGTCAACGCGTACACGCACGTCCTCTCCACGGAGGTCGATGCCGCCAGCGGCTTGCCGATCGCAACACAGCATCACGACGTCAGCATCACGAAGCCGACCGATGCAGCGACGGTGCCGCTCTACGCTGCGTTCAGTGAGAATGAAGCGCTCACCGTGGTCATCCGCTTCTACCAACCTCTCCCCTCGGGCGCCGAGGTGAACATGTTCACGGTGCAGCTCGAGGGCGCGTACATCACGACCATGGAAGCTGCGCAGCTCAACAACACGTACCTCGAGAACGCGATACTCCCGCCCTTCGAAGTCGTGCAGCTCCGGTACGACCGCATCACGTGGACGTGGGAGGACGGCGCGGTGAGCGGCTCCGACACGCGGCCTCCGCCGTGACGAAGAAGCAGGATAGCCCCGTTGTCGACGCGATCGGTCGACGAACGTTCCTGGTCGGGACCGGCGCGGTCGCCGTGCACCTGGTCGCGTGCGGGGGACCTTCGCCCGAAGAGGATGCCGGTCCGACCCCGCCTCGGCCGGACGCCGGACCACCGGTAGTGGCGGACGACGCGGGGGTGCAGCCGACGCCTCCCATGCGCCTCGCGGACTTCTGGCACCAGCCGCTGAGCGCGCCTCCGCGCTCCGAAGGGCGCGCGTATCGCGACGGGAACGTGCTCGTCACGCGCAGCGCGACATCCGAGGGCGACGTGGTCACGCGCTGGGTGGCCTGCGACTTCAGCGTCCAACTGACCGTCACCTCCAGCGAACGCTCGCTCGCGCTGAGCTCGCCGCTCGGTACGACGGCGAGCGTGACCGGCGATGCGTTCGAGCTAGGGGCGATGCACAACGACGTGCGAGCCCGCATGGGCGACAGCGTCCTTTACGAGATTCTGCGCGAGCTTCGACAGCCGGTCGCCTGAGCCTCGCGCGCACGGTCACGCGCGCGTACGCACCTGAGCTACGTTGCCAGCGGGGGCGTGCCCGTCCACGCTTCGACCCGGCGCCTCGCCTACCTCGCGTACTGCGCGGTGACGGCCATCCCGCTCGTCGTCTACGCGTCCACGGTCCGGCCCTCGGCGCGGCGTACTTCATCGGCGAGATCCTCATCTTCGTGGTGCTCCCCGGCTGCGAGCTCTGGGTCGCGCGTCACATCGGTACGACGACGTCAACCCAACATGTGGTCCTCCAGTACTTGCGCTCCGAAGCTCGATCCGGGTTTCGAACCCGGATCGCGTGTACTGGCGGTCGCGGGACGTCGTGGGTCATGTGTCGGTCACACGTGCGCGCACACTCCCGTGAGGTCGTCTCCCCCTCGTCGCGCGCGGCGCAGGTCTTGCTGAAGGGGGCCGCATGGACGACACCACAGCTGAGCCGGCGCCGCCGCCGCGCATGAAGACGAGCCCGTATGCGATCGCGAGCCTCGTTGTTGGGCTGGTCGGCCTCTGCAGCTTCGGGCTCACCGCACCGTTTGGCGTCGGGCTCGCCTTCCTCGGACTCCGTCAGATTCGACGGAGCCCCGACGAGTACACCGGCCGAGGGATCGCCAACGCCGGGCTCGGTCTCGTCGCCACGTCCCTCGCGTTCGCGACGCTCTTCTTCGGATTCATGAAGCACCGCTATCAGGAGGTGACGAGCGTGGCGACCGATGTGACGCGCGAGCTGCAAACCGGACAGCTCACCGAGGTCCGCGAGCACTTCACGGACGCGGTTCGCGCGAGCCCGAGCTTCGAGCCTCAGCTCGACTCCGTCGCTCGCGTGGTCGCGGCTCGCGGACCGCTCGAGGCGCTCAGCTTCGGGAGCTCGATGGCTCTCGAGAACGAAATCACTCGCGTCACGTATGACGCGGAGTTCGAGGGAGGGAGCGCAATCCTCGATTGCGCATTCGTGGAAGAAGATGGCGAGTGGCGGCTCGTCGACTACCACATCCACGCGAGGTGACACGACACGGGGAGATCCGTGACGACACGGGGGGAGATCCGTCCGGGGTGCTCGGCGCACTCGTTCAGTCGGAGGTCCCGCGGAGACGACGCGCGGGCGCCCGGCGGATGACCGGTGTGCGCGAGGCGATCGCTGGGCGCCACCTCGCCGATGGCGGCCGAGCGCTACGACCGACGTGTCGCGGTATGCTCCACGAGGGATGGTGGACGCGGCTCGATTCCCTCGCCTCGCGCACTACCTCGACCTCCTGCCCGAGGGCATCCACTCCTACCCCGAGTGCCGGTCCAAGGGCGTGCTCTTCCGCTCCGCGATCGACGGGCACGACTTGGGAGACGTCATCGACCGGCTTCCGTCGGAGCTGCGCGATGTGATCCTGTCCCCGCCGCCCGCCGGCGTGTGGATGCCCGCCGTGCACTGCGACGCCGCGTTCCACGCGGTCTGCGATCGCTTCTACCCGACCGATCAGGCGATCCGCGATTGGTCTGGGGCGCGCACCCGCACCACGGCGAAGAACCGCGTCTACCAGCGCGTGATGCGCGCGGCGGGGCCGGCGATGTTCCTCCGGCTCGCCGAGCCGGTGCACAACCGCATGTTCCAGCGCGGGACGGTGGTGCGCATCACGATCGAGGGGAGCCAGGCGCGCCTCGTGTTGACGCACCCGCCGCACCTCCACATCACGTCCAAGCACGCCACGAACGTGCCGATGCTCCGTTCCTTGCTCGAGCGCGTCGGTGGTGAGGACGTCGACGTCGAGATGCGCGAGAGCGGCCCGGACGGCGCGCTCTTCGTCGCAAGCTGGCGCGCGTAGCGGACGCCGACCCTCACAGCCCGCAGCGCATCTCCAAGCCCACCGTGCACGGCATGATGGGTCCGCTGTTTACGCAATCGGAGTAGACAGTGAGCGCGTCTTCGCACCCATCGGCGCACGCGGTGAGGTCGGCGCCGCGGAGGTCGCGACAACCGGGGTTGCGCACCGCGCAGCACGCGAACCGCGTCCAGAGGTCGGCGCATCCCATGTCGTTGGCGCACGACACGATGGTGGTGTTGACGCAGCGGCCGCACTCGGGGTCCCGCTCCAGGCACCCGTTGCACGAGAGCTCGTCGTCGCACGTCGCGAGGCATTGGGACGTCGCCGCGCTACAGCCGGGGCCGGCGTAGTCGGGGACCGGCGACGCACACGTCCCTGCGTCGCTCGGCGGCGGTCGACCCGCGTCGCGGCCCGGCAGTCCGGCGTCGGGCATCGGCGGACGACCCGCGTCGAAGCGAACGCCGGCGTCCCCGCGTCGTCCCCCGTCGGGCAGTCGAATGTCGGGTCCGTCGGGATCGTGTGACGAGTAGCAGCCCGGAAGGGAGATGGACGCGAGCACGATGAGCAACCCGAGAAGCCGAGCAAGCATCGCTCGAATGTGACTCGCCCGAACGCGATCGGTCAAAGCGATCGCGCCGGGCGCGCAGCGGTGGAGCTCCGCCGATGGTGCAACCGCGAGTAGATTCGTCAACGAGGTTCGATCGCCCTCCCCCCACCTCTGAGCCCAGGTCTAGGCGGTGACCTCGGCGGAGACGGAGTCTGGAACCCGATCGGCGACGAAGGCGATCCTGACGACGGAGGTGAAGGCGGCCAGCCGTCCAACGAACAAGGTGAAGGAGTGCGCGCGCCAATGCGACACGAGTTGTCAGCCGACGCGAAGCTGAGTGCGGCCGGCGATCCAGCGAGACGTTCGTGGGGGTGAATGAGGGAGTGATCGATCGAAAGCTAAGCTGACGGTACCTCCAACCTGGAAGCGCTGACGCACCACGGAAGACTTGGCGACGCTAGCGGCGGTGCCTCGATCGAAGCGCGCGCGCCACGACGACATCGCTCGCCACATCGCTGACGAGCGGGTCGAGTCGCGGCGCGTCGGGCACCGTGAGCGGGTCGAGGAAGTTGGCGCAACCGCCCGGGGCGGGCCTCACGCGCGTCGGCTCGGATCGACCAGGTACTTCTGCCCGGTCGCCTTGCGCTCGTACGCGCGCGCGACCTCGGGGTCGATCATGTCGTCGAGCGAGATCGTGTCGGTGTACTCGCTTCGGAAGATCCCGTTGCGCTCTTCGATCGCGTAGCGGCGCATCGCGATGGTCTCCTCCATCCCGATCTTCTCGAGGTGCGGCGTGACCAGCCACCCGCCCACGTTCCAGTAGAGCCCGTAGCTCGGCGTCAGCGTGGTCGACCCCGTGTCGAGGCGGCCGTAGATGTAGACCTGCTTCTGCACGGTCGTGCCGTACGCGCCGGGCTTCTCCCCGCGCTGCAGCAGCGCTTGCTCCATCGCGATCAGGATCGTGTTCGCCATCTCGCCGCCGCCGATCGCGTCGAAGCCGAGCGTCGCGCCGGTCGTCGCGATGGCCGCGATCAGATCGCGCACGAAGCTCTCCTTCGACGAGTCCACGATGTGCTCGACGCCGAGCTCGGCGAGGATCGCGCGCTGCGCTTCGCTCCGGACGATCGCGACGAGCGGCACGCCCTCCTTCGCGCAGAGCTTGGCGAGCATCTGGCCGAGGTTCGACGCCGCGGCGGTGTGCACGAGCGCCGAGTGTCCTTCGAGCCGCATCGTGCTCAGGAAGCTCTGCGCGGTCATCGGGTTGACGAACAGCGACGCGCCCTCCGCGGCGCTCGCGCCGTCGGGCAGCGGCAACGCCTCGCTCGCGGTCACCACGCGGTGCGTGCGGTACATCATCCCGCCGACGAGCGTCACCGTCTTGCCGAGCCGCGCCTGCGCGGCGTCCGACGATCCCGCGGCGACCACGACCCCCGCGCCCTCGTTGCCGACCGCGATCTTCTTGCCCACGCGCGGCGCGACGTAGCGCCTCATCGCCGCCTTCACCTCGGCGACGAGCGCGGGATGTCCATCGACCGTCTCCGCGCGCGCCGTCGCCATGTCGGCGGGCGCGAGCAGCGTCCCGAGATCGCTCGGGTTGATCGGCGCCGCCCGCATCTCGACCACCACCTCGTCGGCCGCGGGCGCGGGCACCTCGAGCGGCTCGATGGACACCACCAGCCGCCCGTCCTCGGTCACCGTGGAGAAGAGCTGCCGCCCGCTCGTGATCGTCGTCATGTCCACCCGCTCTGAGGCGCGAGCCCACGAAGCGCAACCGGGCACCGCGCAGGGAGACGACGACGTGCGCCTGGCGACGTCATCGGATCGACGCACGCGTCGAAACCAGACGCTGCTGCTCCCAAGATGCTTTCGAGCAATGGGCCGATCTTACTTCACGGGACCGAAACAGATGCAGATACCAGGCGGATCGTAGTAGGCGCAATACCCAATCATCCGGTCGGCCTCTCCGCGAGGAGGCTCCCCCATCTCTTCGTGCATCAAGGCCCGAATCTTCTGCGCGACAGATTCGGAAACCTGAACGGTGCGCCAGCTGTTCTCCGAGTCGACGTTGATCGTAGACTTCTTCGAAGTACTACGAACCGTCTTCTTTTTCGCGGCCTTCTTCTTCGCGGCGGTCTTCGTGGCGGTCGGCATATGTTCCCCTCGTCTTGGTGGTTCCGGGCGAGATGTTCGTCGCCCGTTTGCGTGGCAATCGTGTTCGCACGTATGCGAATACGACATCCTCTGAATGGGGGATCGAACCACTCACGACTCGTCGCGAGAGGAGATCGGCGCCTTCACCCCGTACAGGAGAGGGCGGGGGAGATCGTGGGGCGGGGAGATCGTACCCAGGTTGGCTTCTTGCCGTCATGGCGTCGGGGATATGCGAGTGATTTCGTGACCGGCGGCCGCCGGGCGGCGGCCGGCGGATCGGGCGTTCTCGCCGCTCGTGGAGCGCGTCTGGATTGGCGGTGCCGATCGGAACGAACCTTGCGGTGCGGGATGCGCCGTGTCCCGCCGCCGCATCGTCCTGCCCGGTCTCGTGCTCGCCGTCAGTCGGCGCACGACGCGGCGGCACATGTTGTTCGTGCCCGACTTGGGAGGCGAGAGCGAGGCGATCTTCTGGTA
>JBFWYI010000072.1:0-52362 GCA_050186575.1 Sandaracinaceae bacterium | reverse complement strand
CGTTCGACGAGCTCGACGTCCACAACATGCAGCAGAGAATCTCCAGCGCCTAACGCTTAGATTTGAGGGGATCCATCAGATTCCGATTCCGATTCCGATTCCGATTCCGATTCCGATTCCGATTCCGATTCCGATTCCGATTCCGATTCCGATTCCGTTTCCGATTCCGTTTCCGATTCCGATTCCGATTCCGTTTCCGATTCCGTTTCCGATTCCGTTTCCGTGTCCGTTTCCGATTCCGATTCCGTTTCCGTTTCCGTTTCCGTTTCCGATTCCGATTCCGTTTCCGATTCCGTTTCCGTTTCCGATTCCGTTTCCGATTCCGTTTCCGTTTCCGTTTCCGTTTCCGTTTCCGTTTCCGTTTCCGATTCCGTTTCCGATTCCGTTTCCGATTCCGTTTCCGTGTCCGATTCCGGTTCAGTTTCCGACTCCGCTCCCGTCTCGTCCGCCGAGTTACTCTCCCGCGATGGACGCGTTGGAGCGGGCACGCCGGTGGCTCGAGCACCATCACGTGGGGGATCTGATCGAGCGCGTGCGCGAGACGGAGGCGCACACGGCGTCGCTCGTGCGCGAGGTCGCGCTGGCGGAGGGTCGCGTCGGGTGGTTCGATCGCGTCAACCTCCTTACCGACTCTCCGGAGGAGCAGCGCGTCGCCGAGATCAGGAAAGAGGCGGAGGCGGCGGGGAAGCTCGCGGCCGAGGCGCGCCGCGCTCGCGACGAGGTCCTCGCGACGTGCAAGGAGGACTGTCCGCCCATCGAGGTGGTCTATCGCGCGGAGTCGATCCTCGGCGCCGTCCTCGCGTCGCCGACGATCGGGCGCGCGGCGGACAAGAGCACGGTCGCAGCGGACAACCTCGTCGCGCTCGCCGAGACGATCGAGGCGCGCTGGTTCGAGGGGCTGTCGTGGCCGGACCTCTTGGGGCGGCTCGTCGATTCCGCGTTGCAGCACGACGCGAGCGCGAGCGTGGGGCTCGATCCCTTGCTCGGGTGGGCGCCGGTCACCGTCGATCAGCTCGCGCGCTCTGCCGCCGCGCGCCTCGCGAGCGGCGCGGCCGAGCGCGCGCGGGCGCGGCGCGGGCTCGAGGCGGAGCGCGCGAGGCTCGAGCAGGAGCTCCGGGCGCGCGAGGCGCAAGTCGGCTTCTTCGACGAGATCATGCCGGGCGCGAGCGCGGACGAGCGCGCGCGCGACGACGCGGCGAAGCGGCTGGCCGAGGGGACGCAGGCGCTCGTGTCGTCGATCGAGGCGGCGCACCACGCGGTGGCGGAGGCGCTCGCCGCCGCGCACCCGATGCTCGCCATCGCGATCCGCTGCCGGGCGACGGCCGGGGTGCTCCGCGCGATCGGCCCGCGCGACGAGTACGTCATCGGACCGGGCGGACAGCGCGTCGCGGTGCCGTCGCCGTACCTGCGCTGCGTGGCGCTCGCGGGGCTCCTGGCGCTCCGACGGGCGACCGACCACGCGTTCCAAGGGCTCGGCCCGCAGATGTTCCCGCGCAGCAGCGACGATCGGGACACCGGCGACCCAGGGCCGTACCGCGCGCGGGCGAGCGGCGCGCGCGCCCGAGCGGTGGTCGTGAAGGGGACGACCGCGTCGTCGCGCGCGGTGTTCGCGGCGCTGGAGGGCTCGCCGCTCCGCGCCGAGCTCGACGGCGCGCTCGCGCACGCTACGTTGCTCGGTCTCATCGAGCCGTCGCGCTCCGACCTCGAGGCGCGGATCGGGTGGCTCGAGCGGCTCGAGGCGTGGTCGGACGGCCCCCACGAGGCGGAGGTCGCGCGGCTCGGCCAGCGCCTGAAGTGGCACCGCGAGCTCGCGGGGATGCGCGCATCGCAGGCCCTCGAGCTCGTGGGGCAGTACGCGATGAGCGACCCGCGCCATCGCCTCGGCCAGGCCCTCGTCGTGGCGCATGGCTGGCTGGACGCTGTGACGACCCCCGGCGGGCGGTCGTCCTCGCCGCGGAGCTGCCCGGTGATCAACCACGACGCGGCGATCAGCAGCATGCAACACGCGCTGCGCACGCTGACGGACGGCTTCGGCGGGATCGCGGATCGCGACTGGCTGATCCAACAGATCTGCCTGCGCATCGAGCGCTCGAACGGGCCGATCCGCTCGCGCGCGCCCGAAGCCGGCGAGTCGCTCAGCGAGAACGAGGTGGTGGACCGCCTCGCCGCCGCGCTCCAGCCCACGGACTTCGTGCGGCTCGTCCGCGAGATCGAGGCGCGGCGACCCGCCGAGAGCCAGGCGCGGCAGCACGCGTCCGCGATGGATCAGCAAGTCTCCTTCTTCGATCGGCTCAACGTGTTCACCGACAGCCCGACCGAGCGCGCGCGCGACGAGGCGAAGAGCGCAGCCGACGCGCACGGCGCCGCGATCGCGCAGATGGCGCCGCAGCTCGAGGCGCTGCTCCGACACGCCGTCGCGCTGCACCCTCCCACGTACGCCGCGCAGTTCGGCGTCGGTGTGCTGAGCGCGACCCGCGCGATCCACGCGGTCAGCGTCCGTCGCACCACGACCACGGGGAGCGGCAAGCACCGCCGCACGAAGACCTACTACGTGTGCCAGCTTCGCGGGAAACAGGCGGCGACGGACGCCCTCGCGCGTTGGTCCGCGCACCTCTACGAGCGCGTCGGTCCGTTCTCGAGCGTCGGCGACTTCATGGAGGAATGGATCGCGAGCGAGCTGCGCTGATCGCGCTCACGACGCGAGGCCCTCGGCGAGCCGATCGAACACCACGCGGATGCGTCGGCTGGTGAGCAGCTCGCGGTGCGCGGCGAGCCAGATCGGCACCGGCAGCGGCGGGAAGTCCGGCACCGCGCGGGTGAGGAGCGGGTCGGCGTCGCCGATGCGCTCCATGAGGAAGCAGATCCCCGCCCCGCCGCGCGCGAGCTCCCACTGGACGACGCTGTTCTCGCAGGCGAGCGGGAAGTTGGCTTGCGTGAGAGAGAGACCGAGCGCACGCAGATACTCGATCATCCTCTCGCTCCGATCGAACGCGATGAAGTCGGCGCGGCCGAGCTCGGCGATGGACCTCGGATCGCCGAGCCGCGCGAGGTACTCGGGCGTGGCGTACGGGTGGGCCACGTCGTCCGCGATCTTCTTGGCGACCAGCTCGGGCTGATCGGGCCGCACGTGACGCACCGCGATGTCCGCCTCGCGCCGCAAGAGATCGCGCACGTCGTTCGACGCCACGATCTCGACGCGGATCCCAGGGTGGTCGCGCCGAAGGCCGAGGAGGATCGGCGGCAGGAGCCGCGCCGAGATCAGATCGCTCGCGGTGATGCACACGTCGCCCTCGAGCTCGAGCGACTGCCCCGTCGCGACGATGGAGAGCTTCGTCGCGGCCTCCCCCATCGCGCGCGCGTGCTCGGCGAGGTCCGCGCCCGCGGCGGTGAGGCGGAGCGCGCTCCCCGCGCGTTCGAACAAGGCGACCCCCAGCTCCTCCTCGAGCGCCGCGACCTGGCGCCCGATCGTCGGCTGCGACATCCCGAGCGCCCGCGCCGCGGCCGAGAACGAGCCCTCGTCCGCGGAGACCAGAAACGCCCGCACGCGGTTCCAGTCGAAGCCCACCTTCGTCCAGTCCATGCGGATTCGCATAACACGAATACGGATCTGGCCGTGGTCGGTTCGTTTTCGCAGAGCTATCTCAGGGGCGTCTCGAAACGAAAGGACCTCCGATGCCCCGCACCGACCGCCCCTCCGCCCGCCCGATCCGCCGCGTCTGCATCGTCGGCGCCTCCGGCAAGCTCGGCCAGTACATGGTCCAGCACGCGCTCGACCGCGGCTACGAGGTCGTCGGCGTCTGCCGCGAGGAGAGCGTGAAGAAGCTCGCCCCCTTCGAGGGCCGCATCACGATCGTCCCCGGCATGACGAACGACCGCGAGGTCATCCGCCGCGCGGTGGCCGGCTGCGACGGCGTCCTCACCGTGCTCGCGCCGTGGGGTGTGCAGCAGTACTCGAGCGGCACCGCGCAAGCCGTGTTGGACTTCGCGGAGCCGGACGCGCGCCTCGTGTTCTCGTGCGGCTGGCACATCACCCGCGACGGCAAGGACGTCTACTCCTCGGGCTTCCGCGCGATGGTGAAGCTCTTCGGCTGGGTCGCGCGCGCGGTCCGCTTCGCCGAGCTCGACGATCAGGTCGAGGCGTGCCGCCGGATCTTCGAGAGCGACCGCGCGTGGACCGTCGTCCGCGGCAGCGACCTCGAAGAGGGCGAGAGCGAGGGCCTGCCGGTGTGGAGCGAGCACGTCGGCGACCCGGTGCTCGCGAGCAACCGGACGCGCCGGATCGACTTCGCGCTCTTCATGGTCGAAGCGCTCACCGACCCCGAGCTCGTGCAGCGGGCGCCGGCGATCGTGAGCCGCAACGCGCCTTCCGCGCTCGCGGCGTAGAGAAGTCACTCGTCCTCGTCGGCGAGCCGCAACTCCTCGAGGGCCCGACGCATCTCCTCGACGGCAAGCTCGCGATTGCGCTCGCTCGACGAGAAGACACTCGGGAAGTGCCCCGATGACGTCGGAGCTACGACGGCGCCCATGTGCATCACCGCACCACCGCGCTCGACGCCGTCGTCGTCGAGCACCGAGTCGTTCTCGCGGGTGAGGAAGCGGTCGGCGTCGAACTCGAACCCGGTGTCCTCGACCCGCGTCTCCTCCACCGCCGGGTCGGTCACCTCGCGCTCCCCTGGCTCGCCCGCCGCGCCCATCGCCGGCAGCACGGCGAGCGCCCCGCTCACTCCGACGGCCATCGCCGCCGCGACCCCCGCGCGCCGACGCCGCCGACGCGCTTTGCCCGGCGCGCAGTCCTTCGTCATCACGGTGCCGTCCGCGCGGCGGAACAGCCTCACGCACCCGGTGGCGCCCCTCCCCGCGAGGTGCTCGACGACCTCGAGCGACGTCATCGTGGAGAGATCGTACACTTCGTTGTCGCACCGATCGCAGCGCCGCACGCGCTCGGAGCCCGTCATCGCGTTCCAGTCCTCGCCGCAGGGCGCCGCGATGTGGATCGCGTCGAGCACGGTGAGGGCGCGGCGCCGATGCTCGCGGAGCTCGGCCTCGACCCGGAGCAGCTCGCGCAGCGCGCCGGCCCGCCCGGGCCCGCCCGCGTCGCGGCCGGCGCGGAGGCGCTCCCGCTCGCCGCGCAGCGCCGCGCGGATGACGCGGTAGGACATGGGAACCGCGACCCCCGAGAGGGGGGGAGGTTCCCGCCGCCGAGCCCGGTGCGGCCGGACACGATTCCGAGTCCGAGTCCGAGTCCGAGTCCGAGTAGTCCGAGTCCGAGTCCGAGTCCGAGTCCGATTCCGTGTCCGAGTCCGAGTCCGATTCCGTGTCCGTGTCCGGCTCCGGGTCCGATTCCGATTCCGTGTCCGATTCCGATTCCGTGTCCGATTCCGATTCCGTGTCCGGCTCCGCTTCCGGGCTCACCCCGCGTCGATCGCTCTCTCGAACACCTCGAGGTCGCTCTCGCTGAACAACACGAAGCGGATCACATCCAGGTCCCACTCGCGCTCGCGCGCCACGTCCACCGCGATCTTCGCGGCCTCCGCGATCGGATAGCCGAAGACGCCGCAGCTCACCGCGGGCAACGACACGCTCCGGATCTCCGGGTGCTCCGACGCGAGGGTCAGCGAGCTGCGGAACGCCGAGGTGAGCAGCGCGGGCGCGTTCGGCATCGCGTAGCGAGGTCCGACCGTGTGGATCACGAACCGCGCCTCGAGCTTCGCGCCGCCCGTCAACCGGGCTTCCCCCGTCGGGCAGCGCACGCCATCGCGCACCTCGGGTACCGCGCGACAGAGCTCGACGAGCTCCCTCCCCGCCGCGCGATGGATCGCGCCGTCCACCCCGCCGCCGCCGAGCATGCGCTCGTTGGCCGCGTTCACGATCGCGTCGACGTCCTCCTGCGTGATGTCGCCTCGCACCGCTCGGATCATCGCGCCCATGGCTCTCCTCCTCTATCGCGACAGCTCACGCTCGAGCGGGGTCCGGAACCTCGGGATGGTGACGACGCCGTCCATCCACTTCGTCAGCGCGGCCGCTTCCTTGTCGATCTTGGCGCGCGCCGCCTTCGGGACGTCCTCGAGCAGCGCGACCACGACCTCGCCGTCCTTCTTCTGGGCCCAACCGCCGACGATGCGCCCGTCGACCCACACCGTCGGTCCGATGTTCCCGTTCGTGTCGAAGAGCCGCGCCTGGTGGTGCGAGCCGAGATAGAACGCGCGCTCCTTGAAGCCCATCGGCGTCGGATCGAGCCCGGGCAAGAGCGTGACCGCGCCCTTCTTCGCCTTCACGGGCGCTTCGTCTCCCTCGACGACGAACGCGCTGCTCCCGTCCTCGAGGCGCACCGTGACGGCGCCGATCGCCTGCAACGCGGCTTTCGATGCTCGCGCCGTCCATCCCGTCCACCAGCGGACGTCCGTCAGCGTGACGGGGCCGTGCGTCGCGACGTAACGGCGCACGAGCTCGGCCTGCGCGGGCGCCACCTCCGCCGGCGAGGGCGCCGCGCCGAACCAGCGCTCGGTCTCCGCCCAGCCGTACTGGCTCGCGCGCCAGGTCCCCGCCGAGCGCGTCCGCACGATGCGCGCGTCCATCGCCATCACCATCAGCAGCCGGGAGGCGAGCGACGACTCGGCCTGCCACTTCCCCGAGCCGATGGTGATCCGTGTACCGAGCTCGCGCACCCGCTTGGCGAGCTCCGACGTCCTCAGCTCCGCGTGCTGTCCGAGCTCGGCGATCACCTTCTCCTCGACCTTCTCGAGCCACGACCCGAGCGACTTCGCCTTCACCGCGCCCTCGAGGTAGCCGAGCAGGCGCTTGCGCTCCTTGTCGGCGATCTCGCGGGTCGCCGCCGCCTCGACGAGGCCGCCCTCCCCTGCGTCCACGACGAAGAGCGTGCGTCGCATCGCATGGATACGCCAAAGCGTTTTGTCTTCGGTGAGCGCGCGCTCGAGGGCTTCCACGCTGAACTTCGGCACGCGCGCCCAGCAGCCGAGGAACGGCGTGGCCGGATCCGAAGAGTGCATCGCGACCACCGCGCGCACGGCGGTTTCGGGGCTCTTCGCGTCCTTCGCGAGGTGATGGCGCGCGACGAGGCGCGCGCGCCGCTCCGCGTCGGGGATCGTCCGTTCCTTCATCTCGTGCTCATCTCCGCGTGCTCGCCGGCCCGGTGGGAGGGCCGCCGCGCGCCGGCGACGCGCCCTGCTCCCTCAGCGTCCGGATCTTCTTCCGGAGCGGGACGATGAAGTCCATGCTCACCGTCCGCATCTTCTCTTTCATCGCGCGGCTCGAGTGCCACTTGCTGAGCGCGAGCCTCGCGACCGCACGCACGAACTCGGTCCCCGGTCGCCCCTTGCGGAAGTACGCGGTGACGCCGCCGAACGCGCTCGCCACGATGTCGAGCTCCTCCTGGCTCAGGTGCCCGAGCGCGACCTCGTCGACGAGGTGGTTCCTCAGGATCCGACCGCGACGCCGCACGAGCACGATCACGATCACGAGGAACGCGCTGACGAAGAGGAACCAGAGCGGCAGCATCACGAACAGGAACAGCGCCTGGCCGTGCTGCTGTCCGTCGGCGAGCATCGCGGTGCCGTTCCAGATCGCGTGCAGAGTCACCGCGACCGCGTAGCCGCCGACCGGCGCGACCCAGCGCACGACGCGGGACTCGGATTCGCGCGCGAGGCCGACGCCGATCCCCGTCATCGACGTGTAGAGCGGGTGCGCCCACGGCGTGAGCAGGCCGCGCAGGATGAACGTCTGCGTGAAGCCGTCTCCCCCCGCCTGCATGCCCGCTTGCGCGTAGTAGAGGACGTTCTCGATCCCCGCGAAGCCGATCGCGCAGAACGACGCATAGATGATCCCGTCCACCACCCCGTCGAACTCGCGCCGGAGGAAGTAGAGGTACGCGAGGAGGAGCGTGCCCTTGCTCGCCTCCTCGACGATCGGCGCGCTCACCACGGCGCTGATCAGCTCGCCGCGATGACCGCCGATCGAGAGGCCGACCACCGAGTTGATGATCGCCGATACCCCGCACGCGGCGAACGCGCCCCACGCGAGCGCCATCAACAGCGCGTACCACGGCTCCGGATCGTAGCGATCGAGGAGGCGGGGGACCGTCAGGTACACCGCCATCGCGGGCAGCGCGAGCACCGCGCCGCCGCACATCGCCGCGCACATCTGTGGACCGATCCCCGCCGCGGTCGGGACCACCACGAAGACGAGGAACAGCGAGATGATCCCGAAGACGATCGCGATGCCGTAGCACCCGCAGCCGACCATGCGACGGTTGCGCTCGGGATCGGGGAGCTCGGAGCCGCTCGTCGTCGTGGGGGCGGGCCACGCGGGCCTGGGCGACGAGCCCATCGGCGGCGGGCCGGCCATCCGTCAGCCGTGCACTTCACCCATCGCGCGGAACTTCGCGTACCGCTCGCTCACCAGCGCCTCGTCACTCTTCTTGTCGAGCGCGGCGAGCTCGATCGTGAGCGCGGTGCGGAGCGACTGCGCGGCGTCGTCGTAGTCGCGGTGCGCGCCGCCGCGCGGCTCGCCGACCACCGTGTCCACCACGCGCAGGCGCAGCGCGTCCGTCGCGAGCAGCTTGAGGTGCTCGGCCGCCTTCGGCGCCAGCGTGCCGTCGTGCCAGAGGATCGACGCGCAGCCCTCCGGCGTGATCACGCTGTAGGTCGCGAACTCCTGCATCAGCACGCGGTTCGCCACCCCGAGCGCGAGCGCGCCGCCGCTCCCGCCCTCGCCGATCACCGTCGCGATGATCGGTGTCTTGAGGCCGCTCATCAGCGAGATCGAAGCGCCGATCGCCTCGGACTGCCCGCGCTCCTCCGCGCCGATGCCCGGGTATGCACCCGGCGTATCGATGAAGGTGAGGATGGGCCGCCGGAAGCGCGCCGCGAGGTCCATCACCCGCATCGCCTTTCGATACCCCTCGGGATGCGCCATCCCGAAGTTGCGGCGCACCTTCTCTTTGGTGGTCCGACCCTTCTGGTGCCCGACGAACGCGATGCTCCGACCGTCGAACGTCGCGAAGCCGCTGATGATCGCGGGGTCGTCGCCGTACGTGCGATCGCCGTGGAGCTCGACGACGTCCTCGAAGAGACGCTCGACGTAGTCGCTCAGGTAGGGGCGGTCCGGGTGCCGGCTGAGCTGAACCTTCTGCCAGACGGTGAGCCCGTCGTAGATCTCTTCCTGCAGGCGCTCGACCCGCGCCTCGAGCTTCTCGATCTCGCCGCCCATCCCGCGGTCACGGATTCCGTAGACCTTCAGCTCGCGGATCCGCTCCTCGAGCTCGACGAGGGGCTTTTCGAATTCGAGGTGAGCCATCGGGGTGGAGACGGGTATCGCAGAGCCGCCGGATCGGCAAGCTGCGCGGGCGCTCAGGACGCTACGCGGGGCGGGTGAGCTCGACCCCGAACCGGCCGCCGCCCTTCTCGCCGACCACGTTGTAGATCTTGAGCGCCTGGGACTTGCCCTTGACCTGGGTCGGCGGCAGCTCGATCACGTCCACGAAGTCGCGCACCGCGTTGTACGTGTTCTCGCTGATGATGATCTCGCCGGCCTTGGCGATGGAGCAGAGGCGCGCTCCCGTGTTCACCGTGTCGCCGATCACCGTGTACTCGAGCGCCTTGCTGCTCCCGAGGTAGCCCGCGACGCAGTGCCCGGTGTTGATGCCGATGCCGATCTTCACCTCGGGCTGACCGGCCGCGATGCGCTCGGCGTTGAACTGCGCGAGCACGCCGCGCATCTCGAGAGCCGTCTTGACGGCCCGCACCGCGTCGTCCTCGTGCGACACCGGGGCTCCGAACAGCGCCATGATCTCGTCGCCGACGAACTTGTCGAGCGTGCCCTCGTACTTGAAGATCACCTCGACCATCCGCTCGAAGTACTCGTTGAGCATGTCGACGATGTCCTGCGCGGAGCGGGACTCGCTCATCGGTGTGAAGCCGCGGATGTCGCTGAAGAAGACGGTGGTGTTGCGTTCCTCGCCACCCTTCTTGACCTCGACCTTACCCTCGATGACCTGCTGCGCGATCGCGGGGGACAGGAGGCGCTGGAACCGCTCGCGGGTGATCGCCTCTTGCTCGAGCTTCGCCGCGTAGAGCGAGTTCTGGATCGCGACGGCCGCCTGGTTCGCCACGTTCTGGAAGAGCTGGAGGTCCTTCTCGGTGAACGCGTTCGTCGCGATCTGACTGTCGAGCAGCATGATCCCGAACACCTCCGCCTTGTGGAGGAGCGGGACGGCCATGCTCGAGCGGATGCCCTGCATGATGATCGAGTGCGCGCCCTGGAAGCGTGAGTCGACCGTCGCGTCGCTCGACAGGACAGCCGCCTTGTCGCGGAGCACCTGCTCGACGATGGTGCTCGAGATCAGGACCTCCTCGTTGGGATCCTGGTTGCCCGCCTTGGTGCGCACGCAGCGCGGCGCGAGGTCGCGGTTCTCGTCGTAGAGGAGGATGATCCCGCGATCGGCCGGGAGGATCGAGAACGCCGCGTCGAGGATCTTCACCAGCGCGCGATCGATGTCGAGCTCGACGCCGATCGCGCGCGCGAGCTCGTAGCTCACGCGGAGCTTCTCGTAGTCGCGGCGCAGGGTGTCGCCGTCCTGGATCAGGCGCTCGGGGAGGAAGCTCTCGTCGATGAGCGGCGCGAGCTTGGTCCGGATGTGGCTCTCGACCATCCCGGGCGCGATGGTCACGCGCGAGAGCTTCGGGTCGAGCAGCGGGATCGCGCCCGGCATGCCGCTGCCCTGCGGGAGCGTGGTCGGCCCGATCGGCGCCATCTTCGGCAGCTCCTGCGCCATCGGGTTGCCGGGCGCGCCCATCCCCCCGAGCGCGGTCTGCGCGGGCGACGGACCTCCGAACGCGGGCAGGTTCGGCGGCGATGGGGCGGGCGACGGAGCGGGCGAGCCCTGCCCCGCCCCGGAAGGCCCCGCCGGAGATTGACCCTGCGCGCCCTCGCGCGTGCTCGGGACGGGACGCGGGCCCTTCCCGGCGCCGGGCGCGTTGCCTGCGTCGAAGATGATCCGGGTCGAGCCGAGCATGATCTCGTCGCCCGGATTGAGGACGCGCTCGGCGATCCGCTCACCGTTCACGTACGTGCCGTTCAACGAGCCGAGATCGCGAACGATCCACCGTCCACCGTCGATCCGATCGACGTGGCAATGCTCTTTGGACACGATGCGATCCAGCACCTGGACGGTGTTGTTCGGGTGCCGGCCCAGGGTGTTGTGGGGGGCGAGCTCCACCTCCTGGCGGCCGTCCGGACCGATGATCGTCAGGCGGGACATGACTGCTCGAAAGCCGGGCAGGATGCTACCCAGCCCCACTCGAAAAAGAAAGGCAGGATTCCACCCGCGCGCGGTGCGCGAGGTTGCCATGCGCTCGGGCCCCCGCTATGGTTCGCGCCCTTTTGGAGCATGCATGGCGCGCGTCACCGTCGAAGACTGCCTCGAGCACGAAGAGAATCGTTTCGCCCTCGTCATCCTGGCCGCGAAGCGGACCCGCCAGCTCATGAAGGGCGCTCCCGCCCTCGTCGCTAGCAAGAACCGCGCGGCGGTCTCGGCGCTGCGCGAGATCGCGGCCGAGAAGGTGCACTGGAACCGCCCCGTCCGCGAGGCGGTCGTCGAGTTCATCGCCGATCAGAAGGCGCTCGACGAAGTCCGCTGAGCGGACCCGCCGACGACTCCCGTCAGCGCGAGGCTCGCTCGAGCTTCTCGCGCGCACCGAGCCGATAGAACCGTCGGAGCTCGGCGACGAGCTCCTCGATGCGTCCCGTGCGCACATAGCGCTCTTCGAGCCGCGCCGCGTAGCGCGCGGCCGCGCGGTGAGCGACCCGGTAGCGCTCACCCTCGTCGGTCGAGCCGTCGTCGATGAACGACGCGCGCTCGTAGAGCCGCTCGCGCAGCGCCCGGCTCCGCTCGCGGATCACGCCGACGCCGTTGCCCGAGAGCTCCGCCCGGCGCAGCTCGGGGAGGATCGCGGTCGCGTACTTGTCGACCTCGGCCTGGAGCTCGAGCTCGAGCTGCGTCACCTGCATCGCGTTGTCCGCGCGGAACGACAGATAGAGGAAGTGGCTCACGCCCTCGGTGGCGAGCGCGACGCTGCGCAGGTCCTCGTGGCCCGCGTCCAGGCGCGCGAGCACCGCGGGATCGAGATAGAGACCGACGTGGACACCCTCGTCGTCGTCCAGCACGAGGAGCACCTCCCCGCGATGGGCTTGATCATCGCGCTCCAGCGCGGCGAGCAGGTCGCGGCCACAGAGGAACGCGCGGACGTCGACGCCGGGCTCGAGGTCGTAGAGCTGCGCGAGGACCGCCTGGATGCGCTCGAGCATCAGTGGAGGAGCTCGCTGTCGTCCTCGACCATCGGAAAAACACCCTCGCTGCGAAGGCGCTCGGCCACCCGCGGGGACTTGGTGCGCTTCCACTTTTCGTAGAGTCGCACGATGTCTTGCGGCGTCCGGAGCACCGTGCTCTCGCGCACCTCGTCGAACGCCTCCGCGTACGTCGCGAACCCATCGGCGAGCTCGCCGTAGACGTCACGACGCACCGCCTCGCTCGGGACGTAGACGCTGAGCACCTCGGCGCGCGCATAGGCGCGCCCGCCCATCGAGACGACGTAGTCGCGCGACACACCGCGACGTTGGAGGTGGTCCTCGAAGAACCCGAGGACGTAGAGAGCGGTGTCCCCGAGCTCGCGGAGGCGCCGGAGCCGGTCGGGCCCCTCGGCCTCGAGGGCGTCGGCGAGCATCAACGCGAGCGGCCGGAGGAGCGCCTCGGGGTTGGCGCGCTCGGCGTGTCGAGCGAGCAGCTCGACGAGATACATCTCCGTCTCGGCGGACGCCGTCGCCTGAGTCCGACTGAAGGCGGCCTGGAGACGCTCATGAAACCAACCGCGAACGTTGCCTGACATCTCGATGCTCACGTGAACCTCCCAAGTACCTTTCTCGTCGGCGTCCCTTCGTGGTTTCGGACGATCGCCTCCTCGGAATTAGACAGAAATCTCTCGGTACCTCGAGCTTTCGGCGCCCTCGTCCGGGGACGGATCGCGCGTCGGCCGCTTGGCTGGCAGCCGGCCCGAACGAGTGCTAACGCGGGGCTCGGTTCGGGATGCGGCGCGCTAACCTCGCGAAATCATTCGACCCAGTGAGGTGACTCACGCACGCCGCGAGCCGGGGTTGACCGCGCGCGCCGGACGTCTAGATTGCCGGCGGCTATCAGCACTCGCCCATTGCGAGTGCTAACAAACCGCCGCCGGCCTGGATCCGGCGACGGCGAAACTGGAGGAGATCAATGGCGATTCGTCCGCTTCACGACCGCGTGCTGGTGCAGCGCGTCAAAGAAGAAGAGAAGACCAAGGGCGGGATCATCATCCCGGACACCGCGAAGGAGAAGCCCATCGAGGGCAAGGTCGTCGCGGTCGGCAACGGCAAGATCCTCGAGGACGGCAGCGTCCGGAAGCTCGAGGTCAAGAAGGGTGACCGCATCCTCTTCGGCAAGTACAGCGGCACCGAGGTCAAGATCGATGGCGAAGAGCACTTGATCCTGCGCGAGGACGACATCCTCGGCGTCGTCGAGTGATCCAGGGTCCGACCACTCGAACAACGATTTACTGAACGAAGCAACAGCAGGAGACAAGACAAATGGCTGCCAAGGAAATCCTCTACGATACCGCCGCCCGCGAGCGGATCCTCACCGGGGTCAACACCCTCGCCAACGCCGTCAAGGTCACGCTCGGCCCGCGCGGTCGCAACGTCGTCATCGAGAAGAGCTTCGGAGCTCCCACGGTCACCAAGGACGGCGTGACCGTCGCCAAGGAGATCGAGCTCGAGAACAAGTTCGAGAACATGGGCGCGCAGATGGTGCGCGAGGTCGCGAGCAAGACGAGCGACAACGCGGGTGACGGCACCACCACCGCGACCGTGCTCGCGCAGGCGATCTATCGCGAGGGCGCGCGCATGGTGGCCGCGGGTCACAACCCGATGGAGCTCAAGAAGGGCATCGACGCGGCGGTCACCGCCATCGTCGAGAAGCTCGGCAAGCTCAGCAAGAGCACCAAGGACCCGAAGGAGATCGCGCAGGTCGGCACGATCAGCGCGAACGGCGACTCCACCATCGGCGGGATCCTCGCCGAGGCGATGGAGAAGGTCGGCAAGGAAGGCGTGATCACGGTCGAGGAGGCGAAGGGCCTCGAGACCACCCTCGAGGTCGTCGAGGGCATGCAGTTCGACCGCGGCTACCTCTCGCCGTACTTCGTCACCGATCCGGAGCGGATGGAGGCGAACCTCGAGGATCCGTACATCCTCATCTGCGAGAAGAAGATCTCGAACATGAAGGACCTCCTGCCGGTGCTCGAGGCGATCGCGCGCCAGCAGAAGCCGCTCCTCATCATCGCGGAGGACATCGAGGGTGAGGCGCTCGCCACGCTCGTCGTGAACAAGCTCCGTGGCACGCTGCACATCGCGGCGGTCAAGGCGCCTGGCTTCGGCGATCGCCGCAAGGAGATGCTGAAGGACATCGCGATCCTGACCGGCGGTCAGGTGGTGAGCGAGGAGCTCGGGATCAAGCTCGAGAACGTCACGCTCAGCGACCTCGGCAAGGCCAAGAGCGTCAGCGTCGAGAAGGAGAACACCACCATCGTCGACGGCGCCGGCACCAAGTCGCAGATCAAGGGCCGCATCGAGACGATCCGTCGCCAGATCGACGAGACCACCTCCGACTACGACCGCGAGAAGCTCCAGGAGCGCCTCGCGAAGCTCGTCGGCGGCGTCGCCGTCATCAAGGTCGGCGCGGCGACCGAGGTCGAGATGAAGGAGAAGAAGGCCCGCGTCGAGGACGCCCTTCACGCGACTCGCGCGGCGGTGGAAGAGGGCATCGTCCCCGGCGGCGGCGTGGCGCTCATCCGTGCGCAGGCGACGCTCAAGGACCTCAAGCTCACCGACGAGCAGCAGGTCGGCGTGAGCATCATCCAGCGCGCGGCCGAGGAGCCCCTCCGTCAGATCGCGGCGAACGCGGGCGTCGAGGGCTCGATCGTCGTCGATCGCGTCCGCAACTCGAAGGGCAACGAGGGCTACAACGCGGCGACCGACACGTACGAGGACCTCGTGAAGGCCGGCGTCATCGACCCGACCAAGGTCGTCCGCTCGGCGCTCCAGAACGCCGCGTCGGTGGCGAGCCTCATGCTCACCACGGAGGCGATGATCGCGGAGCTCCCGAAGGAGGAGAAGGCGGCGGGCGGCGGCCATAGCCATGGCGGCCCCGGGATGGACTTCTGATCCGACCCGCTCTCTGATCTTTCGATCGCGCCAGCGCCGGGCCCTCGCGAGGGGGTCCGGCGTTCGCGCGTCCGGAGGTCGACGTTCGGAGGTTTCGGCGCTCGGAGGGTCGACGGGTCGAGGGAACGCGGGCCGCCGAGTTGGGGTATGACGGAGCCATGGGCGGACGGTTCCAGGGCGACCCCGCGGTGGGCTATCGGGACTCGGCGCCTCGCACGTGGCCGAACCATCGCGGAGAGCCGGCGCCAGAGGCCGCGTATTGGGTGCCGCCCGACTCGGCGATCGGCGAGGTGATCACCGCCTGGTCGAACCAGACGCGGTCCGGGTTCGTCTCGCTCGGCGCCAAGCAGCGGGCGATGGCGATCGTCGGCGGTACGGCGGTCGCAGGGACGTTCGGGTTCCTCCTCGGGCTCGCGCTCAGCTGGCTGCTGAACGCGGTGGTCGGCGTCCATCCGCCGATCTGGGCGCCCTACGCCGTCTCCGTCGCGCTGCTCGCGGGGCTCTTCCTCTGGCTCGCGCAGCCGCGGGCCGCGTGCTCGTACGTGGGCACCGAGGGGATCGCGGAGCACACGAAGCGGCCTTTTCGAGATACGCACAAAGTGTTGCGGTTCGTGGACGCGCAGGACCTGCTCGTCACGCAGACCGCCCGCTACGTGAACGGCGCGTATCAGGGGACCGACTTCGGCTTCACCTGGCGCGACGCGGACGGCAACAAGCTGTTCTTCGGCGGCGGCACCCGCTTCGAGGAGGGCGTCTGGAAAGGTGTGCCGAGCCCGGCGTGGGACTTCCTCTCGGAGGCCGAGCGCCGCTGGAACGTCCTCCGCTGGACGCGCTACCGCGCGGAGTGGCGTCGCGACGGGTTCGTGCGATTCGGCGACATCGTCGTCGAGCCGGGTCGGATCACGATCGACGGAAAGGCGATCGTCGACGAGGAGCTCGGCTCGATCGATATCGAGCAAGGGATGCTGCGCGTCTCGCGCAAGGACGCGAAGCGCAGCCTCTTCCGGAACGAGGGGGTGGTGACGCGCCGCCTCGCCGACGTTCCGAACGTGCAGCTCCTGCTCCCCGCCTTGAGCGAGCTGGGCGGCTTCGCGCTCTGAGCCCGCTTGGCGGGCGCTCGGAACTACCGGATACTGACGCGCCCTTCTCGCCCTCGGAGGCCCCATGCTGATCGGCTGCCCCGGCTGTCAACGTCACGTGCGACACGATGAACGCGAGTGCCCTTTCTGCGGCGGCCCTGTGCCAGCCGTCGAGCCGATCTCGCCGACCGCGCTGCCACGCCTCGGGCGCGCGGCCATCTTCGCGTTCGGCGCCACGCTCGCGGCGGGCGCGACGGGGTGCGGCGGCGGTCCCGTCTACGGAGCCCCGCCAGCGGACGCGGGGGTCGATGCCGGAGCGCAGGCGATGTACGGGACGCCTCCCGACGCGGGGAGCGCCGACAGCGGCACGATGGCGGCGGCGTACGGCACCGCACCCGACGGCGGCTGAGGGCCCTTGGCAGCGCCGCGCCGCTCGCGGATACTCCACCCCATCACTTGGGGAGGGCTCCGATGCTGACCAGCTGCCTGGGTTGTCAACGTCACGTGCGACATGACGAACGCGAGTGTCCGTTCTGCGGCGCACGCATCGAGGCGACCGAGCTCGCGGAGAGCGCGCCGCTCCCCCGACTCGGACGCGCGGCGCTCTTCGCGTTCGGCGCCACGCTCGCCGCGGGAGCCACCGGCTGCGGCAGCGCCACGCCCGCCTACGGCGCACCGGCCGACGCGAGCCTACAGGACGCCGGCGAGCAGCCGCTCTACGGCGGACCGCCCGTCGACGCGGGACCGTCGGACGCCGGTGGACCGGCGCCCGCCTACGGCGCGCCCGCCGATGCGGGGCCGTCCGACGGAGGGGGACCGGCCCCTGCGTACGGCGCGCCCGCCGACGGCGGCTGAGCCGCGAGCAGGACGGGCGTCCACATCGCACTCTCGGATCGCGGCACTCTCGGATCGCGGGTACGAGGTGCGAGGCCCGTCCCGTCGAGCCTCGCGGTCCGTCGATCACATCGCGACGTCGCAGGTGCCGCTGTCCGTACGCGCGCAGGGCCACTCGGGGGCGCGCAGCTCCGGGGTGCTGCGGCAGCCCTCGCTGATCTCGATGTACTCGAAGCACTCGGTCACGCTGTCCGCGATGCCGCGCGCCCCGGGACACGCCTCCAGGACGCGACCCCCCGAGACCGCCTCGTCCTCGATCGTTCCGTCGGCCGAGACCCTCGCGCACGACTGATTCGCGAACGAGTGGCAGTGGGAGACCGCGACGCAGCGCGCGCCGTCGCCATCGGGCTCCTGCTCGCGCTCAGCCGTATCGGCGGCCATCGTCGCGGGCTCTTCCTCGACCGTCGCCTCTCCGCCGCCGCCCGCGCGATCGCCCGCGCCGCTCGACTGCGAGTCCTCGCCGCCGCCACCCCCACAGCTCGCGAGGATCACCACGAGCAACGCGCACGGCCACGGCGCCGCGCGTACCACGCATCGGACATCGATCATTTCCGTCTCCTTGCTCCTACGGTCGCGAGAACGACCGTGGGCTCGTGTCGATACGACGCTCGTACGGCGCCCGCGGTCTGCGCGCCCAAAAGGGCCGCGCTCACACCTGTTCCAGACGACGGCGCGCGTGGTCGAGCTCCTCGCTCAGCCGCGCGACGCGCTCCTCCATCTCGAAGAGACGGGCGCGCAACGCCTGGGGGTCGTCGTCCCCGCTCGCGTTCGCCCCCAACCGGGAGAGCGCCCGAAGTCGATCGTCGCGCTCCTCGAGCTGGGCGGTCAACGAGCGGAGCAGGAGCTCGCGGTCGGCCGCCTCGGCATCGCGCTGCGCCAACCGGTCGCGCAGCGCGCGATACTCCGCGTTCTTGTCCGTCGAGCCGGGCGCCGAGGCGCCGCGCGGGAGCTCCTTGAGCAGCTTGCCGAGGATCGCGCGCGAGTCTTCGAGCGCGGCGACCGCGCGCCGGCGCTCCGTCTCGCTCGCGTCGAGCTGCGCCGTCAGCTCCTCGAGCTCGCGGCTGCTCTGTCCAACCTGGACGTCGGCCGCGATCCGCGCGGACGCCACCGCCTCGGCGTGCTCGTCGATCGCGGCGACCTGCTGCTCGAGATCGCGCTCGGCGTCGCGCTGCGCAGCGACGGAAGACTGCAACTGGGATTGCAGTCGAGCGACGAGCGCGGACTGCGCATGGGCCAGGGACGTCGCGGCGGCCAGCCGCGCGTCGAGCTCGCGGGCGCGCGCCTCGAGCTCCTCGTTCGCGAGGGGCGCGGGAGGCTCGGCGAGAGGGGGCTCGACCGCGGCAGGCTCGACCGCGGCAGGCTCGACCGCGGCAGAAGACGGCTCGGCAGCGGGCGGCTCGGGCGCGGGCGGCTCCGCGGCGGGCGGCGGGATCAGCGACCGCGCTTCGGTGAGCTCCTCGCGCAGCTGACCGACCTCGGCCCGCAGGCGCGCGCGCTCGACCTCGTGGTTGGCCTCGCTCTGCCGCGCATCCGACGCCGCGTCGCTCGCCGCGCTGAGCGCCGCCACCGCGGCCTCGCGATCCGCGAGCCGGAGCTTCACCCCGCTAAGCTCGCCGCTCAACGACTGCTCGCGATGTTGCGCCGCCTCGAGGCGAGCCCGCAGCTCCCCTTCCGCGATGCGGGCGCGCTCCGCCTCCGCGCTCAGCCGCTCGAGCTCCGCCGTGTGCTCCGACGCCGCCGCCCGATTGCTCGACGTGGCGTCGGCGAGGGCGGCTTCCAGCCGCTCGACCTCCGCGCGCGCCGCGTCCGTCTCGATACGCGCCTCGCGCACCGCGATCGCGAGGTCCGACGCCTCTTCGCGCGCCTTGACGAGCTGGCCGAGGAGCAGCCCCTCGCGCTCCGCCGCGATGCGCTCGCCCCCGTCGTCGGCCGCCCTGGCCGCCGCGAGCGCGCTCGCCGTCTCCACGATCTGCGAGACCTCGGTGAGGGGCAGCGTGTCGGCGGTCGCCGCGTCGCTGGCCTCGACGTCGTCGCGCTCGCGCTCCTCCGCGTCGCGGGCGTGAGCGCGGGCGATTTCGAACTCGAGCCGCTCGCGGAGCATCGAGAGCTGGCGCGTGAGCTCCTGGACGCGATCCTCCGAGCCTCGGCGATCCTCTTCGACGAGGGCGAGCCGCGCCTGGGTCTGCTGATAGAGCTCGGTCACCTCGGCGAGGCGCGCGTTGAGCCCGCGCACCGTGCCACGCAAGGCGGCTTCCATGCGACGGAGATCCTCCGCGTCGTGGGAAGCGCGCTGCTGAGCGAGCACGAGCTCGCCTCGGACCTCGTCGAGCTGAAACGAGAGCGCCGCCTTCTCGGCCTCGGCCCGCACCGCCCGCGCGACCGCGGCGTCCGCGTCGGTCGCGGTGGGAGGTGGATCGGTCATCGCCAGGGCATCGAGCGGCCGCGCCGAGGTCGGGACGGCCTCCACCGAGACGGGCACCTCGATCGGCGGGGCCGTGCGCGCCTCGCGCAGCTCTTCGACGAGATCGCGCACCAGCGTGGCGCGCCGACCGAGCTCCGCCTTCGCCGCGGTGAGCTCGTGCCCGCACTCCGCGAGCGCCTCCTCCAATCGGCGATACTCGCCGTCGTCGCTCGACCCGCCGCGAGACGCGTCGCCGAGCTCGCGCTCGAGACCGGCGATCCGCTCGCGCAGCGTCGCTTGCTCGCGACGCGACCGGTCCGCGTCCGCCTCGATCCGCCCGAGGCGCTCGCGCGCGCTCGAGAGATCTCCCTCGAGCTCCGCGCACCGACGCTGCGCGGTCCCGAGCTCGTCCTCGCGCTCGCGCAGGCGCTCTGCGATCGCATCGAGCTCGTCGGAGCGCGCGCCGCTGTCCTTCGGCGCGCGCTGGTCCGCCCAGCTCGGGACCTGCACGACCGCGTAGCCGTCGAGGCTCACGTCGGCTTCGGCGCACACCGCGAGGTAGCGCTCCGCGCTCTCGCCCCCTTCGACGAGGAGCGAGCCGTCGAACGTGACGTCGATCTCACCGTCCGGCGCGAACTGGACGAGCGAGTAGCCAGCGAACGGGGCTTGCCCGACCATGCACACCGAGTCGAACGCGTCGGCGAGGAGCTCGAAGAAGCGCTCGTAGCCGACCGCGTCGTCGCCGCTCGCCTCGGTGCCGGCGACCATCACCCCGCCGCGCGCGAGCCAGCGGCTGGCGCTCGACAGCTTCTCTTGATGCGCCAAGCCGGCGCGCCCGAGGCTCGGGACCACGATCAGATCCCAGCTGCCCTCGTCGGCCGCGGTCGGCCACCCGCGCGAGGTCACCCCGTTGC
This sequence comes from Sandaracinaceae bacterium, assembly GCA_050186575.1. Lineage (GTDB taxonomy): Bacteria > Myxococcota_A > Polyangia > Polyangiales > Sandaracinaceae > JAUHXR01. Next base: position 31,813 of record JBFWYI010000072.1, on the reverse strand, counting down.
GCGCGGTGCCGCGCGCGCGCGCCGACGCCGCGACGTAGTCGACTCGATCCGCGACCCGGGCGAGGCGCTCGGCGCCGGCCGGTGACAGCCCGCCGAGGTAGAGCACGCGCTTCGAGGTCGCGAGCTCCTCGAGGTACACGGCGATCGCGAGATCGGCGTAGTCCGGCTCAGCAGAGTTCTCGTTTTGGCTCACGGGAGGGGGCGGACTCTATCGCGCGCGCGAACGGGAGGTCAACGCGCGGAGCCGCCGGTCCGCGGGCGATCTTTCACGTGTGGGCACCCCGCTCGCGACGGTCGCGACGCGAACCTCGCCGGGCTATGTTCCCGGGCGTGTCCCTACGGGACGATCCGCCGGTCGAGGCGTTCTTCCGCCGCATTCGCCGCCGCGCGCACGCCGCCCATGCCCTCGAGAGCGGCGTGGCCACGGCGGGGGCCGCCGCGCTCCTATTCGCGCTCGCCGCGATCGCGATCGGCCCCCTCGCGGAGACCGGCGTCGCGGCGCTCCTCTTCGTCGGCGTCCTCGCGGTGCTCGCGATCGGCGCGGCGCGCTGGGCCCGGGGACTGCGGGCGCTCCGCGGCGGCAACGTCGCGCGCCTGCTCGGCACCGAGGGGGCCGACCTCCCCTCCGCGGCGCGGAGCGCGTACGAAATGGCGGTCGCGCCGCCTGCGCACGCCTCGGCCGCGCTCGTCCTCGCGCATCGGTCGAACGTCGCGTTGCGGCTCGCCGCGGTCCCTCCCGCGCGCATCGCAGGCTGGCGGACGCTGTCGGGTCGCCACGTCGCGATCGGCGCGGTGGCCGTGCTCGTCGCGCTCGGCCTCCTCGCCACCGAGCGCGGGCGCGCCGGCGCGTACGCCCTCACCCATCCGGGCGAGCGAGACGCGGCGGGCGAACGCGTGGCGGTGGTGTTCACCGACGTCGACGCGCGCCTCATCTTCCCGACCTACCTCGCGCGCGACGCCGAGACGGTGCGCGGCGCGAGCGTGCTCGAAGTCCCGCGCGGCACCAGCGTCGAGCTCCGCGCCGTCTCGCGCTTGGACGCGACCGAAGCCGCCGTCCGGGTCGGCGAGCGCACCGTCCAGATGGAGCGCTCCCCGACCGGCGAGCACGTCGGGCGCTTCGTGGCCCGCGAGGACACGCCGCTCCTCCTCCGCGCGCGCCTGAGCGACGGAAGCTGGGTCCGCGACGCACACGCGCGGGCCGTCCACGTGATCCCGGACGAGGCACCGCAAGTCAGCTTGCTGGAGCCGACCAGCGACATCACGGCTCGCGAGCTCGCGCAGATCGACGTGCGATGGATGGTGACGGACGACATCGGCGTCGCGTCGCTGGACCTCGTGATCGATCGCCAGGGCGAGACGGAGCGGCGTCGGGTGGGGAGCTACCCCGAGGGGGAGCGCCCGACCGAGGCGTTCGGCAACGCGACGCTCGACCTCGCGCTCCTCGGGCTCGCGCGTGGCGACTCGATCACGTTCTATGTCGAGGCGCGCGACGGCGACGTGGTGAGCGGGCCGAACGTGGCGCGCTCCGCGTCGATCACGGTGACGCGGCAGAGCGAGGCGAGCCTCCGTGATCAGCAGCTCGAGGATCTGCGCGGCCTCCTCGACAGCGCGCTCTTCGCGCTCGCCGATCGGCTCGAGCGCGACGTGCCCGAGGCCGAGTCGGAGGCGAGCGCGCGCTTCGACGCGCTTCGGCCCGGTGGCCGCGCCTTGGTCGATGGGCTCGAGGCGCAGTCGAGCCGGATCCGCTCGCAGGAGGGCGGGCGCGAGGCGGACGCGGCGCTCCTGCGATCGATGGCGTCGCGGCTGCGGCGCCTCCTCCGGGAGGAAGCTGAACTGCATCGCGGTCGGGTCGGCTCGCTCGCCGCGCGCACGCGGGTCGACGGTCGCCTCCAGGGTGAGCTCGAGGAGGACACGTTGACGCTCGACGATCTGCTGAGCCGCGCGCGGATCGACGACGCGGCGGCGATCGCGCGCGAGCTCGAGGCTTTGCGGCGCGAGATCCGCTCGCTCCTCTCCGAGCTGGCGCGCACCGACTCCGACGAGGCGCGAGCGCGGCTGCTCGAGGCGATCGGCAGAGCCCAGGAGCGGATGCGCGAGCTGTCGCGGCGCCTCGCCGAGATGGGCACCAGCGTGCCGCAGGAGTTCACGAACCAAGGCGAGATGGCGTCGCAGGAGAGCCAGGACACGCTGGAGGCGTTGCGTGAGGCGGTGCAGCGCGGCGACCTCGATCGCGCGCAGCAGCTCGCGGACGAGCTCCAGCATCAGATCGATCGGCTCGCGTCGGCGCTCGGGCAGAGCGGAGAGGACTTCGCGGAGTCGCGCTTCGGACCGCGCGACCGTGCGATGGCGAACGCGATGGAGTCGCTCGGCGAGCTCGAGGCCGAGCAGCAGCGCCTCGCGCAGCGCGGCGGCGAGCGACGCAGCCGCGCCGCCCACCGCGCGCTCGAGGCGATCGGCGGGCGCGACAATCGGATCGGGCGCCAGCTCGCGGAGGAGACCGAGCGCGTGCAGCGCGCCGCGGAAGAGATCCAGCGCGACCGCCTCGCGAGCTTCGAGCAAGAGACGTTCGACCGGGTGCGGCAGCGGCTGATCGATGCGCAAGATGCATTGCGAGCTGGAGATCTCGGTGAGGGCCGCGCGATGGCGGAGGCGGCGGCGACGGACCTCGGGATGCTGAGCCGCGATCTCGATCTGAGCGCGCTCATGTTCCCCGGACATGACGGCGAGACGAGCCAGGACGCGCGCACCGCGCGGCAGGCGGACCGGCGGCTCGAGGACCTGTTGCGCCAGCTCGACGAGGCGCTCCCCGACGTCGGCTCGCACCTCGCGCCGCCCGACCGCACGCAGATGCAGGAGGACCTCGCCTCGCAGCGCGACGCGCACCGGGCGGCCGATCGGCTCGCCCAGAGCTTCGCCGAGGGACCCGACGGCGCGCCGCTGTCCGAGGACGCGGCGCGCGAGGTGGGCGAGGCGGGACACGCGATGGCGGAGGCGGAGCGCGCGATCGAGCGCAACGACCCGCTCGAGTCCGCGCGCCTTCAAGAGGAGGCCGCGCGCCGGCTCGCCGAGCTCCGCGAGCAGCTCGAGCAACAGCAGCAGTCCTCGAGCGGCGGCGGGGGCTCGGGCGGGAGCGAGCTCGACTTCACCAACCCGGTGGAGATCCCCGACGCGGATCAGTTCGAGGGCCCGATGGAGCGGCGGCGGCGCTTGCTCGACGCGATGCAGCGCGCGGCGCCGGAGGGTTACGAAGACGCGGTCCGACGCTACTACGAGGAGCTGCTCCGATGAGCTCCCGTCTCGCCACGTACCTTGCGATCTCCATCGTCGCGCTGACGCCTACGACCGCGCTCGCCATCCCGGATGGCGCAGACGGCCGCGCGCTCCACGGCGCGGCGAGCGCGATGATGGAGCTGCGCCTCGCCGACGCGCGACAGACGCTCGAGCGGCTCGCGCGGGAGTACCCCGAGGATCCCGACGTCCGGTTCGAGCGCGCGCTCCTCCGGTTCTACCTCGGCGAGTACGCGGGCGCGGTGAGCGACCTCGACGCGGTCGGCGATCGGGGGACGCTGCGCTCGGAGGCGGATCGCGCCGAGCTCACCGCGCTGATCCGCGCGACCGAAGCGGCGACGCGCTCGTTCGAGACGGCGCGCTCGCCGGACGGTCGCTACGTGGTGCGCTACGCGCCGGGGCCCGACGCGGTGCTCGTGCCGTGGGCGCTCGACGCGATGGCCGCGGCGGACCGCGCGATCGGCGAGGAGCTCGGCGTCCGCGTGCCCGGGCCGATCCGACTCGAGATCTATCCGAGCGCGGCGGGGCTCGCCGACGTGTCGTCGTTGACGGTGGAGAACATCGCGACGAGCGGGACGATCGCGCTCTGCAAGTGGGACCGGCTGATGGTCACCTCGCCGCGCGCGCTGGTGCGCGGCTACCCGTGGATGGACACCATCGGCCATGAGCTCGTGCATCTTTTCTTGACGCGCGCGTCGCGCGACCGCGCCCCGGTGTGGTTCCAGGAGGGCGTCGCGAAGTTCCTCGAGCGGCGGTGGCGAGGTGAGCCGCCGGAGGTGCGCCTCGATCCGGCGAGCGAGGGGCTCCTGCACGCGGCGGTGGAGCACGACGAGCTCCTGCCGTTCGAGCGCCTGCATCCGTCGATCGCGCTGCTGCCCTCGCAGGAGCAAGCCGCGTTGGCGTTCGCGCAGGTCGCGACGTTCGTCGAGGGCTTCTATCACGCGCACGGCCGTGACGGGTTGCAGCGCGCGGTCACCGCGATGGCGCACGGCGACGACGCGCGCGAGGCGCTGGCCGAGGTGGCCGGATCCGACTGGGACGACCTCGAGCGCGCGTGGCGCGTGGGGCTGCGCAGCCGGCCGCCCCCGCCGACCGACCCCCCGAGGATGCTCACCTTGCGGCTCGCGTCCGGCGAAGGCGCCGCCGAGGAGGCGAGCGACGTGGTCGTCGAAGAGGCGCGCCGACACCTCCGCCTCGGCGATCTCCTCTGGGATCGGCAGCGCCCCGCCGCCGCCTCGGTCGAGTACGGGCGCGCGCACGACGCGGCGCCCGACGATCCGATCGTGGCGAGCCGGTTCGCTCGCGCTGCGCTCGATGGAGGCCGCCCCGCCGAGGCGGTGCGCGCGCTCGCTCGGTTCCGCGAGCGCTACCCCGAGCACGCGCCGACCTGGGCGGTGTCCGGCGCCGCGTGGCTCGCGCTCGGGGAGCGCGGTCGGGCGCGCGACGCGCTGCTCGAGGCCATCCGCTTGAACCCGTTCGACCCGGCCGTCTCCTGCGACCTCGCCGAGGCGACGGACGTGTCGGCCGAGCGCGTCCGAGCCCGCGACGCATGCGGCCTCCTCCGGCGGACGCGTTGACGGCTACGGCGAGAACCGGACGGCTGTGATATGCCGCGGGCGAGCATGAGCGACGCAGCGGTGAGCGAAGCCGACATCGTCGACCCGGACGCCCGAGACGAGGCGCCGGCCGACGCCGAGCCCCGGCCGGCGGAGCGCGACGACGTGGCGCAAGTGGAGCGCCTCAAGCGGGCGCGCGACGCCATCGTCACCCAGGTGAAGCGCCGCATCGTCGGTCAAGATGACGTGATCGAGCTCATGCTGGTCTGTCTCTTCGCGCGCGGACACGGGCTCTTCGTGGGAGTCCCCGGTCTCGCCAAGACGCTGCTCATCACGACGCTGGCCGACGTGCTCCACCTCCGGAGCAACCGCATCCAATTCACGCCGGATCTGATGCCCACCGACATCACCGGCACCGACGTCCTCGAGGAGGATCCGGCGACCGGAGAGCGCCTGTTCCGGTTCGTGCGCGGTCCGGTGTTCACGAACGTGCTGCTCGCGGACGAGATCAACCGCACCCCGCCGAAGACCCAGGCCGCGCTGCTCCAAGCGATGGCGGAGGGTCGGGTGACGGCGGGCGGCAAGACGTACCCGCTCGAGGCGCCGTACCTCGTGTTCGCGACGCAGAACCCGATCGAGCAGGAGGGCACGTACCCGCTCCCGGAAGCGCAGCTCGATCGCTTCCTCTTCCAGATCGACGTGGGCTACCCGAGCGAGGCGGAGGAGATCGAGATCGTGCAGCGCACCACCGCGCCGCTCGGGCCCGCGCCCGAGGTGATCCTCGAGCGCGCGGAGATCCTCGAGCTGCAAGATCTCGTGCCTCGTGTACCCGCCGCCCCCCACGTGGTGGAGCACGCCGTCGCGCTGGTGCGCGCGACTCGGCCCGAGGAGGCGCGCGCACCCGAGACGGTCAAGACCTACGTCTCGTTCGGCGCGGGCCCGCGGGCCAGCCAGGCGCTCATCCTCGGCGCGAAGGCGCGCGCGGTGCTCGATGGACGCTTCGCGGCGGAGGTCGAGGACGTGCGCGCGCTCGCGCACCCCGTGTTGCGCCACCGCATCGTCGCGTCGTTCCGCGCGGAGGCGGAGCAGGTGCGGGCGAGCGACGTCATCGCACGGGTGTTGGAAGCGACGCGGGAATGAGCGAGGCGGGCACGGTGGCCGGCGAGCCGCCGCGCGTGCTCGATCAAGAGACCGCGAAGCGCGTCGCCACCCTCACGCTCACCGCGAAGAAGGCGGTCGACGGGCTGCTCGCGGGGATGCATCGCAGCCCGCACCGCGGGGCGAGCGTGGTGTTCGTCGAGCACCGCGAGTACCGCCCGGGCGACGATCTCCGGCTGCTCGACTGGCGCGCGTACGCACGGAGCGGACGCCACCACATCAAGCGGTTCGAGCAGGAGACCCACCTCCGCGCGACGCTCGCGATCGATCGCTCCGGCTCGATGGCGTACGGCGGCGAGGGACGGCGCACCAAGGGCGAGCACGCGGCGACGCTGCTCGGCGCGGTCGCGTACATCCTGATCCGACAGGGCGACGCCCCGGGGTTGAGCGTGCTCGAGGATCGCGTGGTCGATCAGCTGCCCTCGCGCACCAAGCCGACCCACCTCGACGAGGTGTTGGCGAAGCTCGCCGCGCCCGCGACGCCGGGGACGCCGACGGGCCTCTTGCCCGCGCTGACCGAGCTCGCGGAGCGCGCGGGGCGGCGCGGGCTCATCGCGCTGGCCAGCGATCTGCTCGACTTCGACGACCGTGCCCTCGATCCGCTCTCGTACTTGACGGGTCGCGGGCACGACGTGGTGGTGTTCCACGTGCTCGACCCCGACGAGCTCGAGCTCCCGTTCCACGACGCGGCGCGCTTCGTCGGGCTCGAGGGCGAGACCCCGATCGACGCCGATCCCGACGCGCTCCGCGAAGCCTACCTCGAAGAGGTGGAACGTTTCTTGACCGAGCGACGCACGCGCTGCGCCGCCGCGGGAGCCCGCTACGTGCTCGCGCGCACCGACGAGCCGGTCGAGCGCACCCTCGCGAGCGTGCTCACCACCTCGCGCCGCAAGGGGTTCGCCTGATGGGGCTCGAGACGCCGCTCGCCCTGCTCGCGCTCGCCGCGGTCGGCGTCCCGATCCTCGCCCACCTCTTGCGCCGACGTGATCTGCCGACCCGCCAGCTCCCCACCGTCGCGCTGCTCCAGCGCGCGGAGGCGCAGAGTCAACGCAACGTGCGGCTAGTAGATCGGCTGCTCCTCCTCGCGCGGATCCTGCTCGTCGCCGCGCTCGTCATCGCGCTCGCCGCGCCGTTCGTGCGCATCGCGCTCGCGTATGGAGACGGAAGCGCCGCCTCCGTCGCCCTCGTGATCGACGACTCGCTGTCGGTCACCGGGCGCGGGCTCAGCGCATCGATGCGCGAGCGCGCCCTCGCGATCCTCGGGAGCCTCCCCGACGGATCGGAGATCACGGTGGTCCTCGCGGGCGAAGAGCCGCGCGTGGCAGCGGCGCGCACCACCGACCGCGCGAGCGCGGAGCGCGCGCTCTCGGAGATCGACGACGACGGCGCGCGAGGCACCGACCTGTCCGGCGCGATCGAGCGGGCCGCGCACGAGCTCGCTGGCGCGCGACACGCCCGTCGGCGCGTCGTCGTGCTCTCGGACATGGCGGTCCACGCGCGCCCGCGCGACGTCACGCTGCCGCCGGGCGTCGGCGTCGAGTTCGAGACGGTCGGGGCCGACGCGCCGACCGGCAACGCCGCGATCGTGTCTGCGCGCGCGACGCCGGATCCCACCACCCCGGGCATCGCGTCGGTCGCGATCGAGATCGCGGTCGCCGAGGAGCTCGCCGGGCGCGACGCGGCGGTCACCATCGAGAGCGGAGGGGCGGTCGTCGCGAACGGGACGGTGCAGCTCACCGCGCCGGGCTCTCGGGCGCTGCTCCATGCACCGCTCCAGGTCGACGACCCGGCGGCGACGGTGTCGCTCGACGTCGACGACGCGGTGGAGCTCGACGATCATCGCGGCGTGCTCTTGCGGCGAGGCCGCGGCATCTCGACGCTCGTCGTCGACGGTGCGCCGCAGTCGATCCACGAAGGCGGCGGCGCGTGCTTCCTCGGGCACGCGCTCGACCTCGCGCCGGCGACGGGCGGCCTGATCGAGCGGCGCACGGTCGATCCCGACACGTTCGCGACGCTCGAGCTCGACGGTGTCGACGTGATCGTGCTCGTCGACGCGCCGGCTCCGACCGGCGAGCTCGCCGCGCGCATCGATCGCTTCGTGCAGGACGGCGGCGGCCTCCTGATCGCGCCGGGCGATCACTTCGAGCCGCGCGCCTGGATCGCGCGCCTCGGCGCCGCCCTCCCTGCGCGGCCGTCGGCGCCGCACGCGATGGAGCTCGGCGGCCCGCTGCCCTCCGCGGTGAGCGACCTCGCGGCGGGACACAGCGGGCTCGAGGGCGCTCGCACGCGACGGCGCATCGATTTCGAGGAGCCGGCGAGCGACGCGACGGTCGAGCTCGTGTTCGACGATGGGAGCGCCGCGCTCCTCGAGCACCCCCACGGCGCGGGCCGCGTCGCGCTCTTGGCGACGACGCTCGACGACGGATGGACCGACCTACCGTTGCAACCAGGCTTCCTCCCTCTCATGGCGAGCACGGTTCGGCGCCTCAGCGGTGCCCCGGGCGCGATGGACGAGCCGCTCGACGCCGGGCGCCCCGCGGTCCTGCCGCTCCCGGCCGGCACGCGCGCGATCGCGGTGAGCGGCCCCACCGGCGTGGTGTTCGAGGCGAGCGGCGAGGAGCTCGATCGACGCGCGGTGGTCACCGACACCGCGCGGCCCGGCATCTACACGGTGGAGCTCGCGACGGCGGATCACGGGCTGCGCGCGGAGCCGAGGCTCACCTTCGTGGTGGCGCCCCCCGCGGCGGAGAGCGACCTCACCCCCGCGGAGGCGCCGGAGTCGACCGACGAGGGAGACGCGTCGTCGGTGCACGGCACGACGATGCATCGCTCGTTGACGCCGTGGGTGTTCTTCCTGGCGGGCCTGCTCGCCGTCGCGGAAGCCGCGTTACGGCTGCGGCCTCGACGGTTCGCTCGCTGAGGAGGCCGTCCGGGGTTCTCTCGCCGGACGGCGAGCGGAGCGCGGCTTCCGCTCGGGCTCGGATTCCGAATCCGTGTCCGAGTCCGACTACTCCGATTCCGAGTCCGAGTCCGTGTCCGATTCCGAGTATTCCGATTCCGAGTCCGAGTCCGAGTCCGATTCCGAGTCCGAGTCCGATTCCGAGTCCGAGTCCGATTCCGCTTCCGTTTCCGAGTCCGGTTCCGGAGGCAACGGGACGTACTCCCACTCCTCCCGGCTCGGCTTCGACTCCGGCTCGACGCCCTCCCCCGCTTCGACGACGCGCGGGGTACCCGACAAGTCGCGGTGCGTTGCGACAGCTGGCCAACCGGCGGCGCGGAAGCGACGCGCGAGCTCGTCCGCTTGGGTCGCGCCGACCTCGACCAGGACTGCGCCGCCCTCGTTCAAGCGCGCTCGCGCCTCGCGCACCAGGCGGTCGTGGACCTCGAAGCCGGTCTCCCCCGAGACGAGCGCGATGCGCGGCTCGTGGTCGCGGACGTCGGCCATCAACCCCGTCCACTCGCCTTCCGCGATGTAGGGCGGGTTCACCACGATGAGGTCGAAGCGGGCGGACGCGGGCACCGGACCGAACAGATCGCCTTCGAGAAAGCTCACGCGGTCGGTGACGCCGAGACGCTCGGCGTTTCGCCGCGCCACCGTGAGCGCCCCCGCGCTGACGTCGGTGAGCGTCACGCGGAGGCCCGGCCGCTCCGCCGCGAGCGTCAGCCCGATCGCGCCGCTCCCGCAGCAGAGGTCGAGCACCGACTCGTCGCCGCGCAGCCGCGCGAGCGCGCGTTCGATGAGCGTCTCGGTGTCGGGGCGTGGGACGAGGACGTCGGAGCTGACCTCGAAGTCGCGTCCGTAGAAGCCGCGCCGCCCGAGGATGTACGCGATGGGCTCGCGGCGGCGGCGGCGCGCGACCAGCTCGCGGATCGTGGCGCGCTCTTCGTCCGCGAGCGGGCGATCGAGATCGAGGTAGAGGCGCACGCGGTCGACGCCGACCGCCTGCGCGATCAACAGCTCCGCGTCGAGGCGCGCGCTGTCGATGCCGCGCCCCGCGAAGTCCTCCGTCGTCCACGTGAGGACACGTCGGATCGTCCAGTCCGTCACGATGTACCGCGGAGCACGGCGCGGTCAGTCGAGACCGGCTTGGCGCAGGCCCTCGACCACACGCGCTTGCTGCGCCTCGGTGATCTCGGGGAACAACGGCAACGAGAGGATCTCGTCGGCCAGCCGCTCCGCCACCGGGAAGTCGCCCCGCGCATGACCGAGGTGCGCGAACGCGCCCTGCAGGTGGATGGGCACCGGATAGTGAATCCCCGCACCGATTCCCGCCTGGTTCAGCGACGCGAGCACGCGGTCGCGCTCCTGGACGCGGATCACGTAGAGGTGCCAGACGTGCTCGTTGTCCTGCATCGTGGCGGGTCGACCGATCGACGAGAATCCGTCGAGCATCGCGTCGTAGCGACGGGCCGCCGCGCGACGCGCCTCGTTCCAGCGATCGAGCCGCTTGAGCTTCGCGCTGAGCACCGCGGCTTGCAGCGGATCGAGCCGCGAGTTGAAGCCCGTCTCGGGGTGGTGGTACTTCACCTCGCTCCCGTAGTTCCGAAGCGCGCGCGCCTTCTTCGCGAGCGCGTCGCTCGGCGTCACCACGGCGCCGGCGTCGCCGAACGCGCCGAGGTTCTTGCCCGGGTAGAAGCTCGTCCCGCCGATCGCGCCGAACGTCCCCGCGCCGCGGCCGCCCTGCTTCGCGCCCTGCGCCTGCGCGAGATCCTCGACGACGTGGAGCCCGCCGCGCTCCGCGATCGCGAGCACCTCCTTCATCGGCGCCATCTGCCCGAACAGGTGCACCGGCGCGATCGCCTTCGTCCGCTCGGTGATGCGTGCCTCGATCGCGCTGGGATCGATGAGCTGATGGCGCTCGTCGACGTCGACCAGCACCACATCGGCGCCCGCGCGCGCGGCGGCGAGCGCGGTGGCGATGAACGTGTTGGCAGGGACGATCACCTCGTCCCTGCGGCCGATGCCGAGCGCGCGGAACGCGATCTCGAGCGCGTCGGTGCCGTTGGCCACTCCGATCGTGTGAGCGACGCCCGAGAACGAAGAGAACGCCTCCTCGAAGCGCTGCACGTGGCCGCCGAGGATGAACGCGGTGTTGCGGAGGATGTCGTCCCACGCCGCACGCACCTCCTCCTCGATCTCGGGGAGCTGCGCCTTGAGGTCGACCAACGGGATGTTGCTCATACGATCTCCTCGCGGCCGTCGTGGGCCATCGATCGGTCGATCGCCTCCAGCACGCGAACGATGTCAACGCCGAACTCGCCGTTCGACAAGCAGGATTGATCGCTGCTCGCCACCGCGTCGAGGAACGCCTCGCACTCCGACTTGAGCGGCTCGCCAGTGTTGATCCGCGGGACCCACACCTCGCCGCTGCGGATGCTCGCGCGGAACGACGCGTAGGTGTCGACGAACGCGGGGTTCACCTCGTCGTCGGTGACCTGGTTGTCGTAGATGCGGATCGGCTCGAGCGTGTCGAGGTCGTTGAACGTGAGCATACGTCGGTCGCCCACGATCTCGATCTCGCGCGCCTTGCGCGGATGGAGCCAGCTCGCGTGGAGGTGGACGCGCACGTCGTTCGGATAGACGAGGCTCACGAAGACGGCGTCCTGGATCGGCGGGTTGATCCACGAGCCGCCGGTCGCGCTGAGCCGGACCGGACCGGCGCCGAGCCAGTAGTTCGTGATCGAGATGTCGTGCGTCGCGAGATCCCACGACGCGTTGACGTCCATCCGGATCGGGCCGAAGTTCGTGCGCGTCATCGCGATGTAGTGCGTGCGACCGAGCTCGCCCTCCGCGAGGTACTGCTTGATCCGGCGGATCGCGCCGTTGAACAGGAAGACGTGGCCGACCATGAGCACGCGGCTGCGCTCTTTCGCGAGCGCCACCAGCTCCGCGCCCTCCGCCGAGTCGTTGGTGATCGGCTTCTCGACGAGGACGTGCTTGCCCGCCTCGAGCGCCTGCTTCACCAACGCGTAGTGGGTGACGGTCGGCGTCGCGATGACGACCGCGTCGACCGCGGGGTCCGCGAGCGGCTCCGCGATGTCCTTGCCGATCGCCGCCGACGGATACTTCTCACGCAAGAGCGCTTGTCGCTCGTCCTGCGAGTCGACGACCCAGAGGAGCGAGCTCCGCTGCGAATCATGGAAGTTGCGCGCCAGGTTCGGGCCCCAACGCCCCGCGCCCACGATGGCGACCCCGATCGTCATGCGGCGCGTTGTACGGGGGCGCGCTCGCTCAGGCAAGCTCCGCGGAGGACGGCGCGAAGCCCCGTCGATCGATGGAGGCGACGACCCACGGTCGCAGCATCGCGTACCACCCGACGAACGGTCGGATCTTCGAGTACGGCCCGCTCTCGGGGTAGCGCATCGTGATCGGGACCTCTCGCCAGCGGACGCCTCCGTCGAGGAGGACCTGCGCGCGGAGGTAGTACTCGAAGCCGTAGGTGCGGAGCCAGTCGGCCTCCCAGTCAAAGCGGGCGCGCTCGAACAGCGAGAGGCGATACGCCGCGTAGCCGCACGTCGCGTCGGTGATCCGATGGCCGGTGGTGAGCTGGACGAATCGGTTCACCATCGGGATCGCCCCGCGCCGGAACGCGGGGAGGTTCGGCGAGTCGCCGCCCTCGAGGAAGCGGCTCCCCCACACGAAGTCGGCCTCGCCCCGCGCGATCGGATCGAGCACGCGCGGCATCTCGCTCGGGAGCATCTTGCCGTTGCCCGCGATCACGCCGAACACGTCGAAGCCACGCGCCATCGCCCAGCGCGTCGCGATCTGGAAGGCATACCCGATGCCGCGGTTCTCGCGGACCTCGAGCACCGGCCGACCGCTCTCGCGCATGAGCACCTCGGATCCGTCCGAGGAACCGTTGTTGACGAAGACCACCTCGTCGCACGCGAGGGGTCCCTCGAGCTCCCGCATGAGCCAGGGCAGCTCGCGCACTTGGTTGAACACCGGGATCATGAAGACCGATCTCGCGCTCATCTGCCCTCCGCGACGCTGCGGTCGATGAAGCCGCCGTCCACGCCGACCGCGGCCGAGCTGCCGCGACCGATCGGGCGCATCTCGATCTCGACGAGCACCCTGCCCTCGAGCGCGCGCGTGTCGAAGCGCCGCTCCTCCACCCGGGCCACTCCGCGCGGCACTTGGAAGCGCGCGCGCTCCTCGCCGTCGATCCGCAGCACCATCGCCGCGTCGCGATCGTACGGTCCATCCGCGGGAGCGGTACGCAGCACGAACGTGGGCCCCGCCTCGAGCTGCCAGCGGAGCCGACGCGGCGCGCTCGGACGTCGCGCCGCCGTGGGGACGAGCAACATCGTCCTCGGCCGACCGCCGACGCGCACCCCGTCGGGCAGGCGCAGCCCGGTGCGGTTCTCTCCGCCGCCGTCGATCGTCGCGCACTCCCAGCTCATCAGCTCCCACGCGAGGAAGTCGCAGGGCACGTCGTCGCCGAGCCAGACCTCCGCCTCGCGCACCCCGAGCGGGCTCGCGAGGCGCAGCGGCTCCGAGCGCGCCGAGCCGCGCGAGATCGCGCCGACCGCGAGCAGGCCGACCGCCACGGCGCCGACGAGGACCCACGCGTGCTTCGGTGTCGCGTCGCGGAGCGCGCGGCGGAGCGGACGGGCGAGCGCGCCGAGCGCGATCGAAGCGAGGGCGCCGCCGAGGAGCAGCGCGCTCTCGTCGAGGTGTCCGCCCGAGACGAACCCGCCCGGGACGAGGCAGCCGAGCGCACTGGCGAGCAAGAAGATCGTGAGGAGCGCGCGCCGTCGCGCCGCCACGAGGCCGAACGGCGCGAGCGCGACGAGCACGAGGCCCGCACGATCCGGACCGGGAGCCCGAGCCGCCGCGTCGAGGACGGCGAAGAACGACGCGCGCGCGATCTCGACGGGATCGCCGCCCGGCGCGAGGAGGACGAAGTCGTCGGGCGACGCGAACGGCCGACCGATCCACGCGAGGGCGCCGAGGCCGTAGACGGCGAGCGTGATCGCGGTCGCGAGCGCGGGGGCCCTCGTATCGTGCAATAGAACCTGACGCCCTCCCCGACGATGCGCTCGATACCCGGCGGCCAGGACGGCGGCGAGCGCGACGGGGAGGAGCGCGTCCGCGCAGAACGCGCCCAGCCCGAGCGCGATCGCGGCGCCCACGAACCGACGGCGCATCAGCGCGTGCCCACCGCCCAACACGAGCGCGGCCGCGAAGAGGCCCGGACCGCCCGCCACGATCGAGCTGGCGAGCGGCGGCGCGAGGCTCACGCCCGCGGCGAGCACCGCGGCGAGCCACGGCGGCGCAGCTCGCGCGCCCAGCGCGGCCGCGAAGTAGACGGCGAGCGCGCCGAGCGCGAGGTGGAGGAGGAGCATCCCGATCGGACCGCCAATCGCGAACGCGAGGCCGCCCGCGAGCACGGCGGGGAGCGGCGCGCGCGCGACCGGAAACCCGAATCGGCTGCGCGTGAGGATGCTCGACTCGCCGTGCTGCTGCGCGGCGCCGAGCGGAGCCTCGCTGAGGTCGAGCGCGCCTGAGCGGCCGAGCTGGCTTGCGCCGATGACGTACGCGGCGTCGACCGGCGTGCGCCCTTCGAAGAGTCGACCGGCGAGCGAGGGTTGGGTGCCGAAGCTCGCGAGCCCGGCGAACACGGCGACGAACGCGGCGAGGAGCGCCGCGGGCCGCAGCCGAACGCGCACCCGCGGGATGGCGCGGAGCGCGCGCAGAGTGAGCGCGCCCATCGTGCGGAGGCCCACCGCCACGAGCGGGGATGCGACGACGAACGCGCCGAACAGGAACCGATCGAAGCGCCACGGGAAACGGCTGAACAGGAGGAACAGCCCCACGAGCGTAACGACCGTTGCGATCGTATAGCGCGGCCTCGACCGCACTAGCGCGCCCGCCCCGATCAGCCCGATCGCGAACGCGCCCCAGCGTCGGATCACGCCCCACTCTCCGCCCCACATGTCGATCAGGCCGAGCATCGGGTCGGTGGTGAACGCGTCGGCGTCGCTCGCCACCGTCTGCACGCCGTCGACCACCACGAGCACGCGGCTATACCCGAACCACCACGGACGCCCGAACATGATGGTGTTCGCGACCGCGCCGAGGCCGAGCGCGATCGCGCCGCCGAGCACCGCGCGGCCGAGCGTGCGCAGGTCCTTTTGCTCCCACATCAACGCGGCGCACGGGAGGATCAAGAGGATGTTCGGTGGCTTGATGAGCACCGCGCCGCCGATCAGGAGCCCTGCGACCACGCCACGCCGGGTCACCAACGCGGCGCACGCGAGCGCGACGAGCGCGATCAAAAGGACGTCGACGCTGTAGTCGTAGGCGCGCGCGCGGGGGCCCATCGCGAGGAGCACCGCGAGCGCGGCCAGCGCGGAGGGGCTGCCGGGGACGAAGTGCCGCGCGAAGCGCTCGATTCCGAACGCAGCGATCCCGAAGCAGAGGACGTTGAACAGGAGCACACCGACGAGGCCGAACGCCCAATAGAGCGGGGTCGACAGGATGGGCAGGAGCCAGGGCCGGAAGTGGTAGTGCTCGCCGTGCGCGCCGAGCGCGAGGTTGCTGAAGTCGGCGGGGAGCTGCCGATTCCAGCCGAGCGTCCCGTTGTACCAGCTGTGAGCGAAGGGATCCTCGAGCGAGCCTCGCTCGAGGATATTCTCGTTGACGTTCACGTAGAAGCGACCGTCGCGGTAGATCCACGTGTTGCGCGCGAACGGGACCGCCACCGTCATCCCGGCGAGGAGCAGGACGGCGAGCGCGATCAACAGGGACGTCGCCCCGCGCGCCGGATCGGACGCGGGAAGCGGCTCGCCCGTGGCGCTCGCGGACATCGGGGAGCCTTCAGCGCGCCAGCTCGAGACCGTCGCCGCGCGTCACGTAGCGGCGCCCGCAGTCCGCGCACGACAGCTCGCCCTCGAGGCGACCGCCACACTCGCACATCCAGGCGATCCGCTCAGCCGGGTTGCCCGCCACCACCGCGTGAGGCGGCACGTCGCGGATGACGACCGCGCCGGCGGCGACGAACGCGTTCGTGCCGATCGTCGTCCCGCACACGATGGTCGCGTTGGCGCCGATCGACGCGCCGCGGCCCACGCGGGTCGGGAGAAACTCACTCGCATCCTTCTTGAACGCGGCGCGCGGGTTCATGTCGTTCGTGAAGATCATCGCGGGCCCGAGGAACACGTCGTCCTCGACCACGACCTTGTCCCAGATCATCACGCCGTTCTTGATCGTCACGCGGTCGCCGACCACCGCGCCCGCCTCGACGAACGCGTGACCGCCGACGTTGCAGCGCTCGCCGACCTTCGCGCCGCGCATCACGTGGGCGAACGCCCAGACGCGAGTGCCGGCGCCGACGTCTTCGCTCTCGCAGAGCCCCTTCTCGTGGACGAACACGTCCGCCGGCTTGGTCGCACCTTGGCTGGGATCTCGCTCCACGGACCTCCGCCTTTCGCCGAGCGACGTGCCCGGGCGCGGCGGATGGTAGTACGCGGATCGCCCCGTGCACGCCTCGATGCGCGCAGCGATGCGGCGCGGCCGCGCGAACCGCGGTACCCTTTCCGTCATGTTCCCCCGTCGCGCCGCCGGGCTCCTCGCGCTCTTGGTCGCGTCCCCGGCGGTCGGCTTCGTGCAAGTCGCCAGCGCGCAGGGGCTCGGGCGGACGCTGGAGAGCCCAGACGGCTCCGCGCACCGCGTACCGCTCGACGAGGACCAGTCGACCGTCGAGGGGACGCCGGTGGACGAGCTCACGGTGCCCGAGCCGCCCGGCGCGCACGCGGACGACGGCGAGGTGGACTATCCGCTGCCGACGCCCGAGCTGACCGAGCCGATGCCGGATGCGCCGACCGTCCGCATCCCGTCGCGCGTCACCACGCGCCTTCGCGCGCTGGACGCGAGCCTCCGATCCCTCGCCGCGCGAGGCGGCGGGAACATCGTCAACGCGGTTCTCTCGATGCTGACCGGCGGCCTCTCGGTGACGCTCGGCGCGTTCGCGGCGGAGCCGATGAACATCTACCTCTACGTCTACGGCGGCGCGGCGGCCGCGCGGGGCGTTCTCGATCTCGCGCTGACGCCCGACGCGTCGGGCGCCGCGATCACGTACCAGCACATGCCGATGACGGACGAGCGCGAGGTCGAGGCGCGGCTCCGGTTCGGCGAGGAGGCGCTGTCGTCGCTCGCCGAGCAGGCGCTCATCGCACGGATCGTGGACGCGTCGCTCAACATGTCGGCGGGCGTCGCCATCGTGCCGATCTACCTCGCGCCGAACGACTTCGAGATCTCCGATCCGCTCGACTACTTCGTGCTCATCGGCGCGGGCGTGTCGATCGTCAGCGGGATCATCGCGCTCGCGAGCAGCTCGTCGGAGGAGCAGCGCTGGTCCGCGTACCAGGAGCTCCGGAGCCGCCTCGAGGCGGAGCACCGCGAAGAGGACGGCGAGCCGGTCGACGGCGAGCTGTCGGAGAGCGTGCCCACCTCCCCGAGCGCCGCGGTCCGACCCAGCCCGCTCGGCCTCTCGGTCCAGTTCTGAGCGTCGTGCTCGAGTCGTCGCGATGTCGATGGTGATCCGGCGCGTCGTCACCGTTGCGCTCGTCGCATGCGCGCTCGGGTGCGGGGGCCAGGCCATCGCGCGCGTCCAGGCGGCGCACGGTCACGAGTTCCGCTGCGATCGGCGCTACGTCGACGTCGAACGACGCACCGAGGAGGAGCACCGCTGGGTGAGCCGGGGGTGCGGGTTCGAAGCGGAGTGGCGGTGCGAGGACGAGTGCGTGGTGCTCGACTCGCGCGCGTACGGGATGGGCGCGCCGTGAGTGCGGACCGCGCGAAGGGCCGGCCGTAACGACCCCTTGCCCTCGAGCAGGAGCGAATCCCGCGCCAGGCAGACGCGATCCGCGGGCAAGGGCAACGGATCGAATCCGTTATCGCCGACCCCAGCGGCGGCGCAGCATCCACTCCGCGCCGAGGACCGCGATCAGCGCGACCACGGCCGGCCAGCCGTTGAACGGCGCGTGCTCCTCGGCGCCGGCGGAGCGACGGCGGCTCGCCTCGAAGTCGCGGAGCGCGGGCGCGTCCTCGGGGCGATCGATGAAGCGGCCGCCCGTGCGCTCCGCTACCCGCTCGAGGAGCCCCGGATCGGCGCGGGGATCGGCGAGCTCGTCGCCGCCCGCCTCCACCACCAGCCACTCCTCGGCGCTCGTCGGCTGCCCCACGACGCTCGCGCGCACGCGGTAGGCGCCGGGCCGATCCGGGAGCGTCAATGTCGTGTGCGCTTCTCCTTCGCGGTCCGTCTCGCCCTCCCAGCGCGCGAGCTCGTTCTCCGCCGAGTCTTCGAGCGTGATGACGCTCGGCTGGTGCGCGTGCGGCGCGTAGCGTTGGTCACGCAGCACCGCGTCGACGCGCGCGCGGCTGCCCGGCCCATAGCGCTCGCGATCGGTCGTGACGCGCGCGGGCTCGAGCATCGGATCGCGGGTGAGCCAGCGGACCGCGCGATCCCAGAACGTCTCGTACGCCGATGCGTCGCCGGTGAGCCCGCCCGTCGTGATCCCCCAGCGCCAGCTCGTGTCGGTGGTGAACGCGAGCGTGCGGCCCTCCCCCGCCGTGCCGAGCACGAGCACCGGGTGGGCGCCGCCGCTCGCCATGCGCGCGCTCGGGTGCTCGAGCAGCACCGCCGCAGACGGGCGCACGCGCGCGACGACGTTGATCCCCGAGAGGTCGGCGAGGCGGCCCCACGCGGCGAGGTTCTGGCTCCGGTCCGGGACGAGACCGAGCAAGGGGTGATGCTCCATCCCCGGCGCGATGCGCGGTGCGAAGTCGCCCTCGACCACCACCGAGCTCGGCGGGCTCTGGCGCGGCGGGAGCTCGACGGGGAGGATCTCCGCGATGGGGGTGTCCGCGTAGCCGCCGGAGTGGAACGAGAGCGGGCCGCCGATCATCGCGAACGATCCGCCGCGGATCACGTAGTCGCGGATCCGCGGTAGGTACGACGCCATCTGGTAGGGCCCGTACTCGAAGTTCTGGAGGATCACGAGGTCGAAGCTGCCCAGGTGCTCGTTGAACAGCTCGTCGGTGGGGAACGGGATCAGCGCGAGCTCGTCGGGCCCCGCCATCGTCATGTCGGTGGTGTTGCGGAGGATGAAGAACGAGATGAGGTCGGTCGCGGGATCGCGCTTGAGGAACGATCGCAAGAAACGTTGATCCCAGCTCGGCTGTCCGGCCACGAGCAAGACACGGAGCTTGTCGCGCGTGACCCGCACGAGGAACGCGCGCTCGTTGTTCTCGGGCACCGCGTCGTCGCTCGCGCGCGGGATGCTGACGCGATAGACGGCGCGCCCGAGCCGACGCGGGGTGAACTGGAGCTCGACCACCGCCTCCCCGCCGGGCGGGACGTCGGCCATCACCTCGCGCTCCACCTCGTCGCCGCGGTGGAGCGTCACCGGCACGAGCCCTCCCCCGCCGCCGAGCGCGCGCACCACCACGCGCACGCGCGCGGTCCGACGCAGGAACCCGATCGGATCCGCGCTCACCTCCGCGATCGAGTCGTCGCGCAGCTCGTCCTCGGCGAGCGCCACCGTGTGCACGCGGACTCCGTCCGTCTCGAGGCGCGAGGTGTCGAACGACGATCGATCCGCGCCGTCGCTCACCACCACCACCGCGCCGAGCTCGGGGTCCTCGCGGAGCAGCCGATCGATCGCGGCGCCGAGCCGGCTCTCATCGGCGTTCGGCTCGAGACCCTGCGCGAGCTCGTCGAGGCTCGCGGGACGCAGCGCCGAGCCGAACGTGTACGCGGCGACCGGCGCGCCCGGCGCGTCCGCCCAGCGCGCGAGCAGCCGCTCCGCCCGCTCCGCCCGGCTCGCCATCCCGCCCGCGCCGTTGTGAGGCAGCTGCATGCTGCGCGACGCGTCGACGAGCACGGCCACGCGTCCGCTCGCGTCCTCGAAGCGTTGGACCGTCCACTTCGGTTGCGATGCGACGAGCCACGCGAACGCCGCGGTCACGATCCGAAACGCCGCCAACGCACGCCGCCGCGAGGCGCGCCGCTCCGAGCCGAGCGCCCGCACGTCGCGCACCACGAGGAACGCGAGCACGATCGCGAGCGCGACCGCGGTGATCGCGCCGCCCGGGATCCCGAACGTGAGCCCGCTCCACACGCGCGATCACGGTCCGCCGGCGCGGCGCCGCATGATGAACGGCGCGTGCACCTGGTCGTCCTTGTAGTCGAGGCAGAACGCGTACATCACGACGTTCACCCCGAGCCGGATCGCGCGCTCGCGCTGCTCCTCGCCGCCGGGGGTCACCGCGTGCTCCCAGCTCCCGAGGTTGTCGCGCGCCCACGCGCCGCCGAGATCGTGTCGGCTGTAGAGCACCGCCACCCGATCGCCGAGCTCGATCGCCTCCATGTGCTCCGGCCCGTCCACGCGGCCCTCGGGACGCGAGAGCAGATAGAAGGATCGGAACACGGTGTGCGTGTTCGCGAGCTCGTGGAGCGGCCGATCCGCGAACGCGCGCGTGAGCTCGCGGCGCACCGAACGATCGAACCCGCCCTCGGACGGCTCCGCGTCGTCGATCAGCACGAACCCCCCGAAGCGCACGAAGCGCCGGAGCCCCGCGAGCTCGGCGTCGGACAGCGGGGAGAACGCCGCGTCGCCGGTCCAATAGAGGAACGGGCTGCCGAAGATGCTCGGATCGTCGAGGCGCACGGTGCCGGGATCCGGATCGACCTCGATGCTCGTCCGCTTGCGGACCTCCCAGCTCAGGCGGCGCGGCGCGCTCTCGCGCGGCCGGGGATGGCCGCCGTCGTACGCCACGGTGCGCATCGCAAACCGCGTAGACTCCCCGAGCGCCCGCGTCGCGCTCGGCGCGAGCGCGGCGAGGAGGAGCGCGGTGGCCAGCGTGACGAACGTCGCGGGGATGCCGGGGCGGAGCACGGCCGAAACGTAGCAGGCTGGACGAGCGCACCACATCGCGTCGTGGGACGCCCGGTCCGGCCGGCGAGCTGAGGTATGCTCGGCGCGATGCGACGCGACCGACTCCACCCGGCGTGGCTGGCCTGGCTCGTGTGCCTCGCGCCCGCGATGGGCGCGCAGGCGCAGGACGACGGAGTGACCGAGGACGAGGAGATGCCTCTCGACGAGGCGGAGCCCGACGACGGCGACTCCCCCGAGGGCGAGGTGCCGACCGAAGCGACGACGAGCGTCACGATCGACGATCGGCAGGCCGAGCTGCGCCGCGAGCAGGAGGCGATGGAGGCGGAGGACCGCGCCGAGGCGCCCCCGCCCGACCTTCCGGACGACGAGCCGGCCGAGCTCTCGCACCTCTACCAGGTCGGCATCCGAGTCGGCGTCGGGTTCCCCGCGTTCTTCGGCCTCCGCTACGGGAGCGGACCGCCCTGCGACCGGCCGGAGCGCACGTTCTGTTACTTCCTGGGCTCGGGCTTCATCGACGCGGATCTCTCGTTCGGGATCACGGACGACCTCGAGATCACCGCGCTCGGTCGCTTCGGGTTCGCGCCGACCGAGCCCACCGAGAACGCGCAGCTCGTGTTCGGCCTCGGGATTCGCAGCCTCCTCATGCCGCGCGACGTCGTGAAGCTGTTCCTCGGGGCGCGCGTGATCCTCGACGCGACGCAGGCCGGCGCGCTCAGCACGCGCGACTTCGACTGGAGCCCGGTCGACGTCGGAGTCCGCGGGGAGTTCGGCGTCCAGGTCGACATCATCCGATGGCTCGGCCTCTACGCGCAGATCGGAGTCAACATTCTTTTCCTTCGTTCATTCGGCGTCTGGGGTGACTTCTCCGGCGGCGCACAAGCGCGATTCCCATGAGCGCGCGCGTCTCGTCCGTCTTGGTGGCGATCGCGATCGCGCTCGTCGGCTGCTCCGGCTCGTCGTCGAACGAGCAGGAGCTCCAGCCGGTCGAGATCCCGAGCCCACCGCCCGAGCCCGAGCCTCCGACCGCTCCCGCCGAGCCGATCCTGGTCCAGCGCAGCCGCCCGATCATGGGCACGGTGTTCCAGGTCACCGTGCTCGGCATGCCCGAAGAGCAGGCGGAGCCGCTGATCTATCGCGCGCTCGACGAGATCGATCGGCTCGAGACGGTGCTCAGCGAGTGGCGCGACGACAGCGAGATCGGGACGCTGAACGCGCGCGCCGGACGCGCCGCGGTGCCGCTCGGACCCGACTCGATGGCGGTGCTGGAGGCGGGGCTCGACGTGTCGCGGTGGAGCGGCGGCGCGTTCGACGTCTCGTGGGCGGCCCTGCGAGGCCTCTACTCGTTCGACCCCGACGATCCCCAGGTGCCCTCGACCCGCGAGGTGCGCGACCGTCTGCGCCTCGTCGGATGGGAGCAGATCCAGCTCGACCCCGACGCGCACACCGGTCGCCTCGCGCGCGCCGGGATGGCGGTCGGCACGGGTGGGATCGCGAAGGGCTACGCGCTCGATCGGGCGGGCGCGATCCTGGAGCACGGCGGCGCCGACAGCTTCATGCTGTTCGGCGGCGGCCAGGTGCAGGTCCACGGGATGCGCGGCGATCGCCCGTGGCGCGTCGGGATCCAGCACCCGCGCGATCCCGCGACCTACATCGGCTTCCTCGAGTCGAGCGGCGGATCGATCTCGACGAGCGGCGACTACGAGCACGCGTTCGTGGACGACTCCGGTACGCACTGGCATCACATCATCGATCTGCACACCGGGTTGCCGTCGCGGCGCAGCATCCAGGTCACGCTGCTCGCCGACGAGGGGGTGTACGCGGACGCGCTCTCCACCGCGTGCTTCATCCTCGGCCCGCCGGAGTGCCTGCGGATGCTCGCCGAGATCCCCGGGCACCACGAGGCGGTGATCATCGATCCCGAGCTGCGGATCCACACGACCCCAGGCACCGAGGAGCGCATCGTCTGGCGCGTGGAGCGGGACGCGAGCGGGCGTATCCCCGGCGATCCCGCGTTCGTGGGATGGGAGAGGGGCGGTCCGATCGGCGGCGTCCCCGCACCGCAATGAGACGATTGCCCCCGGTCGACAGGCGCATTAGATCCGCCGCGTGACCGTCCACTCCGTCACCGACGCGACGTTCGAAACCGAGGTGCTCCGCTCGGAGCTCCCCGTCCTCATCGATCTCTACGCCGACTGGTGCCAGCCGTGTAAGCAGCTGTCACCGATCGTCGAGGAGGTCGCCCGCGAGCTCGAGGGCAAGCTCAAGGTCGTCAAGATCGATGTCGATCGCAGCCCCGGAGTCGCGCAGGCGTTCCGAGTGCAGTCGATCCCGATGCTCGTGGTGATCGCGGAGGGCCAGGTCGCGAACGCCCAGATGGGCGTCCTGCCCAAGGCGACCATCCTCGAGATGGTGCAACCGTTCTTGCCGGCCGAGGCGGGCGAGCTGTCGCCGGCCGATCTCGCGCAGCTGTTGACGCAGCGGCGCGCGGTGGCGGTCGACATCCGCGACGCGCAGTCGTACGGGCGCACTCGCATCCCGGGCGCCGCGCACGTGCCGCTCGAGGACGTGACGAAGCGCGCGTCGGAGCTCAAGGCGAGCGACGGCCGCGTGCGGGTCCTCTACAGCCGCACCACCGACGAGGCGAAGGACGCCGCGCACAAGCTCCGCGAGGTCGGGGTGGACGTCGCGTTCCTCACCGGCGGGTTCCTCCACTGGGAGGCCGACGGCCTCGCGGTCGAGCGCCCCGAGTAGCCGATGCGCGTCCCGCTGGCGCGCCCCGCGCCGAACGAGGGTGAGCCGGTGCGCTGGCGCTCGCCCGCGATCGCCGTGCTCGGCGAGGGAGCAAGCGAGCTTGCCACGCGCCTGAGGGACGAGCTCGCGGCGCGGGGGATCGACGCGGCGCTCCTCGTGGTCGAGACGCGGGTGAGCGAGGGGGCCACGCGCGAGGGAGAGCGGCTCGCCGCGCACCCCGACGCGCTCCGGGAGGCGCTCAGCGACCCGGGGAGGCTCACGATCGGGGTAGGCGACGCATTCGGGCGGGTGGTCGCGTGCGAGCTCCGAGTGCGCCTCGGCAAGCCCACCCCGCGCCGGGAGCGCCTCGCGCCGGCGCGGGCCGAGCTGTGGGCGCGATCCGCGAGCCCCGCCCTCGCCGCCGCGCTCGCGCGTTCGTGGCCCGATCACCTCACGTGAATCATCGCATGTTTCGTTGCGCTCCGGGCCCGCGCGCGCGCGCTCCGCTGGCGCGAGCCGCGAGCGTCGGAAATACTCCGGGCCGCCGGACCGGGCCGGTTGGTTGTCCCCCCTCTTGTCCTCTCAGGTACTCTCGCCGCTCCGAGCCCCATGGACGTCACGTGCGAACGCTGCGGTACGGAGTACGAGTTCGACGAAACACTCGTCTCCGAGCGAGGGACCACCGTCAAGTGCACGAACTGCGGTCACCTCTTCAAGGTCTTCCGACCTGACGCCGACGCCGGTCCGCGTCACTGGAAGGTGCGATCGGGCGACGGCACCGTCCGCACGCTCAGCTCGCTGAAGGAGCTCCAGCGCCTCATCACGGCGGGCCAGCTCTCGGAGGTCGACCTCATCGCGCGGGGCGACGAGGAGTACAAGCGCCTCGGGGACATCGCCGAGCTCGCCACGTTCTTCGCCGCAGCCACCGCGGACACGGACATCGGGATCGATCATACGGGCCGCGAGCGGCGCGGGACGAGCCCCGGGATGGCCGCCGCGCCCCCGCTTCCCCCGAGACCGCCGGGAGGGATCCCGGGTGATGCCACGATCCCCGACTCGAACCCGATACCGCGCCCTCCTCCGCGGCCGAAGCCGAGTCGGAAGGACACTCTGCTCGGCGGGCACTCGAACCCCGGGGCGGACGAGGATCCGCCGACCCTCCCCGAGCGCGCCCCCGCGCCTCCTCCCCGGCTGAGCCCACCGCGCTCGCTGCGACCGGGTGGTGGACCGCGCCCCCCGAGCCTCCCCCACAGCTCGCCGCCCGCCCCCGCGCCCCGCGCGCATGCGGCCCCCACTCCGGCGCCCATCGCGGACCTCGGACCCGCGACGATGTCGTCCGGTCCGGCCCCGCCCAGCGCGCCTCCGCAAGGCGGTAAAGGTCTCTATCTCGACGCCGAGGAGCCCGTCGCGCCACCGCGCGCGCGGTCGCTGAGCGGCCTCTGGGTCGCCCTCGTGGTGGTGCTGGTGCTCGCGGTGAGCGTCGCGCTCGGCTGGCCGCAGATCGCGCCGCTGCTCGGCCTGGTCGAGACGCCGGTCAGCCCGGTCGACCCGCACAACGCGGCCGGCGACGAGGCGATCGCGGAAGATACGATCTCCGGGTACGAGCGCGCGGTCAGCGAGTACACGCAGGCGCTCGCGCATGCCGAGCACGATCCCGAGGTGCTCACCCGGCTCTCGCGCGCGCACGCCACGTGGGCGCAGGCGCTCCACTTCGACGCCGACGACCTCGAGGCTCGGGCAGGTCGAGACCCCGCGCTCGGCGGCGAGGCCGCGGCGGTACGGCGCGAGGAGCGCCGCCACGCGGAGACCGCGCTCGCGCGCGCCGAGGATGCGGTCCGATACGGCGGAGGCAGCGCCGAGGCCGAGGTCGCGCTCGCCGACGCGCTTCGCCTCACCGGTGATACGACTCGCGGACGATCCCGCTTCGAACGGGCGCTCACCCTGAACTCGGCGCGGAGCGCGGAGACGCTGCGGGTCCAGGCGCTCCTCACCGCGGCCGAGGCGGGCTCGCTCGGTGGGGCGCGCGACCTCGCGGAGGAGGCGGTCGGCGAGGATCCCTCGATGATCCGCGCTCGCCTCTTGTACGCCCGCGCCCTCCTCGTCGCGCGCGACATCGCGGGAGCGCGCTCGCAGCTGGAGGCGGTCCTCCGGCGGACCGCGCGTCATCCTCGCGCCACCGCGCTGCGCGACGCGATCGACCAGGGGATCCCGCCCGCGCCACCGACCGTCGAGGTCGGCGACGGCGGGATCGGCGCGGAGGACACCACGCCCTCCTCGACGGATCCGACGCCCCCGCCGGTGGAGACGCCGAGCGGCAACGACAACGGCGGCGGCAACGGAGGCGGCTCGGGCGGAGGCGGCGGACGCCGCGATCCCGTGGCGACCCCCGATCGCGGCGGACCCGTCCCGGCGGGGCGCGACTACAGCTGGTACGTCCGCATGGGCGACGAGCAGGTCGACCGCGGCAACGCCGCGCGCGCGGGCGAGTTCTACGAAGCGGCGCGCACCGTCCGCCCGAGCGGCTCCGAGGCGCTCACCGGGCTCGGCTACGTCGCGCTCGAGCAGGGCAACCCGGCTGGCGCGGTGACGAAGTTTCGGCAGGCGGCTCAGCAAGGCTACGCCGAGGCGTACATCGGGCTCGGCGCGGCGTATCAGCGCCTCGGACGATCACAAGACGCATTGACCGCGTACGAGCGCTACCTCGAGCGCTTGCCGAGCGGCCCGCGCGCAGCCACGGCGCGCCAGCACGTCGATGAGCTCCGCCGTCAGCTCGGCTCCGGCGGTGGCTCCGAAGGCTCGGGCGGATCCGAGAACGAAGGGTCCGGGAGCTCCGGCACGGGCGGCTCCGGCACGGGCGGCTCCGGCACGGGCGGCTCCGGCACGGGCGGCTCCGGCACGGGCGGCTCCGGCACCGAGGGGACCGGCGGCTCGAGCGCACCGCCCACGGACGAGGGCGCGCTACCCCCTCCGCGCGACATGCAGGGACCGCCTCCGGAGGACGTCCCCGCGGTCGGCTCGGAGCCGTAGGGCGCACCCCTCTCTGTCTCCGCTCCCGCGTCGGAGCTGGTAAGGTCGCGCGATGACTTCTCGGGCCCTGTCCCCGAGCCCGATCGCACTGTTCCTGTTGGGGCTCGCGGAGCGCGGCGCGGACGGGACCGTCGTGGTCGGCGGTCGGCAGATGGTGCTGGCGCGCGGCCAGGTGGCCGACGTGCGGCCGGCCGAGGGGGACGGAGATCTCGTCGCGTTCCTCCGCGACTCGGGGCGGATCGCGGCGGGTCCGCTCGAGCGTTGCGTGCAGCGCGCGCGGAGCGAGGGGGTGCCGATCGAGGACGTGATCCTACGTCAACGTCTCTTGGGTGCTCCAGCGCTGTCCGACGTCCGCCGCGGGCTCTGGCTCGACCGCTTGGTCCGGGGCATGGCGCGGGCCGCCGCCGAGGGTCGCGAGCTCGAGCCGCTGATGGCGATGGCGCAGCCCGCGCGCACGGACGGAGCGGTGAGCCTGGTGAGCCTCCTGCTCGACGCGCTGGAGAGGCGCGCCGCGATCGAGGACGCCGGCATCGTCGGAGCCTCGGCGGACCATCGCCTCGAGTGGCTCGAGAGCGCCCACGCCGATCGCGCGCGGCGCTGGTCCCGCTTCGATCAGGCGGAGCGCCCGCGGGTCGCGAACCTCCTCATGAGCGAGCCCGCCGCCGCGCCGCGGATCGCCGCGCTCGTCCGGGCGGGGCTCGCGCGCATCGTCTCGCCCGACGCGGCCCCCCCTCCGCCGCCGCGTCACTCGCAGATCCCGGTCACCGCGCCGACCCGCCACACCCCGCCGCTCGGCTCGATGCTCGGCCCCGTCTCGTCGCTGCCGCCGGTGAAGCTCCCCCGAGTCCAGCTCGACCCGGGGCTCGCCGCAGCGGACGGCGACGAGCCGGCGACGATCGACGTCGAGCTCCCGAGCTTCCCCGATCCGATCGCGACGCTCGACGATCCGCTCGACGCGCTCGAGCGCGAGATCGCGAGCCTCGAGCAGGCGGACGCGCCGGGCGCGCAGCGCAGCCACGCGTGGAAGCGCTTCGGCGCAGCGTGGGAGGAACGCTACGGCGCGATCGAGGAGGCCGCGCGCGCCTACCGCGAAGCCGCGGCTGCGGACCGCGAGGACGTCGGAGCGCTCCACCTCGCGGCAGACCGGTGCGCCGCGACGGGGCAGGCCGACCTCGCGGTCGCGTACGCGCGCGCGTCGGTCAGCATCACGGCCGGCGGCGCCGCGCGCTCCGAGGCGTATCAGCGCTACGCGCTACTCTGTCGAAGGCTCGGTAAGTTGTCCGAGGCGCTGGGCGCGGCGCGCGCCGCGAGCGAGGCGGATCCCGAGAACCCCTCCCCCGCGTGCCTCGCCGTCCACCTCTGGTGGGAGCTCGGGCGCACCGAGGACGCGGCCGAGGCGGCGCTCGACGCGGCGAACCGATGCCGCGCCAGCGACCCGGCGCGCGCCCTGTCGCTGATCGCGGTCGCGCGCGAGCTCGAGCCGAGCCGCCCGGATCTCGCGGACGCGTACGCGAACGAGCTCGCCGCGAACGGCCTCGTGGAGGCGGCGATCGCGGTGCGGGCCGACGCGGTTCGGCGCACGAGCGATCCCGACTCGCGGCGCGCCCTCCTCCTCGCGGCGGCGGAGCAGGCGGAGATGGCGGATCGACCGGCGCTCGCCGCGGGCCTCCTCACCCGCGCGTTCGATCGCGAGCCCACGCTCGAGGTCCTCTACGAGCCGCTCGACGCGGACCTCGCGGCGGCCGGCGCGACGCTCGAGCGCGCGATCCTCCTCGAGGAGATGGCCGCGGCGGCGCCGGAGGAGTCGCGTGCGCCGTGGTTGGTGCGCGCGGCCGAGGCGCGGCTCGATCTCCCGGGCGATGGCTCCTGGGAGGCCGAGCTCCGAACGCGCGCGCTCGAGCACGACCCGGAGGACGACGCAAACCTCGCTGCGCTTCGCGACACCGCGACCGCGCGCAACGACGATCGGATGCTCGCCGACGCGCTCGAGCGCGCGCTCCTGCGCGGTCGCTGGAGCGGCGCGAAGCCGCAGGCCGCGATGCTCGAGGAGCTGGCGCGGCTCGCCGAGGACGCGCTCGATGCGCCGCTCCGCGCGGCGTGGGCATGGGAGCGCCTCGCCGCGATCGACGCGGACTCGCCGGCCCCCAAGCGCCAGCTCGAGCGGCTCGGGGCGGTGCGCGTGCAACACCGCGCGCGCGCCGAGGAGCTCGAGCGCGAGCTGAAGCGGTCGATCGGCGTCAAGCGCGTGGAGCTCTCGCGCGTCCTCGCCGACCACTATCGTGACGACCCCGAGCAGCGCCGCCGCGCCTCCGCCCTCTATCGCGAGGCGCTCGAGGCGCATCCCGACTCGCCGCGCACGGCGGACGCGCTCGAGCGCCTCTTGCGGCTCGAGGGCGACGAGTATCACGAGGCCGCGTCGCTGCGGATGCGCGCCGCGCACATCGACAACAAGCCGGAGCGCCTGCGGGTGCTCACCAAGCTCGCGGCGCTGCACGTCCTGCGCCGGGATCTCCGCGAGGCTGCGATCACGTGCCAACTGATCCTCGACGAGGTGCCCTCGCACCGTGAGGCCTCCATCCGCCTGCGCCGCGCGGCGTGCCGCCTCCGCGATCGCGAGCTCTTGCGCGAGGCCCTCGCCTCGGAGGCGCAAGTATCATTGCCGCCGCAGGAGCGCGCGCAGGTCCTCACCGCGCTCGCGCTCGAGCTCGAGCTGGCGGGCAGCATCGAGGAGGCGATCTCCTGCGCGGAGGCGGCCCTCGTCGCCGACTCGTCGAGCGCGGAATCCGCCTTGCTCGTCGCGCGGCACCTCGAGGCGGTGGAGCAACCCCGCGCCGCGCTCGGGGTCGTGCGCGCGTTGTTCGGGGACGCGCCGCCGATCCTCGAGGCGTGGAGCCGCGTCGCGCGCGAGAGCGGCGAGCGCGACGTGATGAACGAGGCCCTCGACGCGTGGGCCGCGATCGCGCCGTTCGACTCCGAGCCGTGGGCCGGTCGCCTCGGCGCGTTCGCGTCGCTCGAGACGGACGACGCGCTCGCGGCGAGCGTCGAGGGAGCGATCGCGCCCGAGCGGATCACGCCTCGCCTCTCGCGTCCCGTCGCCAAAGCGATCGAGCGGCTCGGCGAGCGCGACGCGGCCCGCGCGGCGCGCCTCGCGGTGCGGGCCGCCGACGCGTTCGGTCCCGCCGGCGACGTCCTGCGCGAGCTCGCGAGCCGACTCGCCGATGCGTCGAGCGTCCACGAGCTGCGCCGTGACGCGCTCGAGCGTCAGGCCGCGTCGCAGGTCGACCGGACGCGCGTCGATCACCTGCGCGAGATCGCCGCGCTGCACGAGCAGAACCACGATCGCGCGGCCGAGGCGCGCACCCACCTCCGCGTGCTCGCCGAGGATCCGCACGACGCGCATGCGCTCGAACGGCTCGCGACGCTGTACGCCGAGACCGGGGAGAACGAGCGCCTCCTCGCGGCCCTCACGCTCGCGTTGGAGGGCGCGGCGGCGGGAGAGCGCACGGAGCCGCTCCTCCGCCTCGCCGCCGCACACGCGCGGCTGTTTGGCGATCTCGACCGCGCGGAGGCGTTCCTCCGCGAGGCGTACACGCCGGGTGCCGACGACGACGAGCCGCTGATCGCGGCGACGGGCGCGCTGGTGTCGATGGGTCGCGCGCGGCGCGCCGTCGACATGCTGCGCGAGGCGGCGAAGGACATGGAGCCGGCCCGCGCGGCGCCGCTCTACCGGCGCGCGATCCAGATCGCGGAGAAGCTGATCCGCGACCCGCGACTCGCGTTGACGTGCGCGATCGAGGGCCTCGACCGGATCCCGGGGAGCGGCCAGCTCCTCATCTCGTTCGAGCAGCTCGCCCTCGACCTGAAGGACGTCGACGCGGCGGAGCGCGTATATCACCGCCTCATCGAGCGCG
The DNA here is from genome assembly GCA_050186575.1 of Sandaracinaceae bacterium. Taxonomy (GTDB): domain Bacteria; phylum Myxococcota_A; class Polyangia; order Polyangiales; family Sandaracinaceae; genus JAUHXR01. Next base: position 1,239 of record JBFWYI010000072.1, on the reverse strand, counting down.
CGATGGGCCCACACGGACGGCGCGCCCTCGCGTATCGGCGCGCGCGCTGGCTCGAGCGAGCCGGCGCGGCGCGCGCGGCGCTCGACGCCTACCTCGAGGCGTTCGAAGCCGCGCCTCAGGCGGGCGCGGTGTACAGCTCGATCGAGCGCCTCGCGCGGACGCTCGGCGATCTGCAAGCGCTCGTCCGCGCGGCGACCGCGTTGGCGGAGCGCGCGAGCCACCCCGCGGTCCGAGGCGCGATGGCGCGCGAGGCGGCGCGCATCCTCGAGCACGAGCTCGCGGCGCCGAGGCGTGCGTTCGAGATGTTGCTCGCCGAGTGGACGGCGGCGGCGGATCCCGAGATCGAGGAAGACCTCGGCCGCATCGCTGGCCTCCTCCGCGAACAGGACGGCGCGAAGGGCGAGGCCGCGTTCGAGCGGATCCTCGAGGTGCTCCAGCAGCGTACGGATGATTCGTGGATGGGCGAGGCGCGAGCGCGGCTCCACCTCCGACAAGGACGATTGCACGCGCTAGGTCGCCGCGATCTCGACGCCGCCGTCGCGTGCGTGGACGCCGGCCTCGCGGCGGTGAGGGGCGAGGAGGTCCCGGACGCGGATCTGATCGCCGACCTGAACCTCGAGGTCGCGTCGTGGCTGTACGAGGGAGGCCGTCAGGGCGACGCCGTGGATCGCGTGCGCGACGCGCTGCGCGCGAAGCCGGATCACCGAGCCGCCCTCGCCCTCGCCTCGCAGCTCGGCGTCACGGCGAGCCTGCGCCCGCCGCCGACCCCGAGGGAGGCGGAGCCCTCTACGGCGTCCAGCGCGGATCCCTTCGCGGACTGGGGAGACCTCGACGAGTCGGGAAGCGACCCGGAGGCGGTCTCCGAGTCCGAGTCCGAGTCCGAGTCCGAGTCCGAGTCCGACTCCGACTCCGAGTCCGATTCCGAGTCCGAATCCGAGTCCGATTCCGAATCCGAGTCCGATTCCGATTCCGAGTCCGATTCCGATTCCGAATCCGATTCCGATTCCGATTCCGATTCCGATTCCGACTCCGATTCCGACTCCGAGTCCGACTCCGACTCCGACTCCGACTCCGATTCCGATTCCGATTCCGATTCCGACTCCGACTCCGATTCCGATTCCGACTCCGAATCCGATTCCGATTCCGACTCCGATTCCGACTCCGATTCCGACTCCGTGTCCGACTCCGATTCCGATTCCGATTCCGATTCCGATTCCGATTCCGAGTCCGATTCCGAGT
>JBFWYI010000071.1:0-54456 GCA_050186575.1 Sandaracinaceae bacterium | reverse complement strand
GGACTCCGAACCTTCAACGGGGCCGACGATCGGAGTCGTCGGAGAGACGCGCGCGACGCTGCCGCGGCGCTTCCCCATCCAGTATGCCCTTCATCGGGGCCGACGACCGGAGTCGTCGGAGAGTCGCCCGTCTGGTTGAAGTCGATCGCCCACTGCGCCCTTCAACGGGGCCGACGACCGGAGTCGTCGGAGAGGGCCTCGCTCGAGCCGATGCTTGGGCCGATCGACCTCAACCTTCAACGGGGCCGACGACCGGAGTCGTCGGAGAGATGGCGATGGACGACGACTCAGATGAAGACAGCAGCCCTTCAACGGGGCCGACGACCGGAGTCGTCGGAGAGCAGTCACGCGCACGGTCTTGTCGCGCCGCAGAGCGTCCCTTCAACGGGGCCGACGACCGGAGTCGTCGGAGAGGGAAGCCGCCGTGGTGTCGCGCAGGCCCACGAAGGCCCTTCAACGGGGCCGACGACCGGAGTCGTCGGAGAGGGGCTCCGGGGGAGCCCTGCGATCTCGGGGACTTGGGGAGCGGTTTGCGAGCGGTGAGCCATGGGATCATTTCTAGCTTGTACGGGCGAAAGAGGAGTAGTCGGAATCCAACTCGATTGTCAATGATCCCGCGCACCACGAGCGGGTCCTGGGGAATCCGCACCACCGGGGCGCTCGCGCGGTGGTCAGGCGATGATGGCACGGCGGTCCTCGTACTCGTAAGGGCGTCCGATCGCGGTGAACGCTTCGCGCGATTTGCCCTCGGCGGGGCCGATCTGGACGAAGAGGACCTGGTCCTGTTTGTGGTGGATGACCATCGAGAGGCGGTCGCGGAGCTCGACGACTTCACGGTCGTTGAGCTCGCATCGGAACACGCTGTACTGCAAGTGCTCGCCGTAGCCGAGCATGATCCGGAAGATCCGACGCAGGCGGCCCGGGTTGGAGATGTCGTAGGTGACGACGTAGGTGTGCCGCATGTCAGCGCACCCGGAACGCGGGATAATGCTCGATCTCGCCCATCAACATCCTCCCCAACAAACGCGCTTGCACCTCGAGCAGGCGCCGGTAGCTGATGCGGTAGCCGAACACGGGGTGCGTGACGAGCTGGTCGATGCGCCGCTCGTACGCGACGAGAAACTTCTTGCGGCCGCTCGCGGTGAGGTTGCATCCCGCGGGGGTGAGGTCGAAGTCGCTTCGCGTGACGACACCCGTGTTGACGGCGGTGATCACGGTCGAGTCGGCGACGACCGGGCGGAGCTCCTCCATGAGGTCGAGCGCGAGCGCGGGCCGGCCATACCGCGGGCGGTGCAAGAAGCCGAGCAGCGGGTCGAGGCCCGCGACGACCACCGCGAGCGCGACGTCCTTGGCGAGCATCGCGTACGCGAGGGAGAGCATCGCGTTGACAGGGTCGCGCGGCGGGCGACGGTTGCGACCCTCGAGGTCGAACTCGTCCGCCGCCACCCCCTTGAGCATCGTGGTGAGCTGCCCGAAGTAGACGCGCGCCGCGGTCCCCTCGAACCCCAGCAACGACGCGACCGAGTCCGCGCGCTCGGCCTTCTTGGCGAGCGCCTCGAGCTCACCGAGCGCGACATGGTCCGCGCGCGACGCGTTGCGCCGCAACAGGGTGCGCTGGTTGCGGATCTTCGCGACGACGAACGCGCGCGCCAACGACACCGCGGTGACCTCGTCGGTGGCCGCCCGGTACTGCGCGACGCGGAGGTCCGCGTTGCGCGCGCCGTGGCCGACCGTCCGGCCGCGCAGCCACCCGCCGCTCGACAAGAAGACGACCGGGATGTCGCGATCCAACAGCGCCGCGAGCGCCTGCGTGCTGATCTGCGCGTGCCCGAACAGCGCGACGTGCGACGTGTTCGGCAGCCGCGCGTCGGCGATGGTCGCCCCGCCCGACTCGACGCGCAGCCGGTCGCCGTCGAGCGCGATGCGCGCGCCCTGCGTCGTGACGTAGAGCGGGATCCGATCGTCGCGCGCGGGCACGAGCCGCCGCAGCTCCTCGGGCGCCTCCTCGAGCGTCGCGCCCTCCCCGACGAGGCCCCACGGATCGCGCTCGAGCGCGCCCCACGTATCGCCCGGCGAGAGCGCCAACCCGAGCTCGAGCTGCACGGGCTCCTCGACCGGCTCCTCGCGGGCGTCTCCGTCGAGCCGTTTCAGCAGCCCGACCTCGTCGGGCAAGCAGATGGAGCTCAGCGAGCAGCCGTTGCACTTCGGGTTGTCGACGAGCGGCGGCGGCAGCTCGCCCGACTCGGCGAGCGCGCGCGCCTCCCGGACCGCCTCCAGCGTGCGCGCGATGAGACGGTCGTCGATCGGGATGTCGACCCGGCGCCGGTCCCCCGCGAAGTAGATCTCCGCGCGCTCGCAGCGATAGCCGTGCTCGCGCAGCAACAACACGTGCGCGCACACCTGCGCGCGCTCGGGCAGGTACGCGCCGCCGGGCAGGCCGGGGGCCTTGCCGCGCTTGCGCTCGACGGGCACCACCTCGCCCCCCTCCCCTTCCACGTAGTCGATCTTCGCCGTGATCCCGAGGCGCTCGCTCGAGAGCCACACGCTCGTCGCGACGAACGGCGCCTCCTCCTCCGCGTCGGGGTCCGGCAGGCGTCCGCGCTGCTCGTCGACCCGCCGATGGATCACCCGGCCGTCCACCGTATAGACGTTGTCGGCGAACTCGCTCTGCGCCCACTCGAGGACCATGAGCCGCTCGCAGTAGAGCACCTCGTTGATCATCCGCGCCGGCACCAGCTCGGGCGCGGTCCCCCGCAAGACGGGGAGCTTCCCCAACGTCTTCGGACGCGGACGTTCGGCGTCAATCTCGTTCGGCTTGGCGTCCCCCATCGGTCGATCGTGCCGAGGCGCAGCACGGAAGTCACTTTTCCGGACCGTCGGCGCGGGTTGGACGCGCGGACCAACTCGTCAGCGGAACGAGCGCTGACCTTCGCAGGACGAGGAGCGCCCTCGTGCGAAGGTCAGCTCGGTGGTTCCGCTGCACGCGCGGCTACGCGCCGCGAGGTCGCTACCCCGCCACTGCCACCCGGGATGCCTGGGCTAGCTGCTGAGCGCTTGAAGAAGCGGGAGACGCTGGCTCTCGTCGACGAAGCCACAGTTCACCAGATGAAACGTGGTCGCGTAGGGTCCGGCTCCGAAGTGGTTCATCACGTCGCGCACGGCACGGGCGTCGATCCGGTCGAAGCGAGCGAGGCGTTCCTTGAGACCTTCGAGGGGCAGCGTGAGCATCACACCGAACGCTCGCGCGCGCGCGCCGCTCGGCCAGTGTTCGTACTCGCCGCCGAGCGAGACGGATGCACGGTCCATGAGCAAGTGTCCTAGCCCTGTCGCGACGCCGATCTCGCGTCGTATGTCCGCCCCCTGCCGATTGAGGACCACGCCGGCGCGGCCGTCGTCCGTCCGCTGACAGACGAGGTCGATCGCCCTGGGCAAGACGATCTGCTCCGTGCGCCCGCCCTTCCGTCGCAGCCATCGTGCCAGGTCCGGAAGGGGGTTTGCCCCCCACCCCATGCGTTCTCGTAGCTCGAGCGCGCGTTCATAGCCCTCCCGCCAAGGCTCGGAGGGGTCGGGCCGCGTTCCGCGCACGGCAGCCCGGAGGTCTTCGCTCAGCGGCTGATCGCCCACCCGCCCTTGGGTACTGAGGATGCCGCGGAGCTCCGAGAGCGTGACCGGTCCGGCCTGTCTCAGCAGCCACGTTTCGGGTTGATGAGGAACGTAGAGGCCGCGTCGGGCCTTCGTCGTCCGGCGGTCGAGCCGGTCGGCGACGCTCGGCAGCTCCTTTCGAATCAGGTCCGCGGTGGGCTCATGGATCAGCCAACGCCATTGGGAACGACCCGCGTTCAAACGTGTCGCGGTGGCGATGTCCGGAAGGTCGAGCTCTCTGGCCATCTCAAGGAGGGCATCGCGGAGTGCCTCGGCGACGTCCGCCGCGGGGACCAGCGCAGCGCCACGCTGCTCAACGAACCGGAGAGTGGGCCGCGGTGAGCCCCACCTCTCGTTGTCCCACGACACCTCCACTTCATCGCCGAACCGGCGAAGGACGACGTTGGGAAACGCCACCGCGGGCGAGGCCTGCCGAAGCGCGTGGTACCGCCGCCATTCGGAGCGAGCGTCGAACCAACGTTGCTCTCCCACCTCGTCCAGCATGGCCGGGGCCTGCTCCGTCGCCACGAACCAATCGCTCGCGTCCCCCACCTCGCGCGCTCGATGTGGAAACGGTTCTTCGTTGATCAGGCGCACGGCGGAGACAGACAACCACTCGAGGACCGGCGTGAGCTCCGTCTGGATCGCTTCCGTGACCGCGCCCTCGTCCGAGACGGCTTGAGTGAGGCACCGTCCATTGGCCCAGATCGAGACGCCACCCCAGTCCGTAGCGGACCCATATGGCGCCGGAGCGAGCGATAGCTCCAACGCGAAGCCTGCACGGTCGCCGAACTGCCGTCGGTACGAATCGATGCTCACGGCCAGACCTCGGGCAGCGTCCGCTGGCGCCGAAGGCGGTGAACGTCGGACTTCTGCGACAGTCCTGCGTCCACCAGCGCCGTCCACACGCGCTCGTCCACCTCCCCGCCGATGACGGGGAACCCATGCCAGACGTCAGGCCCTTCCGATGTCGATGGGTGCGCACAGAAACACCAGCGGCCGGAGGCGACCCAGAGTTTGTTGGTGCCCACCCCCTGAACCGCGATCGCCTGATCGAGGAGCGCTTGACACGTCTCCGGCGGGATATCCTTCGGACAGAGCGACCCGAACCCCTTTGGCCACTTGTGTTTCTCGGGATAGGGCACGTACCGCCGAGGCATGACCGACCGTACCTCAGATGCCTGAGCCGTCCAACGGAACGCAGATGCAGGTGTGGCCACCAATCGACGCGGGCTCCATCGAGCGAGGGCCCACCATCGCCAGGCGGAGTCCCGCCAGACCCCGCGCGGAGTGGCGTGTGGCTCGCCGTCCGGTTCTTGCGGTGCCGTCGAGCGAGGGCTGGCCTCAGTCGTCGGCGGGCCGACCGTCGCCGAGGGCCTCGTCCAGCTCGCGGGCGCGCTCCATCGCCTCCTCCTCCTTGGGCGTCAGCTCGACGAGGTAGTCGACGATGAAGTTGCCTTGCAGGTCCGCAGGGACTTCGGAAGGATCGAGGCGTGCGCCCCGACCGCGTCCGGGAGCGCGCCCATCGGATCGGGTGGCCATCCCAAGGAAGCTATCGGCTGCAGCGAACGCGCGCCACGCATCAGGTGCTCTCTCTCGGTCTCGAGCGGGGCAGCGCCCGAATTCGACACCGATCAGGAGCTTGCGCGAAGACTCTTGCGCATCGCACACGGTTCGGTGACTCTCCCCGGTCCGGCATCCACGCCGACGAAGAGAGGGGGCGACATGGGCGAAGTGATCCGCAAGGACGCCGCGGCGGCCGACATCATCGCGGACGTACGAGCGACGCTGACGAGCGCGACCGCGCGCGGCGGCGAGTGGGCGAGCGCGGCGACCGAGCGCTTGGGAGCGGTCGCAACGTTGGCGGACGGCGTCTCGACCCGCTGGACCGAGGCGAACGCGGCGGCGGCGCCCGCGGAAGCGGCGTTGGCGCTCGCGGACGAGCAGGCCGACAAGTTGTTGGGACGCGTGTCCGACGACATCTGGAACGCGGTCGGCCGTCCCGGCAGCGACCCGGCGCTCGACATCCTGTTTCCCGGCGGCATCTCCTACTACGCGCAGGGCGCCGTAGATGAGCAACCCGCGCGGATGCAGCTCCTCGCCGAGCTCCTCGAGGGCGGCGTCCACCCGCGACTCGAAGCGAGCCGCGCCGCTGCGCTCGCCGCGGAGGTCCGCGGAGCGGCCACCGAGCTCGAGTCGAGGGTCGACGCCGCGCGCCCCCTGATCGCCCGCCGGCGCCTGACCGAGCGCATGCAGACCTCGATCGCGCGCACCGCGCAGGTCGCCTTGTCCCGCCTCAAGGCGCAGTGGAAGGCCGACGGCAAGACGGAAGCGGAGATCCACGCGGTCATCCCGGACCGACCCTCGCGCCGGACCCGGCGGGACACCGACCCGACGCCCCCGGCGTGAGGCCGGGAGACGGAGTCTCGCGAGTCACGGGCTCGTGGGCATCGTCCGGCGGTCCGCCGTGGGCGATCCACGAGCGCGTGGACCGGCCATCGCGGACTGGGATCGGCGATCCACGCCGGTGTGAAACGCCGCCTTCGATCGCGGATCGGCGATCCACGACGTCGTGGATCGCCGATTCGTCATGGGAATCGGTGATCCACGCGGACGTGGGGTGGCCTCACCTGGTCGGCGGGGCCGATGCCACGAGCGGGGGATCGGCGAATTGCGCGCAGTCGGCGAGACTCACCCGAGTGGGCGAGGGTGAAGAAGCTGCCAGTAGGGCCGTAGAGGGGGCGCCGCTGCGTAGAGCGCGGGTGATGGAGAGAGCGGTACGCCCGGAAACACGGGCCCCAGTGGACGGGCACCCGAGCGACACGACTCGCTTCAACGGGGCCGGGCGCACCGACCTCTCCACCCGATCCGCTGTCACTCGGAGCGAAAGCCGATCGCCCTCCTCGCGATCGCCGGCTTCTCGTTCTGCTGGGCCGGCGGAGGGGATGCATCGCGCGGCGCCACCCCCAGGACGGCCCGCAGGCGCCAATTCGATCCGCTTCGCTCGAACTCAACCACGATGTGCATGTGTACCTCCTGCTCGGATGCGCAGGAATGTTATCCCCCGACTCCCACAGGTCAAGCATGAGTTTTCGCCTGGGCACCCGCTCGACATGACTCGAAGTGCGGCTAAGGTGCGGCCGTGACGTTCGACGAGCTCTTCGTTCGGGCCACCCAGGCCCCCCGACCCTTCCCCTATCAGACACGGCTTGCTGGGCTCGACGCCCTCCCGACGTTGCTCGAGGCACCCACGGGCGCCGGCAAGACGGCGGCGATCGTCCTCGGCTGGCTCTGGCACCGGCAGTTCCGCGGACCGGAGGTCGCACAGCGGACGTCGCGTCGGCTCGTCTATTGCCTTCCGATGCGCGTGCTGGTCGATCAGGTGAGCGGCGAGGTGACGCGCTGGGTGGAGCGTCTCGGCGTCGACGTCGGGGTGCATGTGCTCCGCGGGGGCAGCCTGGATGAGAGCTGGGAGCGGTATCCAGATCGGGATCGGGTGATCGTGGGCACGCAAGATCAGCTGCTCTCGCGTGCGCTCCACCGCGGGTATGCGATGAGCCGATTCCGGTGGTCGGTCCCGTTCGGCCTGCTCAACAACGACGCGCACTGGGTGCTCGACGAGGTCCAGTTGATGGGGCCTGGGCTGCGAACGGCCGCTCAGCTGCACGGGCTGCGAGCAAAGTTGGGTGCGTACGGCCCGGTGGGCACGACGTTCATGTCGGCGACGTTGGAGCGCACGTGGCTCGCTACGCCGGACTTCGATCCACAGGCGATCGACGAGGGGGCACACGTCCAGCTCCGCGCCGAGGACTGGTCGGAGAAAACCCTGTCGCAGCGAGCGACCGCGAAGAAGCCAGTCGAGCGTGCGCCTGCGTCGGACCCGAAGCCGCTCGCGGAGTGGATCGCGTCGACGGTGCATGTGCCCGGCACGCTGACTCTCGTGGTGGTGAATCGGGTCGCTCGCGCCCAAGAGATCGCAAAACATCTTCGGGCCTCGCTCCCGAGCGCGAGCCACGCCTTGATTCACTCGCGCTTCCGCCGCGCAGATCGGAGATCGAACGAGGCGTTGCTCACGGCGGAGCTTCCGGCCGAGGGGCGCATCGTAGTCGCGACGCAGACGATCGAAGCCGGCGTCGATCTCGACGCGCACCAGCTCGTGACCGACCTCGCGCCTTGGCCGTCGCTCGTCCAGCGATTCGGCCGATGCAACCGGCGCGGTGATCGGGACGAGGGTCGCGTGTTCTGGGTAGACCTGGATCTGGACAAGAAGGCGAACGCTGCGCCGTACGAAGTGGACGCGCTCACCGACGCACGCGCGCGCTTGGAAGCGCTCCCGGATGCGCGGATCGATCGGCTGCCGAAGGCCACCGTGCCCTGGCCCACCACGGATCTCCCGCGGCGCAGCGACGTCGTCGGGCTGTTCGACACGGACCCGGACCTCGACGGGAACTTCATCGATGTCTCCCGCTGGGTGCGCGGCGAGGGGATCGCCGATGCGCACGTCTACTGGCGTGACGTCGACGAGCAACCGGGCGCGGACGACCGCGCGCCTCACCCCGATGAGCTCTGTGCGGTGGCGGTCGACGCCTTCCGCGGCTTCGTGAAGAAGGCGGGCCGCCCGCGCCGGATCTGGCAATGGGACGCCTTCGAGGGGCGGTGGCGTCGCGCGCACCTCGACGCCGGAGGAAATGCGCCCGGCTTCATCTCGCCGGGACAGACCTACCTCGCGGCGACAGACGTCGGCGGATACGACGAGAAGCTCGGCTGGACAGGTAAGCCTGGCGGATCGGTCCCCGTCGCCGAGAGCGATGCGATGGAGCTCGACGCGTTCGGGCGAGACCACCGCTCGGAGAGCAAGGGCTTCGTGGCGCTCGACGTTCACCTGCGAGACTGCGCGACGCGCGCTGGGTCGATCTGCGAAGCGGTAAGCCACCTCGGAGATGAGGTCGCCGCCCAAGTCGTGGAAGCCGCGGGCTGGCACGACGTGGGCAAGGCACACGCTGTCTTTCAGGACGCGGCCGGCCGCGGTGAGCGCCCGCTGCTCGCGAAGGCCCCCCGGTTCCGGCCGTACGGGCGACGAGGATTCCGTCACGAGCTGGTCAGCGCGTTGCTCGCGGTGCGCGCAGGCCGGCCCGATCTGGTCGCGTTTCTGGTCGCAGCCCATCACGGCAAGGTGCGTGTTTCGCTGCGACCGCTCCAGTGGACGGAGCTCGCGCCCGAAGGGGAGCTCCGGGGCGTTCGTGCGGACGACGCGGTGCCGTCGGTAGCGACCCCGAGCGGGTCGAGCCCGGAAGCGCCGCCGTTGCCGATGGGCCTCGCGGTGCTTGGGCGTGGACCCGACGGAGCGAGCTGGACCGATCGCGTGTCGCGGCTGCTCCAGTCGCAAGGTCCCTTCCGACTCGCGTACTTGGAGGCATTGGTCCGCATCGCGGATTGGGCGGCGAGCGAGACTCCGTCCGTCTGGTTGGAGGACGGTCATGGCTGAGATCCGCTTCGAAGGTCTCGGCGAGCCGGTGCTCGCGCAGTACCTCGCTGCCCTCGGGATTTTTCGGGCGCTGTCGGCCCAGTACGATACGGAAGCCACGCTGTCGTTCAAAGAAGGAGTGCCCGCGATCGAGAGCGCTCTAGACGCCGACGCGTGGGTCGAATGGGTGATGCAGTCATGGCGCCCGTCGCCGATCGCGTCCCCATGGAACAGAGGCGCTGGGTTCTACGGCAGCAGCAAGACGATCGCCTGCACGGACAAGCGGAAGCGGAACGGCGTCGAGATCCTCCTCGAGACGAAGGACGCTCGTCTCGACGAGTACCGCGACGTGCTCTCGTGGATCTGCGGGCGGTTGGACGCGTGGGCCTACGCCAACGCGGAGGACAAGGACCAGAAGCAGCGGAAGCCTGACTTGCTCGCGCGCCTCCGCGCCGAAGGACCGGACGGCTGGCTTCCCTGGTTGGATGCCGCGACGGTGCTCGAGCGGAGTGCGGAGGGGGATCCGGAGCCGGGCTACCTCGCGCTCCTCGGCAGCGGCGGCAACGACGGTCGCCTAGACCTCGGCAACAACTTCATGCTCCACCTCGCGAGCGTCGTGGGGTTCGAGGGCAACCTCCTCAAGCGACCCAAGAACGCAGACGCCTGGTCACGGACTCTGTTGCGCGGTCTGCTCGGGGAGCCCGTCGAGGGGATGCTCAAGGACACGGCGGGACAGCTGGCGCCCTCCTCGCGAAAGGCCCCGAACGGGGTGTCGGGCGCCAAGAGTTTTGCGGCCGACGAGCAGCTCAACCCCTGGTTGTTCCTCTGGTCCATACAAGGTTCGTTGCTCTTCGCCGGCGCGAGCACACGGCGCCTCGGCTCGCACGGCCGGGCGCGCGCCGCGTTTCCATTCCACGCCGAGCGGGTCGACGCGGGATACGGCACCGCGGCAGAGGTGGAGAAGGGCAAGGACGAGCTCTGGCTGCCGGCCTGGGACGGAGCGCTCACGTACCGGGAAGTGCGGCATCTCTTCGGAGAGGCACGCGCCCAGGTCGGGCGGCGTCGTGCTCAGACCGGGCTCGACTATGCGCGCGCGCTCGGCGGTCTCGGAGCCACGCGCGGCGTGCAGCGTTTCATGCGCTTCGCGCTCGTGGAGCGAGCTGGGCAGTCCAACATCGCGATCCACGCTGGGACGTTCTCGAGCGGGACGGCGAGCTCGCTCGACAGGCTGCGCGGCATCGACGGGTATCTCCAATCGTATCGTCAGCTGGCGGGAAAGAAGAACATCCCCGCTCGCTTCACAACGGCCTGGCGCGCGTTCGAGTCGGCGGTGCTCGACGTCGCGCGGCGCGGCGACGATCCCTCGCGTGTGACCACGCTGCTCGCCGCGATCGGGCGCCTACGCCGAGAACAAGCCGCGGGCCTTCCGAAAGAGACCACGCTACCGAAGCGTCTCCTTCGCCCAGGCAAAGACGAAGACTGGGTCGCCGACGCCGACCCGAGCGAGGAGCTCCTGCTCGCGGCCAGCCTGGCCGGGCTGGACCGTAGCGAGCCCTTCGCACCGCTCCGTGCGTACCTCTGGAGCGACGACCCGAAGGCGAGGATCACGGCGCGCGATGCAAGTCGGATGGACCTCGTACAGTTGCTCGGAGCGGTGCTCAATCGCCGGCTCATGGAGCACCACGACCCGACGCTCGGCGCTCCGCCGAACCGACCGGTGGGCGGGCGCTCGCGCGTGGGACCCGACACTCTGCTTTCGTTCCTCGCGGGCGACCTGGACGACGAGAGGATCCTCGACCTGGTGTGGCTCTTCGCGGACCTCGATGGGAGACAGCTCGCAGACCGACTTCCGCAGGTGCGGTCCGGTCCGCTCCCCGCCGAGCTGTCGCGAACGTGGATGCTCGCGCGCCTCGGCGTGGAGGGCGCTCTGCCCGAAGGTCGAGACGGGTGGATCTCAGCGCGACCCTCTGCGGACATCGTCCACGCGATCGAAGCCAACCGCACCGCGGTGATCGTCCAGCGCGCCACCCACGTCCTGCGAGCCGCGGGCGCAACACTTCGTGCGATCCCTACCACCGCCTCCTTCGGCGACACGCTCGAGCGCCGACGCCACGCGGCCGCGCTCGCCTTCCCGTTGCCTCGCGCCGTTCTGATGCGCTTCCGCGACGCGCTCACCCCCAACCCCGACCCCGACTCAGCCCGCCCCTAACCCTGGAGAACGAATGACCGATCCGACGAACCTCGCTACCCAGCTCCTCGACGGCGGACTTCCCCGCTTCTTGTACGAGGTCAACCTCCGGCCGGTGTCGGGAGCGCGCTTCCAGCCGACGGGGTTCCCGGATCTCGGGCCGGCGGTGTTCAGGGACCCCCAGGGTGGCGAACGCCTGCTCGTCGAATCGGCGCAGTCGATGGCGAACCGGCTCGAGCGTGTGTGCTGGGACGAGGGAGCCGGGGCCCTGGTGGCGCCGCTCCGCGGGCTTCCGTACGTGGAGGTCGGAGGCGACGTCTCGACGAACTCCATGCTGGAGGCGCACCGGCTCAACTCGCCGTACGTCCTCGCCGACGATGCCTTCCTCGCCGCCTTCAAGGACCAGGCGGGCCTCGGCGAGGGGATGGTGGACCGAGCCCGGTTCGCGGCGGCTCTGGTGCGGTTCGACCCCAACTCGGTGGTCCACGGGACGTTCATGTCCCTCATCAAGCCCGGCACCGCGCGCCTGGAACGCATGTTGTCGAGCTTCATCGAAGCCGAGAACGTGGAAGTGGTGGCGAGCGGCGGGGTGAAAGTCGACCGCAACGACGCCTCGGGCAAGGACGCAGGTGGCTCGGCCGAGGGGTTCGGCAACGTGCCGTACCATCGGAAGGAGTACGCCGCGGGCCGCATCTTCGTGTCGTTCGGGCTCGACCTCGCGGGTCTACGCGGCTTGCGGCTCCCCCCGGAGGCCGCCCGCCTCGTGGTGCTGCTGTCGCTGTTCAAGATCCGAGCCTTCCTCGATGGATCGATGCGCCTGCGGGCGGGCTGCGACTTCGAGATCGACGACAAGGACCCGGTCGCGAAGGCGCGGCCGGAGGGAGTCGAGCTGCCGGCGTACGCGCCGCTCGCCGAGGCGGTGTCGAAGGCCATCGCCGCCTGCGCCAGCCAGGGACAGTTCGCCAATCCGCCGGTCACGAAGGTGACCTACAGCAAGAAGACCAAGGGACAGTAGATGGGGGTCGCCCTCCATCTGCGATTCCCCGCGGGTCGTTATCACGCGACCGCCTGGGGGCACCATGTCAACGAGGGTGTCGTCGACTGGCCGCCTGCTCCCTTCCGTTTGCTGCGTACGCTCTACGCGCGCAGCTTCGATTGCGATCCTCGACCCGACGATGAGCTGCTGACCCGGCTGCTCCAGAAGCTCAGCGCGCCTCCGAGCTACCGGCTGCCCGCATACACCACGGGACACACGCGTCACTACATGCCTGACGGATCTGGCAAGCCGGAGAGCCGTGTGCAGGTGCTCGACGCGTTCATTGCGGTCGACCCGCACTCCGCGTTGGTGGTGCAGTGGCCGGACGTAGAGCTGCTCGACGACGAAGCGGCTCTGCTCGAAGCGATCGCGTCCCGGGTGACGTACCTCGGCCGAGCCGAGTCCTGGTGCGACGCCCTGGTCGACATGGAGATGGTCGACGACGCGGTGGGTCCAGGCGAGGGAGAGGGCCTACCGGTGCCGTTGCTGTCACCCAAGCGAAGCTCCGAGCGGCTCCTCGACTTGCTCGGTACAGACACTCAACAACTTCGTGCACGCGGTGCCGACCTTCCTGCTGACACGCACTGGCTGCGCTATTTCGTCGGCCCCCCCGCATCTCCCAGCCGCCGCCGAAGGCGTGTCGTGCGGCCGACGGCGGTGTTGATGGGCATCGACACGCGCGTGTACCCGACCGTTCGAGACACGGTCGAGCTCGGAGACGCCCTGCATCGAGCCGTCCTCAGTCGTGCAGGCGACGCCGCGAGCTCGACGCTGACCGGACGAGGCGCTCACGGCAAGCCCCGCTCGGACGGTCATCGACACGCGCACTTCTTGCCGTTCGACGAGCGGGGAGACGGCTTTCTCCGGCACTGCTTGGTGTATGCGGAGGAGGGCTTCTCGTCCGACGACTTGGATGCGATCGCGGCGGTGAACACGCTCAGACGTCCGCGTCGCGCTGCGTTGCGTACCTACGTCCTCGAGTCGGGCACGCTCGAGGGGTTCGGCGCCATGTCGATCGTGGGCGACGATGACACGCGCGTCTGGACCTCTGCGACTCCGTTCCTCCTCCCAAGGCATCCGAAGCGGCGAGGTGGCAGCACAGTGGACGGTCCCGAGGACCAGCTGCGACGCGAGCTCGAGCAGAGGCGTGCCACGGGCGAGCTCCCAGCGATCGTCTCGCTCGACCGACTCGACAGGCTCGAGCTCCGGGAGCGCGCGCCACTTCGCTGGCTCGAGTTCAAGCGCTGGCGCGGAGCACGCAAGCCGAGTGTTCCGCACGGCTACGGGTTTCGGATCGAGTTCGAAGCACCCGTTCGCGGTCCCCTCGCCTTGGGATTCGGGTCGCACTTCGGACTCGGACTGTTTCGAAGCGTCCGCTCCGCAACTCGCTGAGCCCACAGTCGGAGTGGGCGGCGCGCCCTACCCCACGGCGTCGCGGATGTTCGCCGCGGGCGCCTGGCCATCCGCGAGCTGCCCCACCCGCTAGCCGACGCCGAGCCCGCCCGCGTCCGTCTTCGGATGATGTGGAAATGCACGCGGAACATGGCTTGGTGCGCCACCGCGCCGTTGTTCTGCAACACGTTGTACGCGCTAGCACCGGTCGCCTTCATCACCGCGCGCGCGAGGCGCGGGAGCACGCGGCCGAGCGCCGCCGCTTGGTCGTCGCTGAGCTCGTGCAAACACGTCTTGCGATCCTTCGGGATGACGAGCCCGCGGCCGACGCTCAGCGGGTTGATGTCGAGGATGGCGAGGACATGCGAACGAGACGGGGACTGCCCTCGAGGTCCTGCCTACGATCCTGCTCACGCGGGCTCTTCCGACCCTCGGAGGAGGACCCGACGGCACGTCGCGCTCAGTCGGCTCGCCTCCCACGCTTGCCCCGGCGCCTCCACCCTCGCAGGATCTCCTCATGTCAGACGCGGTGCGGCGGGGGGTCAGCCTCGAGGAGTTCTTTGCCATCCCGGCGCACGATCGGTTTCACGAGCTGCTCGGCGACGAGCTGGTGGAGAAGGCAGCGCCGAGCGGAGAGCACGGCGACGCACAGGCCGGGGTGGTGGGCGCCGTGCGGCCCCCCTATCAGCGCCGCAAGGGATCCGGGGGGCCGGGCGGGTGGTGGATCGCCACCGAGGTGGAAACGAAGCTCCCGAGCGGGGCGATCGTCCGCCCGGATGTGCTGGGGTGGCGCCGCGAGCGCTGCCCCGAACGGCCCACCGGGACGCCCGTCACGGTCTTGCCCGACTGGGTCTGCGAGGTGGTGTCGGAGAGCAACGCAAATGTGGACACCGTCAAGAAGCTTCGCCTCTACCACTCGGCCGCGGTTGCCCACTACTGGATCGTCGATCCGAGGGACGCGACGTTGACGGTCTTCTCGCACACGCCAGAGGGCTACCTCGCGGTGCTGCGCGCGGAGCGGGGCGAGGTGGTGCGGCCGCCGCCGTTCGAGGCGGTGGAGCTGCCCGTGGGGGTGCTCTTCGGGGACGATCCGCCGGAGTAGCTGGCGCGAGCATCGGCTCGACACCGCTCGCATCGTTGTCTCGGCGCGCTGCCTACTCCACCGCGTCGCGGATCTTCGCGGCGAGCCCCTCGCCATCCGCGAGCTGCCCGGAGCGCCAGCCGATGCCGAGCCCGCCCGCGTCGGTCTTCGGGATGATGTGGAAGTGCACGTGGAACACCGCCTGGTGAGCCACCGCGCCGTTGTTCTGCAAGACGTTGTACGCGCTCGCGCCGGTCGCCTTCATCACGGCGCGGGCGAGCCGCGGGAGCGCGCGGCCGATCGCGGCGGCTTGGTCGTCGCTGAGCTCGTGCAAATATGCCTTGCGCTCCTTCGGGATGACGAGCACGTGGCCTTCGCTCAGCGGGTTGATGTCGAGGAACGCGAGCACGTGCTCGTCCTCGTAGACCCGATGAGCTGGGATCTGCCCGTCGAGGATCTTGTCGAAGATGGTGCTCACGCGCGGCCCGTCGTCTGGTGGCGCGCGTGGCCGACGAAGAACGGGCCCATCTGGACGATGTACTCGCTCGTCTGCTTGGTGCCGCGCATGCGCTCGACCACGTGGCTGAGGCGATGGAGGTTGTTCCCCACGAGGCCGATGAGGAACTCGTTGTCCCTCGCGTCGAGGCCGTGACACGCGAGGCGGACGTCGTGCGCGAGCTCCTGCGCGCCGTACGCCATGCCGATCGACGCGTGCTCGCGGAGGATGTTCGCCTGCTCCTCGCGCGCGAGCTGGGCGAACGCGCCGCTCCGCCGGAGCGGATACCACACCGCCCAGGGCCACTCCGGGTTCGTCACGTTCTCGACCGAGCGGCGGAGCAGATAGTGCTCGAGGTCGCGCTCGTAGCCGCTCGAGTAGCTCCGCCCGATCATCGTGAAGTCGGTCCGCGGCGCGAGCCCGCGGAGGCCCTTGCCACGGAAGATCGGCCGCACCTTGGTGACGAAGTCGGCGGGATCCTCGGACCACGTGAGGAGCCCGAGGCCGTGGGGCGCGTTCATGTCCTCGTAGACCACCGCCCCGATGCCCGCCGCGTCGACGCCCTCGATCAACGCCTGCGTCGGTTCCTCGGGATCCACCGAGGCGGGACAGTCGTACACGAGCAGCTGCATGAACAGTCGCCGGTCCATGACCTGTCGGGCGCCATCCTTCTTGCCCCCGTACTCGTTGATGTCGATCTCGGGCAGCCCGGGCGGGCGGCCTGCGCTTTCGGCCTCGCTCATGCGGACGTCATACAACCTCCGTCGCCGCTTGGAAACTCGACCCGAGCGCCTCGGGACGCGCCGCGATGGTGTATCGTCTCGCCCTTCGACCATGCCGCACCGTCCGCGCCAGCGCGCGCTCACGATGAGCCTGCCGTTCCCGCTCGCCGCCGCGCTCATGGGATGCGCGCTCGTGGGCTGCGCCCTCGTGGGCTGCGACGGACCGGGCCTGCCGGACTCGGGGGCGCCCGACACGGGGACCGACGACGCGGGCCCCGAGCTCCAGCCGGACGCGGAGATCAACGAGGGCTGCCCGACGTGGCCGCACCCGACGGCGCAGCCCGGCGATCCGATCGACGGCGACACCTACGAGACGTTCGCGATGCCGCTCTTTCAGCGGTACTGCGTGCGCTGCCACTCGACCACGCTGGTCGATCCGATGGACCGCAACTTCGCGCCGGCCGGCTTCAACTGGGACGACGAGGTCAGCGTCCGCGATCACCTCGATCGCATCCGGCGCGCGATCGGCGTCCTGAACTTCATGCCGCCGTCCGATCCGCGACCGACGTGCGCGGAGCGCTACGAGATGGTGCGCTGGATCGACGCCGCCGCCCCCTGAGCGAGCTGCCGAGAGCAGCCGGCTCCCTGGGGCCTACGGGCCCTCTTCGGCGGCCTGCGGGAGCCCCGACTTGATGTGGAGGTCGCGCTGGGGGAACGGGATCTGGATGTCGTGCTCGCGGAACGCGGCGTCGATCGCGAAGCGGAGCTCGCTCGAGACGATCGGTCGGCGCTCCGCGTTGTCGAGCCAGACCGCGAGCTCGAAGTCGAGGCTGCTGTCGCCGAAGCTCGTGAAGAACACGGTGGGCGCCGGCTTCGCGAGCACCTCGCGATGCGCCTTGCCGACCTCGAGCAACGTCTTGCGGACGAGCTCGGTGTCGGAGCCGTAGGCCACGCCGACCGCGACGCGGACACGGTTCGTCCGCTCGGGCGCGTGCATGTTGCGCACGTCCTCGCTGATCAGCTTGCTGTTCGGCACGAGCACCGAGATCCCGTCGAGCGTGAGCAGCCGTGTGGCGCGCATCTCGATCTCGGTCACGCGCCCGAGCACTCCGTCCACCTCGATCACGTCGCCGTGTTGGATCGGGCGCTCGAGCAGGAGGATCACCCCGCTGATGAAGTTCTGCGCGATGTTCTGGAGCCCGAAGCCGATCCCGACCGACAACATCGCGCCGAGCGCGGTGAGCGCGGCGAGCGAGATCCCGAGGTTGTCGAGGCCGAGGAGGATCCCGCTGATCACGACGAGGTACTGGCCGATGCGGCCGACCGCGTAGGCGAGCCCCTCGTTGTGGTGCTTCGAGCGGGCCGCGACCACCCGCATGATCAGCGTCCGCAGCGCCCGCCCGAGGATGAGCGACGCCACCAGCGTGAGCAGGAACACCAGGATGGCGAGCGGGGTGACCGGCGTCGCACCGAGGTGGAACAGCTCGACGTCGATGTGGGAGAGCAGCCAGTCCATGTGCACCGTACGTCGTCGGCGCGATCCGTCGCGCCTCGCGCGGCGAGACCGCGGTGGCGGCAGGTGTACCGGTCTTCCGGGGATCCGCCAACCCTCGGGGGTCCGCGCGCTGGTCCGGATCGCGCCCGCGGCACGATCGCCGCGTGATCGTGGACGTGCGCGTTCACGTCCGCGAGGACGGGCCGGCTCCAGGCCGGATCCGCCCCGGCGATCCGTCCGAGCGCCGAATGGCCGCCTCGCGCCGGGGCGATTCACGCCCATTCGGCGCACCGGTCGCCCGCCGTTTGAGGGAGGAACCCCCATCCGTGATAGGTTTTGGTTCCGCGTGACCCGGTTTCGACTTCGCTATCAAGCGACGGACCTCGAGATGCCCGTGGGCGAGTTCGTCGTGGGGCGCAGCTCGAGCTGCCATTTGGCTCTCGACGACGGACTCGTATCGCGGCGACACGCGGTGTTCCGGGTCGCGGACGACCGCGTCACCGTCGAGGACCTGGGCTCGCGCAACGGCGTCAGCGTGAACGGGGAGACCATCGCGGGCGCGCGCGAGCTCAAGCACCTCGACCGGGTGATGATCGGCGGTCAAGAGCTCTTGCTGATTCGCACGCAGGGCGCGGGTCCGCGGGACCGCAACGATCGCCCCACCCTGGCCGGGATGACGTTGGACCTCCCGATCGCGGGCGCGGACGAGCTCGCCGAGGAGCCGACGATGGCGGCGCGGAGCGAGTCGGTGCTCAACCGCATCGCCGACAAGGCGCTCGCGCTCGGTCGCTTCGACGAGGCGGAGCGGATGCTCTCGCGTCGGCTCAAGGCGTTGGCCGCCGAGATGGCGGCCGAAGGCGAGGCCGACCCCGAGCAGCTCGCCGCGGCCACCGAGTACGCGCTGAAGCTCGCCGCGGGCCTCCGCCGCTCCGAGTGGCTCGACTACGTGTTCACGCTCCACAACGGCGCGAACGCGCTGCTGACCGCCGAGGTGATCACGCGCATCCACGATCTGATCCGCAAGCTTCGTTACCAGGGTGGACCCGCGTTCAAGAGCTACGTCGCGTCCCTGCGCGCGCGCGCCGCGACCCTCAGCCCGGGCGACCGGTTCCTCCTCCAGCGCATCGAGAGCATCGAGCGCGTCCTCGGCGGCTGACGACACCCGGTTCCCGCCGCGCGTCTACGTCCGCCCCTACGTCCTCGTGCACGTGCACGTACTCGTGCTCGTCCACGTACACGATCGCAGCCCTCGCACCCCGCGCAGTGCCGATCGCACCCCGCAGGACCCGCAGAGAGTCCGCCGAGCCCCCGCGCGACTCAGCTGAGGAGCTGCTCGAGCCGCGCGAGGCGCTGGTGGTCGGGGCTGGACGCCGGCGGCGGCTGGGTCTTGTACCAGGTCACGAACGACCCGAGCACCGGCGGGACGTCGGGGAGCGCGCCGAGGTCGAGCTCCTCGAGCCGATCGATGACCTCGTCGGACAGCATCTTGCCTTGACGGCGATGCAGGGTGAGCGGCCACGCGACCCACTCGCTCCCGCCGACGAGCCGCGCGAGCCGCACCGCGAACGTCGAGATCATCGAGATGTGATCCGCGTCGAGGCGCTCGCCGGCGGCGAGGCGATCGTCGACCTCCTTGGCGGCTCGGCGCAACAACCGGTCCGCCTCCGCCGCGCGTCCGGTGGAGAGCGCTCGCTCGATCACCTCGCCGAGGAGCTGGAACGTCCAGTTGCGGCGCGACTCCACCATCATGCCGCTGACCGTGTCCTCCTCCTCGAGCGCGGGCGCGCCGCAGTGCGGACACGTCGGGCTGCCCTCGGGATACGGCGTCGCGCACGCGTGGCAGACGCGCATGTAGCCGGTCGGGCGCGCCGGACGATCGCGGCGCCGGACCACAGAGAACAAGAGCTCTTGCGTACCGAGTCGGATCCGATCGCCGTCTTTGATCTCCGACTCACCGTCGATCGCGCGCCCGTTGATGCGCACTCCGTTTCGGCTGCCGAGATCCTGCACCGCCGCGACGTCGCCGCGGATCATGATCTTCGCGTGCCGTCGCGAGATGAGCGGATCCTCGATCGTGATGTGGCAGTCGGGGCTTCGCCCGAGCACGATCTCCGGCCCGACGAGATCGAATTCTTGGAGGAGAAACCGTAGACGAAACCGCGCCACTGTGATCTCCCAGGCGGCAGTCTACCAGATTGGGACATCGACACGTGGCGCGATCTCGGTGTCGTGCGCAGCGCGTGGCGGCTCAAACACCGACTGCGAGTCAGCGAGATCGAGCCGACGCATCACGCCGCACTCGCTCGCACCGAGCTCGCACCGAGCGCGGTGAACGCGGACGCGCGTGCTCAGAGGTCGTCGAGCGAGAGGGGGTCGTCGTCGCCGGAGCCGCGTCGACCCGAGGACGAGCCGGAGCCGCTCCCGCTGCCCGAGCCCGACGCGGAGGAGCCCGACCGACCGCCCGACGACGAGCCGCTGCCACCGCGCGCGGTGCCCTCCGGCGCCTGCTGGCGATGCCGGATGCGGCCCGTGATCCGATCCGCGATGTCGCTGTTGCCGTCCTGCGTCTCGCTGGCCTCCTCTCCCTCGGGGAGGACGACCGAGTCGACCAGCGCGTGACCCTGCTGATCGTTCGTGCTCACGGTGTTGGTCCGCAGCTCGGGCAACCGGTTGAGCGTGCTCTTGTCCTCGAACACGAGGCAGTAGAACCCGTAGAAGCGCGTCTGATCGATCGCGCGAAGGCGCGTGTTCGCGTCCTGCCACTCGAGCCAGCGCTGGCGCGGTCCGCCCTCGACGAGGGTCCCGCTACGGTCGGCGGCGCGGCCGAACCGACCTTGGACCGCTTCGGCGAACTGGTCGAAGCTCTGGCCCTGGAAGACGCTCGCGTCGAAGGCCTTGTACCACTTCCAGAGGCGGCCCCGGATGAAGAAGTAGAAGTTCTGCGAGTTCTCGTCGCGGTACGTGAGCATCGACTCGCGGTTGCCGTGGGTGAACTCGCCGCGGAGGAAGCTGAGGTCCCACCCGG
Source organism: Sandaracinaceae bacterium (assembly GCA_050186575.1). Taxonomy (GTDB): domain Bacteria; phylum Myxococcota_A; class Polyangia; order Polyangiales; family Sandaracinaceae; genus JAUHXR01. The sequence continues at coordinate 33,915 of JBFWYI010000071.1, read as the reverse complement.
TGCGCTCGCCCTCGAAGCGCGTGTAGCCGCGGCGGAGGTTCTGCAGCGCGTCGGCCTGCTCGCGGCGGATGCGATCCTCTTCGACCGCGCCGGGCGCCTTGCTCAGGCGCACGCGGTACTGCTCCTGGATCTTGTTCGCGAAGTACTGGTGCACCTCGCGCGGCTCCATGCCCCAGTGCAGCTCGCCGAGGGACGCCGCGATGGCCTCGCTCTGTGGCGCAGCCTGCGGGGCCGCCGCCGCTTGCCGACCACGACGGCGCGACGCGCGGCCGCGCTGGGCTTCGACGGTCACCGCGATCAAGCAGAGGCTGCTGGCGATGAGCGTGAGTGTGATGGCGGTTTTCCTCATTGGCTCCTCCGAACCCCGACGTCTTCGCCGCGCCCAAGGCTTCGCGGCGCCCGGAGCATATCGCCGCGTCGCGCGAAGCTTCAAGCGCCGTCCCGGCGTGGGGGGTCACGCCGAGGCGAGGCTGGGGTCTTGGACGGCGCCCTCGCGGAACGATTCAGGGCGCGTCTTCGGCCGTCCCCTGACCCCGCCCCTCCAGGTCGAGGAACATGAGCGTCCCGCCCGCCACCGCGGCCGGCATGAACAGCAGATTGACGAGGGGCAGGAACAGGAAGAGCCACACTCCGCTGCCGAACCCCAGCATCGCGCCGAAGTGCTCGCGCACGACGCTGAAGCGGTAGGCGATGCTCCGGTTGCGCCGCGAGGACGGCCAGTCGATGTAGTCGATCGCGAGGTACAGCGTGGTGAACAGGAAGCCGACGATCGACGAGAGCACGTGTCCGACGACCGGCACCACGTTCGACACGATGAGGAGCACCAGCATCACCGCGAGGTAGATCGCCCACTTCACGAGCTCGAGCCCGATCGTCCGCACCGTGTCGCGGAGCAGCACCTTGAGCGAGAACGGAGGCCCGCGCGCGCCGGTGGCGAGGTGCTCGACCTCCTCGCTCAACAGATCGTTGAACGGCGCCGCGAGGACGTTGCTCAGCATGACGACCGCGAAGAGGCCGAGCCCCCAGATGCTCAGCAGGATCAGCCAACCGAGCGCGGTGCGCCCCGCGTCCGCCCACCATCCCGAGCGGGGCACCGGCGGCTTGAGCTGCGGCTTGTTCGGCCGGCCCTTGCTCTTGTCGTAGTAGCGCGCCTCCTTGGCGAGCACCGGCGCGCCGTCGGTCGCGCCGAGGATCGCGTCGGTGGCCGGCTCGCGCACGTACCAGCCGCCCGCGCCGACCGCGCCGAGGAGCAGCATCGTCAAGAGGATCGGCACGATCCAGAACCGGATCAGCCCCGGGTGTTGGAAGAACACGAACTTGACACCACGGAACGGGTAGGTCAGCCCGCGCCAGTAGCCGACCGCGATGCCCTTGCCCCCCGCGGCGGCCTGACCCAGGGCCGCCTTGGCTCCCTCGGCGATGCCCATGCGGACCGTTACGCCTCGACGCCCCACGGTATTTCGGGGGCGATCACTGCGCCGCCCCCGCGAGGCCGCCGAGGAACGGGAACAGGCCGATCAAGTCGTGGTCGTCGAAGCGCAGCATCGCGCCGAGGAAGAAGTCCGCGCCGTTCTGCGACGGGGTGCTCGGATCCGCGTTGAGGATGTTGTCGACGCCGCCGAGGACGAACAGCGTCCGCACGATCTCGTAGCTGAAGCGCACGCGGAGGCTCGGGAACGTCTGGTCGCCGAAGCGGAAGAGATCGGCGTTCATCTCGAGCCGATCGTCGAAGAGATGGATGTCGAGGCCGAGACCGCCCGAGCTCTCGAGGATGCCGAAGCGGAACGTCATGAAGTAGAGGCGCTTCGCGAGCTGGAGCGAGAAGAGCAGGCTCTCGCTCGTCGTCGCGCGGACCTCCTCGTAGAAGCCCGGCACGCCCTCGGGCGGCGGGCTCGTGCGCACCTGGCTCGTCGTGAAGCTCGTGCGTCCGCGCGGATCGTCGACGACCTGGATCAGGAAGTAGCGGTCCTCGCTCGGGCTGATCCGGATCTCGATGTAGTTCTTGAACGCGTTGGCGAGGAACAGGTACTCGCTGCGCAGCGCGACCACCGTGCGCAGGCGCGAGAAGCCGCCGATGATCGAGTTGATCCCCTCGACGGTCTCCTCGACCTCGTTGACGAGGTGCTCGTCGCTGGTGAGCCGGCCGATCGTGCCCTCCCCCGCCGCCGTTCGCTCCGTGACCTCGCCGACGTCCTCGAGCACGCGCTCGAGCTGCTGCGCGGCGCGGTTGATCGACGCGACGGTCGGGCCCACCTCGCCGACGCCTTCGTCGAGGCCGTCGCGGTTGTGATCGACCACCGATCGCAGATCCTGCGTGATGCTCTGGATGTCCGAGAGGATGTTCGCGAGCGCCGGCTCCGCCGTCGTGGTGATGCTCTCGATGTTCTGGAGCGTGTGGTTCACCGCCGCTTCGTTGGCCTGGACGGTCCGATTCACCGCTTCGAGCGCCTCCGTCAGATTTCGCAAGGCTTCTTGCATCTGACGCCCACCTTCGTCGGTGCCGAAGGTGCGCTCCACCTGCTCCGCCACCCGCCGCACCGATCGAGCCACCGCCCCGAGGTCGGCGATGAGGTCGGAGGTGTCGGCGGCCTCCACCACCGCGCAGATCCGATCTCCGTCCTCGAGCTCCTCGCCGCCGGGCGTGCCGGGGGTGATCGCGAGGATGAACTCGCCGAGCAGCGACGCGGAGCGCCGCGAGATCGTGGCGTCTCGATAGAGGTGCACGTCGTTTTGGATCACGACGTTGACCTGGGCGACGGTGACCATCTGGTCGTCGCCCTCCATCTCGGGCATGCCTTCGCAGCGCATGTCCCCGCGCTCGATGGTGGCGAGCTCGATCGAGTCGAGGTAGCCGACCGGCAAGCCCGCCACGGTCACGCGGCTCTTCGTGATCAGCCCGTGCGCGTTCTCGAGGTACGCGTAGACGCGATAGCCCTGCGACGTCTGGGACCGCTCGTCGACGAGCCGCCACACCACGAACGCCCCGATGATCGCGGCGAGCACGAGGGCCCCGACCCTCGCGGCTTTGACCCGGTCATTCATTCAGTCCCAAGCCGGTGCATCCTACTCAAGGCGATCCGGATTGCACAGCCGTTCAGGCTCGCCGCGCTCAGCCGGAATTGGACCGCCGCCCGAGGACGTAGAGCAGCGCGGGGAGCACGAGCACGGCGGTGAGCAGGCAGGTCGTCTCGCTGATCGCCATCGCGGCGCCGAACGAGTTGAGCGCCTTGTTGCTGCTCGTGTGGATCGAGATGTAGCCGATCACGGTGGTGAGCGAGCAGAGGATCACCGCGCCGCCGGCGCCCTCGATCGACGCGCGCAGGGCCGACGCCGGATCGCCGCTCGCCGCCTCCTCGTCGACGAAGCGTCTCATCACGTTGACGCCGTAGTCCGCGCCGTTGCCGAACGTGATGGGGAACGCGAGCGAGTTGAGGAAGTTGAGGCGCATCCCGAGGCCGGCCATCGCGCCGGCCATCCAGAGCACGCCGAGGAGCAGCGAACCGAGGGTGAGCCAGCGCTCGCGGTGGCGGCGGAACGTCACGAGCATGAGCAACGCCGTCGCGAGGAGCGCGATCGCGATCGCGCGAGGACCGTCCGTGTAGATCTGGTGCATCAGATCGTAGAACACGACCGCGTTGCCGCTGATCGGCGGGGGTCGATCCGCGCCGGGCGATCGCAGCGCGCGGGCCGCGGCGGCCCAGCGGCCCGTGTAGCGTCCGTCCCACGGGCTCTCGTCCGGATGACGCTCGAGGATGAGGAGCCGCCCGCGCGTTCCGTCGCGCTCGGTGAACGGGCGCGCGATGCTCCGCGGGAGATCGTCGGGCCCGATCGGCTCGAGGTCGGCCGGCGGGAGCTGCTCGTCGATGGTGTGCTGCATGTCGTCGTCGACCCGCGGACGGATCTCGAGCATGAGCTCGCGCAGCTGGCGGAGGACCGCGATCTTCTCGTCCTGCTGGGCGGGGAGCGCGTCCTCGAGGCTCGTGACGCGACCGTACGCGGTGCCGGACGACGGCCGTCGCGCCTCGAGCTCGTCGCGGAACGCCACCGCCTGGTCGCGGCTCGGCGCGAGCACGGCGAGGCCGCTGCCGGTGATGGTGTCGTCGAGGATCGCGATGGACGCGCGCAAGACGAGCTCCGCGTCGGAGCCCGGATCGCGCTCGCTCCGGAGGTTGCGCCAGTCGTACTCGAGCGGATCGTCGGCCCACCGGACCACGAGGACGATCGACGCCACCGTGACCGCCCCCGACATCCCGAGCACCAACCACGGTCGCGCGAGGGCGAGCCGCGCGAACAGGATCCCGAACACGCCACGCTCGGAGACCGCGCGCTTGAACTTCATCGGGCGCATCCGCTCGAAGAGCGCGGTCAGCGCGGGGAGGAACGCGTACGCCGCGATCCAACAGAACACCATCCCGATCCCGCCGACGATCCCGAAGTCGCGAAAGCCGCGGTAGTCGGTGGAGATGAGCGAGCCGTACGCCACGCCGGCCGCGAGCGACGCCGTCAACGTCCCTCGCCACGTCGACGTGTGGCTGATCTTCAGCGCCTCCTCGGGGCTCTCGCCCTTGCGCCGCGCCTCGAAGTAGCGCGACAGCCACATGATCATCGGGTTGATGCCGTTGCCGACCACGATCGAGCTGAGGAACGCGCTCGACGCGTTGAGGTAGTCGACCGTCAGCTCGGCGAACGCGAACGTGAGGAGCACCGGCGGGAGGAGCGACAACGAGAGGAGCGGGATCGATCGGAAGCGCAAGAAGAAGAGGTAGATCGCGAGCATCACGAGGAGGATCGTGATCGCGGTGGCGTTCTCGACCGCGGCGACCAGCGAGTCCGTCTCGTCGCGCGCCTCGATGAGGGTGCCGCCGAAGTGGACCGTGAGCGCGGGGTCGTAGCTCGACGGTCCGATCTCGCGCACCGCGTTCTCGATCGCGTCGACGAGCTCGCTCGTCAGCGCGACGTCGCCGCCGCGGATCGTGGTGTGCACGACCACCAGCACGAGGTTCTCGCTCGGATGCTGGAAGAACCCCTCGGGGAACCGCTCGTCCATCTCGTCGCGCGCGTCCTCCGCGTCGCGCTCGATGCGCCGCAGCGTCGCGCGGGGATCGGGCGGCTCTTCGTCGCCGAGATCGATGTAGAACGGGTTCGCGTGAGCGCGCTCGTAGTCGACGCGGGCCTGGAGCGCGTCGCGCACCGCCTCGAGATCGTCGAGATCCGCGTAGAGGTGGCGGTGCTCCTCGACGAACGACTCGAAGTCGGAGAGGTTCCAGTCCACCGCGACGACGCGGCGATCGCGCATCGCGAGGATCCGCGGCGCGAGCTCGCGGGTGAACGCGCGCACCCCCTCGATGTCGTCGCCCTCGATCGCGAGGATCATCGCGGCCTGACCGCCGAAGCGCGCCTGGATCTCGTCGAGGTCGCGGACGCTCTGCGCGGTGCGCGGGAGCATCGCGGTGAAGTCGCTGTTCAGCGTCAGCCCGTCCGAGATCGGCGGGATGCCGAGGATGATCGGGATCGCGAGCGCGCCGAGGAGCACGCCGGCCGCGATGTAGCGGCCCGGGTGCGCGTGCTGGCGCGCGGCGAGCCGACTCAGCCGATCGTCGACGACCTTCACGCGGGCTCCTCCGTGACGACGCCGGCGTCGTCCTCGCGCGGCTTCCACACCGCGCACACCGCCAGGCTGATGCCAGCGAGGCTGAACTGGACGATGCGATGCACGAGCGCGATCGCGATCGCCTGGGCGACCGCGTCCTCGAGCCCGAGGAACGAGGCGAACACGCGGTACGCGCCCTCGGTGATGCCGACCTGGTTCGGGACCATGTCGCCGAGGCCCGCGCCGACGAGGTGGATCGACTGCGCGACGAGCGCGCTCGTCACGGTGAGCGAGCCGCCGACCGCGAGGAGGATCACGCCGTACTGCACGGTCTGCGAGACGCGGCCGAGGAACGCGGCGACGATCGGTCGGAGCGGCGTGCCCATCTCGCGGAGCGACTCGTCGAACTTCGCCCCGTGCCGGTTCCAGCGGCGGATGCGCCAGCGCAGGACGGTGCCCATCCGGCTGTGCTGGGCGAGCCAGCGGGCGAGCTGGTCCACGCGCGCGGTGACGAACGCGCCGATCTTCGAGCTGCGCGCGCCGAGGAGGAGCACCGAGCCGATCACGCCGGTCACCACGCCGTTGCCGAGCACGAGCAGCCCGAGCGAAGAGCCGGCGCCGGCCACCATCGCCACCGCGATCCAACAGGGGATGGAGATGAGGGTGTTGCCCCAGAGGGTGACGCCCTGGAGCACCGCGGCGCCCGCCGCCGCGCGCGCGCCGCCGACGTAGGTCGCAAGCCCCGCTGCGCGAGCGACCTCGCCGCCCGCGCGACCGGCCGGTAAGAGGATCATGATCCCGTACGCCATCATCGCGGAGCGGAGCCACACCGCGAGAGGGACCTTCTTGGCGTGCTCGCCGAACATGAGGCGAAGCGAGATCACGTCCATCCCGATGAAGCCGACCTCGCCGAGCGCGACGAGAGGCAGGAACGCGCCGGCCGCGAGGAGCGTCGCCCACACCGCGGCGGGACCGGCGTCCATGACGAGCGCGACGACCGCGCCCACGCCCAGCAGCAAGAGGAGCCAGCGCGCCGCCGCCTTCACGAGACCCCAGCGGTCCTTCGACGCGCCTCGGTCAGCGGGTGGCGGCGCCGTGCTCATGCGGAGGTGCTCATGCCCCCGCGGCGAGCGCGCGGAGCGCGTCGGGCTGGGCCATCACCTTGGCGATCGCCTCGGCGTACTTGTCGACCACCGCGGCCGGCTGCGCGATGAGCGGGCGCGTCTGGCTGAACAGCACGAGAGACGTATCGAGGAGCGTCCGCGCGTTGGGGAACCGCTCGGGCGCCTGACTCGGCGCGGCGGTGATCTCCCCGTTCAGAGAGAACGGGAAGCCGTGCCCGAAGCCCTCGCGCCGGACGAACAGCGGGTGCTCGGGGAGCGTGTGGTCCTGCCAGAGAACCGCGTTGACGCCCTCCGCCACGAGCGCGCGCTGGACGGCGTCGCGGAACGCGCGCGGCGCCACGTCGAGGCCGAGCTCGCTCGGGTCGAGGTGCACGCGGAACTTGTGGTGCACGCTCTTCCGATCGCTCGGGACGCGCTGGGCCCGCACACCGGGGATCGCCTCGAGCGCAGCGGAGAGCCGCTCCGCGTTCTCTTGCGCGTGAAGGGTGCGCTCGGGGAGCTTCCGAAGCTGGGCGAGGGCGAACGCGGCCATCATCTCGTTGCCGCGGAACATGTGCCCCGGCATCAGGCTGACGTGCGGGCGACCGCCGTCGAGCGGCCGGGTCGCGTCGAACTTGTCGCGATCGACGAGGAAGAGATCTTGCCCGAAGTTGCGGGCGCGATCCGCGAGCTCCATGACGGCCTGGTCGCGCGTGCAGAAGACGCCGCCCTCCCCCGCCGAGAGGTTCTTGCTCGACTGGAGCGAGAAGCCCGACGCGACACCGATGGCGCCGACCGGGCGACCCTTGTAGGTCGCGAGGTGCGCCTGCGCGGCGTCCTCGATCACGTGGAGGCCGCGCGCGTCGGCGATCGCGAGGATCTCGTCGAGGTCGGCCGGGCAGCCGTGGACGTGCACCGGCATGATCGCGCGCGTGCGTTCGGTGATCGCCGCCTCGATCCGAGCGGGGTCGATGTTCCCGCTCTCCGGGTCGACGTCGACGAACACGGGGACCGCGCCTTGGTTCATCACCGCCACCGCGGTGGCGACGAACGAGTACGAGGGGACGATCACCTCGTCGCCGGCCTGGATGCCGAGCGCGGCCACCGCGACCTGGAGCGCGCTCGTGCCCGAATGCGTCAAGAGGACGTGTGGCGCTCCGACCGCCTCGCCGAACGCGCGCTCGAACGCGCGGGCGGCCGGGGCCGAGCCGCCGCTCAGGATGCCGCGGTCGAGCACCTCGAGGACGGCGGCGCGTTCCTCCGCTTCGACGCGCGGCCACGTGCCATGCTCCGCCTGCGTGAGGACGGGCGTGCCTCCGTGGATCGCGAGCTGGTCGGCGGGGCTCTTCGACTGACCCAAAGCGGTAGGCATCGCGGATCCCATGGCGGAGCTCCTCGTCTCTTGGAGACGTCTCGATAGAGGCACCAGGGCGCCGCGCATCGAACGCGGCGCCCTCGACAACGCTACTTGTCGGCGTGCTTCTTCGCCCAGTCCATCAGCATCTTCTCCTGATCGAACAGGTTGTGCTGCGGCTGCTCGCCGGGCGAGTAGTACGGGCTCTTGAAGTAGAGCGAGAGCTGGCGCTGGATGCCCTTGTCACCCTTGCGCTTCGCCACGTCGAGGAGGCGGACGAGGTCCATGACGAGCGGGGCCGCGAGCACCGAGTCCTGGCAGAGGAAGTTGATCTTCATCTGCATCGGCACGCCGCCGAAGCCGACCATGTCGATGTTGTCCCAAGCTTCCTTCGCGTCGCCGCGGGGCTTGTAGTAGTGGATGTGGACCTGGTGGTTCTCGACGCGGTAGCCGACGATCGAGTCGAGCACCGCCGCCTTGCTGAGCACCTTGGTCTTGTTGCTCGCCGGCGAGTCGAGGATGAGGCCGTCGTTGTTGCCGAGGAAGTTGACCGAGTACCAGCCCTCGACCTTGATGTTGCGGACCTTGAACATCGCGGCGAGCGCGGTCTTGAGGAGCGTCTGGCCGGTCTTTCCGTCCATGCCGGCGTACGGGTTGCCGAGCTCGTTCGCCTGCGACTCGAGCGCCGGAACGTTCGTGAGGCTCGGCGCGAAGTTCACGTACGGACAACCCAGCTTGTTCGCCACATAGAAGTAGCGCATCGCGGGCGAGATGTTCTTGTCGTTCTGGTCGAGGCCCTTCTCGAACGCGGCCATCGTCTTGTGGCACTCCGCGAGCTCCATCCACTTCTCGGTGGACGCGAGGTTCACGATGACGACGCGGTCGATCTTGTTGTCGGCCTTGAACTTGTTGATGCAGCCCTCGATGTGGGCGATCTCGCCGCGGAAGTCCTTCGCGGTGACGATGTTGTCGCCCTTGCAGTTCTCGGCGTACTCGCCGCTGAACACGGCCGGCCACGGCTGCATCGCCGTGAGCTCGTCCTTGATCTGCTCGAGCTGCGCCTTCGGGAGGACGCCGTGGTGGTTGGCCGCCTCGTAGACGTTCCCCATCGCGAGGTCCCAGCCGCCGAAGACCATCTCTTCGACCTTCGGGAACTGGAGGTAGTCGGTCACCTGCTCGCCCGGCGCGGGGTTGTGACCCGGCTCCGTGAGCATGCCGTATCGGGGCGCGAGCCCCTTCGCCATCAGGCGGGCGCCGGCGATGAGGGTGGACGCGACGGCGCCGTTGACGCCGATGATGGCAACACCGAGCTTCTTTTCCATTTGCGGTGACTCTCTCTTCTACGAGCTTGGCTGTTCGTTCCGACGAGCTCTTCGTCGTTCAGCGGACGTACGAGCGCAGCAGCTCTTTCTGCTGGTCGTTCAGGATCCGCGGAAACTTCGTTTGCACGCTGTGGTTACCGATGTCCGACATGAAGCGGCGGACCGAGCCCGCGGGCAACGCCACGAGCTCCGGCTTGAGGATCGCGATCTCGCCGTCGCGGTGCTCGCGGTAGACGCGGTTCTGTTTGCACAGTTCCTTGTCGAACGCCTCCGCGAAGGCGTCGTGATCGGCCGGGCCGTCCCCGGAGAACTCGACGAAGATCACGTAGCGGCTGCGCGCCGTGCCCTCGACGCCGACGTCGGCCGCGGCGCCGTAGTCCACGCTCCGCGTGCCGGTCGCCTTGAGCGCCGACTCCATCGACGCCTGGACCTCGACGTGGGTGGTGAGCTCCTGCGTGGTGCTGAGGCAGCCGCTGAGGCGACCCGCGAACTCCATGCGGAGCGGATCGACCGAGGGGAAGCGGACGATGTCACCGAGCTTGTAGCTGTAGAGCCCGCTCGGCGTGGTCACGACGATCGCGTAGAGGCGGTCGCGCTCGACCTCCCAGAGCGGCACGCGGGTCGGCCAGCTCTCGTTGGCCTCCTCGATCGGCACGAACTCGAAGAACACGCCGCGGTCGGGGATCATCAGCATCCCGCGCTCGCCCGAGTGGTCGGTCGCCGCGAAGATGCCGCCCTCGGTCGCGTTGTAGGTGTCGACGAGCGTGATGTCGTCGGTGCCCATGCGCTCGCGGATGATCGGGAGGTACGGATCGGCGGACACGCCGCCGCCCACGAGGACCTTCAGGTTCGGCCAGATCTCGTTGACGGTGTCGACGCGGTAGCCCTTGCTGCGCGCGAGATCGAGGACCTTGTCGAAGAGCAGCGAGAACCAGCAGGTGGTGCCGGCGACGGCGCGGATGTCGTAGTCGATGTAGCGCTCGACGATCTTCTCGAGGCGGCGCTCGTAGTCCTCGATCTCGCGAATGTCCTTGTCGGGGAGCTGGGCCGGCTTCGCGAAGAGCGGCATGCGGATCGACTGGAGCGACGGGTTCGTCGTCACCCAGGTCGGGCCGTCCTTCTTCATCACGGTCGGCGGAAACAAGCCGAGGGTGAAGCCGGTGGTGAAGTCGCGCTCGCCCTTGAACGCGAGGTAGCGGTAGAGCGAGTCCGCCGCGCTGCCGCGCTGGAACCTGATCTGGCGCTCCGAGATCGGGAGGAACTTCGGCTTGCCCTTGGTCGAGCTGCCCGAGCTGTTGCCGAAGTACTGGATGGTCTCGGGCACGAGCACGTTGCGCTCGCCCTTGCGCATCCGCTCGATGCTCGGCGAGAACGAGTCGTAGTCGCCCATCGGGACGCGCTGGCGGTAGTCCTCGTAGCGGCGGACGCTGCCGAAGCCGTAGCGCTTGCCGAACTCGGTCGACGCGGACTCGCGGAGGAACCCGAGGAGCGTCCGCTCCTGCGTCTCGCGGACGCGGCGCAACGCGCGATCCCAGAGCGCGACGCGCGCGTGCGCAGTCAGGTGGAAGCCCTGGCCGACGACCGGCGGGTAGAGCGTCTTCTTGAGCGGGCGGTGCGGGTCGATGCGACCTCGGCCCTCACGCGTGGACGAGCTGGCGCTCGAGGCAGGCATGCTCGAGGCGGGCACGCTCGAGGCGTTCGTTCCGTTCATCCCGTTCCCGTTCGTCCCGTGGGCGCCTTCGGGACGCGGGACCTCGACGCGGCGCGCAGCGCCGTTGGACGGGCGCAGCGCCTCGGGGTGGACAGCGTCGGTGCGGGCTTCGGTGGGCTCCATCGGAATGACTTCTTTCCGGCGGCGGCGGGCTTATGGCCTCTCGGCCTCCGCCACGCAACGATCGCTGCCTTCTCGGGGCCTTCGGCCAAATGAGGGGCCGGGAGGCCGCAAAAATCGGACGACTATGGCACCTCGTGGATCGGCGGCAAGGCGCGGGCGTGCGCCAGCGCATCAGCGAGAGCACCGTGAACGAGCCCGTTCGACGCGAGGATCTCCACGCGTCGCGCGAGCACGAACGGCTCGCCGGAGAGGTCGGTGACCCGCCCGCCGGCTTCGAGGAGGAGCGCGATCGCCCCGGCCACGTCCCAGGCGCCGAGGCCGGAGTCCCAGAAGCCGTCGTACGCCCCGTCGGCGACCAGCGCGAGCTCGAGAGCGGCCGACGCGCAGCGGCGGACCCCGTGGGTCTGGGCGTCGAGCGCCGCGTAGGCGCGGTAGTTGTTGTCGGGTCGGGTGGCCCGATCGTGCGGGAACCCGGTCGCGAGGAGCGCCCGAGAGAGGTCCGGGTTGCCCGAGACGCGCGCCGCGCGCCCGTTCCGGAAGAGCCCGCTGCCGCGCGCCGCCTCGAACGTGAGGCCCATCGCGGGCGCGTGGACCACCCCGAGGAGCGGGCTCGCGCCGTCCCAGAGCCCGACCGAGATGCTGAACCACGGGTGCCCGTGAGCGAAGTTGCCGGTTCCGTCGATCGGATCGACGTACCAGGCCAGACCGGTGCCCGGCTCGCCGCCCGACTCCTCACCGACGAACGCCGCGCCGTCGACGAGGCGGAGGAGGCGCTCGCGGAGGAACCGCTCCGCCTTCTCGTCGTGCTCGGTGACGAGGTCGCCGCCCACGCCCTTCTCGCGGACGGCGTCATCGCGGACGCCGGCCGCGCCGCGGAAGCCCTCGAGCACGAGCTCGCCCGCGTCGCGGACCACCGAGACGGTCCGGGCGCGCAGATCGGCGAGGCTGGCGGCGTCGAGCACGCCCGAGCGCTACGCAAGCGGTGGACCATCGGGGGGCGAGCCACGAATTCCGACCGCCTGGCCGAAGCGGCCAACGTCTCGGATTCACAGTGTGAAACTGGCCGGCCACAGCGCGCAGCGCGCTACGCATTCGACCCGTCCGCTGCGCAGCGGACTACGCAGCGCGGGTCGCTCGCACCGGGCTCAGGGGGCGCAACGGAGCGGCTCGACGTCGACCAGGAGGTCGTCGACGTGGATCGCGATCGGTCCGGACGCGCTCGGTGCCAGCGCCACGCCGACGTTCACGTCGATCTCGGTCGTCGGGAACGCGATCCCGTCGCGCGCATGATGGACGGCGGCGCCGTCGACCTCGAGGTCGACGCCGGCTCCGCCAGCGTGGGCGACGAGGCAGACCCAGGTGTCGCGCGGGAATGGAGCGCGCGCGCCCGGATCTTCGTCGGGTACCCAGCCCGCGAACGCGTCGGGGCCGTCGACGCCGAGCACGATCCCAAAGAATCCAGACGGGTCCGCGGCGCCGGCGTAAACGAAGTTGACTCGATCGAGGACGGCGTCGCCCGGGACGTACGCCCACAGCCGCACGTAGAGCTCGCCCTCGGTCGGCGACGCGATCCGCGCGCGCGCGTACGCCGAGACCCGCCCGCTGGCGGTCGTGCGCGCCGCGAGCGCGCTCGCCCCACGGTGCGGCATCGACTCGATCGCGAGCGTGGCCGGGTCCGCGACCTCGAGGCTCGTAAAGGGACCGGGAAGCGGCGCCTCGAAGCCATCGCAGAGCCGCGCGCTCGCATGATCCGCGCAGTCGGTAGGTAGCTGCGGCGGTGGCGGTGCGTCGCACTCCGTCCGGTCCAAGTCCGCCGCGAAGCACGCCGGCACGCACGCGCCGCTCTCGCAGCTCGTGCCCTCCTCGCACAGCATCGAGAGGCACGACGCGTCGAAGCGCAGCGTGAGCTCGCCAGCCGTCGCGGGGCCGGACGCGCGCCGGCGCGCTGCGACCTCACGTGCGGAGTCGAGCACGTCCGCCACGATCTCGACGCGCGAGGCCGAGGCGAGAGAGAACGTCATCGTGACGGGGAGCTCGGTCGCCATGGGCTCACCGGCGCGGAACGGGAACACCGTCCTCGTCGTCTCCCCATCGAGCGTCACGTCGACGACCAGGCGATCCGCGACGGCCGCGATCTCTTCATCACCGACGAAACGAACGACGAGGGTCTGGCCCTGCGCCGCGGCGTCGGGCGACGACGATCTCGCGTCGGGTCCGGCGTCCGTCGGGTCGACGCCGACCGTTCCGCAGGCGGCGAGCACCCACGGAGCGACGAGCGCCCCTACGCGGGCCATGCGGCCGCGGCGCGTGCGATTCATCGATGACCTCCACCTCAGGCGCGGATGCCGAGCTGCTCGGTGACGCGGAACTGATCGCTGCCCCACGACTCCTGCCGGCCGCCGAGGGCGCTCAGGAGCGTCAACATGATCTCCGAGGTGTTGCGGCGCGCGCCGTCGAGGTGGATGCCGGGGTACGTGAGCCCGCCACCCGCCTTGCCCGCCACGATGAGCGGCATGTCGTAGGTCGTGTGGTACTGGCCCCCGGAGACCTCCGACGTACCGAGCACGGCGGACTGATCGAGGATATTGCCGCCCGCCTCTGGCGTGTCGCGCATCGTGCGGATGAAGTCGCCCATCGCGTCGATGAGATACTGATGTACGGCAAACGTGTTGTCGTCGTAGCCGACGATGTGCTCGTAGTCGTGGAACGTCATGACTCGCCCATCGCGCGTCAGGCGGTCGCGGACGCCGTAGCCGGTCTGCGACCCCGGGCTCGAGTACTGCACGACCGCCACGCGCGTGAGGTCGCACGCGAACGCGAGCGTGATGAGCTCCGCGAGCTGCTGGTGTCGCTCGCGAAGGACCGCGGCGTCGTCGAACGCGGCCGGCGTCTCGCACGCCTCGCCGGTGCCAGCGCCGCCACCCGTCCCGCCGAGCTGCCGCTCGAGCTCGCGGATGCGATCCATGTGGCCCTCGAGCAGCGCGCGATCCGCGGGACCGAGGCGGATCTCGAGCTTGCGCGCGTCTTCGAGCACGACGTCGAGGACGCTCGCGCGGGCGCGCTCCTCGGGGGTCGGCCCGCTCGGTGCGCCGGGCATGGGAGCGCCGCCGCCGAACACGCGATCGAAGAGGCGACGGGGGCTCACCTCCAGCTCGTTGGGGGCGCGGGGGCCCGAGTGCGAGACGTAGCGATCGAGCGTCCCGATCCCTCCGGGGACGCCGCCGGGCTGAGTGACCGCGGTGAGGAGCGAGCGGAAGCGGGTCGCGCCGAGCGTGTCCGCCATCACCTCGTCGATCGAGGGGCCGCCCGCCGACATGTAGTTCCAGTCGTCGGACTGGCCGGTGAAGCTCGGCGAGATGTACGCGTTCGTACCGGTGAGGAGCCCGCACGCGCCCTCGGCGTGCGGGTTGCGCGCGAGGTCGTGATCGCACCCGAACCGCCCCGAGTCGGGCGTCAACATCCAATCCTGTCCACATGAGAAGTTGATCGGGAGGATCGTGCGCGAGACGAGGCTGACGTAGTCCTTCACGTCCCCCAACCCACGCAGGTGTCCGTTCTGGTCGGCGGGGTTCCAGCCCGAGCCGAACGCGCTCGGCGCCCAGCGCGGCTCGATGCCTCCTCCGTTGCGCGGGCCCCACTGCACGCCGTTGGCCCAGAACCAGAGGACGAAGCGCCGCGGCAACGTCTCGCCGTCGGCGAGCGCCGTCCCGTGCGCGTTCGTCATCGCTTCGAACAGCGGGAGGCCGATGGTCACGGCCGCGCCCGACGCGAATGCGCCGCGCAGGAACGTGCGTCGCGCGAGCCCTCGAGACTTCGTCATGGCATGGCTCCCCAGGCAAAACGGAACGCGTCCATCCTCGTGACCGCTCGCATCGTGACACGCACGTCGCCTTGCGCCTCGTCCGCCACGTCCGCGACGGGGGCGGAGCGCGACCCGCCGGCCGCGCCGACCGCGCGCTCCACGAGGTGCGACGTGACGCACGGCATGAACGCGTCGTCGTCCGCGATCAGCTCGGAGAGCTCGACCGCGTCATCGAAGTGACGACCGCTCAGCGTGCCGCTCGGATCGATCGACAGGCCCTGTTGCTCGGAACGGTAGGCGCCGTCCGCGCCGAAGCGCTCGAGGCCGAGGCCGATGGGATCGATCTTCGCGTGGCACCCGGCGCACGCAGGGATCTCGTGCATCCGGACGAGATCGCGCGTCGTCACCGGTCCTTCGATGCCCTCCGGGAGGCGCGTGTCCACGTCGCTCGGCGGCGGCGGGATGGTGTCGCACAGGAACTGCCGCAAGACGTACAAGCCGCGGCGCGCGACCGACGGGCTGCCGGAGCTGGAGAGCGCGGCCAAGAGCCCCGGCGTCAGCAGCACTCCTGCGCGCACGCTGCCCGCGGGAAGCGCCACCGGCTCGAGGTCGGGACCGAGGTCCTGCGCATCCACTCCGTAGAACGGCGCCGTCTCCGCGTTGAGCCACGCGGTGCGCGAGGTGAGGAGGCCGCGGAAGCCTCCCTCGTTCACCGCGCCGACCGCCGTGTGGACGAGCTGCGCCTCGAAGCTCGGGAGGAATCGCTCGCGCTCGAGCACGTCGGAGCAGCTGTCTCCATCGCAGCTGAGCATCTGCGACTGGAGGAGCTCTTCGACGAACGCCTCCACGCCGCGCTCGGCGCGCTCGTCCGCGAGCATCCGATCCACGATCGCATCGTAGCGGTCCGGATCGAGCAGGTCGCCCGACTCCGCCGCGTCGAGGAGCGCGTCGTCGGGGGTGGCGTCCCAAAGGAAGAACGCAAGCCTCGTGGCGAGCGCATCGCTGCCGTACATCGACGGCTCGCCCTCCCCCGCAGGCTCGGGCACCTCGACGCGATACAGGAAGCTCGGTGACTGGAGCATCCCGGCGATCGCGAAGGCGAGGCCGCGCTCCGCGTCCGACAGCTCCGTGCCTGCGGCCTGCGCGGCGCCGCTCCATCGCCCGAGCTCGTCGACGCCGAGGCGACGGCGGAACGCGCGGCGTCCGACCCGCGCGATCACGCTGAGGACGCATGGATCGCCATCGGCCAACGTGGCCACGCACCCGTCGGTGAGGCGATCCCGCAGCGCAGGATCGGCGAAGACCTGCTCGGTGAGCTGTTCCGCGACGCGCGCGTAGTCCTCCACACTGCCGCGGGCGCTGCTCTCCGAGGCCGCGATCGAGCTCGCCCACAGCCCGACCTCGGGGACCACGACCGAGTCGGGGAGATCGAGGACGGTCCGCACGCTCGCCGCGTACTGCCTCGCGGTGAGCGCCCGCAGGCCCGCCGGTAGCGGCTCGAGCCGCTCCTGCCCGGGCATCGTCCGCGACCGCGGCGCGCTGTCCTCGACCATCCCCACGCACGCGCCGAGCGACGACGACAGCGCGGCGATGAAGGCGACTCGCAGACTCCGAAGTAACGGCGACGTCACGTGACCTCCTCGCAACACATCCTTGCTACACCTCGGAGGTGCCGAGGTCTGTTACCGCGTTTGCGCGGCGTCGCCTTCGGCCGGAGAAGCGATAGGATAGCGCGATGGCGCAGCGTCCAACATGGCTCGCGCTCGCCGTCGTCGCGACGCTCCATCACGCAACGTGCATTGCGCAGAGCGATCCCTCCGACGCGCCGACCGACGCGCCGACCGACGCGCCGACCGACGCCGACGAGGCACGCGCCGCGTTCGAGGCGGGCACCGAGGCATTCCGCGAGGGGCGCTACGACGACGCGGTCGACGCGCTCGAGCGCTCCCACGCCCTGCTCCCGAACGTCGCGAACGGATTCAACCTCGCGGTCGCCCTCCTGAGGGTCCAGCGTCCGTCGCGCGCGCTCGTGATCTTGCGCGCGCTCGGTGACGGCCTACACGGCGAGGTCGACGACGCGCAGCGCGCCGCGATCGATCGGCGGATCGAGGAGGCGCTCGGGCGTCTCGCGCAGATCGAGGTCGCGGTGCACCGACCGGCGAGCGGGCCGAACGGGCCCGTCACGGTGAACGTGGAGGTCGACGGAACGGTCGTCCACCGCCTGCGCCTCGACCGCGGTCAGACGCTCGCGCGGCGCGTCGAGCTCGAGCCCGGAGATCACACGCTCGGGGTGCGCGCGGGGCCATATCGGGACCTCGAGCGATCGTTCGGCGCGACGGCGGGGGCCTCGACGCGGACGAGCTTCGATCTGTCGCTCGACGGCGGAGCCGGGGTACCGCTCGACGCGGCGCGCTCCGATCATGGCGCCGAGGACGACGTGGGCCTCTGGATCGGCCTCGTGAGCGGCGCCGTCGCGCTGATCGCGGCGGCCGTCGTGATCGGCGTGGTGGTCGATCAGTCGATCCCGCGCGCGTACGTCGATCCGGTGACCGGCGTGGTCGAGGCGCTGCGGATCGGCTTCGCGTTCTGAACGCGCTCAGTCGCAGCCGATCGGGGCGTCGTCGATCACGAGGTCGTCGAGGAAGAGGTCGAACGGCGGCTGGCCATGGCCGCGCGCGATGCCGACGTAGGCGACGGTGATGGGGAGCATCGGCTCGGTGTCGATGCCAGTCATCGTCCCTTGCGATTCTCCATCCACCTCGAGCTCGATCACGCCCGAGCCGCTCAGCGCGACGTGCCCCTCGAGGCAGACCCAACGATCGGTCGGGATCGGGGCCGCGACGACGCGAGGACCGGGGGTCGGATCCTGCTGGTTCTGCACGAACGGGCGCAGCCCGGCCTCGAGGCCGAGCAGGATCCCGCGGAACGTACCGCCGTGCTCGCCGACGTACATGACGTTGATGTCCTCGGCGGGAGGCGCGGAGGCGGGGACCCGCACGAACACGCGAGCGTAGAGGTCGGTGGTGACGCCCTCGATGCGCGTGAACGTGCAGATGCCGAGGAGCGCATCGGGATCGGTGACCCGCGCCCGCGCCTGGAGCACCCGCTCTCCCGAGAAGGCCGGGGCGGAGACGAGGCTGATGTCACCGCCGTCCATGTGGATCGACTCCCATCGCCCGGGCAGCGCCTCGTAGTCGTCGCAGAACACGAAGTCGCCACGCTCGCAGAGGGATCCGTCGGCCGGGCACGCGATCCGCGACGACGCCTCGTCGATGGCGGGCTCGGTGCACGCGTCGGCGCAGGCGCCCGACTCGCACGAGGTGCTCGACGTACAGAGCTCACCCACGCAGCCGTCGGTGAACCGCGCCCGGATCCAGCGCAGCTCGTCGGCGACGAAGCGCGAGGCGATACGCTGACGCCCGAGCACCCCTCCGTCGGCGTCGATCACGTCGGCCACCACGAGGAACGTGCGCGAGGCGTCACCGTCGCGCGGGACGATCGGGAGCCGCACGGGAAATTGCGTGGCGCCCTCCTCGCCAGCGGCGAGCGAGACGTCGACCTCATGCAACGTACCATCCTGGCTAGTGACTACGATGTGGAGGTGCTCCGCCGCGCTCGCCACGTTGGGGTCCGCCTCCAGGACGACGATCACCTGGGTCGGCGTGACGAACGAGCACGCCGAGAGCGCTGCGAGCGAGAGCATCGCTCGCGCGCCGTGGGCACCCCTCACTCCCATCGGAACAACCCGTCGTCGCCGACCGCCGAGCCGGATCGGCTCGCACGCCGACCGCGCGAGCGCCGCGCCGCGCCGCGCGGCCTCGAGGCGGCGGCGGGCGGCTCCTCGGCGGGCGCCACCGGAGCGGGGACTGCCTCCGCGGGCTCGGCCGCGGGCGGCGGCTCCTCCTCCTCGTCGGCTTCGCGCGCCGGCGCGGGGGCGGCCGGACGGGGCGGCGACGGCTCCTCGGCGGAGACCGCCGCGAGGGCCCATCCCGTCGCGCCGATCCCGACGATCGCCACGGCGGTCAGCGCGGCGATCAGCGCGCGCCGGCGCACCCGCGAGCCCGTGCTCGACGGCGCCGCCGTGCGAGCGCCCGCGATCATCTCGTGGATCTCCGCGCGGCGCGCCGCGAAGTGCTCGCGTACGAACGCGCCGACGTCGAGCACGCCCTCGTCCGCGACGAGCGCGCCGATCGCGGCGTCGAGCCGACGCGCGACCTCCGCCGCGGTGTCCGGCCTGGCGTCGGGCTCCTTGGACAGCGCGAGGAACAGCAGCTCGACGACCTCGGGAGGGACGTCGCCGCGGATGTCGTCGATGTCGGGCGGAGGCTCGTAGAGGATGCGCCGCGCCGCGACGCGGTTCTCCTCCTCGCGGTAGAGCCGACGTGCCGCGAGCAGCTCCCAGAGCACCACCGCGAGCGAGAAGATGTCGGAGCGCCGATCCATCTCCTCGAAGCGCAGCTGCTCGGGAGACATGTAACCCGTCTTGCCCTTCAGGAGGCCGGTGGTGGTGCGGGTCGTGCGACCGGCCGCCTTCGCGATCCCGAAGTCGGCCACACATGCGATGCCGTCGAAGCCGATCAACACGTTTTGCGGCGACACATCCCGGTGCACGAGGCGGAGCGGCCGTCCCTCGTGATCGGTGATCTCGTGCGCGGAGTGGAGGCCGAGGGCCACGTCGCGCACGAGGCGGAGACACAGCTGGACTGGCAAGAGCACGCCGCTGGTCGCCGCCCAGCGCAGGAGCGCGGACGCGGAGATGCCCTCGACGAATTCCATCACGAGGTAGGGGCCGCGCTCGTCCTCGCCGACGTCGAGCACGCTCACGACGTTCGGGTGACGGATCAGGCCGGCGAGCCGGCCCTCGTCGATGAACATCGCTCGCGCCGCGCGATCGTCGCGGAGCGCGGGAGCGAGGCGCTTGACCGCGAAGACGCGGCGAAATCCCGCCTCGGCTCGGATCGCGAGCTCGACCTCTCCCATGCCGCCGCTCGCGAGCTGTCGAACCACGCGGTAGCGGCCACTCGGGATCGTGACCGAACCCGACATCGTCGCGACTATATCAGCGCGGAGGGTGCGCTGCCGCACGAACGCGCGATCGCGGACCAGCGAGCCTCGCGCGGCGGGTATGCTGCGCCGGTGAGCCTCGAAGAGGCAGCGCTCGACGAGGCGTGGAGCCGAGCGTGGCGCGGAACGTTCGTTGCGGGCTCGCTCGAGCCGTTCCTCGCCGCGCAGGTCGGCCGCGCGAGAGCGTGGGAGCGAGCCTGCGAGGCCCTCGCGCCCCTCCATCGCGGAGACGCCAAGCCCCCTCCGGCCCCCGCGATCGCCGACGTCGCGGTGGAGGATCCGCTCGCGCGATCCATCGCGATCCTCGGCCTCGCCGCCCGCGCCCGCGTCGCGCTCCTCGGGTTCGACGCGCCGGGACTCGACGAGGCCCTCGAGGCGATGCGCGCACTTCGGCCGCACGCGGCGCTCGCGCGCGCGGGCGCCTGGTTCGAGGTCACGGAGCACTTGCGCGCCCCCGCCGATGCGCGCCCCGACCTCCTCGACGCCCTCGCACGTCGCGTGACCGAGCAGCGCTTCGACGAGCTCGCGATCGAGGCGAGCGGGCTCCGGGTCGCGCTCGGTCTCTACGCCGGCGAGACCGACGATGCGCTCGCGCGGGCGCGTCGGCTCGTCCACGCGGCGCGCGCGGAGGCGATCCGCCCGATGGAGCTCTGGGCGAGCGCGCTCCTCGCGCGGGCCCGCCGCTACGGTGGGCGCCCTCACCTCGCGGCGCGGATCGCCGACGCCGTACGAGCGGCAGCTGCGCCGGCGTGGCTGCCTTGGATCGCGTGGGAGCTCGAGCTCGCCGGAGGATCGGTCGGCGCCGCGGACGGGCCGGCGCACGACTGCGCGGAGGCGATCGGCGCGCTGGTCGATGGCGACCTCGACGGCTTCGCGCGCGCGCGCGACGAGCTCGCACGAAGCGTCGGCGGCTCCCCGATCCATGAGCCGGAGGCGCTCGCGCTGATGGCGGCGCTCGACCGCTCGGAGCCGCCCGACGTGATCCGCGCGTGGGCGATCGGAGCGCAAGACCGGCTGCCGTTCGGGCTCGATGGCGCGGTGTCCGGTCGGGCGACGCCGCCCACCGCGCCGACCGGGCACGCGTGGGTCCTGGCCGAGCCCGACTCGCCCGCCCGCCGGATCCTCCATCCGTCGCTCGGCGTGCTCGGAGACATCCCCCGCTTCGAGCGGACCGCGCGGCTCCACGGCCGCACCGAGACGGCGGCCTCGGTCCTCGCGCTCGCCGGCCCTACGGGCCTGACGCTCGAGGACTTCGTGCGGCGGGTCTACGGGTTCGGGTACGCGCGCCAGAGCCACGACGGGATGCTCCGCGTGCTCATCCACCGGATGCGCAACGGCCTCCGGTCGGTCGCGAGCGTGGACGTCGAGGCCGAGCACATCGCGTTGCGCACGTCGGCGACGTTCCTCGTGCCGGATCCACGGACCGCGACGCCGAACGAGGATCGCGTGCTCCGCACGGTCGCGGCGCAGCGTGGGATCTCCGCGAAGGAAGTGGCGAGCGCGCTCGACATGCCGCTGCGGACCGTGCAGGCGGTGCTCGGGGCGCTCGTCGACGAGGGCGCATGCCTCCTCTCCCGCGTCGGTGGCGGCGTCGGCTACGCGGTCGAGGACACCACGTTTTCCGACACGACGACGAGCAGCGCCTGAACGAGCTCGGCGATCATCAATAGGTGATGCAGAGCGTGCCGGTCGAGCAGCGGGATCGTCCGTGACGCGCCCGCTGTTTCAAGATCAGCACAGGATTCACCTTGATACCGTCCACGAACAACGCCGTCGGGGACGCGGGCTGGAGCTCGGGCCGCGCTCTCGCCTCGGCGTGCGCGGTGAGCCCGAGCCACATGGCCGCCGCGCACGCGACGACCGCCACCTTCGTTCCGATCGGACGCACCGATCCGGTGTGCCGCCTCGCGCGCCCGTGGTCAACCGTCTCCATGGTCACGGTCGCAACCGCGCGAACGCGTCGAGGAAGTTCTCCCCGAGCACGCGGCGCGCTCGCGCCTCGGACCAGCCGCGGTCGAGCATCGCCTGCGCGATCCGGAAGTAAGCGGTGAAGCCGTCGCGCAGATCGGCGGGTGGGACGATGAAACCGTCGTAGTCGCTCCCGAGCGCCGCGGCCCCTTCGCCCCCGACGTCGATCAGGTGCTCGAGGTGCGCGATCACGAGCGATGCATCGCGCGGCAGGCCCCGAGCGGCGAGGAAGTTGGTGGCGAAGATGATCCCCACGACGCCGCCGGTGTCCGCGATCGCGCGGATCTGATCGTCGTCCAGGTTTCGCCAGTGATCCCGGACGCCGCACACGCCGGTGTGAGTATCGATGAGCGGGAGTGATCGATCGTGCGCCGCCACGGCATGCCAGAACCCGGAGGGCGAGACATGCGCGAGGTCGACGAAGATACGGTGGTGATCGAGCGCCTCGACGTGGGCGCGGCCGCGCTCGCTCAGCCCTCGGTCGCGGGGTCCCCGCAGCGGGCTCGACGTCGCGCCGAACACGGAGCTGCTGAGATGGACGACGGTCACGCGCACCACGTCCTCGAGCCCGCCGACGTCGCCCCGATCATACGCGTTCCCTCCCTGCACGCAGATCATGGCCGCGTGCGCACCGCGGGCGCGGGCGGCGCGGTACTCGCTCGCAGACCGGACGACCTCCATCGCGCCGTCGGTCGCTTCGATGGCGGATCGGAGCCCGGCGACGTTCTCGACCAGCGCGCGCCAGCGACCGCTCGGCCCGCGCAGGATGTTCGTCGCGATCGACCACATCCCACCGGTGAGCCCGCCGTCGAGCGCGCGCGGAAAATCGAGGTGCCCGAACAGGTGACCGCGGAGCCAGTGTCCGTCGTGCCGCTCCTCGAGGCGGTACCCCCAGAGGCGCGGCGGGATGTAGCTCTCGAGATGGAGATCGACGACCTCCGCGCTCCGGACGAGCTGCACCGCGTCGAGCGAGACCCCGGCGCGCTCGGCCACCTCGCGGTCGGGGGTTGGCGTGAACCGCACTGCGACGGACCTACCATCGAACGCGCGACGGCGGGAACGCCCGATGGGCCCGGGAACCCGCCGTGTGCTCGGGACGCGTCTCCCGACCCAAATCGGTGGGCCCCGGGGCCTGGTCCGGACGTTGCCAACTCGGGCCTCGTGACCTCACCACACCACGATTCCCCGCCTCGATCGGGCGTTCGCTGCGGATCGTTCCGTGCTCCGCTGGCCACCGCGCTCGCCGTGTTGCTCTCGGCGTGCGCGCTCGAGCCGGTGGGGAGCGCCACCGAGCCCGTCGTGATCCCCGGCCCGTGGGTCGCGCCGGCGTCCACCCGCGCGATCGCGGCGACCCAGTTCGTGTCGGTGGTCGACCCGCCCTCCGTGCGTCCGCTCGGCTCGTGCACGTCGACGAACCCGTTCACGTGCTCGTGCAGCCACCCCGCGTGCACGCCCGCGCATCCCGGGACGAACGAGCTGCGCGAGTACCTCCTCCGCCGCTTCCCCGGCATCCGAAACTACGGCACCTATTGCTGCCGCCAGAACAGCAACAACCTTTCCTATCTCTCGGTGCATGCGATCGGTCGTGCGATCGACCTCGGCGTGCCCACCATCGGCGGTGACGCCGACAACACGGTCGGCGACGAGGTCGCGAACTTCCTCGTGGAGAACGCCGAGTACATCGGCATCCAGCGCGTGATCTGGGACCACTCGTTCTGGAACGGCGAGCGCGGCTTCGGCGCGCTCGGCGGCAGCCCGCACATCGATCACGTCCACGTCGAGCTCTCGCAGGCGGGCGCCGCGCGATCGACGCTGTTCTTCACCCTCGGAGCGCCGAGCGAGACCTGCACGCCGCAGTGCAACGGAAATCGGCTGGTCAACATGGACTGCTCGTCGATCGACTGCGCGGCCACCGGCGCGGAGTGCTTGAGCGGCCCGCCTCGCTGCGGGACTCCACCGCCACCCGAGCCGCCGGAGGCCGTGCGCGTGGCGGGCTCGAGCTTCGGCACGCTGGGCACGATCGGCGATCCGGGCCGGCTCACGTTCGCGGGCCCGGATCGTCTCCTCGACACGCGCAGCTCGACGGCGGACACGACGTGGGACGACGCGCGGCGCGAGCTCACGTGGAACACCGGCTTGCCGTCCGGGGTGACCGGCGCGTGGGTCAACATCGCGTTCATCCCGACGGCGCCAGGCTTCTTGACGGTGTTCCCGAGCGGCACGACGCGCCCCGACACGTCGAACCTCAACAGCACCGACGCGGTGCGCGCGAACCTCGTCCCCACTCCGCTCGGCACCGGGCAGGCGCTGACCGTGTTCGAGTACGCGCGCGGTGAGCTGATCGCGGATCTCTACGCGACGATGGGGGCGAGCGGGGATGGGCTCGAGCTCGTCGATCCCCGGCGCGCGCTCGACACCCGCTCGAGCTCGATGCCGCTTCGCGCCGGCGAGATCACCCCGGTCGACGTCGGCGCGCCCGCCGGCGCGACGGGGGTGCTCGGGACGCTCGCGGTGATCCACCCCGCCGCCGACGCGCACGTGGTCGCGTTCCCGTGCGGGGTCGACACCGACGCGTCGACCGTGAACGTCCGCCAGGACGAGCTCGCGTCCAACCAGTTCGTCTCCGGCCTCGGTGCGGATGGCACGCTGTGCCTGCGCGCGCTGCAGGACGTCCACGTGGTCGTCGACGTGCTCGGCTTCTTCTCGCCCGCCGGCGCGCTCGAGTATCAGGCGCTCACGCCGATCCGGTTGGTGGACACGCGCAACGCAAATTACTTCCAGAACCGCCTCGCCGCGCACCAGACGATCGAGCTCCCGCTCGGCGAGGCGCCCGGGATGCCCGAGAACGGGTGGGCCGCGGTGTTCAACGTGACCACGCTGGAGACCGACGGGGACGGCTTCCTCAGCGCGTTCGCGTGCGAGCGCGGCTCGGCGCCCGAGACCTCGTCACACAACTTCAGCCGCGACGTGCGCGCGACGCTCGTGACGACCGACCTCGGGACGAGCCGGCGCGCGTGCATCACCACGAGCACGCGCACGCACCTCGTCGTCGATCTGGTCGGCCTCTGGCGCCGCTCGGATGGCGCGCCTCCGCCGATGCCGATGCCCACCCCGAACCCTCCCGGCGAAGGTCCCGGCGAGGGCGATGTCGACGGCGGGACATCAGACGTCGACGCCGGGCCCACGGCGATGCGCCCGCCCGATGCCGAGGGCTGCAGCTGCCGCGCGGCGGGGGGTCGTTCGCGCGGGCTCGGTCCGCTCGCGCTCCTCGTCGCGCTCGGCGTCCTCGTCGCGCGACGACGGAGACGCGCCTGATCGTCAGCGAGCCACGCCGAACTGGACGCGGTGGCCGGGGAACGCCCGCACCTCTGCAACGAATCGTCCGTTCTGTACCCGTGCCGGCCAGAACTGCCACCGCGTCTGTGTGCCGAGGACGTCGATCGCGCGTTGCTCGTCGTCGACCTCCTCGAGCGCGAGCGCGAGGTCGTCCTCGCTCCACCCGTTGGGGATCGGCTGCTGCGGGATCGAGACGACGAACCCCCCGCCGCTCATCGCCGGGGTGACGTTCAGCATCGGGCCGAGCGGACGCTGATTCTCGCGGTCGCCGAACGCCTGACCATCCGCGCCGACCCGCAACGTGACTTCCGTCGCAGAGGAGAGCGCACCGCGTGGGATCTCGAGGCGCGCGCCATTGCTGAGCGAGAACGTGCCGCCCGCCGCTCCGACCATCGCGCTCGCCTCGGCGCCGCCGCTCGCGTTCGCCGGTCCGGTGGTGTTCGGCGGCGGCGACTCGCCCAGCCCGCCGCCCTGCGTCTCGCCGACATCGTTCGACTGCGTGCTGCCGCACGCGCCCGCCAACACGATGACCGCGATCGGGATCCAGCGCGCGCCGACGCGCGCTCGACCTCTCTCCCTGCGCCATGCGCTCGTGCCGTGTGCTCGCACACCGTCCCCCATTCACGCTGGATCTACCACGTCTCGGCACGCTACCCGAGCGGGAGCCCCCGACAAACTTCCCTTCCGTTCGGGGTCCTGGTTTGGCAGTCTAGAGACGTCGTGCGCCGTACCCTCTCCCGGTTGGTGATCGCGGCGTCGGTGGCCCTCGTGCCCTCCGCGCTGATCCCGATCGCGGGGTGCGGAACGATCGACCTCGGCGATCACATCGTCCCGCCCGACCTCCGCTTGGACGAGGACTTCTTCTACTGCGAGATCCAGCCGAACATCCTCACCGCCAAGAGCTGCGCGAGCGGCGGCTCGGGCGAAGGCGGCATGTGCCACGACTCGCGCTCGGCGCTCTTGCTCGTCGACACGATGAGCGCCCCGCCCGACTGCGTGGACGGGGTGATCGTCGGCGGGAGCGTCTCCGCCGATTACATGGCCAACTTCGAAGCGATTCGGTTTACCGTGCAGAGCGACCCGCTCTCGAGCCCCCTCTACCGACGCCCCACCGGGATGGACTCGCACCCGCGCGTGATCTTTCCCGAGAGCGACCCATGCGCGCAGACCATCGCAGACTGGATCAACCGGGGCGCCTTCTGACCCTGCCGCGCGAGGATCGACGGCGCGCGTGCGCGCGTAGCGCGATGGCGTCGACCTGGGTGGTCTCGTTCCTCGCCCTCGCGTCGATCGCGCTCGCGTCGATCGCGCTCGCACCGATCGCGCGCGCGCAGGACCAAGGCGGCGCCGGCGACGGCGAGCTGGCCGAGGGGGTCTACGCGCGCGTCATCGTCGATCGCACCGAGCTCCGAACGGGCCCCGGCGCGTCGTTCGAGCGCGCGCGGATCGCGGAGCGCGGCGACGTGTTCCGCGTCGTCCAGCGCGCGAGCACCGGCTACTGGTTCCGCGTCGAGCTCCCGGACGGAACGTTCGCGTGGATCCACGGCGACACCGTCTACAACCACCAGGTCTCGCGCGACCGCGCGAGCGGCGGTCGCATCCTGCCCGAGGTGTTCGCGCCGCCCGCCCTCCCCTCGGCGACCGGCGAGATCGACGTGCAGTTCGGCATCCTCGGGTTCTTCAACGGCTTCATGGCGATCCGGCCGGCGATCAACATCGCGCCCGAGCTCGAGCTCGAGCTGAACCTCGCGGGCTCGGTCGGCGCGGGCGGACGCATCCTCATCGGCTCGGGCGGGCCGCTCATCAATATCTGGCCGGAGTCGCCGGTCGTGCCGTTCTTCACCGTCGGCGGGGGCTTCGCGGTCAGCGACCCCAACGCCGATCAGTTCCTCGTCGAGCAGGGCTTCGTCGGTGTCCTGTACGGCGGCGGCGGGCTGCGCTTCGGCTTCCGCTATCGGATCACGATCCGCATCGAGGCGCGAGGCTACGCGTTCTTCGACGAAAACCGCATTACCGCGCTCGAGGAGATCTCCGGTGGAGCGACCGTCTTCTTCTGAATCCCGCCGCTCGCGCCGGTCCGCGGCTGGCTCGAGGCTCGCTTCGCCGGCGGGTCCGTCGAGCGGGTGGTGGGCAAGCTTGCGTGCGATCCTCGAGGCCGGCGTGCTCGGCGCGCTCCTCGTCGCGCTGGCGGGGCTCGCGGTGGGCTGCACGCTCGTCCGCCCCGAGCAGCGCGAGTTCCTGGCCGATCCGGCGATGACGTTCGGGAGCGAGGGCACGGCCGCTGCGCAGGAGGAGCACGTCATCGTGAACCGCGAGGGGAGCTACGGCGGCTCGACGGTCACCGGGGGCGGCTGCGGATGCAACTGAGCCGGAGCGTCGGGTCGCGGCGGGCGGGGACGCGGGCGCTGCCCGTCCTCTTCGCTGCGGTCGCGCTCTCGCTCCTCGCGGGGAACGTGCGCGCCGACGTGGCGGAGTTCGACGCGTACAGCACGCTCTTCTACGAGTTCGGTGGCCCGCTCGAGATGCTCGTGGTGAACCCGCGCGCCTCGCTTCGCGTCGACCCGATCCCCGAGATGTCGCTCCGCGCGAGCTATGACGCCGACATCGTGAGCGGCGCGAGCGTCGCCGTGGTCGATGCGCCCGCCGCCGACGTCGACGCGATCTCGAGCGCGACCCAGCTCAACGACTTCCGCAGCGTCGTCTCGGGCGGGCTCGAGCTGCGCAGCGACTTCGGCTCCATCCGCGGCAGCTATGCCTACGGCTTCGAGAGCGACTACCGCTCACACTCGTTCAACATCGGCGCGCGCACCGACCTGTTCGACCGCAACACCACGCTCGACCTCAGCTATGCGCGCGGCTTCGATCAGGTCTGCACGCTCAACCAGCCGCGCGCGCAGGACCCCGTCGATCGTCGCCGCCTCGACGTCTCCGAGGGCTGCTTCGACAGCGCGAACATCGACCGCGCCGCGCTCGACGTGAGCCTCCAGACGTTCCAGGGAGCGTGGACGCAGGCGTGGGCGCCCATCTTCGTCACGCAGCTCACGTTGACGGGACAGCTCATCGACGGCTTCCAGAGCAACCCCTACCGCGCGGTGTGGCTCGGTCGCGCCGCGGCGCAGGAGCATCACCCG
Source organism: Sandaracinaceae bacterium (assembly GCA_050186575.1). Taxonomy (GTDB): domain Bacteria; phylum Myxococcota_A; class Polyangia; order Polyangiales; family Sandaracinaceae; genus JAUHXR01. Next base: position 5,411 of record JBFWYI010000071.1, on the reverse strand, counting down.
GAGAACCGCTTCCGCTACGCGGCCGCGCTGAGCGGGCGCCTCTGGGTCGAGCCCCTGAGCGGCGCGATCCAGGCGTCGGTGCGCGCGTATCGCGACAACTGGGACGTCCGCTCGATCACGGCCGAGCTCGCGTACGAGCAGTCGATCGATGGGGCGCTCCGCATCCGGCTGCTGGGACGCTACTACCGCCAGGGCGCGGCCGCGTTCTACTCCGACGACTACGCGACCCAGCCGCGCGGCGAGTACTTCACCGGCGACCGCGAGCTCGCGGAGATGGAGAGCTACCTCGTCGGCGGCCACCTCGTGTGGACGCTGACGCCGGGGGCGGAGGGATCGTCGCTCGGACCGCTCGCGTCGTTCCGACTCCTATTGAAATTCGACTACCTCCACTACGAGTTCCCGAACTTCCGCTATGGTCGCGCCAGCATCCCCAACAACAATGCGATCGTAGGCACCTTGGGATTGGAGTTCGCGTTCTGATGTCGCGTCATCGTTCCTTGCGTTCACCGCTCGCGCTGCGCGGGTGGAGCTCGGCGATCCTGCTCGTTGCGCTCGCGGCGGCACCCGGCTGCCAGCGGCGCGAGGGAGCTCAGGATCCCGCCGCGCTCAGCGACGACGGCGCGGACGCGCCGGCCGCCCAAGACGACGACGGCCGCTCGCGCCGCGCCCAAGCCTCGCGGCGACGCGCGGCCGGAGCGAGCTGCGCGGGCCGCGACGACTGCAGCAGCGATCAGGTGTGCGTCGATGCCATGTGCCGCTACGAGCGCACGTCGGTCTCCGGCGAGGTGCTCGTCACCGCCGCGGTCGCGCAGCGCCAAGCGGGCGATACGGCCGGCGCGATCGAGACGTACGATCTCGCGTTCGCCGCCTACGAAGCGCGCGGCGCGCCGATCCCGCCCGAGCTCGCGTGCGGCGCGGCCCTCGCGATCCTCGAGAGCGCGACCGACCCGGAGACGCGCGAGCGCGGCGCCACGCGCGCGGACCTCTGCTTCCGCACCACGGTGCCCGGTCATCCCGCGCGCCGCGACGTGCAGCAGGCGGTCGCGCGCCTCCGCTACGAGGGTCTCGACATCTCCTTGTTCGACGAGGAGGAGCCGGCGACCCGCTTCTTCACCGGCGAGCGTACGCGCCCGACCGTCGACGCGGTGGTGGTGCGGATCCAGATGCCCGACCTCGAGCCGCACGAACCGCCGGGCCATACGCGGGCGCGCGAGATCCTCGACTCCGAGGCGGGGCACCGCGCGGTGGCCGACTGCTTCATCCAGGACTGGGAGCTCCGCCACGAGGCGGAGGTGTCAGGCGAGCTGGGGATGCGGTTCTCGAGTCGGCTGAGGGACATGGGCACGTACGACGTGTTCGTGCCGGAGGTCGCGATCGAGCCGACCACCGCGGGCGACGACGGGTTCGAGCCCTGCCTCTCGCGCGCCTTGGCTCCCCTGTTCGACGCGAACGATCGGAGCCTGCGAGGCGACGGCTGGACGCAGGCGATCCGGATCACGGCGAGGGTCCAGTAGGGAATCCTTGATGCTGCGCCGGCCCCGGAGTAAAGCGGGGCGCGAGGATCTGTGGCCGACGGCAAGCCTTTACCGATCATCGAGTTCTTCTGGCTCTCGTCCGCGCAGCGGGCGGCCGAGCGCATCTCGGGCGAGACGCGGGACGAGCTGAAGAAGCGCCTCGCGTTGGCGAAGCAGCGCGCCGAGGCGGCCGACGCGCTCTGGATGAACGGGCACGCGGCCGAGGGCCTGCGGCTGATGAAGGACGCGTTCGACTCGACGCTCGCGGTGCTGCCGGAGCTCGACGCGTCGTGGACGGCGAGCCGCCCGGCGGCTCCCGTGTCGGTGGCCGCGGAAGCGAAAGCGCCAACGATCGAGGCGGCGCCCGCGCCCGTTTCCGATTCCGTTTCCGTTTCCGTTTCCGATTCCGAGTCCGATTCCGAGTCCGATTCCGTTTCCGATTCCGATTCCGATTCCGAGTCCGAGTCCGAGTCCGATTCCGTTTCCGATTCCGTTTCCGATTCCGATTCCGATTCCGATTCCGATTCCGATTCCGATTCCGATTCCGATTCCGTTTCCGAGTCCGAGTCCGAGTCCGATTCCGTTTCCGAGTTCACCGTCGCCCCGGTGACCGTCTCGGCCCCTCCCGCGGTGACCGCTCCCGTCGACACGACGTCGACGATCGAGCGCGTGCTCGCCGCCCGCTTCGTCCGCAAGGGCGCCATCGCCGACGTCGTCGCGGCGCAGAAAGCCTTGCGTGCTGCGGAGCTCCCGCTCTGGGATCGCGACATCGAGCCGCAGCATCACGATCTCTTCGCCGACGTCAGCTCCGCGCGGCGTCACATCGCCTCCGCCCTCGACCCGGCCGTCATGGCCGCGCCCGAGCGGCGCTGGATCCGCTTCACGCGCGTGGGGACGCTCGCCGTCCTCCTCCTCGGTGGGCTCGTCGCGTTCATCGTCGCCAACCACAAGGAAGAGGGCGTGTTCGCGACCGCGTCGGAGAACTGGTCGCAGACCGAGCGCCTCCCGCCCGCCGTCCTCGACGGCAACCCCAACACCGAGTGGCTCGGGCGCGAGGTGCCGAACACCTGGCTCGAGATCACGATGAACCCGCCCGAGCCGGTGCACACGCTGCGCATCCTCAACGGGCACAACCCACCCCACAACGATCGCGCGATGCGGACCGCCGTCATCGAGATCTACAGCGACGGAGACGTCGTCGCGACGTACAACCAGACGTGGCCGCGCATCGAGCCGCAGCCGCAGTGGGTCGAGTTCGAGGTCGATCAGGAAGAGGTCGACAAGATCCGCGTGGTGGTCAGTCAATATCACTTCCACGGTCCGTCGATCGCCGAGATCACGTGGGAGTGATCGCGCACCGCCGACGATCGTGAGCGACCCCATCGACGCCGCGACCGCCGCCGCGTTGGGCGCGGTGCAGGGCGCCACCGAGTTCCTGCCCGTCTCGAGCAGCGGCCACGTCGCGCTCGGCGCGATGCTGTTCGGCGTCTCCGAGGAGATGCCGCTCTCGATGGTGGTGCTGCTCCACTTCGGGACGCTGATCGCGACGGCGGTCGTGTTCCGCGCGGACCTCGCCAAGCTCACGATGAGCACCGCGAGCGGGCTCAAAGATCCGAAGGCCTATGCCGCGAGCGACGAAGGCAAGACGGTGCTCGGCGTGCTCCTCGCGTCGGTCCCCACCGCGATCATCGGGCTCGGGCTCGAGCCCTACGCGGAGGCGATCTCGCACATCCCGTGGGCGATCGGGATCGGGCTCCTCGGATCGGCCGTCATGGTCACGCTCACCCGGAACCGCTCCGGGCAAGACCTCGTGCTGTCCTACGGTCGAGCGCTCGCGGTCGGAGTGGCGCAGGGGATCGCGGTCTGGCCTGGGCTGAGCCGGAGCGGGACCACGATCGCCGTCGCGATGCTCCTCGGGATGAGCGCTCCCGCCGCGTTTCGGTTCTCGTTCCTCCTCTCGCTCCCCGCCATCCTCGGCGCGACGTTGCTCTCGCTGCGCCACACCGACGAGCTGCGCGAGCTGGGCGTCAGCGCGTTGATCGGCGCCGCCGTCGCGACGGTGGTCGGCACCCTCGCGCTCCTCTGGCTCCGCCACCTCGTGACCCAGGGTCGCTTGTGGCTGTTCGCGTTCTATCTCGTCCCGGTCGCGCTCCTCACGTTCGCGTGGCCGTACTTCTCCGGAGGCGCACCGTGAGCGCATCGAACGACACTCCGCCGCTCGACACTCCGCCGCTCTTCGTCGTCGTGATGGCCGGCGGCTCCGGCACGCGATTCTGGCCGCTCTCGCGCGCGGACCGTCCCAAGCAGCTCCTCCGGCTCGCTTCACCGGACGAGACGCTCCTCGGCGCCACGGTGCGCCGCGTGCGCGACATCGCGGAACGGGTCTTGATCGTGACATCCGAGCGGCTGGAGCGGGCGACCTACCACGCCCTGATGTCCGAGACCCCGCCGACCGAGGCGGTGCCCGAGATCATGGCCGAGCCGATCGGGCGGAACACCGCGCCGTGCATCGGCTGGGCGTGCGTCCGCATCGCGCGGATCGATCCGAGCGCGGTGTGCGCGGTGCTCCCCGCCGATCACCACATCGGCGACGAGCCCGCGTATCGCGACGCGATCGCCCGCGCCGCGCGGTCGGCGAAGAGCGGAGGCATCGTCACGATCGGCATCCGCCCGAGCCGCCCCGAGACCGGTTACGGCTACCTCCAGATGGGCGAGGCGCGCGGCGACGGCGTGTACGAGTGCGTGCGCTTCGTCGAGAAGCCGACCCGCGAGCGCGCCGAAGAGCTCCTCGCCGGAGGCGATCACCTCTGGAACAGCGGCATGTTCTTCTTCCGCGCCGAGGTGATGCTCGCGGCGATCCGCGCCCACCTCCCCGAGCTGGCCGACGCGCTCGACCGCATCGCCAGCGCACCGGAGGCCGAGGAGCTCGCGCTGATCGACGCGCTCTACCCGACGATGCCCGCCATCTCGATCGATCACGGCGTGATGGAGAAGGTCGACGGCGTCCGCGTGGTGCCCGCCGACGTGGGCTGGTCCGATCTCGGGGGCTTCGCGACCGCGTGGGAGCTCGCCGACAAGGACGCCGAGGGCAACGCGCTTTCCCCGGATGCGATCGCGCTCGACGCGAAGAACAACCTGGTGCGCGCGAGCGACCGAAAGCTCGTCGCGCTGATCGGCGTCGACGACCTCGTCGTGATCGACACCGACGACGCGCTCCTCATCGTCCCGCGCGAGCGCGCGCAGGAGGTGAAGCGGATCGTCTCGGTCCTCGCCGAGCGGCGCGACCCGCGGCTGTGAATGGCGAGTCGATCGCGGACTCAGCTTTTTCCCGGAAGACGAGAAGGGCTGAAGACGAGAAGAGTGCGTCCGCTGCGCGGACGCGGAGCACTTCACTCTCGGCGAAGCCGAATCAAACAAAATATCTTTCCTTTTCTCCTTCTTCCCTTGTCTTCTTCCGGTAAGAAACGATCGCTCCGCACGCCGAAGCCGCCCTTCTCGCGGTCTACGAGGCGAGGTAGAACGCGGCGGTGAGCGTCATCCCGAATCCGCACGTCTTTCGTGAGTACGACATCCGCGGCGTCGCCGACCGCGACTTCCCGGACGACATGGTCCGGAGCCTCGGGCTCGCGCTCGGGACGTTCTGGTCGCGGCGCGGATCGCGGCGCGTCGCGCTCGGCGCCGATTGCCGGGTGAGCTCGCCGCGGCTCAAGCAGGCGCTAGAAGCCGGGATCCTCGAGGCCGGGCTCAGCGTGCTCGACCTCGGGATGGTGCCGACGCCGCTCATGTACTTCTCCGTGTTCCATGCCGATCTCGACGGAGGCGTACAGGTCACCGGCAGCCACAACCCGCCCGAGGACAACGGGTTCAAGATGATGAGCGGCCACGCCACGATGAGCG
>JBFWYI010000070.1:0-55357 GCA_050186575.1 Sandaracinaceae bacterium | reverse complement strand
CGCGTGCGGCCGCCTCCCTAGACGCTGCAAAGAGTGTTCGGCGCGCCTGAGACGAGCGCTCGGGCGCGCATTCTTGCGTCCGCTGGCGTGCTCGTCGTGCAAGACGACCGCCTTGCTGGAAGCGAGCACGCGGTTTCGCGCTCTGCGCAGGCGCCGTGCGCACGTAGCACGGTGTCTGAACACGTTTCGGAGCGCACAAGCGGCCCCGTCCCAGGAGCTCAGACGACGGAGTACTGTGCCAACCTCGGTCGGATCTCGGTCCCGTCGTCGGATCTCGGTCGGGTCTGGATCTTCGGATCTCGGTCGGATCTCGGATCTCGGATCTCGGGTCTCCTCGGTCTGCCTGATCACGATGCCGATCCCGGTGATCACGATGCGCCGATCCCGGTGATCACGATGCGCCGATCCGAGCGATCACGATGCCACGAAACGTGCAGGCTCGACGTGATCGAAGAGGGAAGGCACGCCCCACGCGGTTTGAGCCTCGCGGGGACCGGCCCTAAGATTCTCACCCTCGAATGCGTACCGACTACGACGTGATCGTGATCGGCGGGGGCCCGAGCGGGAGCACCCTCGCCAACCTCGTCGCCCGAGAGGGCGTGCGGACCCTCGTGCTCGAGAGAGAGACCTTCCCGCGCTTCAAGGTCGGGGAGTCGCTCCTCCCTTGCGATATCCCGGTGATGGAGCGGTTGGGGGTGGAGCTGGCGATGGGCGGGCGGCACATGCGGAAGCTGGGGGCCGACTTCTACGAGGAGTCGTCGGGGCGGTTCGCGGTGTATCCGTTCGCCGATGCGCTGCCGGGGACGTTGGACCACGCGTGGCAGGTGGATCGGGCTTCGTTCGATCTGACGTTGGTGGAGGCTGCGGCGTCGCGGGGTGCGGAGGTGCACCAGGCGGAGCTGGTGAGCGAGGTGGACTTCGGTGAGGAGGGGGTGGAGGTCCGGACGAATCGCGCAAGTTACCGTGCGAGGTACTTGGTCGATGCGTCGGGTCAGGCCTCGGTGCTGGCGTATCGGCACGGGACGCGGCGGCGGATCGACGAGTTCGGGCTGGGGGCGGTGTTCACGCACTTCGAGGGGCTGCGGCCCGCGGTGGTGGACGAGCTGGCGGAGACGGGGAATGTGCGGATCCTCTTCGTCGAGGACGGCTGGATGTGGGCGATCCCGCTCGGCCAGGGGCGGCTCGGCGTGGGGTACGTGACGCGGAAGAAGGGGGTGTCGCCGGAGTGGTTGCCGGAGGCGATCGCAGCGAGCCCGCTGCTGAGCCGCTACCTCGAGGGCGCGGTGCGGCCGGGGCCGATCCATCGGATCGCGAGCTTCAGCTTCTACAACGAGCGCACGCACGGGCCGCGCTGGACCTGCGTGGGGGACGCGGCCTGCTTCCTGGATCCGGTGTTCTCGAGCGGGGTGTCGTTCGGGATGTTGTGCGCGTCCCACACCGCGGACGTGTTGCTGCCGGCGCTGGCCGAGGGGCGCGAGGCGGAGCGCGGGCTGATGGACGGGCACGCCGCACGTATGGCGCACGGGTACTCCGTGTTCGCCACACTCATCCGGTCGCTCTATCAGCGGCGGCTGCTGCCGGACCTGTTCTTCACGATCGAGCAGGATCCGGCGCTCCGACAGGGGCTGACGTCGGTGCTGGCCGGGGACCTGTGGCGCGACGACAACCCGTTCCAGCGTGTGCTCTGGGCGTCGAAGCGCCGCCGATTCGAGCTGACGCCGTCGGTGGCAGCGACGCTGTGAGGGATCTTCGTCCGTGAGGCTTCCCCTTGCCTCGCTCCGGTTCCATGCAAACACTCGCGCCGTGTCGTGACCCGGTGTTCTCACGTTCGCTCGGAACGTGAACGGCCGATGACAGCTCCGCGCGGGGTGGAGGGCCGGGAATCGCTCAGCAGGAAGTCTGGCGGGCTCTGGAACGGATCATGTACAGGCCGTTCGCCGGACGCCCCGCCTGAAGAGGAAGAATGAGTGACGGACTAGAGAACGAGCTCAAGGAGCTGATCATCGAAGCCCTTATGCTCGAGGATGTTTCGGTGGATGACATCAACAGCGACGAGCCGCTCTTCGTCGAGGGCCTGGGTCTCGATTCGATCGATGCGCTCGAGCTCGCGATGGCGATCGACAAGAAGTATGGCGTCCGGATCAAGGCGGACGACGAGCAGAACCGCACGATCTTCTCCAACGTTCGCTCGCTCGCGCAGTACGTCGGCCAGCACCGCGCGGCCTGACGGCGCGCTCCCACGTCGTGTGAGCCCGGCGCGTGCGTAAGGGCTTGATCGCGGTGGCGACGGGGATCGTCTTCGTCCTCTATCCCGTCGCGATCTGGGCCGGGTTGACGTATCTCTCGGCGCGCAGCGTCGGACTCTGGGTGTTGGCGCTGCTCGTCCCCATGACCCTCGCCAGGTTTCGTCACGCCAAACGCGAGGACATCCTCGCGGTGCTCCGCATCCCGCTCGTCATCGCGGCGGCGGCCGGGCTCACCGCGGCGCTCGACGACGCGCGCTACGTGTTCGCGATGCCCGTCGTGATCAACGTGGCGCTGCTCGCGACGTTCGGGCTGAGCTTGCGCGGCACACCGATCATCGAACGCTTCGCGCGGATGCAGGAGAAGGGCGAGCTGTCCGAGGACAAGCGGCGCCACTGCCGGCAGGTGACGTGGGCGTGGGCCCTCTTCTTCGCGCTGAACGCGTCGGTCGCGGCGATGCTCGCGTGGATCTCGGACCCGTTCTGGTGGGCCGCCTACAACGGGGGCATCGCCTACGGGCTGATGGGGCTGATGTTCGCCGGCGAGTATATCCTCCGCAAGGCACGTTTCCGCGAGTACGGCGGTGGCATCCACGACAAGCTGTTGAGCAAGCTGTTCCCGAGCGAGCAGGGCCCGGCCGAGGAGTCGGACGCGTGCTGACGCATCACGGGCCGGACTCGATCGTCGCGTGGGGCAACGGCAAGAACACGTCGGCCGCCGACATGCTGGCCCACGTCGAGGGCTTCGCGTCGCTGCTCGCGCCGGCCGAGTCGGGGCAAGAGATCGTGGTGATGTGCCGCGACCGCTATCGCTTCGCGGTCGCGATGATCGCGGCGTGGCAGCGCGGCTACTCGATCGCGCTTCCGCCGAACCCGCAGCTCGAGACGATCCGCGCGATCCGCGAGCGGCCGGGGGTGGTCACCGCGATCCACGACATCGACGGCGTCGACAAGGGGATCGACGTGCGCGCGGCCCACGTGCAGAGCGCGGCGCGCGAGCGGGTGGGCCTGATGCCGCACGCGCGCTGGCCCGCGCTGCCGCAAGATCGCTTGCTGGCCACCGTGTACACGTCAGGCTCGACGGGAGAGCACACCGCGTGTCCAAAGACGGCCGGGCAGCTCCTCGGCGAGGCGCGGGTGCTCGCGCGGACGTTCGAGCCGCCGGTCGGATCGCGGTTCGTGCCGATGGTGCCGACGCACCACATCTACGGGCTGTTGTTCGGCGTGCTGTTGCCGCTGAGCTCGGGCGGCGCGTTCTATCGGCACACGCCCCTCCACGCGTCGGAAATCGCGGCGCTGGCGAGCGCGGGGATCGACGTCTTGGTGACGGTGCCCGCGCACCTCCGCGGGATGTTGATCGCCAAGGAGGGTGAGCTGCCGCGGATCGCGCGCGTCTTCTCGAGCGCGGCGCCCCTCTCGCCGCGCGTCGCGAGCCAAGTTCGAGCGCGCTTCGGCTGGACGATCAGCGAGGTGTTCGGCTCGAGCGAGACGGGCGGGATCGGCTGGCGCGATAGCGGCGGGCAAGGGCCGTGGACACCGCTGAGCGGGGTGAGCGTGGCGGCGGGCGACGACGAGCGCATCCGCGTGGACTCGCCGTTCCTCGGCGAGGGGCCGCGGCCGTACGTCGGCGCGGATCGCGTGCGCGTGCATCCGGACGGAACGTTCGAGCACCTCGGGCGCGCGGACGACGTCCACAAGGTGGGCGGCGTGCGGGTGGCGGTGCCCGAGGTCGAGCAGCGCCTCCTCGCGATCGACGGCGTGCGCGACGCGGCGGTGATCGCGCGCGAGGTCGGCGGCGCGCGGCACAAGGAGCTGTGGGCCGCGGTGGTGGCGCCTGGGCTCGACGTCGCGCACCTCCGCGCGGAGCTGACGAAGTGGCTCGCGCCGGTGGCGGTGCCGCGGCGATTCAAGCTGGTGGACGCGCTGCCTCGCGCGGAGCACGGGAAGTTGCGGCGTGCGGACGTCGAGGCGCTGTTCGGGGCGTCTCGTCACGCGGACGAGGAGAGCGAGTGAGCACCGCGCTGAGCACGCAGAAGGGCTTCTCGCCCTGCGTGCTGATCCCGACCTACGACAACCCGGCGACGATCCGGCGCGTGGTCGAGGCGGTGCGCGAGTACCTGCCCGAGGTGGTGGTCGTCGACGACGGGTCGGGTCCGGCGGGGCGCGACGCGTGCGACGCGGTGGCCGAGGCGGGGCTCGCGCACGTGCACCATCGCGCGAGGAACGGGGGCAAGGGCGCGGCGGTGAAGACGGGGTTCGAGGTGGCAGCGTCGCTCGGGTACACGCACGCGCTCCAGGTCGACGCGGACGGGCAGCACGAGCTCGCCGACATCCCGCGGTTCTTGGCGGTGGCCGAGGCGAACCGGGACGCGCTATTGCTCGGATGCCCGGTGTTCGATGAAACCGCACCGCTCGGGCGGCGCATCGGGCGGAAGATCACGATCTTCTGGGTGAACCTCGAGACCGGCGGCCGCGTCATCCGCGATCCGATGTGTGGCTTTCGCGTGTATCCGGTGCATGAAGCGCTCGGGTTGCGCGTCTCGTCGGACATGATGGACTTCGACCCGGAGATCGCGGTGCGCCTCGCGTGGCGCGGCGTGCCGGTGATCAACCTCCCGACTAAGGTGCGCTACGTCTCCGCCGAAGACGGCGGGGTGAGCCACTTCCGATTGTTGAAGGACAACGTGCTGATCAGTCTCCTCCACGCGCGGCTTTGCATCGAGAAAGTCTTCGGGCTGATGCTCGGCCGGAGCTACCGCGCGCACGCCCGCCAGCTCGAGGCCGGATCATGAAGCCGCTCCGCGCCGCGCCACCGAAGTCCGCGGTCGAGATCCTCGGCCGCGTCCCGTTCCACGACGTGGATGCGCTGCACATCGTGTGGCACGGCCACTACTACAAGTACATGGAGGTCGCGCGGACCGAGCTCTTCCAGAAGGCGAAGGTCGACGGCCCCGACATGATCGACCTCGGCTATCGGTTCGTGGTCGCGCACGGCGAGTGCCGGTACGTGTCGCCCTTGCGCTACGACGATCGCTACCGCGTGAAGTGCTGGTTCCTCGACACCGAGCTCCGCGTGCACGTGGCCTACGAGATCTGGAACCTCACCGAGGAGAAGCGCGCGGCGCGCGCGAGGACCGAGCTGGTGACCCTCGATCCGGCGGGCGTGTTGATGCTCGAGACGCCGCAGATCATCCGCGATCGAATCCGGGCCAGCATGACCGCGTCGAACCGGCTCTGATGCGCGTTCCTTCGATTCTCGGGGTCTTTTCGATCGCGCTCGCGCTGTCGCCCTCGCTCGCGAGCGCCCAGGACGCGCCGTCGCTCGACGCGCTGTTGGCGCGGTTCGCCGCGTCGCCCGGTATGGAGGCGCGCTTCCGCGAGGAGAAGCGCATCGCGCTCTTGGCGGTCCCGACGCGGAGCGAAGGCCACATCTGGTTCGCCGCGCCGAACCGGATGCTCCGCCGCACCGAGCGCCCCGAGGAATCGGCTGCGCTGATCGCGGAGGGCCAGCTCCGCATGCGCTCGGGTGAACAAACGGAGGTGCTCGAGATCGACAGCAACCCCGTGCTCCGCGGCTTCGTCGACAGCTTCCGCGCGGTGCTCGCCGGCGACCGCGCGTCGCTCGCGCGCTTCTACGACGCCGAGCTCACGAGGAATGCCGAGGCGGGCGAAGACGGCTGGGAGCTTCGGTTGCGGCCACGACAAGATGCGTTGCGAAGGTTCTTGCGCGAGATCCGGATGGTCGGCACGGGCACGACGATCCGCTCGATGCGGATGCTCGAGGTCAACGGCGACGAGACGCGGACCGAGTTCTTCGACGTGAACACGTCGCGGCGGTACTCGGCGGCGGAGGCGCGGCGGATCTTCCGGCTCTGAGGCCCGCTCGTCTTCGTTTGTTTCCCGGGAGACGGGGAGACTGAGAGACGAGTCGCTCGTAGCAGTGTGGGGGTGCCTCGGAGCCCCTGTTACGAGGCGGAGTAGGAGGTCACCCCCACATGGCGAAGAGAACATATCGAGCGATCGCGATCGAGAAGACTGCGCAGGGAGACGTGGAGGCTGCGGTTGGTGCGGAGAGGGGCATCATCGCGGTGGATCTGGCGAAGCGGAAGATGGTGGCGAGCTTCGCGGACACCAAAGGGTGCGTCGGACGGATCGCGAAGTTCGAGCGTCCGAGACAAACGCGGGAGTTCGTCGAGCACGTGAAGAAGCTCGCGATGGGTCGTCCTGTCGAGGTCGTCATGGAGTCGACGGGCACCTACGGAGATCCGATCCGCTACCAGCTCGCGTGCCTCGACATTCCCATGTTCGACGTCGGGACCAAGCGCGTGCACGACGCCGCGGAAGTGTTCGACGGGGTGCCGAGCCTGCACGACGCGAAGTCGTGCGTGGTGATGACGCAGCTCCACGTCCAGGGCGCGACACGCGCCGCGCAGCGCGTGACGGACGCACAGCGGTCGATGCGAGCTCTGGTCAACCGGCGCGAGATCTACGCCCTGCCGTATGAGCAAGCGCTGGGACGGATCGAGGGCGTGCTCGCGCGGCACTGGCCGGAGGGGCTGGAGGTGCTCCAGCTGTGGAGGCGCCATTCGACGCTGCGTCTTCTGGAGAAGTTCCCTGCCCCAGCGCAGATCGTGAAGCATCGCAAGGATTCGAGGCGTCGCGCGACCTCCATGGCGAACGCGTCGGACGAGCTCGCTTCGCTCCGCAGCCTCGCACGCGCGCACGCGACGCTCTCGGGTTCGTAGAGCGCGGCGAGCTCGGCGAGCCTTCGGGCGACGTCGCGCGGATCGAGGTCAGGCATCGTGTCACGTTCCGCCAGCGCGCGCCGTCGAGGATCACAGCAGCGCCACGCCTGCGTACGCGCGCACGAGGGGATCGACGGTCACCAGCGTGAGCCCCTCGACGCGGGCCTGCGCGACGAGCAGTCGATCGAACGGATCACGGTGGTGGGGTTCGAGGCGAGCCACCGCGTCGACATGCTCGAGCGAAACGCCGAGCGGAGTGAAGCCCTCCTCACGCACCGCATCGGCCACCGCGCCCTCGAAGTCGAGCTTCCCGAGCGCGCGCTTGATGACGATCTCCCATGCGACCGCCGCGCTGACGTAGACCTCCGTCGACGTATCGAGGATCGCTTCGCGTGCACCCGCGGCGAGCTCCGGGGCGTCCGCCCGCCACCAGAGGAACACGTGCGTGTCGAGCAGCAGCCTCACGCGCCGAACGCGGCCGCGATGTCGAGAGGGAGCGGCGCATCGAAGTCGGGCGCGATGCGGATACGTCCCTTCGCGCGACCGGGCCGGCGCTCGGGAGCGTCGACGGCCAACGGCACCAGGCGGGCCCGCGGCTTGCCAGCCTTCGCGATGATGATCTCCTCTCCGGCGGCCGCCCGCTCGACGAGCTCCGACAGGTTCGTCTTCGCCTCGTAGAGGTTCACCTTCGTCATCGCCACGATCGTGAGGCGCGAGCCCGTGTTGGTCAAGTTGGTCAATGTCGTCCGCGTGCCGCCCCGCACACGGCTCTGTGCACGTTGTTTTGCGGTCGGTTGTGCCGCCCTGCGCGCCGCTCGCGACGCCTCGGCGCGCTGCTAGAGTCCCGCCGCCCGTGACCGACAAGGCCCGCTGGCGCGCTCGCGCGATCACGATCGTCGTCGCCCTGATCCTCGCGGCGGTCGGCGTGCTGTCGTTCCGCGGGCTCGAGGTGACGACGGAGATCACGGAGTTCGTCCCGGACAGCGACGACCGCGAGCTCGCGGCGATCGCGGCGGAGATGTCGCGGAGCGATCTGAGCCGGTCGATCACGCTGCTCGTGCGCGCCGATGATCCGGAGGACGCGCGGGCGGCCGCCGCGGAGCTGACCGAGGGGCTCGCCGCGATCGACGACGTGGCGTGGGCGCGGAGCGCGGTCGACGAGCACTTCGAGGAGGCGTTCTATGCGCTCTACTTCGAGCGGCGGCTCTCGTTCGTGGAGGGACCGCTCGACGAGGCGGCGCTGACGGACGACGTCCGGGATCTCAAGCGAAGGTTGTTGTCGCCGACGGGGACGTTCATCCGGACGATCGCGCCAGAGGACCCGCTGATGTCGTTCGTGCACCTGCTCGAGCGCTTGCGCACCGAGCAGCAGGGCGGGCTCGAGGTCGTGGACGGGCAGCTCGTGACGAGCGACGGAGCGGCGGTGGTGTTCCTCGCGAGCCGGAGCTCGCCGTTCGACGGGGTGGCGAGCCGCGCGCTCGAGGGGCGCATCGATGGGCTGATCAGGGAGCTCGCCGAGCATCACGCGGGGCTCGCGGTGGAACAGAGCGGGGTCCATCGGTTGGCCATCGCGTCGGAGGACGCGATCCGCGCCGACGTGACGCGCATCAGCGTGGTGAGCACGATCGGCGTCATCTTGTTGTTCGTGATCCTGTTCCGCTCCCCGCGCTACCTCGCGCTGGCGGTGGTGCCGCTCGGCGCGGGGTTCGTATTGGCGCTCGCGACGTGTCGGCTCGCGTTCGGATCGATCCATGGGCTGAGCCTCGCGTTCGGGGCGACGTTGATCGGGGTCGCGATCGACTACGTGGCGCACGCGCTCAACCACCACTTGCTCGCGCCGGCGCCGGGCGGCGCGGAGGGGACGCTCCGACGGATCTGGCCGGGGCTCGCGCTCGGGGCCGCAACGACCATTGCGGGTCTCGCGGGGCTGGCGTGGACGAGCTTCCCGGGGATCCGCGAGCTCGCGGTGTTCACGTCGGTGGGGGTGCTCGGGGCGCTGCTCGCGACGCGGTACCTCTTGCCGCCGTGGATGCCGGACGCGCCGACGGCGACGAAGCTGCACGCGCGGATGGCCGACGCGGTGGGTCGGTTCATGGAGCGGATGGAGCGATCACGGCGCCCGCTGCTCGTGATCCCGATGATCGCGCTGGTGGTGAGCGTCGTCGGGATCGCGCGCGTGGAGTGGACGGACGACATCCGGAGCTTGAACACGCTCGACGAGTCGCTCGCGGCGGAGGACGACCGAGTGCGCGCGGCGGTGAGCCGGATGGACGCGGGGCGCTTCGTGATCGCGTGGGGCGACAACGAAGAAGAGGCATTGCGTCGCAACGACGAAGTGTTTCAGCGCTTGAGCGACGCGACCGAGGCGGGGGAGGTCGGTCGGTTTCGATCGATCCACACGCTCTTGCCCTCCGCGGAGACGCAGCGCGCGAGCGTGGCGCGGCTGCGCGACGACGCGGAGCTCATCGCGCGGCTCGATCGCGCGCTCGAGGCCGAGGGCTTCGTGCCGGAGATGTTCGATGCGTTCGAGGAAGCGATCGGAGAGGGCGCGTCGGATCCGCTGACGTGGGCGGCGCTGTCCGACTCGCCGCTCGGCGACATGGTGCGTCCGTTCCGCATCGAGCTGTCGGGCGGTCGCACCGCGTTCATCACGTTGACGCGCGGCGCCGACGTGGACGCGCTCGAGCGACGGCTCGAGGGCATCGAGGGCGTGCGGCTGTTCGATCAGACGCGGTTCCTGAGCGGCGCGTACGGGCGCTTTCGCGAGCGCACCCTCGAGCTGATCCTCGCCGGGCTGATCGGCGTGTTCCTGCTCGTGTTCGCGCGCTACCGCGCGTTCTGGCCGGCGGTGGCCGCGTTCCTGCCCGCGGTGCTCGCGGCGTCGAGCGCGCTAGGAGTGATCGTGCTGCTCGGCTATCCGACGTCGCTGATGCACCTCGTCGCGTTGTTGTTGGTGCTCAGCATGGGCGTCGACTACGGGGTCTTCATGGTGGAGAGCCGCCAGCACCCGGGGGAGGGCGGGGTGACGGTGGTGGGGCTCCTCATCGCGTGCATCTCGACGGTGCTGTCGTTCGGGCTGCTCGCGATGAGCGTGAACCCGGCGCTGCGCGCGTTGGGTCTGGTGAGCGCGATCGGGGTCGGGATGAGCCTCGTCTTGGCGCCGCTCGCGTGGTTGCTGTTGCCGAACCGCGCGGGGATTGGCAAAGACTCGGCGTGACGATGACGCGGTGGAGACGGGGCGCGGGGGAACGGGGCGCGGGGGAGCGGGGCGACCGTGTACGTGGACGTGCACGGGTACGTGCACGTGCACGTGCACGGGGACGTGCACGAGGGGTTCGAGGGGCGGTGCGCGCGCGATGAGGTGGGCCGTCGCGATCGTGCTCGTCCTCGCGAGCTGTGGGGGCACTTCGCATCCGCATGAGGACGGGCCGCCGCCGGTGTATCCGGGGACGCTCGTCGCCGCGGATCAGCTCTGCTCGCCAGCGCCGCTCGGGCGCGCGTTCGCGATCGAGCAGCGCGTGCGGACCGAGTACCCCGAGGGCGCGCAGGAGTTCCGCGCCGTCCTCCAGAAGACGTGGAACGAGCTCGTGCTGGTGGGCTTCGGGCCGCACGGCGGGCGCGGGTTCGCGCTCACGCTGCGAGGGAGCGAGGTCACGTGGGAGTCGCACCTCCCGGAGGAGCTGCCGTTCCCGCCCGAGTTCATGCTGCGCGACGTGGAGCGAGTCTGGTTCCTCGGGCTCGACGCACCCCAGGAGGACGGTGAGCACCGGCTCGAGCGCGATGGCGAGGAGATCGTCGAGCGCTGGGAGAACGGTCGGCTCCTGGAGCGGACGTTCCGTCGGCTCGATGGAGAGCCGCAAGGGCTCTTGCGCGCGACGTACGAGGGCGGCCTCGGGGGCGACGCGCCGCCGCCCCGGGTGACGTTCGAGAACCCGTGGTTCGGATACACGCTCGTCCTCACCACGCTGAGCCACCAGCTCATCGAGGAGGACCTGCCGCTCGATCAGGGACCGTGCGCCGCGCATCCGGTGACGGACCACGCGACGACGGACGACACTGCGATTGACGACACCGCGACGGACGACACCGCGACGGACGACACCGCGACGGACGACGATTCGGTGCAGGGCGACGACTCCACACCATGAAGCCGCCCGCGCTCTACGGCGCGCTCGACGAGGCGCTCCTCGCGCGTGCGTGGGCCTACCTCGCGGACACGCCGGCGATCCCCGACGAGGAGGGCGCTCCGACCGCGTGGCCGTTCACTCACCTTCCGGGCTCGCTCGACGAGCCGGTGCTCGCGACGTGGGAGGTGGATCGGCTGCGCGTTCTGTCGAACGTGTGCACGCACCGCGGCGCGGTGCTCCTCGACGCGCCGTTGTGCGCACGCACGATCCGCTGTCCCTATCACGGGCGGCGCTTCGGGCTCGACGGCTCCGTGCAGGCTGCGCCGGGGTTCGCGACGCTGCCGCGCGAGCCGCTGCCACAGCTGAGGAGCGCGCGTCTCGGTCCGATGTTGTTCGCGGCGCTCGCCCCGGACGTCGAGCTCCGCGAGATGCTGGCGCCGTTCGATGCGCGGCTCGGGTTCCTCGATCTCGACGCGTGGGCGCCGGACCCTTCGTCGGAGCGCGACTTCACGATCGACGCGCACTTCGCGCTCTGGTGCGAGAACTACCTCGAGGGGATGCACATCCCGTACGTGCACCCGGCGCTCTCGCGCACGCTCGAGCTCGCCGGGTACGAGACGGAGGTCTACGAGCACGGCGTGCTCCAGATCGGCGAGGCCAAGGCGGGCGAGCCGGCGTTCGAGCTGCCGGACGGTCACCCCGACTTCGGCTCGCGCGTGGCCGCGTACTACGTGTTCCTGTTCCCGTTGACCGCGCTGAACTTCTATCCCTGGGGTCTCAGCCTCAACGCCATCCAGCCGCTCGGCCCCGATCGCACGCGCATCGTCTACCGTGCGTACGTCCGCGACGCGTCGCTGCGAGAGCGCGGCGCCGGCGCGGGGCTGGACGACGTCGAAGCGGAGGACGATGCGATCGTGGAGCGAACGCAACGCGGCGTGCGATCGCGCATGTTCCGTCTCGGCGCGCTCAGCGAGGCGCAGGAGGCGGGCGTGCGGTGGTTTCGCGAGACGCTGGGATCGCAAGGCGGGTGAAGTCGCGCGAACCGTTCGTTCACGGACGCGGTCGCTTCACGGCCGGCGTGATCTTCGGGGGGTTCCGCTTCGGCGGGGGCGGGTTCTTCCGGGGAACCGACGGCGCGCGATCGAAATTCTGGGGGTCCCTGCCCACCGGGTTGTTGCCGACCGGCTTGATCAGGATGCCCGGGTGCGCATCCACCCCGTGTCCGGTGAAGAAGTCTTGCGGTCGAGTCCCGCCGTCTCTCCAGTAGGTGAACGCGAGCTCGGTGGCCTTGAACAGGTTGCTCCCGTCGCCTGGCCAGAACGCCTCCTTCGCGACGTGGGTGGCGAGCTCGGTGCCGACGCTCTCCCAGATGGGTCCACACGAGTCCCCGTCGGTGCCCTCGTACACGATGAAGTGGTGCTTCCCGCCCTTCATGTAGTTGTGAGCGGGCGAGGTCGAGTCCTGCATGCAGTGCATGGCGAGGCCGAGGTGGTTCATCATCTCCTTCAGCGCTTCGGTCTCCTGCCTCGAGTCATAGGGTGCACCGAGGAACGTCTTCCACCACTGGTCCGACGTGCGGAGCGAGTCGCGGATGAAGCGGTTCGCCTCGTCGTAGGCGTCCTGCTCCTTCCATCCGCCGGGGGTCATCGCGTGTCGGTAGGAGTACTCCGCCGCCTGCCACTCGCACCGATCTGCATGCCGATCGCTCACCGCCCAGGCGAGCTGCCAGAGCATCAGCTCCTTGTAGCGATCGTCGAGGTTCGTCATGCCCTTGATCAACGGAGGCACGACCTTGTGCACGGCCCAGCTGTGGACGCGCATCCCGGGCTTCTCTGGCCACATCGACATGTGGTCGTCGTCATCCATGTCGCGTGCCAACGATGGCTCGCCGCGTTCTCCCGCCGGTGGGCGCTGGCCCGAGCGCAGCCCTGACTACGGACGCGGCGTCGGGGTGGGGCGTGGGCTCGGGACGGGACGCACCGAGTTGCTCGGCTTGATCGCCGGCGGTCGGTCGTAGTCCTGGGGATCGGGCCAGGGCGTCATACTCCTTGTCGGCATGTCGATCGCTCACCGCCCACGCCAGCTGCCACAGCATGAGATCTCGGTAGCGCTCGTACTTGCCCCAAGCGCGCAGCTCGGCCGGCACCACCGAGTGGACGGCGCCGCTGTGCACGCGGACGCCCGGCTTCTCCGGCCACATCGTCATGGGCTTCGTCCCTCCATGCTGCGTGCCAACCCGAGTCGGACGCGGTGAGCGGACGGGCGCGCCGGTGCGAGCGCGGGCGCTCCGGCCGGCTGCGCTTCGGGGAGCGCGATCGAACGTCGGCGCGCCGACGCGCGCGGGCATCCGGACGTGGCACGACCCTTGAGGACGCTCCCCGTGGACGCCGCGCCGAGGGAGGACGAGATGCTGGGGAACACGGAGTGGACGATCGAGTGCGACGCCCTCACGGCGGCCACGCCGCGCGTGGATCGAGCGCGCGTGCGGGAGTCGTTGGACCGGCCCTACGAGGTCGAGGTCAGCCTCACGACCCGCGTCGTCGAGCTGGACGTGGCGCCGCTGCTCGGCAAGGACGCGGTGGTCATCCTGGACCGCGCGCCGCTCCAGCGCCGGTTCTGCGGGATCATCACCGACGTCGAGATCGACGAGACCTCCTCGCGGGACGTCGGCACCGACTTCACGATCCACATCCGCCCTGCGCTCTTTGCGCTCGGGCTCGGCAGCGACTCGCGCATCTACCAGGCGATGACCGTCCCCGAGATCGTCGCCGACGTGCTCACGCGCGGCCTCGCGCCGTACAGCCGGACGTTCGAGCAGAACCTCACCGAGACGTATCCCAAACGCGAGTACTGCGTGCAGTACCGCGAGTCGGATCTCGCGTTCGTGGAGCGCCTGCTGGCCGAGGAAGGCATCAGCCTCGCGTTCGACCACTCCGGCGAGACGGAGACGATCGTGTTGCGCGACGCGAACGTCTCGTTTCCGCACCTCGTCACGGTCGGCGGCGACACCGTGCGCTTCAACCCCAACAACACGGCCGAGCAGCCGACCGAGCGCGTGGTCGATTTCCAGCTCGCGCGCGAGCTGATGCGCACCAAGCTGTCGCTGCTCGACGCGGACTTCACGCGCAACGACCTCTTGGTCAAGGACGAGGAGGGCGGCGCCGGCGAGTCCGGACGGATCCGCGAGAGCTACGAGCACGGCCTCGGGCAATCGCTGACCCTCCACGACTACGACGCAGGGGTTCGGCGATATCGAGCGGACGACGCGTCGCGGCAGAAGCGGATCCGCCTCGAGCTGCACCAGCGCGATGAGGTCCACGTGTTCTCGGCGGGCAGCGACGTCTCGGGCCTCGCGCCCGGGGTCGTGTTCAAGCTCGTCGAGCATCCCTCGCTCGGCGTCGATGGCGAGTACCTGATCACGCACGTGATGCACTCGGACATGTGTCTGCCCGGGAGCTCGCACCGCTATTCCAACCGCTTCCAGTGCATCCCGATCGCGGCGACCTATCGTCCGAGCCGCGATCGCGAGAAGCCCTCGATCCGATCGATCCAGACCGCGGTGGTCACCGGTCCGGGCGGCGAGGACATCCACGTCGACGAGCACGGCCGCATCAAAGTGCAGTTCCATTGGGATCGGCTCGGCAACAAGGACGAGAGGACGTCTTGCTGGATCCGCACGCAGCAGACCTGGGCCGGCAACGGCTTCGGGACGTGGTGGGTGCCGCGGATCGGGATGGAGGTGATCGTCCAGTTCGTCGATGGGGATCCCGATCGGCCGCTCGTGACGGGCTGCGTCTACAACGCGGACCACGCGCTCCCGTACGACATGCCGGCCGAGAAGACGAAGTCGACGATCAAGAGCCAGAGCTCGCTCGGCGGGGGCGGCTTCAACGAATTCCGCTTCGAGGACAAGGCGGGCTCCGAGGAGATCTTCCTTCACGCGCAGAAGGACCTGAACGAGAAGGTGCTCCACGATCACACGCTCGACGTCGGCAACAACGAGACGATCACCATCGGGGTCGATCAACAGCAGACGATCGGGAGCAATCAGACCGAGAAGGTCGGATCCAACGCGACGCTCGAGGTCGGGGCGAACCGGAGCGTGAAGGTGAGCGGCAACTTCGAAGAGAAGGTGTCGGGGACCGAGACGCGCACGGTGACCGGCGCGACGACGGTGACGCTGAACGGCGGAGAGACGCGGACCGTCAACGCGAGCAGCACGATCAACGTCAACGGCGGTCAGACGCTGAACATCAGCGGTGGCGTCTGCGCGTCGATCACGGGCGGCGAGGTCCGCGAGATCGCGGGCGGCATCGTCGAGACGGTGGTCGGCACGATGCGGGTCGAGACGAGCGCGGAGATCGACATGAAGGCGGCGGCGGTGATCAAGCAGCTCGCGCCGCAGATCCAACGCCTCGAGGCGCAGATGAAGGACATCAGCGCGGACAAGTCGTGGATCACGAACACGTCCATGTCCGTGACGCTCTTCAAGGCGGCGCTGAACATCACCGAGATCGCGACGTTCGGCGTCAAGGGCACCCTCGGCGGGGTGAACCTCGCAGCGTACGGGCTCAACCGCAGCGTGGAGGCGCTCAAGACCGACAACTCGGCGATCACCACCACGGGGAGCGGGCTCGAGGTCAACATGGACGGCTGCCGGATCATCACGTGAGGATCGTCTGCCCACAGCGGCTCGGGATGCTCACGCGGCCGTTCACCACGGGCGGTCGGCACTACCTCGGGGTGAGCGTGCTCGGCGCGTTCCGCTTCGACGCTCCGGAGCGTCTGATGCTCGCGCGCGAGCTCTGGGCGCTCGCCGCCGAGCAGCTGGGCCCGAGCGGGGGCGTGCTCGACGCCGGCTTCCCGAAGGTGCGTGCCGAGGTGCTGCTGCTCGGTCACGCGTATCCGCCGGAGCGCCCCGCGCGCACGTGCCCCGTCCGCGTTCGGGTCGGCGCGATCGATCGCACGATCTACGCGATCGGCGATCGCCGTTGGGTGCGCGGCGTGCCGAGCGAGCCGGAGGCGTTCGATGCGATGCCGCTCGGATGGGAACGCGCGTTCGGCGGGACCGGGTTCGCTCCCAATCCGACCGGCAAGGGCGCGGCCGCGCAGCTCGATGGAACCGTGCCGCTGCCGAACCTCGAGCGGCCCGAGGCGATGGTCCGCTCGCCGAACGACCGACCGATGCCCGCGTCGTTCGCGCCGATCGATGCCCTGTGGCCGCAGCGCGCGGCGCGTGGCGGCACGTACGATCAGCGCTGGCTCGAGACCGAGTACCCGGGGTTCCCATCCGACTTCGACCCGCGCTTCTTCAACGTCGCACCCGAGGAGCAGCAGCTCGATGGAGAGCTCCCGGCCGGCGCACCGGTCGAGCTCACGCATGTCCATCCGACGCACGTCGTGTTGCGCACCTCGGTGCCGACCCACACCGCGCGTTGCCTCGTGAAGCGTCGCGGCGCCGACGCGGTCGACGTAGCTCTCCGCAAGACGACGCTGTGGCTCTTTCCCGAGGTCCTCTGCGGCGTGGTGATCCATCACGGCGCGACGCCGATCGCGGAGGATGATGGGCGCGACGTCGAGCACGTGATCGTCGCCGCCGACGGAGCCTCGAGCCCGCGAACGGTCGCTCACTTCGCCGAGCAGCTCCGACGCCGCACCGATCGCGCGCGGCCCGAGGCGACGCTCCAAGCGATCCTCGACGACGGACCGCTCTTGCCGGAGGGGCAGGGTCCGACGTTCGGTGACGATCACGATCGCGAGGCGGCGGCGACCACGCCGCACCTGCTGCGGCTCGAGCGGCAGTGGAAGAAGGCACGGCGGGACGTGGATCTCATCCGCGCCGAGCTCGTCCGCGAGGGCCTCGACCCCGATGAGTACGGGCCGGCGCCGCTGCCCGAGCGACCGCCTCCGGTGCCTGCGCTGCACGAGATCGAGGCGCTCGCGGACGCGCAAGAGAAGCAGGCGGAGAAGGTCCGCGAGGACGCGGAGATCGAGCACGCCGCGGCGATGGCGGAGCTGGACGAGGCGCTCGCGTCGGTCGGGATGAGCGAACGCGACCGCAAGAAAGCGTGCGAAGGTCCATCGGGCCCGCCGAAGCTCTCGGCCGAGGCGCAGCTGGCCGAGCTCCGCGCGGAGGCGGCACAGAACCCGAGCCCCGCGTTCGCGTTCCTCCACGAGATGGCCTACGGCCCGGGTATGGCGCACCTGCTCGAGACGGCGGAGCGGGACGCGCGCGCGGGTTATCTGCGCTACGCCCATCACCAGGCCGCCATCCCCGAGCCTGGTCCCGAGCTCCGCGCGGCGCGGCGCCTCGCGTTGCTCGCGCACCTCGAGCGCGAGGAGCCCGTGCGCGAGATCGATCTCAGCTGCGCCGATCTGAGCGGCCTCGATCTGCGCGGGCGAGATCTGCGCGGCGCGTGGCTCGAGAGCGCCGACCTGAGCGGCGCCGATCTCCGCGGCGCTCGGCTCGACGGGGCGGTGTTGACGCGCGCGACGATCGTCGGCGCTCGCCTGTCGCACGCCTCGCTGCGCGGCGCGAACCTCGGCGGCGCGCGCGTGGAAGGCTCCCACCTCGATCACGCGGACCTGGAAGGGGCGGAGCTCTCCGGCTCACGGTTCGTGCGCTCCCCGCTCGCGGCGGCGCGGCTCCCACAGTTGGCGCCGCTCGAGTGGACGGTGATCGAGTGCGACCTCGAGGGCGCGGACCTCCGCGGCTTTCAGGGCATCCGACCGACCCTCGAGCGACCTCGCTTCGATCGCGCAAACCTCGATCGCGCTGTGTTGATCGAGACCTCGCTCGCGAACGCCTCGCTCGCGGGCGCGCGACTCGAGGGGGCCGTCCTCCACGACGTGGTGCTCGACGGCGCGTGCCTCGATGGTGCCTCGGCGGTCGGCGCGATCCTCGTCAACGCGACGTCCTTACGCGGTGCGAGCCTCGTGGGCGCGGACCTCTCGCGGGCCAACCTCCGCGCCTTGGACATGAGCGGCGCGCGGCTCGACGAGGCGACGCTCGAGGGGGCCGACCTCGGGGAGTCGACGCTCCGTGGAGCGAGCCTCGAGGGCGCGCGGGCGCGCGGGCTGCTCGCGATCCGCACCGACCTCGCCGGCGCGTCGCTCTCGGGCATCGATCTCAAAGACGCGTTCCTCAGCAAGGCCGATCTCCGCGGCGCCGATCTCCGCGACGCGTCGTTGTTCGGATCGGACCTCTCGTTGATCCGCGGCGACGGCACGACGCGGATCGACCGCGCCGACTCCACCCGGGCGCGCACCATCCCGCGGCGCCGCGAGCCGAAGGAGCTGGGCGATGCGTGAGATCCACGACCGCGCGAGCCTCGAGGCGGCGCTCGCCGATGGAGAGGACCTCTCGGCCGTCCATCTCGTCGACGTCGATCTCTCGGAGGTGTCGTTCGCCGGCGCGATGCTGCAAGAGGTGACGTTCGAGCGGTGCTCGCTCGTCCAGGCCGATCTCCGCGAGAGCTTCCTCGGCACGTGCCGGATCGTCGAGTGCGACCTGAGCGGCGCGCGGCTCCACCTCGCGCACGCGGACGCCACCACGTTCACCGGCTCCCGCTTCGCGGGCGCGGACCTCACGGGGTTCGGCGCGAGCGGGTGCGATCTCGATCGCACGGACCTCACGGGCGCCCAGCTGTTCAAAGCGCAGATCTTCCGCTCGTCGCTCCGCGGCGCGTCGCTCGCCGGGACGGCGGTGAAGAACCTCGTGCTCGCGGAGTGTGCGCTCGACGGGCTCGACGCGCGCGGCGCGGCGTTCGAGAACCTCGTCGCGATCCGGACCGATCTGCGGAGCGTCCGCCTCGACGGCGCCGAGCTCCGGACGTGCAACCTCTGCTGGTGCGATCTTTCGGGGATGCAGCTCGCGGGGGCGGTCCTCGCGGGCACGAACCTCATGGGGTCGAACCTCACCAACGCGATCCTCGCGGGGTGCGAGCTCACGCAAGCCAACTTGCAGGATGCCGTCCTCGACGGCGCCACGCTCGACGGTGCGAACGCGCCTCGCGCGCTCTTCATCGGCGCGTCGCTCGTCGGAGCGCGGATGCCGCGGGCCGAGCTGACGGGCGCGCTGTTCGTGCGCGCGACGCTCCGGGACGCGGATCTCAGCGGCGCCCGCATGGACCAAGCGATCCTGGCCGATGCGTTGGCGCCCGGGGCGTGCTTCAGCGATGTCTCGCTGCGCGAGGCCGACTTGTCGCGCGCCGATCTGAGCGCGGCCGATCTGCTCGGCGCCGATCTCTATCGCGCACGGCTCCACGCCATCCTCGAGGACGGGGCCCGCTTCGATCCCAGCCGCGCGCTCGCGCTCGGCACCGACGAGGACCTCGCGCGCGCCGAGGCCTTCAGTCCGCGGCGCCCGCGCCGCGCCGCCGCGTGATCCACCGAGATACGTAGAAAGGAAGGGCCGATGTCCGCAGCGATCCCGATGATGACGCACCTGACCCGCCACGGCGCCCTCGAAGAGGCGGTCGTGGTCGAGCTCGAAGACCGGCGCGTCGTGGCCGACGCGGGCGGCCGATCCGTGGAGGCCGAGGTCGCGCTCTCGTGCGTCGTCGCGCCGTGCGTCGGTGACGTCGTGCTGCTCGGTCACTCGACCGGCACCGCGTGGGTGCTCGCCGTCCTCCGCCGGCCGTCGGAGGCGCGCGTCGAGCTCGCGTTCGATCGCGACGTGGCGCTCCGTGCGCGGGGGACGCTCAGCACCGAGTCGGAGCACCTCGAGCTGGCCGCCAAGCCGGCGCGCGCCTCGCTCGGGGAGGCGACGCTCTTCGCGAAGACGATCCACACCGTCGCGGATCACGCGCGCAGCGTCGCGAAGAAGGTCGAAGGTCTCTTCGGCGTGGTGAGCGAGCGGATGCAGGCGCGCGCGCTCGACGTCGAGGGTGCGTGCGTCACCCGCGCGGGCGACGTCGATCTCCAGGCGCGAGGGACCGTGGCGGTCAAGGGGCGCCACGCGACGGTGGTGGCCGATGAGCTCGTCCGCTTCGACGGCGAGCAGATCCTGATGGGGTGAGCGATGTTCGCGAACACGCAGATGATGGGTCTCGACCTCGGTTTTCCGGACGTGTGCCTCACGCCGCCCGTCCCCGTGCCGATCCCGTACCCCGACGTCGCGCTCGGACCGACTGCGATCCCGTCGCAGTGCAAGGTGCTGATCGTGGCTGCGCCGGCGCACAACCTCGCGACGACGACACCGCTCACCAATGGTGACAACGCGGGTGTCGCGCTCGGTGTGGCGTCGGGCATGGTGATGGGTCCGAGCCGACACGTCACCGCGGCGTTCACCGTGATCATCTGCGGAGCGCCGGCGACCCGCCTCACGAGCGTCACCATCCAGAACAGCACGAACGTCCCCGGCTGCCGGATCGTGCCGAGTCAGCCGAAGGTGCTGATCTGCGCGCCCTGAGCGCTCGCACCGGACGAGCGCGCGCGGAGCGGGCCGGAGGTGCTCGCTCCGCGCGTTCGTTTCGCGCGCCTCTGACCTGCGCCATCTAAGTTGCAGGCCCGACCGCCGCTTCAGGTGCCGAGCCACATCGCGAGCGCGGTGCTCCCGAGGAGCACGCCGAGCATCGTGCAGCCGACGAGCGCCCAGTGCGTGGCGTCGCCGAAGCGCGGGGCGCCGGTGGGCTCGCGTTGGGCGCGCAGCGGGGCGGTGTCGGGCGCGGGGGAGCGAGGGACGTGAACGACGGGAGCGGAGAGGCGCATCGTCCGCGCGGGCGGATCGATCGTGCCCGGGACGACGTCGTCGCGGAGGAGCGCGAACAGCTCCTCCCAGCACGTGCCGCGCATCGTGACCTCGTCGCCGACCCGCGCGAAGGCCATCGTCGGTCCGTCCTCGTCCTCGACGTGGTTCGGCAGCGCCATCGCGCGCTGGGTGGTCGGATCCGGATCGAGGAACGCGTCTGAGATCGGAGCCTCGACGAACGGACGAGGAGGCGGCGCGTGCGCGGCGACGGGCTCCTCGGGGAGGAGCGCCGCGAGCTCCCGCACCAGCTCCGTGGCGCTCGGGCGCGCGTTCGGCTCGGCGGACCAGCACCGCTCGAGGAGCACGCGCAGCGCGCTCGGCAACGACTCGATGCCGGGCGCCTGCGGCGGACGACCCTGCGCGATGTGCATGAGCAAGGTGATCGGTGTGCGTCCCGCGAACGCGGGCTCGCCGAGCACCGCCTCGAACAGCGTCGACGCGAGCGCGAACACGTCGGAGCCCGGCTGGAGCGCGGCCTCGCGCGCGTGCTCGGGCGAGTGGAACCGGGCGGTGTCGTTGAGGAGCGTCGCGCTGGCGCGCGCAGCGGGGCCCATCGCGTGGCCGAAGCCCCAGTCGTCGAGCTGCGCGGACGAGCCGTCGTCGTCCCGGACGCGGATGGCATCGGGTCGAACCGCGCCGTGGACGAGCGGCGGCGACGCGGCGTGCGCGGCCTCGAGGGCGCGCGCGACCGCGAAGCCGATCCGGATCGCTCGCTCGAGCTCGACAGGACCCCGCCGGATCACCCGGCCGAGCGGCTCTCCGGGCGTCCGCTCGACCACCGTGAACGGCGCCCCGCGATCGCTCGCTCCGACCTCGAGCACGCGGACCGCGTGGGGGTGAGCGAACGCGAGCACCCGGTCGGCGGTGGTCGCGTCGAGCGCGGCGGCCGGCGCGTCGCCCGCGAGCGCGTGGACGCGGACCGGCTCCTCCGCGCCTCCGTCGATGCGGCGCGTGCCGTCCCGGCTGATGACGAGGCCCCGACGCTCCGGGTCGAGGCTGAGATCGAGCTCCACCGACTCTGGGTCCATGCGGAGCGACCGGATGCACGTGGCGTGACAAGCCGCTTTCGGCGCGGGTGGAACCGCCCTGCGCTCGAAAGGGCGCAGGGCGCGCCCTCGGCGGCGGAGAGGCTCGAGGATCGAACGCTCAGTTGACGGGGCGCTTCTCGAACACGACCGTCTCGCCGGGCTCCGCGAACAGGTCGTCGAGCTCGAGCTCCTCGCCCTCGATCGCGTACGGCACCGTGCAGTTCACCGGGTCGCCGTCGGCGTGCTCCATCGTGATGTGGATCGCCGACGTCATCGCCTCGCCCGACTCGTCTTCGAGCGTCACGTCGGCGACCACCGCGATCGCCTTCCATCGACCGGACAGCGCCTCCTCGCGCAGGCCCTCGCGGAGGGTGGCCACCACCTGCGCCTCGTCGCCGCTGAGGTCGTCGTCCTCGGGCTCGATGTGGAACACCTCGCCGTCGGTCGCGAGCGCGAGCGCGAAGGGGAGGAACTCGGACTCCTTCGCGAGGAGCTCGCTCGCTACCTCCACGGCTCCGTTGAGGAGCTCGTTCATCTCGTCCTGCACGCTCGGCGCCTCGTCGCTCATGGGGGCGCATGATGGCGTGACGGAACGCCCGGTGCCACGAGGAACGTCCGGGTACGCTGGTGCACCGTCATGAGCGAACCACAGCGCGCGCGGGCGGAGCGGCTCATCGAGACGATCCGGACCTCGATCGTGGGTGACGACAACGTCATCGAGGGGCCCTACGGGCCGCGGCGCGTGACGTACGCCGACTACACCGCGTCGGGGCGCTCGCTCCACTTCATCGAGGACTACATCCGGCACGAGGTGTTGCCGCTCTACGCGAACACGCACACCGAGCTGTCCGGGACGGGCCTCCAGACGACGCGCTTCCGCGAGGACGCGCGCACGCTCATCAAGGACGCGTGCGGCGCCGACGAGCGCGACGTGCTCATCTTCTGCGGCTCGGGCGCGACCGGCGCGATCAACAAGCTCATCGACGTGCTCGGCCTCCGGATCCCGCGCCAGCTCGACGATCGCTATCACCTCAGCGACCAGATCCCCGTCGACGAGCGGCCGGTCGTGTTCATCGGGCCGTACGAGCACCACTCCAACGAGCTGCCGTGGCGCGAGTCGATCTGCGACGTCGTCACGATCCACGAGGACAGCGACGGCCGCATCGCGCGCGACCACCTCGAGGAGGAGCTCCAGCGCTACGGCGATCGGCCGCTCAAGATCGGGAGCTTCAGCGCGGCGTCGAACGTGACCGGCATCGGCACCGACACGCGCGCGATCAGCGCGATCCTGCACAAGCATGGCGCGTTGTCGCTGTGGGACTTCGCGGCGGCGGGGCCGTACGTGAAGATCGAGATGAACATGGCGGACGAGGGGCCGGACGGGCACCTCGTCTACAAGGACGCGGTCTTCCTCTCGCCGCACAAGTTCATCGGCGGACCGGGCACGCCGGGCATCCTCATCGCGAAGCGCAAGCTGTTCCGCAACCCGGTGCCGTCCGTGCCGGGCGGCGGCACCGTCGCGTTCGTCCGCTTCGATCAGCACACGTACCTGAGCGATCCGGAGCACCGCGAAGAGGGCGGCACGCCGGCGATCGTGGAGTCGATCCGCGCGGGGCTCGTGTTCCAGCTCAAGGAGGCGGTAGGCACCGACACGATCCGCGAGCGCGAGGAGGGCTTCATCAAGCGCGCGATCGCGAGCTGGCAAGAGAACCCGAACATCGAGATCCTCGGCAACCCGAACGCGTGGCGCCTGAGCATCGTCAGCTTCGTGATCCGCTATCAACGTCCGGTCGAGGGGGGCAAGCGCTACCTCCACTACAACTTCGTCGCGGCGCTGCTGAACGATCTGTTCGGCATCCAGGCGCGCAGCGGCTGCTCGTGCGCGGGTCCGTACGGCCATCGCCTGCTCGGGATCGACCTGACGACGAGCCGCGCCTACGAGCGCGAGATCCTGCGCGGCTGCGAGGGCATCCGGCCGGGTTGGGTGCGAGTCAACTTCAATTACTTCATCAGCGAGCCGGTGTTCCAGTTCCTCCTCGACGCGGTCAACTTCGTCGCGCTGCACGGCCATCGGTTCCTCCCCGACTACCGCTTCGAGCCGACGACCGGCCAGTGGCACCACCGCGGGGGGCGCCCCGATCCGGTGATGCGCTTGAGCTCGGTGAGCTACCGCTCGGGCAAGCTCGAGTACCGCTCGCGCCACGTGACGGAGCCGGAGTGGATCCTCGCGAGCTACCTCGACGAGGCGCAACGCATCCTCGAGCGCGCCGGGTTTCCCGAGGCGATGCAGCCGACGACGGTCAACGACGACTTCGAGTCGCTGCGCTGGTTCCCGCTGCCCCACGAGATCGACGCGGCGACGCGTACGCCTTCGATCCAGCCCGCGGCGCGCGACTGAGCCGCCATCGTCTCGGTACGGATTGAGCGTCCGAGCCAAGACCTGTCATCCTTCTCCCGCGCATGCCGATCCCCACCGACGACGAGCGCATCGGGGCGCTGATCGCCGAGCGGTACAAGCTCGAGGAGATCCTCGGGCGCGGCGGGATGGGCGTGGTCTACGGCGGCACCCACACGTGGACCGGGCGCGGGGTCGCGGTGAAGGTCCTCAAGCCCGACTACGCGGCGGACCCGGAGAGCGTGCGCCGGTTCCTCCAGGAGGCGCGGAGCGCGGCTGCGATCGACCACCCGAACGTGATCGACGTGCTCGACATGGGCGCGGAGGACGACGGCACCGTGTTCATGGTGCTCGAGCGGCTCGAGGGCGAGACGCTCGGCCAGCGGCTCGACGCGCGCGGCCGGCTCGACGCGGCCGAGGCGCTCGACACGATGCTTCCGGTGCTCGACGGGCTCCGCTCGGCGCACGCCGCGCACGTGCTGCATCGCGACATCAAGCCCGACAACATCTTCATCTCGACCGATGGCGCGGGGCGCGTGGTGCCGAAGCTCCTCGACTTTGGGATGAGCAAGGTGCTCGGCGCGGCGCTCGGCACGACGCACAGCGGGGCGCTCCTCGGGACGCCGTACTACATGGCGCCCGAGCAGGCGGAGGGCGCGGCGAGCATCGGACCGGCGGCGGACGTGTGGGCGGCCGGCGCGGTGCTCTACCAAGCGCTCGTCGGCAAGCGGCCGTTCGAGGGGACGAGCCACCCCGCGATCCTCCTCAAGATCGCGCGAGGCGACTTCACCCCGATCGCGACCGCTGCCCCGCACGTGCCCCCTCGCGTCGCCGCGGTGGTGGAGCGGGCGCTCGCCCTCGACCTCGACGAACGATGGCCGGACGTCGAGACGTTCGCGCGCGCGCTGCGCGCGGCGGCCGAGCAAGACCACGTGCTCATCTCTACCGATCTGTTCATCGGCGAGCCGATGCCGGGGCTCGACCCGATCTCGGCGCCGTCCTCGTCGCCCCATCGCACGCCGCAATGGCTCTTCGGAGCGGTCGCGATCGCGGCGAGCGGGCTCGGGGTGGGGCTCTTGATCGCCAGCGCGACGTCGAGAGGCGATCGGCCGGCCGCGGTGGCGCGCGCGGCCGACGTAGAGGTGGAGGCGCCCACCCATGATGCGCCTCCCGAGCTGCCGCCGCCGACCGCGGAGCCCGCGCGGGCTACGACGGAGGCGCCGATCGAGCCGACCGCGGTGATGCTGCGGAGCGAGCCGGACGGCGCGGAGGTGCGCGTAGGCGGGGCCACGCGCTGCAATACACCTTGCGAGATCGACACCGGGGACGCCGTGCGCGCGGAGGTGTTGCGCCGCGGATACGAGCCTCACGTGATCGAGCTCGCGTCGGGGCAGAGCGGCGAGCTCCGAGTGGAGCTGACGCGCCGCGCGGGTGTACGCCGATCGGGGAGCACGACGAGCCCGCACCCGCCGGCGGTGCCCGCGCTGCCCGAGACGCCGTTCTGATCCGCGGGTCGGCGCGCGCTCGCGCGGGCTCCGCCTCGAATTGCCAGGGCGCCCACGAGCCGGTGCTACGATCCGCGCGATGCTTCGGCGGACGTCGTCGCTCCTCTGCGCGTGGCTCACCGTGAGCCTCTGCGCGTCGGGGGCGGCGCAAGATACGGGCACCTCGGACGACGAAGCCCTCCGGCGCGAGCGCGCGCTCGCGCTCTACGGGACGGCGCGCTCGCTCGACGCGGAGGGCCGCACCGATGAGGCGCTGCCCCTCGCCGAGGAGGCCTACCGGCTCTATCCGTCGGGCGGCACCCGCTACGCGATGGGCTTGCTCCACGAGCGGCTCGGGCACAGCGAGGAAGCGTCATTGCACTACCGCATGGCGCTGGCCGAGGCGAGACCGCCCACCGCGGAGGTCCGCGCCGGGATCGCGGCCGCGCTCGAGCGGCTCGGTGCGCCGGTCAGCCCGCTCGATCCCGTCCCGCTCGATCCCGAGCCTCGCTACGAGAGCGAGTCGACGCCCGTCACCCCGTCCGCGCTCGGTCCGGCGGAGGGCGGCGCGCGCACCGATCCGGCGGCGCCTCCGGGCGGCGCCGACCTCGACGCGGACGAGGCGTCGCCGATCGTCGACGGGTTCCGCCTCGATGTGGGCCTCGTCGTCGACCTCACGCACGCCGAGACGGCATGGGCCGGCTACATCGCGGCGGGTTGGCACTTCGACATCGGCGCGTTCGTCTACCTCGAGGTCGATCTCCCGAGCTTCGCCGCGGTGCTCAACGGCGGGTTCGAGATCGGCGATTGGGTGCTGCGACCGATCGTCGGCGCGCTGTTCGGCGTCGCGCCGCTCCGCACGTTCGACACGAGCTCGGAGGTCGCGGTGTTCGTCGGCCCGCGGCTCGGCGTCGCGCTGCACCCATTCGACGACGCGCCGCTCGCGTTCGCGCTCACCGGCGCGCTGGCGGTCGACCTCGCGCGCGTCGACGAAGGCTTCGCGTTCACGGTCCCGCTCGCGCTCAGCGCGAGGTGGGTGTTTTGAGCATGCGAAGTTGCTCTCGTCTCGTCGCGGCGTCGCTCGCGCTCGTCGCTTGCACGAATCCGTACGCGACACCGTCGTGCGCGGATGGGATCGACAACGACGGCGATGGGCTGACCGACCTCGCCGATCCCGACTGTGCGTCGGCCACCTCGGACACCGAAGGGCGCGGCGGTCTCGACGCGGGGAGGCGCGACGCCTCGACGAGCGATGGTGGTCGTGACGGCGGGCGCGACGCGGGCGCTCGCGACGCGGGTGCGAACGACGCGGCGGCGAGCGACGCGGGGGAAGGGGACGCGGGCGGCCGCGACGCGGGTGGGGTCTGCGCGCTCGGAGCCACGCCGCCCGGGCAATGCGAGGCCGAGCGCATGCCCATGATGTGCGACGCGAGCTGCGTGGACGTGGCGATCGATCACGAGCGCTGCGGGCGATGCGACAATCCGTGCGCGGCCACGCAGTTTTGTTTGCGAGGTCGATGCGTCGGCTGTCCCGAGTCGGTGTGCGGCGATCGATGCACGCGGCCGAGTGACGATCCGCTCGCGTGCGGCGGCACGTGCGGCGGCCCCGCGTGTCCGGGCGACCAGGCGTGCTCGGGCGGCTCGTGCGTCGCGGGCCCCGAAGGCGCTCGGTGCACGAACCCGGTCGAGCTCACGATCGGCACGCGCTCGGTTCCCCTCGGACGCGGCGCGATCTTCGGCGTGGCGATCCCGACCTGTGTCCCGGCTGGCGTGCGCTCGACCGGCAGCGCCGTCGTGCGCTTCACCGCGGACCGCGACGGGTTCGCGACCGTCCATGCTTCGGGACGTCCGAGCGAGGGATTGCTCCTCCAGCGCTACCTCGATCCGCAGTGTTATTGCGCGGATGCGCTCGGGACCGCGTGCCACGCCGCCAACGGTGACACGGCGATCACGATCGGCGTGCGGAGCGGCGAGGCGGTCCGCCTGCTCGTCGCGACGTCGCACCCGTCCCCGCAGCCGCTCGACCTGACGCTGTCGTATCCGTAGATGGTTCACGCGCGCTACATCGCGTCGTTTCTCACCATGGGTCGGTGCGACCCCTTGGCAGAGGAAACGGGTTGGCGGACGATGAACGAAGGCCGATGGGAAAGCTGGCGCGCATCTCGCTCAGCACGAGCCGCCTCCGTTTGGGCGTCGGTGTTCACGGCCGCCTCGTCCGCCAGGCGTTGCGCCAGTACGCAGACCCGCGCACGACGAACCGTCTGTTTCTGACCGCGCTCGAGCAGGCGTCGCTCGAGGACGTCCCGGAGAGCCGCGAGCCGTTCCTCGCGTTCCTCGAGTCCGCGCTCCTCCCGGTGATCGAGGCGCAGCTCGGTGAAGTCGCGCGGCGCGCGGTGTCGGACGAGGTCACGCGCGTCCTCCAGGACGATGAGGCCCCGCCGAGCGAGGTGCGCCGCCGGCCGGTGCGCGTGATCGCGGTCGGCCTCGAAGACGAGCGCTTCGTCGGGCTCGGCCGCGAAGTAGGAGAGCACGAAATGTTGCGCGCGCCCGACCTCGTCGGCGCGGCGACGATGATGATCCCGGGCTCGCTCACCGTGCTGGTGGTCGGCTCGGCGGTGCCCACGCCGCCCGCGGTCTTGCGGATGATCCAAGGGCTCGCCGGCAAGCAAGCTCGCATCGTCCAGTGGGGCGGAGGCGCACCCCTCGTCATCCCGGCCGGGCTCCGCTGGGAGCGCGTCGATCCGACGGTCGAGCCGGCCGAGGTGGCGCGGCGTGGGCTCGCCGAGCACTGGTCGCGCAGCGCGGCCGGAGCCGCGACGATCGCGGTGGCCGACGACGACGACGAGTACCGCGCGGCGATGGCGCGGCGCTTGACCGCCGAGGGCTACAACGTGATCGCGGTGCGAGACGGAGCCGCGCTGCTCGAGGCGTGTCTCGATCACCGCCCGGCGCTCGTCCTCAGCGATTTCGACATGCCGGCGCTCAACGGCGCCCAAGTCGCGGCGCTCCTGTCGCAGAAACTAGGCAAGGCGGCGCCGCCGTTCATCCTCGTCTCATCGACGGACGTCGACGCGCGTGATCATGCCGGCGTGGTCGGAGTGATCGCGAAGACGACCGCCCACGACGTGATCGTCCGACGCGCGGTGCGCCTGCTCAACCGCGTGCGCACGTCCTGAGCCTCGAGGCTCAGAACCAGCTGCGGATCTTGCTCGCGACGCTGCGGAAGAACGGCGGGTGCTCGCTCGCCACCACCTTGCCGGTCGTGCCGCTGACCGCGACGAAGAACGTCTTGTCGCCCCCGTCCACCGCCTCGCCGCCGTAGCGATAGCGGAGCACGTAGAGCGGGTAGAAGCAGAGGCGCCCGGGATCGAGCTCGACGTCGACCTTCGCGAACAGCGCGTTGCCCTTCGGGTGGCCGCGATGCTGGAGCGCGAGGCGCGCCGTCTCGGCCGCGTCCGCCTCGTCGATGTCGGGCAGGACCGTCGCGGCGGGATCCAGCTCATCGAACGGCGTCTTGACGAGGTCGGCCGGCCGGATCGCGATCTTGGCGGACGGGTCGACCGGGAAGCCGCGGCGCGCGAGCACGTGCTCGACGCGACTCTGGTGCGAGAACCCGCCGGTCGGGAGGATGTGCCGCCGCGTGCTGAGCCGCTTCTTCGGGGAGCGAGGGGGAGTGCGCCCGCCTCCGCCGAGCACGCCCACGTCGGGCCCGGTGCGGATGGTCCGAACCGTCTCCGTCATCCCGATCGAGAACGAGCTGACCGTCCCCTCGAAGCGGAAGATGGGCACCGCGATCGACTCCACCTCGCCGAGCTCCGCGCGATCGATGTCGGCGGGGCGGAACATGCCCTCCATCACCGCGTCGCGCGCGCGACCGGCGCCGACCATGTCGCCGACCGTCCGAGGGACGACCCAGCACTCGACGTCGCTCAGATCGAGCGGATGCGCCGCGGGCTCGACGAGGGGGGGAAGCATCGCGACATCATACGTCGCCTCCCTCGCCGTCTCCCGGGGCGCTCACAAGATCTTTCGGTAGACGCCGGCCTCCGCGCGGTCGAGGTGCGAGTCCACCGCGTCCAGGAGATCGCGGTTGCCGTCCTGCGAGTACGTCGCGAGCTTCTTCGCGTAGTCGGGCACGCGCTCGAGGAACGCGTGGACGGTGGCGGCGTCGTCGAGGTCGCGTGCGTACTGGCCGTAGCCCTCGCGCTCGAGGTACCGCGAGTTCAGGATCTGCTCGAACATCCGATCGAGCGGCACCGCGAGCATCGGCTTGTGGAGGTACACCGCCTCGCCCATCAG
The DNA here is from genome assembly GCA_050186575.1 of Sandaracinaceae bacterium. Classification (GTDB taxonomy): domain Bacteria; phylum Myxococcota_A; class Polyangia; order Polyangiales; family Sandaracinaceae; genus JAUHXR01. The sequence continues at coordinate 25,285 of JBFWYI010000070.1, read as the reverse complement.
CGTGAACCCGCCGCTCGCGATCAGCGCGCGCGCGGTGCGGAGATCGTCGATGAACCCAGCCTCGCTGAACGGACGGAACCGGAGGTTCTGCTCCACGACCTCCGCGGTCAGGTCGCGACGCACACCGTAGATCCGACACTCGATGCCGCTCTGCCGGAGCGCTTCCAGCATCGTGTCGTGACCCTGGGCGGTCTGATAGACGAGGATGTGCTCCCCCTCTTCGCTCTTCGCCGCGAGGATCTCGGGCCGCAGGATCGGCGGATGGAGCGACGTCTTCTCCTTTCGGATCTCCGGCCGAAAGAAGGTCGTGATGAGGTAGTGATCACAGAAAGGGAGCTTGCTCTTCACGAGCGCCTTCGCGATCTCGAAGTCGGTGCGGTAGCCCTCGAGGATCTCCGGGGGATGAGTGCAGCGGTTGATCACCTGCATGTTGTCCACGCTGATCACCGGGAGGCCGTGCGCCTTCGCGTAGAAGTACGTCCACGACTCGAAGTCGCTGATCACGACCTTCGGCGCGAAGTCGCTGATGACCTCGAAGTAGCGCTGGACGTTCTTCGGCAGCCCGACCGCCCCCTTGAGCACGTTGGACCAGAACGTCTTGTTGCGCCGGAGCTCGTTGTCCTCGTAGACGATGTGGAGGCCGTGGATCTCGTGGACCTCCTCGAAGCCGCGCTGCTTGAGGAACTGGACCGCGCGCCCCGAGGCGATGATCTCGACCTCGTGACCTTGCGAGACGAGGTGCTCCAGCACGACGCGCGAGCGCATCGCGTGGCCCATCCCTTCGCCCACCACGCCGTAGAGGATCCGCATCGGCGCGAGTATACGCGCCCCACCGAAGACTCGCGCGCGCGAGCGATGCGCGGTAGATAGATCGCCGATGTCGCGTCGTCGGCGCATCTTCAGCGAGCTCGTCCCGCTCCCGCAGCTGGTCGCGAGCCCCGTGCTCGAGCGGCTCGCCGAGCGCGAGATCCAGCTGTTGGTCGCGGTCCAGCCGGGGCAGCTCCGGCCGCTCCTCGAGCTCATCCATCGCGCGAAGGCGCTCGGCTTGAGCCTCGGAATTTGGCCGCTCCTCGACGACAAGCAGGGCCGCTGGCTCAACCCGCGCTTCGCGCACGCGTTCGAGGCGTGGACGACGCAGCTGCTCGACGTGCTCGCGGCCGACCGGCTGCACGTCGACACGCTCGTGCTCGACCTCGAGCCGCCGATCGAGGAGGTGCGCGCGGTGGTCCGCGGCGAGCTCGGCGCGGCGAAGGCGTGGCTCTCGCGCGAGGCCGACGCGGCGGTGCACGAGCGGCTCGTCGCGCTGGCCGCATCGCGAAGCATCGAGTCGTTCGCCGCGGTGGTGCCGACGGTGCTGCTCGAGGGACGCGCGAGCCGCGGCTTCGCGCGCGCGCTGGGTACGCCGATCGACGGCATCGCCTACGACCGCGTGAGCGCGATGGTCTACACGACGTTGTTCGAGGGCTACGGCTTCGGCGTGATCGATCGGCGTGACGCGCGCGCGCTCCTCGGCCGCTTCGCGCGCGAGAGCCTCGAGCGGGTCGGCTCGCGGGCCAGCCTCGCGCTCGGCGCGGTGGGCAAGGGCGCCCTCGGCGACGAGCAGACGTATCGCGGACCGGAGGAGCTCGCGGAGGACGTCGCGATCGTGCGGCACGAAGGGATCGAGGACCTCGCGCTGTTCGACCTGTCCGGCGTGCTCGCGCGCGAGCCGATCGATCCCTGGCTCGACGCGCTCGACGCCGCGCCGCAGCCGCTCCCCGAGCCGATGACCGCGCGCGCGCTCGCCGCCATCACGGCGGCCTACGTCACCGGCGTCGCCCTGAGCGTCGAGTGGCGCGGGCGCGCGTCGCGGCCGCCGCCCGAGCCGTTCACGGGCTCGTGATCTGGACCTCGGCGGTCGCCGTGTTGCCGCTCGCGTCGGTCGCCCGCACCGCCACGACATGTGAGCCGGACGCGAGGGCGCTGAGATCGACGGCGAACGTCTCGGTCGCCGTATCGAACAAGTCGTCTTCAGGAAAGAACGGCGTCCAGTCGAGGCCGTCTACCGCGTACTCGAGCCGCGCGATCGGTCCGAGCCCATCGACCGCCCGCCCCGCGAGCCGCGGCGCGCTGAACCGCAGCTGCTGAACCTCGGGTGCGTGATTGTCGATGCGGATCGGCTCGCTGTCGCGCGCGTCGTCGAGCGCGAGCGCGCGCGGGTTGTCCATCTCGTCGGTCGCGAGCACGCGCACTACGTACCAACCGTCCGCGATCGCGTTGGTGTCCCAATCGTACGTGGTCTCCGTCAACACCTGATCCGAGCGCAGGAGCTCGCGCCAGACGGTCTGTCCCTCCTGCCGATAGCGGATCCGATAGCGGACGCGATCGCCGTCCGGGTTGTCGACCGTCCACGCCAGCTTGTACTGCGTCGAGGCGTCCGGGATCTCCGACTGCCGCTCGGCCCGCATTCGGTCCGTCGCCGCCTTGTCGCGGCCCTCGATGCGGACGTCCGTGATCCGCGAGCGCTGGTTCGAAGGGAGAAAGTACGCGGTCACCGCGCGGAGCGCCGCGTCGGGGTCGCGCTCGAAGCGCGCGCGGATCTGGAGGTAGCGCGCGGCCGGCGAACGGATCGGCCCGGGCCGCGCGAGGTCCGAGGACCACTCGCTCCAGGTGTCGTCGGGCGTCGCGACGTTGCCGCTGCGCGTCTGCAAGGTGAGCTGACCGTCGCCGCGCCAGTCGAGCTGGCCCCAGCGGCTCGAGAAGCGCGCGTCGAGCACCTTGCTCTGCCACTCCGCGTTGCGCGGTCGGGCGTCGACCACGCGATAGAGCGCGGCGCCATCGGCGGTGACGAAGAACGGGTCGTCGCCGCCCATCTCCATGTCGAGGACCTGGCGTTCGTCGACGTCGATGTACGTCGCGGTGGTGCGGTCGGGGTTCACGCGCACGATGCGGCCATCTTTGCCGGTGCCCGCGATGATCGTCCCGTCGGCGCGGATCGAGAGGCACGCGATGTGCCCCTCGTCCTGCGCGAACACGCGCTCCACGCGACCCTGCGCGTCGACGCGCCAGATGCGTCCCTTGCCCGGGCGCGGCACCGGCGTGGTCGTCGTGGTGCTCGTGCGCTCCTGCGCGTTCGTGTTGGTGAGGCTCGGCGGATCCGGGAACTCGTTGGCCCCCACCGCGAGCACTCCGTCGCGGAACGCGAGCGCGGTGATCTCGTTGCCCTCGAAGTCGTGGACGATCGTCGCGTGTCCGGGTCCCGTGATCCGCGCCACCACGGCGTCGTCGCTCGTCCCCGCATAGAGCGCGCCGTCCGCGCCGAGCGCGAGGCTCATCACGTGGCTCGCGCTCGAGTCCCAGTAGATCTGCGCGTTGCCTTGACGGTCGATCGCGTACACGCGACCCTCGGGTCCGGTCGCCGCGTAGAGGACGTTGCGGCGCGCGTCCCACGCGACGTCCCACACGTGCTCGACCCCGTCGGGGCGCGCGATCTCGTTCGGCTGTCCGTCGGCGCCGATGCGATAGATGCGGCCCTCCGGCATCGTGCCCGCGTAGAGCGCGCCGCCGTCGCCGATCGCGAGCGCGGTCACCATGAGCTGCCCGGTGGACGCGAAGAGCTCGAGCGCGTCGCCGCGCAGGCGATAGACGCGACCGTCGTTGCCCGTGCCGACGTAGATCGTGCCGTCGCTCGCGCGCGTCGCGGAGTATGCGATGGGGACGTCGTCCGGCAGCGCGATGCGGCGCAGCTCCGCGCCCACCGTCACGCGGCCATCGGAGTGCACGCTGGTCCGCACGAGCTCGCCCGCTGCGAGGGCGTCCGCGTCGTCGAGGACGAACCGCTCGGTGTTGGTCGCCCACGCCGAGGGCATCAGCCAGACGAACCCGACGGAGACGAACGCGGCCGCGCAGGTGGAGAAGGTGACGAAGCGCCTGTTCACGGTTGAGGGCTCCTCCGGACTTCGAGATCGACGCTCGCGTTGCCGCTCACCACCGCGCCGAGATCCATCACGCTGCGATCGAACGTGAGGAACGGGCGCGCGCGGTCCGCGTCGTTGCGCAGCTGGAGCGTGTCCAGCGCGGAAGGGGGTAGATGCTCCGCGACGTGACCGGCGAAGCGCAACCCGCGTTGCGGCGTGCGCGTCGAGACGACGAGCGCGGTGTTCGCGTAGTCCGTGTGCACGTTGGCGAGGATCTCGTCGAGCGAGCGCGGCTGCGGACGCTCCGGGTGCACCGCGCCGCCGCCCTCGATGCGCACCTGCACGCTCTGGCCGGCGAGCCGCTCGGGGATCCGCACCTCGACCATCCGCACCTCTTCGGGTTGGCCGTAGCGCTGGAGGATCACCCGCACCGGCACCGTGCTGCCGGGGTCGACCTCCTCGGCTGCCACCGAGGCGTCGAGGATCTGCACGACGTCGCGCGCGAAGCGGATGTCGAGGTCGATCTCGATCCGCGTCGCGCGGCTCACCTCGAACGGGTTGCCGTAGATCGCTTCGAGCATCGAGAAGACGCGCAGCTCGCGCAGCGACGCCGCGTTCGCGCCGCCCGACGAGTGACCACGATCGATGAGCTCGTGCGGATCCGGTCGGCCCGAGACCCAGAGGCGACTCGTGGCCTCGTAGCTCACGTCTGCGTTGTCCGACGACGACGCCTGGAGCGCGTTGTTGATCGCGGCGGCGAGGAGCACCGGCGTGAGCACGCGGTGCGACGCGAGCTCCACGTTCCACTCCGTCCGCGGCGCATTCGGGACCCCGCGCAAGCGGAGCCGCACCGGTACCGTCTGCGCGTCCGCGCGCGTGTCCACCACGATGCCCGACTGTCGATCTTGCACCAACGTGCCGAGCGGGCGGATGGGCTCGCTGATCTTGAACGAGCGCTGGACGCTCGCGAGGATGTGGAGCACGCGCACCAACATCGTCGGCAAGCCGGGCTCGCCGGAGTTCATCATCGGGTGTCCGAACCCGACCACGCGCTGGCCTTCGACGTGCGTCACCGTGCCGACCGCGGTGGCCGCGATGTCGCCGCGCACGAGCGCGATACCCACCGCGCCTCCGTCGACGTAGCTCGACGGCGCGCTCGACGGTGGCGTCGCCGGTCCCGCGCCGCCCGCCTGGAGCGTCATCAGCCCGAACCCGCCGAGCTGCTCGTCGAGCGAGCGCACGACCGCGTCGTCGAGCCCGCCCACCATCAGCGGCGTCGCGGCCGGTACGAGCGTGGCCGTCGATCCCGCGGTGGGGCGATAGCGCGCCGCGTGCGCCTCGAGCGCGGAGGTCGCGGTGGCCGGCTCGGCGCCGAGGTACGGCGGCAGGCCGTGCAGGTTCGGCGCGAGCCGCGCGGTGGGGCGCGCGCCCCCTCGGCGAGGCGTCGGCGCGAAGGGCGCCGCGCCGTCGAACGCGTCGGGCCGCACGGGGCGGCGCAGCTCGACGAGCATGTTTCGGATCGGCGTGACGCCGGCCACCGCGTCCGCGCTGTACGGCCAGCCGTACGCGTAGGCGCCGGCGAGCCGACCGTCGAGGTAGACCGGGCTGCCGCTCATCCCCGCAACGACATGTGCATGCTCGAGGATGGGGTGCGGGGTGCGTACGAGGATCAGATCCTGGTCGGGCCGGAAGTTGTGGAGCACATCGATCACCTCGACGTCGAAGCGCTCCGGCTGAGTGCCGCGAAACACGGTGAGCCCATAGCCGCGCATGCCCGGGTGGATCTCCGAGACGTCGATCGTCGACGCGGTGCGCACCTGCCCGAGCGCGCCGGTCGCGATGAGCAGCGCGAGCCCGATCGCCAGCGCGGCGAGGGTCAGAGGGCGGCGGCGGGGTCGGGCGCGGCCGTCGTGGGCTCGGCCATCGGGGGGCAAGTCGCGAGCATGCCCTCGCGGCGGCGGCGGCTCATTCAAATTCAACCCCGTCGCTGGCTCCGCCCCGCGGCGCTCACTCGGCGGGGACGAGCTCCGCGTCGCCCTTGGGGAACGAACGGAGGAGCTCGATGATCGCGTCGGGCCGGAACGGCTTGGTGATGACCGCGATGGCGCCCGCGAGCTTCGCGGCGAGGGTGCTCTCTTGCGTCTCGGTGCTCGACATCATCACCACGGGGATGTCGGGGAACTGATCGCGCAGCGTGCGCGCGAGCTCGACGCCGCTCATGCCGGGGAGGCCATCGTCGATGAGGACGAGGTCGACCGGCCACTGGCGGATCAGCTCGAGGGCGGCCTCGCCCGAGCTCGTCCCCACCACGCGGTTCCCGCGCACGGTCAGCATGCGCGCGAGCCGCCACTGCAGATCGGGATCGTCTTCCACCACGAGCACGCCGCGCACCCGGATCGGCGGGATCGTCGCGACGGCCCAGCGAGCGCGCTCGAGCTTGGTTCGCTCGTGCGTGGTTCGCTCGTGCGCGGCCCGTTCGCGCTCGTTGGCGCCGTCGGGCGTGGGGTCGTCGTCGCGGAGATCGCTGCTCATCGGAGGTCGGAAGAGGATACGCGTCAGGGAGAACGGAGGAGGCATCGCACGGCCGGTACGGCCGACGGGACCAGGGCTGAACTACGGAAGCAGGTGTCGCGTAAGCCAACCACCACGGTCCGAGACAGAAGGTGGGGTCGCGGAAGGTGGGGACCCAACCGCCGCGGAGTACCCCCGATTCCCCATCGGACCCGGCGATGATAGGGACTGACCGACGGCGGTGCAATCCAGAGAACGCCCCACGGGGCACCCGTCACCGACCGACCGCTCCTGAGCCTGCGCAGGTGCATCGGTCCGGTCGTTGCACACCCCTCGGATTCCGTTCGAACGGGCGAGCGGATATGCTGCCCACGTGCAGCCGCCACCGCTCCCCAGCCAGCTCCATGCCCTGCAGGAGATCCTCTCCTCGGTGGCCGAGTGGTCGGGGCCGCGCGCCCCGGTCGTCGTGTTCGACCTCGACGCCACCCTGTTCGACAACCGTCCGCGCACCCTCGAGATCCTGATGGAGCTGCGCGAGGAGGTCGCGGCCGACGATCCCGAGCTCGCGGATGCGCTCATCACGCTCGAGGTCGATCGCATCCAGTACCTCCTCAGCGACACGCTCAAGGGGTGTGGCATCTACCGCGCGGATCTCGTCAAGCAGATCACCAGCTACTGGCACGAACGGTTCTTTCGCGACGAGTACATCGCGTGCGACGTCCCGATGCCGGGCGCGCCCGAGTTCGCGCGCGCGATCTACGAGGCGGGGGCGGTGGTCGCGTACCTCACCGGCCGCGACATCCCCGGCATGCTCGTCGGTACCGTGGCGAAGCTGCGCGATGAGGGATTTCCGATCGCGGTCGCGGGCACCGAGCTGATCCTCAAGCCCGACGAGCACATGCACGACGAGGCGTTCAAGCGCGGCGCGCTCCCGACGCTCGCGCGGGTCGGCGAGATCGTGGCGTTCTTCGACAACGAGCCCGCGAACTGCAACCTCGCGAGGTCGATGTACCCCGACGCGATCGTGTCGCTGCTCGAGACGCAGAAGGTCCCGGGCGCGCCCGCGCCGGACCCTGGCGTCGTGGTGCTCGCGGACTTCCGGTTCGACTGAGCCGTGAAGCGACCGATCGTCGGCTTCCACCGAGACGCCGAAGGCCAATGGGTCGCGGAGCTCGCGTGTGGGCACGCGCAGCACGTCCGTCATGACCCACCGTTCCAGAACCGCCCGTGGGTGATCCGCGAGGAGGGCCGCGCCGACAAGCTCGGTTCCGATCTCGATTGTCTCTTCTGCGACATGCCGTCGCTGCCGCCAGGCCTCGAGGCGTACAAGGAGACGCGGAGCTTCGACGAAGGCTCGATCCCGGCAGGTTTGTTGCGCGACCATCGGACGAAGCCGGGCGTGTGGGCGCGCATCGTCGTCGAGCGCGGCCGACTCGGCTACACGCTCGGCGAGGAGGGTTGGGTGTTGCGTCCGGGGGTGGACGGGATCGTCCCGCCCGACACGCCGCATCACGTGCGCCCGCTCGGCGAGGTGTGCTTCCGCGTGGTCTTCCTCCGCACGCCGATCGAACGCTGAGGTCCGCGGGAGAACGTCTGAGCGCGTCGCTCACTCGATGAGCGGCGGAAACAGACGTCGACGCGCGGCCTCACGGAGCTGGGCCAATCGGGCGATGGCAACGTAAGTTGTGCGTCGCCGAGCGTGTCGGACCGCTTCGCGGATCGGGAGCGATGGGCCCGCGGGGTATCCGAGGCGGGCGAGCTCGTCCTTGCACGCGAAGCTGACGAACCGGACGAGGGGTTCGTTCTGTCGATCATTCCAGCGTCGTGCGGCGCGCTCGACGACGCGGTCCGGGAGCTCTCCGAACGAGGAGTGCCGCGGCCATCGCATCGCGTCGGATCGCCCGCGGAGGTCCACGCGGATCCCCAACCAGCTCTCGAGATCCCGCTCGACCGTGTCGGGCGCGTCGAGCACGTCCTCGAAGCGCACGATCCGCGCGTGGCCCGCGTCGTTCAGGCGAGCTGCGATGCGCGCGAAGCGACGCCACTCCTCGACGTAGCGGTCCACCGACGGTTGTCCGCGATAGACGCGGGACAGCATCACGTCGCGCGCGTCGCGAACGATGCAGAGGCAGCGCACGTCCTCGGTGCGCGCGATGTCCTCCAGGAGCTCGAGCGGCTGATGCATCCGCACGTACGCGAAGCGGCGCTCCGGCGCCCAACCCCGGGCGAGCTCGCGATGCAACCCATCGAGATCGCGGACCTCGTCGAGGCGCGCCGGGGCGGGTCGCTTCGAGGCCTCTCCGATCCGCGTCGCGAGGTGTCCGAGGTATCGCCGCATGCCTTCGGCGAGCGGCGCGCGCCATCCGACGGCGGCCGTCACGGCGGTCTGAAGCATCGTATCGACGCACGGTATGTTGCAGACGTCGGGGTGGGCGCCGACGAGGTGCTCGAGCAGCACGTTGCCGCTGCGTTGAGGACCGAACGCGACGATGCGCGTGATCGGTTTCGTGCTGCTCGACACGCGAGCGACGGTAGAGGACCCGGGAGGTGCCCGCCAGATCAGCGCGCGGCGCGGAACGGGCGTCGCCAGTCACCACGGGCGACGATCCGCGCGAGCGTGGTGGCCATCGCGCCCGCGGCCTGCGCGAAGGCGCCGGCGGCCGGCATCCGCCAGGGGATGTCCGCGCGTCCGATCACGCGCTCGCGGTGCACGACGCCCACGTCGCCGCCGGCGTCGCCGACTTGGAAGACCCAACCGAACCCCGGCACTTCGAGGACCGTCCGATGGAGGACCGCGGTGCCTCCCGCCTCGAAGAGGACGCCTTGTCCCGGCCAGAGATACGCGCACGCGTGGACGCGCGCGTGCGAGCCCATCGGTAGACCGGGCTCCATCGAAGTGCCGACGACCGCGACGAGCACGCCCTCGGGCCGTGCGGCGAGCGCGCGCAACGTATCCGGCGTGCGCACCGCCTCGCGCATCCGCTCGTCGATCCGTCCAGGCCGGGGCGCCCGCATGGGCGGAATCTACCAGCGGAGCGCCAGGGTTCACGCGGACCGGGCGACTTTGCAGAGAGCGATCTCGCCCCCGGGCGCGGGGCGGACCGGCGGTCGCAACGAGGGTTGCGACCGTCGATTCCGATTCCGATTCCGATTCCGAATCCGATTCCGATTCCGATTCCGATTCCGATCGTGTGTGTCGCCGGGCCGTCACCGAGGCCCGTCGTGACAGCCCCCTGAGGCCGTGCCAAGGTCGGCCCCCTGATGGGTGAGCTCCTCGCGCTCGCGATCCTCCTCGCCGTCATCGCCCTGGTGATCGCGCGGCTCCCGAAGGTCGACGTCGGTCACACCGACGCGTTTCGGCGGCGGCGGGTGATGAACTGGCTGCCGATCGGGCTGATGTACGCGTTCCTGTACATGGCCCGGTACAACCTCAAGAAGAGTCAAGAAGCCTTCCAGCTCATCGAGAACGCCAGCGGCGATTCGATCATGGACTCGGCGGGGTTCGCGACCATCTTCGGGGTCGGCACCGCCGTCTACGCGTTCTCGTTCATCATCAACGGGCCGCTCACCGATCGGTTCGGCGGTCGGCGCGTGATCCTGCTCGCCGCGGTCGGCGCCGCCGTGTCGAACGTCGCGATGGGGTTCGGCGCGTGGACGCTCTTGAATCACGGACCGCTCTACGATCTCTTCGCGTCGAAGTTCCTCATCCTGTTCTCGCTGTTCTACGGCGTGAACATGTACTTCCAGAGCTTCGGCGCCGTCGCGATCGTCAAGGTCAACGCGCCGTGGTTCCACGTGCGCGAGCGCGGGGTGTTCGGCGCGATCTTCGGCATCCTGATCTCGCTCGGCGTCTACTTCGCGTACGACTGGAGCCGGATCATCCTGGACAACTTCGGCCTCGCGAACGTGTTCTTCGTGCCGGCCGGATTGCTCGTGCTCGTGATCGCGCTCGTGGCGTGGCTGACGCGCGACACGCCGGGCGAAGCGGGGTTCGAGGACTTCGATGCCGCCGATCAGAAGTGGGGCAAGGACGGCGAGAACCTGAGCGCGGCGCGCCTCTTCGCGATGATGCTCACCAACCCGATCATCCTGATCATCGCGAGCATCGAGTTTTGCAGTGGATACCTGCGCCAGGCGATCCAGCAGTGGTACACGACGTACGCCGATCAGACCGACGCGATCCTCCACCTGAAGAGCGCGTTCGTGAACCAGCACTGGGGCATCCTGCTCTGCGCGGCCGGCATCATGGCGGCGACGGTGGCCGGCGTGATCAGCGATCACGTGTTCCAGTCGCGCCGCGGCCCGGTCGCCGCGCTGCTGTACGGCGCCGTGCTCGGCGGCTCGGTGCTGTTGACGTTCGTCTACGCCACTCCGATGGTCGGCTGGCTCGTCGTGTTCATGTACATGGCGGTGGTCGGCGTCCACGGGATGCTCAGCGGCACCGCGTCGATGGACTTCGGCGGCAAGCAGAACGTCGGCAAGGTCGTCGGGATCATCGACGGGTTCGTGTATCTCGGCTCGACCGTGATGTCGTTCGTGTACGCGAGGCTCATCCCCGAGACGACGCTCGAGGACGGCGCGTTGACCGGTCCCGGGCTCGACCCCGCGACCTGGTGGACGTGGCCGGTCGGCATGATCCCGCTCGCCGTGGTCGGGCTCCTGCTCGCGTCGCGGATCTGGAACGCGAAGCCGACCTCCCGTCCGACGCCGCCCGCCGACGCCGCGGCCTCGGTCGAGAAAGCCGCGTAGTCGGCGAGCCGCGCGCCGATCACTCGAGACAGAGCCGCGCCGCCGCCACGCCCTCGTCGTTGCCGGGCCGGCAATCGGCGATCTCGTCGTCCGGATCCACGCGCACGAAGAGATCCTCGGCCGACGCCACGTTGCCCATGCAGCTCAGCTCCTCGCACTCGCCGGGCGTGAGCAGCCGCGTCGTCCGCGTCTCGCAGAGCACCGCGCCCGCCTCGACGAACTGGAGGAGCACGCCGTCGCTCACCGGGTTCGTGCCGCGGTTGCACACCCGCGCGCGGAGCGGGAGCTCGGCGGGGAGCACCGCGGTGCACAGCTCGTTGACGTCGTGGAAGACCACCGTCAGGTCCGCGATGTTCAACAGCCCCGTGTCGCCCTGCACGTTCTGACGGAAGTTGTTGAGCCCGGGGACGGTCCAGTTGCGGCGCCACTCACTCGTTCGGATCGGCCGCGCGTCGTCGGTGATGTGCGTGATCGAGTACGCGTACTGGTTCCAGATCGGGCGCGAGCTCGCCCAACGATCCTCCGGGTCGCGATAGATCACGAAGCCGACCTGCGAGCTGAACGTCCCGCTGTCGGGGAAGAGCGGGTCGGTCGTGCCGCAGACGCTCGCGCTCCGCGGTGTGCGCGGCACCACGATCTCGGTCGCGAAGTCCCCGTCGACGTCGGCGATGGTCGGCAGCTCGTAGCCCGTTCCGCTGCTCGCCGGCGCGCTGAAGATCACCTCGCCGGTGCCGCCTTCGTAGACGCGGATGTAACACTCGTCCTGATAGACGGCCTCGCCCGTGCCGTTGCCGTCGAAGTCGAAGATGCTCGAGCCGGTGACGCCCGAGCTCGTCTCCTCGGCGGGCTGGGCCCAGAGCACCCCCGCCGGCATGCCCGCCATCGCGGGGCTCCGCGCGCAGCGCCCGCCCGGGCGCTCGGCGAGCTCGGTGCCCGGCGTCAGGCAGTCCATGTCGAAGACCATGTAGAAGTTCTTCGCCGCCGCGGCGAGCTCGACCTGGCCGTCGCCGTCGAAGTCGCTCGCGGTCGGTGGACCGCCCGCGTCGACGGTCCCGCCGAGGGGCGTGAGCGTGATCGGGCCGAACACCAGCGATCCGTCCAGCGCGATCACCCGGATGGTGCCGTTGTTCACCACCACGATCTCCGGCAGGTCGTTCGGCAGCGGCGCGTCGGGCAGCGCGGAGTACGCGCCGAGGTCCGCGATCGCGATGTGCCCCGCCGTGAGGTGGCTGCCGGTCGTGACGAAGTACGGCTCGGGGATCCACTCGGTGGTCAGCGGGTCCCACTCGCTCAACGCGTTGCCGGTCACGAGCTCGACCTTCCCGTCGCCGTCGACGTCGGCCGCGGCGATCAACGGAAGGTTCGCTGTCGAGGTGCTCGTGAGCACGCAGCCGTTCACGTCGAAGACCATCGAGTTCATCAGGATCTCGGGGACGCCGTCGTCGTCGAGGTCGTGGATGCTCGGGCCCGAGCCCGTCGTGCTCGAGTTGAACTCGAGGACCGTGTCGGTGGTGCAGTCGCGCCCATACCAGAGGCGGCGCGCGCTCGGGGTGCCGGCGGTCACATCGAACGCGAGGGCGTAGAGGTTCACCCGCGTCGTCCCCGTGCCGTCGACTCGACGCAGTCCGACCATCTCGGGTCGACCCCCGGGCGTGCCGACGTCGCCATCGAGATCGGCGATCGCCCACTGGCTCCCGTAGGCGGGCCGATCGTCGAGAGCGTCGGGTCCACCGAACCGGAGCTGCTCGGCGCACGTGCGTCCATCGAAGATGCGCAGCATGCCGATCCGATCGTCCCACTCCGACGCTGGAGATGTATACCACGTTGTCACGATGACCGACGGCTGGAGGCGTCCCGGATCGTCGTCGAGGTTCAGGTCCGCGATCATCGGCGCGGTGTAGATCCAGGAGGACCGCGGCTCGATGTCGTCCGACGCGGGGCCGGCCCACGAGCACTGCTCGACCGGCCGCACCTCGTCGAGGACCTCGCGCCGCTGGCAGTCGGGATCGAACGTCACGTCGGGCGGCACCCCATACGGGATGCACTCGCCGTCGGCGCTGCAGTACGAGTCGCCGGGACAGTCGTCGTTCGTGGTGCACGTCCCGAGGTCGGGCACGCACGTGTCGAATCGACAACGACGGCACGCGGGCCCGCATGGACCGCCATCGGTCTCGACCGCGGCATCGACCTCGGGCGCGCTGCCGTCGGCGAGAGGACCGCCGTCCGGCGCGTCGACGCACAATCCGTCGACGCAGATCATCGGAGCGTCGCAGTCCCTCTGCGAGGTGCAGGGATGCTCGTCGCTACCGGCGCAGTCGCAGCCCGACGCGAGCACGAGAGCGAGCAGAGCCACTCGAAGCGGATGGGGGCGCATGCGCCATCGTACACACGGGAGCCGCGCGCGCGTCCGACGACTTCGTGGCCGCGTCGCGATCCGCGGAGCGCGATCGGCGGGTCGGGCTCAGCGCACCCAGATCTGCCAGATGCCGTCGGTCAGACCGCTGGTCCCGCACTTGCGCGTTCCGTCGTCTTCGCCCCAGTCGGTGCCGTCGCTCTCGTTGCTGTCCATGCCGCGATCGAGCAGGTCGACGGTGAAGTCGTCGGTCGCGTCGCACGAGTCCTCGCCCTCGAGGTAGTCGTACGTGCTGATGTACATGTTCGACCAGTCGGTGCCGAGCGCGACCGACATCCCGGTGAGGTTGTTGCGTCGGGCCGGCGCGGGCCGCACGTAGCCGGCGCCGTTGCCCTCGCTGAAGCAGCTGTCCGTGTCGGTGCCGGTGGTGAGCTCGCGGTACCAGTCGACCACGTAGAAGGAGAGGTCGACGTCGTAGCCGCTCCCCGCCGGATCGCGCCGACACGTGAAGCGCACGTCGCTCGTCGTGGCGATCTGGGTGCGCATGCCGGTCCACACGCCGCCGTTGCTGGTGGTCGGCGTCGCGAGCGCGAGGTCCGAGTAGTAGGGCGAGGACGAGTCGTCGAGCGTGGTGGTCCGCGTCGAGGCGACGAGCGTCCATCCTCCGCCGTCGGTCGTCATGTCGCACCGGACCATCACCGCGCTGGCCGCCGGGTCCGGCTGGATCATGTAGGCACCGCTCGTCGCGCTCGGGTTGGCGGCGAGGATCGCTCCACAGCTGCTCGGCGCGGCGCAGCGTCCGCTGACGCACGATCCGCTCTGGCAGTCGCTCGACGCGGCACACATCTGTCCGGTCGCGCAGCCGGGGCAGCCGCCGCCGCAGTCGACGTCCGTCTCGGTGCCGTTGCGCGAGCCGTCGTCGCAGCGCGGCGTGACGCAGCGGCCGCCCGTGCACACCCCGCTCAGGCAGTCCGATCCTATCATGCACATCGCGTTGTCGGCGCACGGCGGGCACTCGGGCCCTCCGCAGTCGACGCTCGTCTCACCGCCGTTGAGGAGCGAGTCGATGCACGACGCGGCCGCGCAGACGTCGCTCGCGCACACCATGGTCAGGCAGTCCGTCGAGCCGCGGCACATGCTGCCGATCGCGCACGGCGGACACGTCATGCCGCCGCAGTCGACGTCGGTCTCGGTCCCGTTCGCGACCGAGTCGAGGCACGAGGGCGCCGCGCACATCCCCGCCGTGCACACGCCCGTCGCGCAGTCTTCAGGGACCGCGCAGCCGCCTCCGAGCGGGCAGGGCGGACACGAGCCGCCGCAGTCGACGCCCGTCTCGCTGCCGTCCTGGACGAGGTTGTCGCACGCGATGGGTCGGCCGCCGTCCGGGGCGGCGCCCGCGTCGAACGTGCCGATGGGAGGCCCCGCGTCGGGGTCGTTCTCCTTGGCCGCGTCCTGAAACGACGCGCCGCCCACCGCGCAGCCGGCGAGCGCGAGCGCGCACACCGCCGCCGCGCGCGCAGCCAGGCGCCGCGTTCCCCTCACCCTCCACCACGGGTGCACCACCCGTCGAGCTTAGCAGCCCCGGCCGCGCCGCAAGGGGACGCTCAAGAACGATCTTCGAGCACGCGCACCTCGAAGCCGAGCTCGTGGCTCAGCGCGACCATCTCTTCGAAGATGTCGCCGTACGCGACCGCGACGTGGTTGCTCAGGTAGTGCGCCATCAGCGTGTCGCGCCCGATGCGCATGTCCGCGGCCATGAATGGCCACTGGCGCGTCGTGCCCTCCCACCACGCGTCGCGCACCGCGGGAGGCAACTTGACGACCTCGCCGCGGCCGATGTCCATCCACAGGCGACCGCCTCGGAGGTAGGCGCGCGCCCACGTCATCGCGCCGGGCAAGCTCTCGCCCGCGAACGTGCCGCCCGGCGTCGGGAAGTAGAGCCGCGGCTGCCGATACGTGTGCGCGCCGGAGAGCGTGTCCGGATCGTGGTTGAATGCGTACGCGCCGCAGCTCCCGCTGTTGAGCAGCACCCAGAGGAAGCGCCCCTCGTGCTCGGCGCCCCAGCGCACGTCGTGGAACATCACCGCGTGATGCAGGCCCTTCGCAAGAAGGAGCCGCTTCATCATCTCCATCGGCACCGCGTTGCCCTGGTCGGCCTCCGTCGCCGTCGCCACCGTGAAGCCATCGCCCTCGGGGCGGCACGCGGAGTTGAAGAGGCCCTCCGCGAAGTCCGACGGCGGCCGCAGCTTGATGAGACCGAGCTGGTACTGCCAGCCGAGACAATCTCCCTTGAACTCCTCCAGCATGTCCTTCACCGCGAGGTAGTCGCGGAGCTGCTCCTTGGTGCTCTCCTCGGTGAAGTCCTCCGCGTCGGCCTCGCCCCAGTGGAACGTGACGCCCTTGTCTTTCACGAACGCGAGCGCGTCGTCGATGCGCTTCGGCGTGACGCTCTTGCCGCGGTCGATGATCCACGCCTGATCGATCTTGTGCTCGGTGAAGCCGTGGTGCTGGAGCACCCGCGGGCCGAAGTAGCCGTTGATCATCCCCATCGACGTGTCGCCGAGCATGAGCAGGAGCGCGCGCCGCGCGCGGAACTGGGCCGCCACGTCCTTTGCGATCCGATAGGCCCCGTCCGACACCGGCGCGCTGCGTTGGATCGCCTCTTCGCCGTAGCGGACCTGGCCGCTCGAGCACCACTCGTCGAGCCGCGCCATGAACGCGTCGTCGGCCGTCCAGTCGGGCGCGTCGGTCCAGATGCGGCTGTGGGGCCGGTCGAGGCTCTCGAGGCACGCGCCGGTGTTCAAGAGCCCCACGAGCCCCGGCCAGCGCCCGCTGAAGTTGCTCGCGAGGAGCAGCGGGTTGTCCTTGCCGATCACTCCGTCGGTGGTGTGCGGCCCGTAGAACCAGTGCACGCACACGCCGACCATCGGGTCGTCGATCGGCCCGAGCTTCTCGATCGCTTCGTGGGGTTTCTCGAGGAACCCGCCCACGCGATACGGCGTACGCCCGAGCTTCTTCAGCGCGCGCTCGAGCTGCACCGTCGCCTCTTCGGCGTTCGGCGTCGCGAGCTCGTTGGGGATGCGCCGGGCGTCGCCCGGCCAGAAGATGGCGACTCGCTTCTCGGTCATGCGCGGGACGGTAGCCGATCCCGCGGTCGATCGGATCAGGGCGCGAGCGCCTCCTGGTCGAGGCGCGTGAGGATCGCCTCCATCGCCTCGGTGCCGCTCTCGTCGCCGAGCACGCGGCTGCGGATGTACGCGTCGCCGTTGGTGATGAGGATGATCGCGTGGCCGAGATCGCGGCTGAGGAGGAACTGCGTCGCGCCGCCGAACGTGGAGCCGCTGTGCCCGATGTAGCGGTGTCCGTCGACCGAGCGCTCGTAGAAGCAGATGCCCTGCGTGCGATCGACGCTCGGGTATTGGATGCGCAGGATCTCGTCGACGCTGGCCTCGCTGAGCACCGTCGTGCCGTCGAGCGTGCCGCGCCCGAGGAACATGCGCGCGTAGCGCCCGAGGCCGGTGATCGAGATGCGGAGCGAGCTCGCCGGATAGAACGCGTAGCCGTTCTGATCGAGCGGGCTGAAGTGACGATTGCCGGTGTAGGGCGTGGCGAGCCGCGCGAGGTCGATGTCGCTCAAGAACCAGCCCGCGCCGTCCATGTCGATGGGCTCGAAGATCGCGGTGCGCGTCTGATCGCGATACGAGGCGCCGCCGGCGCGCTCGATCACGTCGCCGAGCACACCGAAACCCGCGTTGCTGTACGCGTCGCCCTGCCCGGGTGCGGAGGTGCCCCAGTTCGCGATCGGATCCCACAGCGATCCGCCGGGCGTCGCGTAGGCCATCGTGAACTCGGCGAGCGTCATCACCGGATCGCCGACGTAGGTGACCTCGCCGAGCGTGAGGAAGTCGTCCTCGAGGCCCGAGACGTGCGCGAACAGCATGCGCGCGCTGATCGGATCGTCGGCGAACGCAGGGTTGCGCACCGGGTAGCCGAGCACGTCGTCGACGGGCGCGTCCAGGTCGAGCATCCCCGCTTCGACGAGCTGCATCGCGCGCACCGCGGCGACCGTCTTGCTCACCGACGCCATGACGAACAGCGTGTTCGCGTCGACCGGCCGCTCGCTCTCGATGTCGGCCCAGCCATACGTCGCCACGCGCTCGATCGCGTCGGGTCGCACGATCGCGACGGCCGCGCCAGGGATGCCGCCTTGCTGCATCCACCACTCGATGTACCCGTCGAAGTCCTCGGGCGCGGTGCCCGCGTCGACCTCGACGAGCATCCCCGCGTCGGTCGCGACGCCTGCGTCCGCGACGCTCTCGCCATCGCACGCGGCGAGGAGGAGCGCGAACGCGATCCAGGATCGAAAGCGCATCCCGAACGCTAGCAGCGAGGCCCAGCGCCGGGAACGTCGAGCGGGGCGATACTTCACGCCGCGCGTCACGCGCCGCCGGGCCGGATCTCGAAGCGCACCGAGGTCGAGGTCACGCCCCGAACGCTCACGCGCGCGCGGTAGTCGCCGGCCGGGAGCGGGGGCGAGAACGCGTTGAGCGAGACCTCGAAGCGATGCCGCCCTCCCACCGGCAACGTCTCGGTGCGAGGCACGTAGTCGAGCGGGGGGACGCCCGGCGGGAGCGTCGGGATCCGATTCCCCGAGTCGTCCATCACGTCCAACCCGAAGATCGCGCTGCCGAGCTGGTCGAGATCGATCGTGGCGGGCTCGGGTCCGCGGTTCTCCACCGTGAACGTCAATCTTCCGCTCGTGCTCGAGGGAATGGGCACGCGCACCGGCTCGAAGATCGCGACGAGGCCGGTGGTGGGCAGCGGCGGATCGGCGTGGGCGGCGCCCTCGCAGCCGAGGGCGAGGAGCGCGATGGAGGCGAAGAGGAGGCGCGCGTGCATCGTGAGGAGCGTGCCATCGATCGCGCGCCGCGACGACGAGCGCGGTGGCTCACCGCGACGTGGGTGTCCACACGTCGCGCGGCGCCCCGGGCGGGAGCGACCCGTACGCCTCCTCGCGCACTTCGCGGCTCGTCGCGCACGCAAGCACCGAGTACTCGACGCGACTGTTCGTGGTGCGACAGAGCGTGGAGCCGCCGCAGTCGCAGAGGCAGCGAGGCTGCGCGTCATCGTACGCCTCGGCGCTCAATCGGTCCGCCGGGACGCCGCGGCGGATGAGGGCGGCGACGACCGCGCCCGCGCGTCGCTCGTCGAGCTGCGAGTCCGTGGCGTCGGCGCCGCAGCAGTCGCGATGACCTTCGACCCGGAGGTGGAGGATGCGATAGCGCTGGTGCGTGCTCGCGACGAGCTCGTCGAGCAACATCTCGTTCTGTGGATCGACCGCGTCCTGACCGCGCGCGAACGACGTGAGGTAAGGGAGGTGCCGCCACATGGGGATGCACTCGGCGTCAGCGGGTGGCGCGTCGGCCGGTGGAGGCTCGGCCTCCGCGGCGATCGGCGTCGAGCGAGCGCCGCCCGCGCAAGCGGTCGTGAGGAGCGCGCCGAACAGCGCGCCCGCCAGGATGCCCCGAGCTCGTCCGATCATCGCGTCCGCGACGCGCAAGCTCCGTACCGACGTCGAGCGCGGACGGTCTCTCACGCGGTGGGCTCGCCGGAGCGCACCGCGCTCAACAGCCGTCGTAGACGTACGCGGGGCGGCCCGGACCCACGAGGTTGCGGTCGCGATAGACGATCGAGAGGTTCGGAAACACGAAGCAGCCCGTGTCGAAGTCCGCTTGTCGGTACTCGATGACGTAGACCTGGTCGCCGTACACGTCGACGTAGTCCATGCACTCGGAGTAGCGGTTGCACTCCTCGGCCACCGCGAAGTCGGTGCCCATGTCGGCGCGCCGGCTCAGCACCTCGGTCGAGTTCTTCTGCGCGATCGGCAAGCCTCGCGCGTGCGCGCGATCGCTGAGCAAGCGCATGAACGCGACGGCGTCGTCCTGCGACACGAGCCCGCCGGAGCGCGAGTAGGTGTCGAGGTTGTCGATCTCGACCGCGTCGAAGCCGTCGTCGGCACAGCCGTCGATCCAGCCGCCCACGATGTCGGCGAGCATCTCGCGCTTCGCGGCGGTGGTGACGTCGAGGATGATCTCGTCCCAATCGGGATCGATGACGACCTGGCCGCCGCTGTCGCGCAGCAGGAGGTCGGGGTGCATCGTCATCCAGACGTCGCGCTCGTCGGATTGGGTCTGGAAGCCGTTGACGTAGCAAATGGTGTAGACGCCGCCGCCCACCGGGCTGGCGTTGCGATCGCGCGAGACGACGGTCACGCCGGTCGGCGGTGGGTAGGCCTCGCCGAGCTGGTAGTCGAGCATCCCGTTCGCGGGCGGGAGCGTCAGCGTGACCACCCCGCCGTCGCTGCGGGGTCCCGCGTCCCCCGTGCCTCCTCCGTCCGAGCTGCCGCCTCCGTCGACGCGCGGCCCCGCGTCGGCGGAGGACGGGCCCCCATCACGCGTCGCGGCGTCGGCCGATGCGGGTCCGGCGTCATCATCGGCCCCGTCGCCGTCGCACGCGATGAGGAGGAGGAGAACGAAGAGGCACGATCCCGAGCGAAGGATTCGCATCGCGCCATGGTAGCGGAGCGGGCGTCGCCATCCGAATCCGAATCCGATTCCGATTCCGATTCCGAATCCGATTCCGAATCCGATTCCGAATCCGATTAATCCGATTCCGAATCCGATTCCGAATCCGAATCCGATTCCGAATCCGAATCCGAATCCGATTCCGAATCCGATTCCGATTCCGAATCCGATTCCGATTCCGAATCCGACTCCGATTCCGATTCCGATTCCGAATCCGATCCCGATCCCGACTCCGATCCCGATCCTCTCTCGTTGCTCGTGCTTCGCTTGACAGCCGCCCTCGACTCGAGTGCTCTGCCGCGCATGCGATCCACCGTCTCGCTCTCCTTTCTCCTCGTCCTCCTGACCCTCGGTTGCGACTGCTCGTCCAGCGATCCCGCGGTCGGATCGGGCAGCGAGGACGAGACGGCCGAGCGGCGCGTCATCGCCGTCATCCCGAAGGGGACCACCCACGTGTTCTGGCGGAGCGTCCACGCCGGCGCGCTCCGCGCGGCGAACGATCTCGACGTCGACATCGTGTGGCAGGGACCGGTCCGCGAGGACGATCGCTCCGCGCAGATCCGCGTCGTCGAAGACATGATCAGCCGACGCGTGAACGCCATCGTGCTCGCGCCGCTCGACGACACCGCGCTCGTGCCGGTCGCGACGGAGGCGACGCGCGAGGGGATCCCCGTCGTGATCTTCGACAGCGGGATCGAGTGGGACGGGCGCGTCAGCTTCGTCGCCACCGACAACTTCCAGGGGGGCGCGCTCGCGGCCGAGCGGATGAACGAGCTCCTCGGCGGCAGCGGCACGGTGATGGTGATGCGCTATCAGGAGGGCTCCGCCTCGACGAGCGACCGGGAACGAGGCTTCCTCGAGACGATGCGCGAGCGGTTCAGCGGGATCCAGATCGTGAGCGACAACCAGTACGGCGGCGCGACGACGGAGACCGCGTACGGCGTGGCGGAGAACCTCCTCGTCAGTCACCCCGACGTCGGCGGCGTGTTCACGCCGAACGAGTCCACGACGTTCGGCATGCTGCGCGCGCTGACCGACGCCGATCGCGCGGGCGCGGTGAAGTTCGTCGGCTTCGACGCGAACGACAACCTCGTCGCCGCGCTGCGCGACGGGAACATCCACGGGCTCGTGCTCCAGAACCCCGAGCGCATGGGCGAGCTCGGCGTGCGCACGGCGGTCGCGCACCTCGACGGCGAGGAGGTGGAGGCGCGCATCGACACCGGCGCGACGATGGTCACCCGGGACAACATGGAGGAGCCGGCGGTGGCGCAGCTGCTCCATCCGGATCTGTCCGTCCTCGGGGACTGACGCGTCGTCGCGAGTCCCCAGCGGGGTGGCAGGTGCATCGGCCACCGAGCGGTCCGAGGCCAGAAAAACGGGGTGCGGCGCGTTGGGATCGGAGCTTGCCTAGGAGCTCCGCATGACCTTCTCCGTACGCTCCGCTTGGGCGCTCGGTCTCTCCTCGGTCGTCACGCTCGCGAGCGCGTGCGGCGAAGGCGGAGACCGGACGACCCTCGATCTTTCTTACGACAGCAGCAGCCAGCGCATCCAGGTGATCGTCGGCCGCGACCTCCGCACGACCGAGACCCTCCACGCACGCGTGCGACGCGGCGCGGTCGGCGACCTCTCGTGCGCGAGCGAGTTCGGCTCGATCCAGCGCATCGATGGCGAGCCGGTGATCGGCGCCGGCGACGCGCGCTTCGTCGGTCCCTCGATGACGCCCGACGAGCTGAGCTCGCCGTACCAGGGCACCGAGTGGCTCGAGGGTGACCCGACGCCGGAGATGCTCGCCGCGATCGCGGAGGGCCTGCTCGTCGTCGACGTGTGCCTGATGGACGGCACGCGCGTGGTGACGCAGATGGAGTTCGATCCGCTTCGCGCCCTCGATCGCCGCGGACAGAGCGGCAAGTTCGACGGGCCCGAGGCGCGCATCGCGTCGACCCAGGCCTACGGCGAGGCGTGCGTCGCCGAGCTCGGCGAGATCCCGTTCTTCCCCCGCGTCGAGAACGGCGCGGAGTGGGACTACGAGACGTACAACTGCCTCGACTCGGTCCCGATCCCGACCACGGTCACCGCACCGGACGGCTCGGTGACCTCGCCGACCACCGGTCACTACGACCGCATGGACGGTGAGCCGACGCAACAGTGCGATCAGCAGCAGTACATCTATTCGAGCTGCGAGCCGAGCGCGGTCGACCCGCAAGGCAACGAGCGCCCGGACGTGAACGGTCCGCGGGTGGCGAGCCGCCGCAACGAGCAGGGCACGCACTGGGTGTTGCTCTGCCGCAAGGCGAACACCGAGCCCGGCAACTACTACGACATCGCGATGATCGGGCACAACCCGTACACCGGTCGCACCTGCTTCTTCCAGAACGCGCTCGGCTCGCGGGAAGACGGTTTGCACGTGCCGCATCCGGCCGACAAGGTCCAGAGCGACGCGTCGCCCGAAACGAGCGAGCACATCTGGTCGGGCATCCACGGCGGCCTCGGCAGCGGCATCCAGTGCACGACCTGCCACGACGCCGATCCGTTCATCCACTCGCCGTGGATCGACGGCGCTCGCGACGAGAACGGCGATCCGGTGGTGCCGCGCATGGGCGTCGACGAGGACTTCTCGCTCGGCTTCAACGACGCGCCGTACACGCTCGTCAACGCCGAGGGCCAAGGTTGGACGATGCATCGTCAGCTCGTCGGCGAGCGCGTGGCGGCGTGCACGAGCTGTCACCGCATGACCGCAGAGGGGCGCTGGGGGACCAGCTACATGTCGCGCATGGTCGGCGAGGACACCTCGTGGATGAACGACACGACGGAGGCGTACCGCGACTTCGAGCACGTGTTCTGGATGCCGCCGGACCAGGAGGGCCTCGACGAGACGACGTTCTTCGACTCGCCGTTCGGCCAAGCGTTCCGCCACATCCAGGAGTGCGGGCGCAACCCGTCGAACCCGGACTGCGAGTTCGCCGATCTGCCGACCGGCCGCGGCGATGGCGGCGGCGCGCTCCCCAGCGTCGAGCTCGAGGGCGCGGAGCTGGCCACGGCCGCCTTGATCGCGCTCGGCGCGGACGTCCAGGATCCCTCGTGTCCGGACGGCGAGTGCGGCTCGCGCCGCTGCAACAGCTGCCACGCGGTGAGCCGCCGGGGCCTCCACGACTGGCTCGATTTCACCCGCCACGGCTGGGACACCTGCGGGCTCACCGAAGGTCGTGAAGACCCGCAAGCATCGTTGTTGGCGTTCCTGAACTCGGCCGAGAAGGGGATCCTCGAGACGATCGAAGGCGTGGGCGAGGATCGCGCCAGGCGCATCGTCGAAGCGCGGCCGTTCGCGTCGCTCGACGCGGTGCTCCAGCTCGAGGACGTGACGGCGGGCACGCTGCGTCCGATCCAGGACATCGCGACCGGCGCGCCCGAGACGATGAGCGAGGAAGACGCGCGCCGCGCCGTCGACTGCCTCCGATCGGACCGCGACGATCCGACGAGCGTCTTCGCGGCCGAGAACCTCGGCATCATGGCGACGGGCGTCCAGTACAGCTATTTCCGCCGCCTCTTCCAGCGCGCGTACGGCGACGACTGGGCGCTCCAGTACGGCCAGTTCCGCTCGCGCGTGTCGATGCCCAAGGGCAGCCACCCCGCGATGAGCCAGCGCGAGTACGCGACCCTCCTCGCGTGGTTCCGCAGCGGGCTCACGAACCTCGACGAAGTGCTGCGCGAGCCGCCGCCGCCATCGACCTGCGACAACTACGTGGACACCGCGGCGATCTCTTCGCACGTCGACGCGATGCGCTTCGAGGGTTGGCAGGCGGTCAACGAGGACAACGGCATCCGCATGTTCGGCTGCTCCGGTGCCGACGCGCAGAGCTGCTTCACGGCCGGCGACTTCCCCGACGAGTCGAGCACCTGGGGCAACGCGGTCGGCACGATCCGACAGCTCCGTCAGCTCGACTTCCGTACCAGCTTCTGGATGCGCAGCTCGGCGGACGGACGCTTCGTCGGCAACGGCGGCAGCTCGGTCCAGGGCTATGGCGCGACCATCACGGATCTGTTGACCGGTCGGAACATCGGCATCCAGGCGTCGTATGACCCCGCGTTCTTCCCCGACAACAGCGGGTGGATGTTCCAGGGCGGGGGCAACGGCGCTGGCTTCTGCACGTTGAGCGTCCTCGAGTCGGGCGAAGAGGGCATCGACTTCAGCGAGGTCGGCTGCACGCGTCAGGCGGGCATCTCGCTCTACCAACACGTCGCGCGCGGCCTGAACGGCGGCGACTACTTCGTCATCAACAGCCAGAACAAGTCGAACGCGGGGCGCACCGAGACGACGCACCCGAGCGCGGCGTGGACGTCGTCGGCGACGATGACGTTCCACCCGATGATCTTCAACGGCACGACCTACGAGCGGCGCGAGCAGGTCATCGTCGACGCGCCGTTCGAGGGTGACTCGGTGCTCTCCCCGTCGGGCCAGCTCGTGGGGAGCCGCATGGCGGGACCGGACGGAGTGTCGCTCGGCTACGTCGTGCACCGCGTCAACACGCAGCGCTTCGGCGCCGACTACCGCATCACGCTCGGTGAGCCGATCGTCCGCATCTGCGATCCGGGCGCCAAGACGTCGTTCTCGTTCGACGAGCGCTTCATGGTGACCCACCACCACGACGGCGACGTCGCGAACATCTACGTCTACGACCTGCTGAACGGCACCTCGCAGGCGGTCACCAACATGCCGTCCGGGATGCGCGCGCTGTTCCCACACTTCCGGAGCGATGGCTGGATCTACTTCCTCGTCATCGACACGCAGACGAACCGCGAGTTCATCGCGGCGAGCGACGCGGCGATCCACTTCGCGCAGAACTGAGCGCGAGCCCGAGCTTCTTAGTGAGCCCTCCGCCGGCGCGAGCTGGCGGGGGGCTCGCTCTTTTGGAGGCGGAGCGCCGAGGGAGGCCGCGGGGCACGGAATCGGACACGGAATCGGACACGGAATCGGACACGGAATCGGAATCGGAATCGGACACGGAATCGGAATCGGAATCGGACACGGAATCGGAATCGGACACGGAATCGGACAGGGAATCGGACACGGAATCGGAATCGACTATGGAGTGGCCCGGCTGACAAGCATGCACCGACGCAAACCCGCAGCAAGCCTTGCGGGGCTCGCGGTGTGCTCCGACTCGATGTGTGCAGAGGTCGTTCTTGAACGGCGT
>JBFWYI010000069.1:0-55822 GCA_050186575.1 Sandaracinaceae bacterium | reverse complement strand
CGCGTGCGGCCGCCTCCCTAGACGCTGCAAAGAGTGTTCGGCGCGCCTGAGACGAGCGCTCGGGCGCGCATTCTTGCGTCCGCTGGCGTGCTCGTCGTGCAAGACGACCGCCTTGCTGGAAGCGAGCGCGCGGTTTCGCGCTCTGCGCAGGCGCCGTGCGCTTGTAGCACGGCTGGTTGAACACGTTTTGAAGCGTACAAACGGACCCGCCCAGTAGGTCAGACCACGAAGGGGTGCGCCAACCTCGGTCGGATCTCGGATCGACCTGATCTCGGATCGACCTACGAAGGGGTGCGCCAACCTCGGTCGGATCTCCGACGCCACCGACGAAGGGTGCGCCAACCTCGGTCGGATCTCCGACGTCGGTCGCCACGCGGGATCCATGGAGGCTGAGACCAAGCGATTGGAGGAGGCCGCTTCGTCGATCCGATGCCGCTACGCCCAGCCCACCGCCTCAAACCCGCGCGGAGACACCCGCACCGGCGTCGGGATCGGCGCGTCACCGTCGCCGTTGGCCAGCGCGTCTGCGAATATGGCGCGCGCCTTCGCGGCGAGGTCCGGATCGCCTTCGGAGTAGAGCACGAGGGTGTCGTGAGAAGGCGCGAGCACCAAACAGGTCTCGTCCTCACCGAGGCGCGAGGGGAGGAGCAGCACGTAGGCCGCGCCGTGGTCGTGAGCATCTCGGAACGTGACGACCTCGTCTTTCGGGATCGTCGGCTGCTCCGGTTCCCCTGCGAGGTTCTCGATCGCGAGCGCGCGCAGCGCTTCGAGCGAGAGCTGCGCGCGCTCGATCTCCGGACGACTCAGCGCGGCGACGTGCGTGCCCATGTCCATCACGAAGTCGATCGGGTACAGCAGCCCTCGCACCTCCAGGCGGAGCGGCTCCGCGACCTCGATCCGACCCGGGTCGACATCGTCCCGCGCGGCGACCGCGTCGAGGAGCGCCCGATGCCGCTCCGCGCGCTCGGCAGTGAAGAAGCGCGGTCGCACTCGTTCGGTGCGAAAGCCAGGCTCGACGGTCGCGAGGATCTCGGCCTCCCGCCGCGCCGCTTCGATGAGCTTCTCCGTCTCCGCGACGGCGAGCGCCGCGAGCTTCTGTTCGAGGGAGGCGCACGCCCGGGCGTCGTTCGAGAGCTTCCATCGGGCGCGCAGCTCCGCTCGGGTGACGCCCGCGTCAAGCAGGCGTGCGGTGTCGATGAGCAAGAGCGAGAGGGCGCGGTCTCCCGGCGTGTACGGGATCCGTGCCGCGAGCGTCGGCGCTTCGTTCGCGTCGCCCTCGTAGCGATCCACGAGGTCGAAGAGGGCGTCTTCGTTCAGGAGCGGATCGCCGCCGAGCGTTTGCGCCGCGTCGACGACGAGCTCCCGCACGTCCGGCGAGTCCAGGTGCGCGCGCGCCTCCGGCCCGTAGTAGACGCGATGAAAGAGCTCGGGGAGGAGCGTGAGCGAGCGCCTCGCGAGGTCGGTGCCGGCGTCCCGGCGCCAGGTCGGGGAGGGGAACACGAGCACGCTGGGGACGACGACCTGGCACGTCTCTTCCTCGTCCCTCCGGTTCTGCTCCAGGATCCGAGCGATCTGCTCGTGCAGCTCGGCGCGGCTGCGGCCCGCGAGCTCGCCCGGTCGGATGAGTCGCGGCATCGCGGCGCGCAGCTGCGAGGCGAGCCAGACCACACCGCCGAGCACGATCACGAGCGCGACGCCCCCGAGGATCCAATAGAGCATGCGAGAGCCCTTAGCAGCTCCCTCGCGCGCGCCCAGCACGCGCTGCCGAAGTGCTCGACCGCGCCGCGCGCGTCGAGGACCACGCGGACCGAGGCGAGGATCGGAGCGGAGCCGCTCCTCGCGCAGGCCAGACGAATCAAGCACTCAGGCCGGAGCGCCTCGGGGCGTCCTCGCCTCGGCGACGCGAGCGGGCCCTGGCGGACTCTCCTCCGACACCTGCTACGATCGCGGATGCTCGCTCGCGCCTCGCTCCACCGACGCGACGCCCACACCGACGGCGTGCGGTGCGTGCATCACGGTGAGGTGTTCGAGCTCGCCGCGGTGCTGCATGGCAGCGAGCGCGCGCGCTTCGATGGGACCGCGCTGAGCTGCCATCGGAACGAGTACGCGCTCATCCCTCCCGACTGCGATCACTCGACGTGGACCGAGGCGCTCCCGAGCGCGTTTCTCAACGTGCGCCTTCGGCGTGACGCGCTCGACGAGCTGCTGCGCGAGCTGCGCGTCGATCGCCCGTTTCGGCCCGGCGCGTTCGCGGCGTCACCCGAGGTCGCCCATACGTTCCGCGCGTTGCGCTTCGAGGTGACGTCCGGCGAGGGCGACTCCGCGCACCGGCTCGCGCTCGACTCGATCGCGACGCAGCTCGTGATCCAGCTCGTCCGCCGACACGCGCGCCTCGAGCCGACGCCGCTTCGCTCGAGCTCGGGCGACGACGCGCGCCTCCGCCGCGTGCGCGACTGGATCCGCGACGAGCCGACCGCCGCGCACTCGCTCGAGGCGATGGCCGCGCTCGCGGGGATGAGCAAGTTCCACTTCGCGCGCTCGTTCAAGCGCGTCTACGGCCAGGCCCCGTTCGCCTATCTGCGCTCCGTTCGCGTCGAGCGCGTGGCCTCGCTCGTGCGCGGCAGCGATCTGCCGCTCGGTCAGATCGCGTACGACAGCGGGTTCGGCTCGCCGAGCCGCATGACGGAGGCGTTCGCCGCCGCGTTCGGCATGACCCCGTCCGAGTACCGCGCCCAGCAACGAGCGGAAGCGAAGACCGCAATCGTCGTGTAGTGCGGACCCGACGCGCGCGTCATCTCCACCCGCGGAGGAACCTCATGCGGCATCGCTTCTCACGGACCGCGCTCGCCCTCGTCGCCTCGCTCGCGCTCGCGTGCGGCGGCACGGCGTCGCCTGATGCGGGGCTCGCCGATGCGGGCATCCTCGACGCGGGAACGGACGCGGGGCCGCCCGTCGACCCGAGCGCCTGGACGGAGACAGGAGCGTTGCAGGTCGCCCGCGCGCACGCGACGGCGACCCGGCTCGACGACGGACGCGTGATCGTGGTCGGCGGTCACGACGCGGCGCTCACGATGCTCGACAGCGTCGAGATCTACGACCCCTCCGACGGCGCGTTCCACCCCGCCGCGCGCCTGCCGGAGCCACGCGCCTATCACAGCGCGACGCTCCTCGCGGACGGTCGGCTCCTCGTCGTCGGTGGCGGCCCGGGCTCGGCGATCTCGATCCCGACCGGCGAAGCGCCGATGGCGAGCGCGCTCCTCTACGACCCGGCGCTCGATACCTGGACGGAGACAGGTTCGTTGCACGAGGCGCGCGCCGGCCACGGCGCGGTGGGCCTCCCGGACGGCCGTGTCCTCGTCGCGGGCGGCGGCGCGGGCGTCGGCTACCCGTGCGCGTCGTCCCACCCGGACTGCACCGTCGCGACCTCGCTCGCGAGCGCCGAGCTCTACGACCTGGTCG
This sequence comes from Sandaracinaceae bacterium, assembly GCA_050186575.1. Taxonomy (GTDB): domain Bacteria; phylum Myxococcota_A; class Polyangia; order Polyangiales; family Sandaracinaceae; genus JAUHXR01. The sequence goes on along the minus strand of JBFWYI010000069.1, from coordinate 52,363 downwards.
CCGGCGCGTGGACGATCGCGCCGCCGATGACCCAAGCGCGGCTCGCGTTCACGCTGACCGTGCTCTCGACCGGGCGCGTGATCGCGGCGGGAGGCGCGGCGGAGAACCGCGGCCTCGCGAGCGCCGAGATCTTCGATCCGGCGAGCGGCGCGTGGACCGCGACCGAAGGCATGGGCACCGCCCGCCTCTACCACGCTGCGTCGCTCCTACCGGACGGCACCCTCCTCGTCGTCGGCGGGAAGATCGCGAACGTCGCGCCGATCGGCGAGGCGACTCGCTTCGATGAATCGCAAGGCACATGGACGCCCACCGAGGCGCTCTCGCCTCCGAGGACCGGCGCCGCGCTCGTGACGCTCGCGTCCGGCCGCGCGCTCCTGGTCGGCGGCAACGATCAGCTCGGCGTGGCCCACTTGCCCGACGCGCTCCTGTTCGATCCGGCCGTCGGCGCTTGGCAACCGATCGGCGCGCTGACCTTCGGACGATACGGGCACACCGCGACCGTGCTCGCGGACGGCAGCGTGCTCGTGGTCGGCGGGGTAGGCGCGGCGGGCGTGCTCGCCTCGGCCGAGCGGACGACTCCCTCGCCGTGACTCGGGTGGCCGCCTCCTCGCGGCGCGCGTCCCTCCGCTCCGGTGGTGGTGCTCGATCTCGGTGAGACGACGAGCCTCGTCTCCTCCGCGCGAGGAATGATCCTCCGGTCGTCGCGTACACCGGCACACACAGGGAGGCGCTGCGATGGGGACGAAGCTCCGGGGGCTCGTGATGATGATGGTCGTGGCGGCGTGCGCGAGCGCATGCACGCGCTCGGTCTGCGACTTCGACAACGGCGGGCTCGAGCCGAACCTCACCGGTCGGTGGGCCAGCTCGCGCGAGCTCATCCCACCGAGCGCCACGGTGTGCGGACACTTCAACGGGATGGGCACCCCCAACGAGAGCAGCATCACGTTCGACTTCGAGGACGACGACAACCCGTTCGTCACGATCACCCGTCACCTCGAGTCCCAAGGCTGGGGGCGCTCCGAGCAGAACATCGACAACCCCGACCGGATGACCGCCACGTTCATGAAGGACGGCGAGGCTCTGCTCCTCACGACGACGCGTGAGGACGGCCGCACGTGGGCCGAGCTGTCGTTCCCCTGACCCCGCGCCGCTCCACGCAGCGCCTCGAGCTCCTACGCGATGCGGCGCGTCCTGCGGGCCGCCGTTCCACGCGGCGTCATCGGTCGGGGATAATTCCGGATATCCCCCACGGGTTTCAAAACCGGTCGGGGATAATTCCGGATATCCCCCACGGGTTTCAAAAACGCTCGGGGATAATTCCGGATATCCCCGACGGGTTTCAAAATCGTCCAGGGATAGCTCCAACTATCTCCGAACGGTTCTTCGAGACGGTCGGGGATAATTCCGGCTATCGCTGACGGGTTTCAAAATCGTCCAGGGATAGTTCCAAGTATCCCCGACGGTTTTCGGGCGGGCCCCGAGATGGGTCGGACGATGGCCGATAGCGTCGCCGAAACCTGCGGGAGCTCGTGGCGTGCCTCGAAGGGCAATCGTCTTCGCGCCCGTCGAGCGGACCTACCCGATGCGTGCGTTCCTCGCGGTGGCCATAGCCGCTCGGATGCGGGTCTGAACACGTCCCCAGGGGGATCGGAAACGTTCGTGGAGCGCAAGCTCCGGTTCATCGCGTAGCGTGAGAGCCGTTGTCCGGCGCCGCGCGCCAGGCCTGGCGTGCTCACGCTCCGCATCCGTGTCGTGGCACGTCGGGCCATCCAGAGAGAAACCAGCGCGTACAGCCTGCGCATTCCAGCACGAAGACCGGCGGGGGGAAGCGCGGCCTCCCGAGCGAAACGAGGCGTGCGCGTAGCTTCTCCCGCCACATCGGGCGAGCGTCGAGTCGCGCAGCGATCGGCGCGCCCGCCACGGCTACCTCCAACCTGCCGCCGACCCCGGCATACTCCTCCGTCGTGCCGGGGACAGCGCCCATCGTCGCGATCAGGTACGCGGCTCCGCCGAGCTGGTCTGTGTCGAGCGGGAGCCTCTCCTGAGCATGGGCAGCCGCCGCCGCAAGATCGCGCGACGCCTGAAACCAAGAATGAACGTTCGTCACGCGCGGCGCCGTCGCCGCGAGGTGCAGGAGCGCAACGTGATCGAACCCGCGCGCTCGCAGCATCTTGAGGTTGCCCAGAACCTCGCGAACGGCGCCGCTGCTGCGGTGCGTCCGCTTCCAACGCCCAGCCGCAGTGTCGTACCACGTTGCCTTCGCCTCGATGCCGATCAGCGGCGACGACTCGTCCCAGCTCAGCCGTCCGTCTGCCGCTGCGCCCATCGCAGCAAATATCCGGACGTTCGATTGGTGCGTGAGAAGCGACGACTCTCGGCGCGCACGCTCGACGTATGCATCGCGCTCCTCGTCGGGCATGTCCCAGCGCATCCGCCCGAGCACGAGATCGACATCGCCGTTGACGCGTTCGTCGAAGACGAGGCTGCGCGACAGGCCGATCCCGATCCAGCAGCACGCGTCCAGCCCGAAGGCCGCAGGCAGCTCCGCGCGTCCAGTGACGTGGAGCCATCGACGAATCGCGAGGTCCTCGCGTTCGCCGGCTGCCTCCGTGCTCGCAATGAAGGGACCGCTCGCTCGCGGGGTGGCGTCCACGGGCGCCTGCCGCGGGTGATCGTGGAGCGCGACGAGCGCCGCCGGATCGATGTTCGTGAGCGACGACGCGGTGAACCAGATCTCCCCGCCGCTCACGATCTGCGTGCACATGTGGTGCGGCGGGAGGGCGGTGCTAACTGTGCGGCCGATCGCGTTCGCACGAAACTGCGACCAGTTTTGTTCCACGAACGAACGCAGGGGCTCGGGCGGAGCGCCCGCGCCACGCCAGCCACCGCCATCGAGCCACGAGAACCGCACCGCGGCGTCAGTGGACGCAGTTGCGTCGAGAATGATGACCGTCGACTTCAGCGGAGGCTCAACGAAGTCGCTCAAGATCCAGGCGCGCGAGCGATGACGGATCGCGTCGAGGCGCTGGCGAGCGTCCTCGCTTGCCCGCTCAAGAAGGCGGCCAAGTTCGTCCATCCACGTCCGTACGGCTTCGCACTCGCCATTGGGCGCGTCGATGGCAACACCCACGCCACCACCAGACCGGAGTGATGCACGACCGCGGCACACCGGCGGATGATATCGCGCCGTTGCCGCCATGGCCGCGCTCGGCCGTCGAAACCATCGATCGGAGCACGGCCCGTGGACGAATGCATCAGCGCGAGGAGCGAGGGTCCGCGCGCGCCGCTCTTCGCCATTACCGGCTCACCTCCTGAGGCGTGGTCCACGGTGACGCGAGCACGGAGCTGCGCCAATTACCCTCAAGGGCGGGACCGCGGACCCCGATCATCCGGTGGAATGGGCCAACTTCGCCGGTGGCGACGGGGAGGCCGTGTCCCAGGGACCGCGGGGAAGGGGTAGGGTCCCGACTATGCTCACCCTCGTAACCGGAGTCCGACAGGTCCGCGCCGCCACCAAGAAGTTCCGTGCTCAGCTCGCTGCCGTGGGAAACCCAGTGCGCCACATGGTCGGGCACCTCGGGCACTCCGCGGAGACGCGGGTCTGGGTGTTGCGACGCCACGGGTTTTTCTGGTGCCCAGACGACCACGAGAAGCTCTCATGGAACGCGTTCGGCCTCGTGATGCCCGAGGAGGCCCGTGTCCTTCCAATCGTCGTGGAGGTCAACGTTCCCTGGGAGGGCGTGGATAGACGAGTCGGCGGGGTGTTCCTCGAAGGATCGCGTGGCGAGATTTATCTTGGCCACCGAGGGAAGATCGGCGGCGGTCGCAAAGGCGTCGGCAAGACAGCGTTCTGGGAGCGCTACCATCAACAGAGGCAGGAGGTGCTCGGCGACGGGCCGGTGGTGGTTCTCGGCAGGGTCGGTTCGGCGAAGCTCCCCACCGACATCGCGACGTTCATCCGCACGGTAGATGAGATCAAGAAGATCGCTACCGGTTCGACCAAGGGAAGGAACTTAGCTCGGTCTACGGACGAAGACCCTATCGACTTCCGACCAGAGTTCGAGGGTGCGAAGCGCGTCGCGGTGAGTCGCCGCATCGAAGCGCAGTGCCGCCACGGCACGATTGTTCGGCAGCTTCGCGCGGCTCTGACCCAATGCGGGTGGACCGCGGGCAATGATCGCGCTCGCGACCTGGTCGCCCGACCGTCCCCGAAGGCGCCAGCAGTGACCTTCGAGGTGAAGACGGACACGTCATCACAGTCGATCTTCACCGGCGTCGGTCAGCTCGTCGTTCACGCTCGTCCGAAGGCCACCGGCAAACGCGGCATCTTGGTTGTCCCGGATGACCTCACATCCGGCGCCGAGGCGCTGCTCGGCGCGGAAGGGATCGGAGTGCTCCGCTACCGATGGGTGGACGACGAGCACGTCGAGTTTGACGGTCTCGACCGGATCACACGCAAGCATCCCAAGCGTAGGCGCGGGAACTGAAGTCCACACATCGAGTTGCGTGCGCCGAACGAAGGCGCGAACTACCGAGGTGGTGCCGCTGGTGGCTCTGTCCACGCGGCCAGCCAGTCGAGCGACCGCGGGGAACCCAGCATGTCTCGCGCGAGCGCGAGCTTGGCGGCGAGCACTTCGCGATCGGCGGGCGGCGCGTCAGCCAGATCGGCCTCCGCTGCCGCCAAGAACCTCCGGATGTCCTCTGCCTGCGACCAGTCGCGCACCAGCGCGAGCAGCCCCTGGTGGCTTGTCTTGGTTGCTCGCTCGTACGCTTCGCGCGCCTGACGCGCCTCCCAGGCACGTCGTTCCTCTTCGAGCTTGCGGCAGCGCTCGTCGTATTCCAGGCGCGCGCGCGCGATGAGCGGCGGAAGTGTCTGAGCCCCGACCTCGACCCCGGTGACGATCGCTTGCACCTGCGTCTCCAGCTTCGCATCGCCGTCGTGCCATTCGTGGCTCCACGTCGTCATCGGGTACGGGCTGTACGCGCGCAGGCGCAGACGATGGTTTGGCAGCCAAGCTCGGAGTGGCGGGAGCAACCGGGCGAGGCGCGCGTCGCGCTGTTTGGGCGCCTTGTCCGTGTCACGCACCCAGAGGTTCTCTTCCCACAGATGCTTGGCGGGCATCTCCTCGTTGAGTTCGACGAGCGTGAGGCCGACCGCGACTTCGCCGACGAATGCGACGGTCGCGCGACGTGGGCGCCATCGGGATCGCTCCGGCCACCGCGAGCGGTCCTCGTCCGGGAGATCCGCGCTTCCCACGACGAAGCGCCGATCGCGCGGCGCGAACACGACGTCATGCCCTCTCTTCTCCAGAGCAAGAAGAAGTGCGTTCATGAAGGCGAACGCGCGTTTGACCGTCGGCTTGGAGACGAGGATTTCGAGCACCTCCGATCCGTCGGGACGCAGGTATCCATGGGCATCATGCTTTGCGTGCTCGAACCTTGGTCGGGAGTCGCGTACGAGCGCGTGTAGCCCGCCTCGAACGATCGTCGCCCTCGGACGGGGCGGTAGTGGCTCGCCAGTGACAGCTGTCGGCGCTTGCTCTAGGGGAACGTGTCCGAAGTCCGAGGTGCGCCAGACGTGCTCGTCGCTGGGTCGTGCAGCCGGGAGCGCGACGCGACGGAACGCCTTGCCGACCTTGAGCTTCGCCCAGTATCCGCGCGGCGGGCGCGGCACCTTCAGCCGCTCGCAGATTCGAGCGAGGTAGTTGGACGACACGCCGTAGCGCTTGGCCACCGTCGTCATGGGCTCGGCCCAGATCTCTTCGTAGAGGTGCTCGCGGGTGACGACCGACATGATTGAGTGTGCCCGAGGTGAGGTAGTGCATGCAGTCTTTGGCGGCTCGACCGCTTCGTCTCAAGGAGCATCCCCTCAGCGAAGTTCCTCGACGATCTGTACATTGAGGAGTTCGGCGCTATCGCCGACCTCGATCAGCGCCTGCACCTCCAGCTGGCCATCTGTGCCGAGGGCCCCGATTTGACGACGGAGGACCTGTGTTCGTTCGTCGGCGTGGCGCGCGAACGCCGCAGCTTCATCGCGAAGTCCTCTGCGCGTTGCGACCTCGTACGTCGCTCGACTGAACTTGGTCGTGAAATCCATCGCCCGGTCGGCAACCAGACGCTCGTGTGCGGCTGCGTCCGCGGCCAGTGTATCTAGATCCTCCCGAAGATCGTCGAGCGCGACAGGGACGTTGATGGTCCGCCGCAGATGGGCGACGACGATGCGGCCGAGCAAGCACAAAGCACGCAGCTCGTGGTGGCGTCGGTAGTGTTCGACGCCGTCTTGAAACGCCGCGGCAAGTGCCTTCCCCGACGGGCCAAAAAGGCTGACGCTCATCGGTGCGCCCTTGAGGGTCCGCGTTGCTTCGTCGCACTGAAGCAAAGCAAGTTCGTCGATCTGATGGAATTCGGTGTCGGCCTGATCGAGCGCGACGCCCCAGCGCAGGCGGTCGTCGCCGCCGGCGGAACTCGTCAGCTCGTCACGCAGCTTTCGTAGCGCGCGAAGACGACCGCGAACTCGTGCGAGGGCCCCGTCGTCGAGGCGTTTGCGAACGGCATCGACCTTTGCTTCGATGCGTTCGAGGGTTCGCTCCATCGAAACGAGCTGGGTTTGGACGACGAGCAGGACGGCGACGTTTGCGACGGATGCCATCGTTGCCACTCGCTGGCCGACGCGTCCCACGAGCGTCGCGTTCTCTTGCAGGCTGCCTGCTTGGTTCACGAGCGTGGGTTGGAGTCGACCATCGACGCGTTTCAGGAATCGAGCAACTCCGCTGTCCAGAGCCGCCTGACCTGGCGCCGAGAGCTTCACCGCGTAGTGGCCTCGCCGCGCCAGCACGCCCGCGGCGTCGGGAGCCGAGCGCAACGCAGGCGCGAGAAGCTGCCCGAGTACATCTGCCAGGTGTGGCGCCTCCGCTAAGCAAGTGGCCCCGCGCTGGACGATGTCGGTGGCCCGCGCAGTGGTGATCTCCTCCAACGTGATCGTGAGCGACTCATCCAACGCCATGGCGATCGCCGATGGTATTCGGCCCGGTGCGTGCTGTCGCGGCGTGATCTCCGCAACTTGGCAAATGGAAGGCAGGCGAAGCCTTCCGGGGCATCACGGGGTGGCCGGCGTCGCTCCGTCGGCCAACTCGAATGAGCTGAAGAAGGCGTCGACGACGTCCGGTGCTGGTCGTGGTCCCCGTGCGCGGACCTGCAAGACGAACACGCGCTCGCCCACGAGCACGACACGCGTCCGAATCGAACCGAGTCGCGAGCCAGGGTAAGGTTCGTTGACGACTTCGGTCGTCGCGTATCCTGGGCGTCCGTAGAGCTCCTCAGCGCTGCCGCCGAGGTAGTTCGGGCGACCCCATGGATCGTGACCAACCGCGACGTCGGCCTCTTGTTCAAGGAACCGGTCGATGTCGCGGGAAGAGCGCAGCTCGTGGGGCTCGCGGTAGGTCGGGTGGACAAACACGGAGAACCACGGCCCATCCATCCCCTCGGGTCGTGAGTAGAGGTTCAGATCGTCTGCTCGCTCCAGGTCCCGTGGCTCGTCGAGCGCTGGCATCCGGATTGAGAAGCCCAGCCGCGTCGACCTCAACTGCGTCCACGTGCTCGGATCGTCGATCACCGGCTCCGCTGGATCCGGGACAGTGGACGGTGTCGCTGTGGTCGGCTCACGTTCGGTCAGCGTTGCGGCCGGTACCTCCGCAGGGTCGCTCTCGCCGCCACAGCTCGCGGCGAGCACTCCGAACACAAGGGATGAGTACAGGAAGAGACGTTCCATGGTGGTGTCCTTGGGTAGTAAGCCTTATGGGCTCGGTTGCGATCAAGCCTGTCCGCTGCTCCACCTCGCGGCCCATCCGCGGTGTGGTTCGCCGGATGAAGACGGGCGCTCTGTTGGCTCGCGGAATGCGGCGGCTGCGCGAGCAGCGCGGAATGACGCAGGCGCAGCTCGCCGAAGCGGTCGAGCGCCACGAGCAGTTCATCTCGCAGCTCGAACGAGAGACGCGCGCGCCGGGCACAGAGACGATCGACGCGCTCGCGGACGCGTTCGGGGTCGCCCCGTGGGAGCTGCTCCGGGCCGGTGCCGAGAAGGCTGCCGCGCCCGCGAAGCGCGATGCGCTCGCTCACCGCGTGCGCGCGGTCGTCGAGGCGTGGCCGGAGGCCGACCACGAACGGCTCCTTGGCGTCCTCGCCGAGCTGGGGCGGCTCGCGTCGTCAGCTCGACGGGCGTCACCTCGCCGCGCCCGCGGAGGCGGGCGCCCATAGCCCCAGCTCGGCGAGACGTATGTATTCGCCATGTATGCTGATCGGTGGATGGGCCGACCACGGAACCGATGAGCCGGGCTTCGACGTCGTACTGGTCGTTGTCGATCGTGCCCGACGCCGAAGTCGCATTACGCGCAGCGGAGGCGCCGCTAGCCGAAGGCGGGTCGCTGGGCCCTTCGGCCTGGGCCGCCTCGGCTCCGCCGTCTATGCCCGCCCGGCGGTGCTCGCTGCTGGGAGATCATCACGCATGCGACGCTCCGTTGGTCGGCTTCGCGCGTAGCTCGGCGGCCAGCGCGTCGATGAGGCTGCTCGCGGCCTTGCGCGTCGCCCTGTCGGGCTGCCCTTCGAGCCGCTGGGCGAGGAAGGCGAGGGCCGCGTCGCCCTCGTGCCCGAGCTGCGCCGCTTGGCGCCAGAGCATCCGCTTCTGACCGTCGGTGATCTTCGCAGGCTCCTGCTGGCGGCGCGGAGCTGACGGTCGCGAGACGGGCGTCGTGCCGAGCGCCTCGACGTCGTCGTCGCCGCCGAGCTCTTCGAGCGCGACCATGCCGATGTTGGTGTAGTCGCGCAGCGCGCGCGCCTTCGCGCGGGTCTCGGCGAGCCGGAGCAGGTGGTTCGCGACGCGGCGATTCACGTTGGCGGGGCTCGCGTCGCCGAGCCCGCTGTACGTGCCGCGTTTGCCCTGCACGACGGCTCGGACCACGGCCGTCATCCCGTTTGCCTCGGTCGGCATCTGGATGATGGTCGCGTGGATGTGGTCGAGGCCGATGCTGTGAGCGAGCGCCAGCAAGCCGGCATATGTCACGAACTCTTTCTCGCCGACCTTCTCGCCACGCTCGTTCTTGACCGGCAGTCGGACGATGAACTCTCGGATCTTCTCTTTCGACATGGTGGACTCCCTTCGGTGGTGGGTGGCGACCACGCGCGGCATGCGCGGGCCGTGACGGATCGCGAACGCATCCGGCGCCGGCGCTGGTCAGCGGGCGATGCGGCTCTCGACGACCGCCACGACGATGGTGACGACGAGCGCGAGCGCGGCGCGCATGACCTGGGCGCGCCGCAGGATCGACTTGATGAAGCGCATGGCTCCTCCTTCGACGGCGCGACCATCGCGCCGTGGGCGTCTGCCCACCCGCTGATAGGGGCTTCGCGGCGCGGGTTCGCGGCGACAACCAAAGAGACGCGGGAGGAGCGCACGAAGCGCTCGACTCCCGCGGCTGTCACCGCGACTGCGGCGTGAGCAGACCCATGTCGAGGAGGGACGCGTAGCCGCTCGCGGCGACGACCACGTGGTCGAGAAGGCGGATCCCAAGCAGATCGCCGGCTCGCGCGACCCGCTCGGTGAGTGCGACGTCGTCGGCGCTCGGCGCAGGATCGCCGCTCGGGTGGTTGTGCACGAGCACGAACCCCGAGCACGCGTTGAGCACCGGCACGCGCGCGATGTCACGCACGGCGACGTTGCAGCTCTCGACGCCGCCTCGCGCCACGCAGTGCACGACGCGCGGCACGTTCTTGGCGTTCACGCCGACGACCCAGAGCGACTCCATCGGGTGCGTGCCGAGGCGCGGGATGAAGTGGTCGGCGATGTCGCGGCTCGACGCGATCCGATCGAAGAGGTCGAAGTCGCGCCCGCCCGAGCGAATGAGTTGACGCAGCGCCTCGACCTTGTCGGCGACCCGAGCCGGCGGTGTGACGGCGTCGTCGAGGAGCATCGACGGCCTGACGTGCGCGGGAAGGGCGGCGCGGGGAAGAACGCGCCGGATCAGCTCGTCGATGCGGGTCGGGCCGTCCGTCACGGCTGACCTCCGAGCGCGAAGGTGAGGGCGGCCTCGACCAGGTGTCGTGCGAAGCTCCGATGTGGACGCGGCGCCGGCCGCGCGCGCTCGACGAGGGCCGGGATGGGATCCGTGGTGTCGATCGGCTTCGGGTCTGGGGCCGGCGGAGCGGGCTCCACCGGCGCAACGTCGCCGACGATGTCGATCGGGATGTGCAGCGCGTCCGCGTGGAACACCACGCGCTGGAGGTGCAGCCGGATGACCCCTCGCGAGCATGCCGTCTCGTAGAACACGAAGAGGCTCTCGCGCGTGAGGATGATCGAGCGGCTCGTCACGCCGCGGCAGTGGCGGAGGATCGCGCGAAGGCGCGCGGCCTCGACACTGCCGAGCGCCCCGAAGACGATCCAGCCCGAGCCCCAGAGGGCCACGATCTCGGCGAGCGCACCGTGCAGGGCGGCGCTGCCGTCGTCTCGGTGCTCCGATGCGTCGGAGAGCGTCGCGGCGAGCGCGCGTGCGGTCTCGCGACGCGAGCGCGTCACGCCTTCCCGCTTGAGCCGGACGCTCCCTTCGATGGTCGCGGCGACGAGCGTCGCGAGGTCGCCGGTGTCGAGCACCGGATCGAGGTTCGCGCGGGGGAAGCCGAGCACGGCGGTGAGCTCCTCCCCACGCTCGTGGGCGAGCAGTTCGAGTTGCTCCCTCGCGCCGTCCACGCCTTGCCGGAACATCCGCGCGAGCGAGCGCAGCTCGGCGACGTTCAGCGGCGCCACGTGCCGCCTCCGTCGTCGTCGTCGCCCGTCTCGGCCCACCCCGGGAGTCGGCCGCGTCGGTCGCCGAAGAGGTTGTTGGCCTCGGCCTGCTCGCGTCGCAGCCGTTCGAGCGCAGTGCTCGTCGTGCTCGACAAGCTCGGTGAGGTGAAGGGCGGCGCAGCGCCACCCGACGGGTCGTAGCCCGTCGCGACCACGACGCCGAAGATAACTTCGTTGCGGTCGAGGATGATGACGCCGGAGTAGAGCGTGCCGCGAGCCGTCACGCGCAGCTCAGGCGGCGGCGTCACGAGGGGCTCGATGCGGCGCGCAGCGCGTCGGCTCAGGTGCCACGCCTTCTCGAAGGCGAACACGAGGAGCGCGGCGAGTGAGACCGCCGCTGGTCGTTGATCGAAATCGTCGTTGTCCATGGTGCGCCTCCAAAGCAGACGCCCCGGCCCTGCACGCAGCAGGACCGGGGCGTTCGGCTCAATCGGGGTTGGTTCAGGCCTTCTCCGACTCGTTGTCGCCGAAGATCCACTCCTTCGCGACCGCGACGACGGCCGCGATCGCGACGCCCGCGAGCGCGCGCTGGATGCCCTCGTCGCGCATGAGGTTGGTGAAGAAGCCGGACTTGCTGTTCTCGGTGGTGTTCATGGAGATCTCCATCAGCTCGACGCGCGAATGCGCGCCGCGGACTTCTCGTCCGTCATGAGCTGATAGGGAGGACCTGTCGCCCTTTCAGCGTTCACGACGAACGCGATAGGATGGCGCATGCCGAGAGCCACCACCGTTTGGGAGATTGCTTCGATTGGGTCGGAGCCAAAGCGACTCTCGGATGGGTTCATCGACGTCGAGAAGACACTGGAGGACTGGGTCGAGAAGCATCCGGACCTGATTGAACCGGGGCTGACCGTTCTCGCACGCCAGCTGCTGACCGATGGGGGGCCGCTGGACTTGCTTTGCCTAGATGCCGATGCCCGACTCGTGATCGTTGAGCTGAAGAGGGCTGATGCCTACCGGGTTGCCCTCGCTCAGGTGCTCGACTACGCGGCGTGCATCGCACTGCTGTCTTATGACGAGCTGAAGCAGCTCGTCGACGCGAATCGGCAGAAGCGCGGGGACGCCGCCTCGCTGGACGAAATTCTCAAGAAAGTCCTCGACGAGGGCGCTGAGGAGTGGACGCCAGACGCAGCGGAGCCGCGGCTTGTGCTCGTCGGAACCGGTGCAGACGCCTCTCTGCGTCGAATCGTCGACTACCTAACTGCCAAGTACGACCTGCCGGTCAACGGCGTGTTCTTCGATGTCTCGGTCACGAGCGGGGGGGGCACGCTGCTCGTTCGCAGCGCGGTGGTTGCGGATGAGCAAGCGATGCAGCAGGGCCGGCGGCGAGGTCGTGGTGGCGTCACCGACGACGACCTCCTCGCGATTGCGAAGGACCGTGGCGTGGAGGCATTCGTCCCCCCCATTCTCGCGGCGTGGCGCGATGCCACTGGGCGGTCTGGGCGACCCGAGCGGAGGCGCCGGTGCTGGTCGCTCGGTACTAAGGCCGACGGGCGCGTTGCAGGCGCGTGGCTCTACCCGGACGACGACGCGCCCGAGGAAAAACGGGTGTGGCTACAGTTCGGGAAGACGAAGATCGCCGAGGACATCGGGTGTTCTCTGCTTCAGTTGGACGGACAGCTTACTGCGCACGGGATCACGATCGAAGACGAAGAGTGGGCTCCGGTTGCCAGTGAGGAGGACGTTGGGAAGATCGTGGCATGGGTCACAGCGGCCTACGGTTCGAAGGCCGCGCCCGGGTGAGTTCGCATCAAAGTCACTATCCGTATCAAGAAGATCCTTCTTGTCGGCGCGGACACCCTCGTCGCGGATCCGACGCCGTGCCGATCTCGGCGAACGTCCCAGCGCCGCCGTCCACCGTGACGACGACGTCGGCCTGTGCGACCAGCGAGTTTCTCGAACGCGGCCAACGAGGCGAGGCTCAATCGGCCGTTGTCGCCGACAGCGGTTCCCACCCGACGACCGACGACCACGGCCAGGTCGCCGTCACCCGAAGGTGGCTCACGATCTTGGCGCGCCGCTCCGCCTCGAATTCGTGATGCTCGACAAAGGCGTCCGTCGCGGCCGCGAGATCCTGGATCCAGAGGTAGCAGTCGGCGGCATCGCGCGCGCACTCGAAGGGAAGGCCCGTCATGTAGTTCACGACGATGCGGACTCTTGAGGTCTGCGCCGCACGGAGGAGCGCTTCGACCAGCCGACGCGTGACCTTCTTGTTGATGACCATCTGCGAGCGCTCGACCAGGGTCTCGATCCCGACCTCCAACGTCTCGCAGCCCGACGCAGCGAGCGCGGGGAACAGCTCGACGAGCGCGGGCGCCACCTTGGTACACGCCGACCAACGCGCGCGGCCGGCGATGAGCGACGCGACATCACGGAGGAACGGGATCGTCATCAGCGCGTCCTTGAACGAGACCACCGCGCCCCGTGCCGCCGCCTCAGCTACCACCGGCTCCACGTGGTGCAACGCGGTCGGCTGCACCACCGAGCCCTCCACCGCGGGGTAGGTGCAGAACTCGCACTTCCCGTACGCGCAGCCGCGCGTGACCTGCGCGGGCAACGACAGTCGAGGAGCCCCGTACTCCCGGAGGTCCTCGAACGCTGGCGTGGTCTCCAGGATGCCGGCAGCGCGCGTCCACGCGTGGCTTCCGGCAGCGAAGACCGAGGTCGGCCACGGACTTTCATCCCGCACCGCCGCGAGCAGATCGACGAACGTGCGCTCCGCGTAGCCGGCGACGAAGCCATCGATGCCGTGGCCGTACCGAGCGTTCGCGGCGATCTCGGGCGCGAGCGCGGTGACGTGCGCGCCTCCCCATACGATCGGGGTGGAAGGCCAGAACCGGCGCGCGATGCCGGTCACGACGAGCGCCGCAAGAACCTGGTCTGCGAACATCACCGACACGCCGACGAGGGTGGGGCGGTCGACGCGCGCGAGCCTGCGCGTGGCGGCGCGTGCCCAGCTCGTCTCGCTGAGCGCGTCGACTGCGACGTCGACCTCGGGCCACGACAAGCGGCAGCCGCGAAGCTGGTCGACGGTCAGCTTGGTGCGCGCCGCGACAACGTCGAAGAAGGCGCGTTGCGCATTCCTCAGGGCGACATCGTTCTTGTCGTGGTCCCCGGCGAGCCCCGTCTCTGCCCGCAGCTCGTCGGCCGAGGTGAGCTGATGGACGACGTCGATCGCGAGGTCAACGATGTCGACCCGGTGTCCGGCGTGCGCCGCGGCCCCGGAGAGCATCGACGGCCCCAACCCGGGGCCCGAGGAGGAGCGGACGAACGGCGGGACGATGAGCAACGCGCTTTGCCGGTTGCCGCTGCGGCGGCGATCCGACCCGGAGCGCGTCAGCGCGGCGTCCGTGGCCAGCACATCCGCTCGGGGCGGCCCGAGCCGGTTCGGGCTGAGAGACTCTGCTGAGAAACTGGTGTGTTGCATGCCATACGGTCGCGCATCCACGCGCTTCGACAACTTGGGATGATGTTGGGCGCAACAGTTGCCAGCTTGTCTGGGATTGCGGCGCGGCGAGACCGGGAATACGGTCGAACGATGCGGCCCGCGAACGACCTGTTGAACAAGACGGCCAAGACGAACGCCACGCTGGCGGCCGAGCTGCACGCGCGCTGGCGAGCAGCCGAGCCGAAGCTGCGACAACGCCCAGCCCAGAAGTCGCTCGCCACCTACGTGGGGAACTTGCGCAAGGGCGACACCGCATGGTGGAGCGCGCGTCCGGTCGTGACGCGCCTCCTCGCCGAGATCGCGGGTACGACCCCTGAGGCGCTGCTTGCGCCGCCCATCATGATCGACGAGTCCGTGCGCGTGGCTGACTTCCACGACCTCCCTCCTGTGAGGCCGTACGAGCGGTTGGCTGACCTAGCTCCCGAGGGCTCGCTGGCGGACCTGGTCGAGCACGAGGCCGATCACCCTCGACCGGTGTGGATCCTCGCTCCGGTCGGGGCCGGGAAGCGTCTCGTGATCCGGCACCTGCGCCTCCGACGACCGGAGCTGGTGTGCGTCGAAGCGCGAACGCTAATCGACGCCGCTCGCGACCCGCGGCTGGTGCCGGACCGACCGGCGATCATCAGCGTCATTCGCACTGACGCCTCCGACCCGATCGCGGAAGAAGAACTGCGCGAACGCCCGACCGCGACGGTGGTGCTTGCGGCGTTCGCACCACCGTCGACGGCCTGGCCCGCGCGCCGTTGGGCGCCCGATGACGGATGGCTTCGCCAACTCGCTCGTTGGATCCTCGCCCGCTCCGAGAACGCCAGGTTCGACGCGGACGTGGCCGTCCAGTTCCTCGACGACGTGGATCCCGGCGGCGATGGCGTCGCTACCCCCGGCGATGCCGTGCCTCTGCTCGCCTGGGCCACGCGTGGTGGTCGTTCTCCGGCCGAGGTCAGCGAGATCCCGGTTGGCGAGATCGCGGACGCGTTGGTGCGCGAACGTCTCGTGGCGGTGGGTGCCGATCAGTGGATTCGCGACGCAGGCGCTGCGCTCCTCCGGTCCGCCGCTCTGGCGGCACTCACGCGAGGCGTTGAGGGGAGACCGACGCGGGGGATCTCCGAGTGGGCGGACGCTATCGATACGACAACGTTGATCGCGGCGCGCTCCCGCGCGGTCACGAGCGCGAACGCCTTGGACCTCGACACGCGCTTGGTCGCCACGGCCGCCCTCGTCGAAGCTGGGCTCCTCGTCGAGGCCGAGTTCGGGTTCGCGATCTACCCACGATGGCTCCGCTACGAGTACGAGCGCGCGGGAGTGGCGACGGTCGCCGCGCGCGGCGACTGGAACCAGCTGGGACGATGGGCGGCCGCCCCGCATGCCCGTCCGCTCGTGGTTGCGGCGCTGCGAGCCGAGTCGCAACCGAAGCTCATCGCCCTCACCCGAACCCTCGTCGGTGCCGCGAGTCGCGGCCTCGCGTGGGCCGCTGCGGTCGAAGCCACGTTCGAGGCCGTCGCTTACAACCTGACGCCCGAGGCAAGCGATCTTCCGGGGTGGAAGCTGTCCGCGTCGGACAAGCGAACGCTCCGGGACCTCGGCGACCTCCAGGTGCAGCTCGCCGCGCTGAGCGGTCGAGCGCGCAGCTCCGCTGAGCCGATGCGCCTGACGGCGCCGCCGGCACTCCACGGGGAACCGGACAACGCAGAGTGGCTTGCGCTCGCGTGGGGCTTCAGCCTGGCGGTGCCCGCGCCCACGATCGTCCCGGAGGTTGTCGGCTGGGCCTTCGCCGGCTGGGGAAAGCTCCCCGAGACGCGCGTGTTCCTGCTGACGATCCAATCGAACAAGGTCGGCCTTGGACCAGAGTACGTGCCGCGCGCTAGCTACGCCTTCGGATTGCTCGCGAGGGTCGGGATACGCGTGCTCGAACGCAACCCGTCGCTCCTTACTGACGACGCGCCCGACGTCATCCACGCCGCTGCGGTGCTGAGCGGCATCCCCACTCCGCGGCGAGGGCGTGGCAACGTAGTGTACTCTGTGCACGAGGCGCGGGTCATCGCGGACATCGCGGCGACGATGCGCGCGCCCACGCAGCGGACGATCGCCGTGGCGGTTTGGCGCAGTCTGCGCCTGGCCGATCCGCATGACCCGGTCGAGCTGTTGCGCCACGCAGGGCCGCTCAGCGGGCTCCTCGCCGACGCACTTCCCGTAGTGGCATTCCTGGAAGCGATGGACGCCGACGCGGTGCTCCGCGCGATGCACCTGCGGCATCAGAATCTGGACACGTTGCCGGACAGATTGCTTGTCCCGCTACTCGTGACTCTCACGCCGACGCTACAGCGCTTCGCGGACAGCGCGTTCCTGTCGCTCGAATCCGCGGTGTCGCGGGTGACGGATGTCGAAGCGCTCGTCCCCCTCCTTGTCGTTCGCGGCGACTGCGGTCGAGCCGCGGCCGTCCGGATATGGACGCTCGCGCCCGAGCTCGCACTCGCGCAGCTCGGCGAGCGGCTCCACACTGACCCGGAGTCCGCCGCGAATCTGATTCAGGCGTCCCCCGCGGAGTTGGCCGAGACGGTCGTCTCACGCGCGTTGTCGGGACCAGACGTGTTTACGTACTTCGCGCCCCGCTGGCTGGCTGAACGCGTCGCCGAAGGCAACGCCGCGTCGTACCTTCTCTTCGACGTCCTCGTCGAGCGCATCGGAGCGACGCTCCAGCCCACGACGCCGCGCTGACGTCGCTGTACCTGCGGCCGCGGTGATGAGTGCAAAGGAACGGGGCGCTGACGTGCCCCGCTCCGACTCACGCCGTCCGCCGCGTGAGGTATCGGTGCGCGGTCTCCTCCAGCGTGAGCCGCGAGGCGACGTCGGTGCGGTCGCGAGCGGTCGCCGTGATCGCATTCGCCATGTCGTACGCGGTCGACGGCACCGAGAGCAGCTGAGTGAGCGACTCGCTGCCGGTGTTCGCTGGCAGGAGCGCCGCCGAGGCGAGCATCTGCTTGCTCACCGCCCGCACCTCTGCCTGCCCGAGCCCGAAGGCGCGCAGGCTCTCCACTTCGTCGAGCGCGTTGTCGATGAGCACCTCGGTGGCGCGACGCCACCGCTCGATATCGCCGCGGGCCTCGGCGAACGCGACGGGGACGGCGTCGCGGAGCTGCTCCTTGAGGCGCTTCGGATCGCCGACGTGGCGCATGCGAACCGCAGCCTCGCTGCGCCACGCCCGCATGCCGTTCGTGCAGATCAGCCGGTAGGTGATCGGCGTGAGCTGCACCGAACGTAGCCCGACCTCGCTGTTGCCGATGTCGAGCCCGAACTCGATCACATCACCGGGCTTCACGGCGACGCTCTCGCCGGGCAGCGTGATGCGGAGCAGTGTGTGCGCACCGACGGCTGACGCGCGGACGCAGGCCTCGGCGAGATAGCCCGCGCGATCGAGCACCTCGCCGATGACATCGAGCAGCAACTCGTCGTCGATCGCCGCGTAGCGCTCGCTCACGACCGCACGCACTTCGCCGCCCGCGAGCCGGAGCAACGCGGGCTGCTTCGTCTGCGTCAGCCCGTAGTTCATGCAGGCCATCTGGAGCCGAGCGGGAAGCGTGCGGACGTAGCCCGGCGGCGCACCGATGCGCTGCGCGAGCTGGGTGAACGCGAGGTCGCGGAGCGCGATGGGCTCGCTCGACGTACGCCCGGGCAGCGGCACGGGCGCGAGCTGCATCGTGCGACCGGTGTTGGAGCCGAAGGCCCACGTGCGCAGGTCGTGGGCAACGACATCGTCGCGCTTGCCGTCGTCGGCGTGCGCGTCGAGCACGAGCTGCGCGGCCTCCTCGAAGGCCACGGGGCGGGTGTGGGCGATCCAGCGCTCGGTCTGGTCGGGGCGGGGTTGCAGCGGCGCGAGCGAGCGGGCTGTGGGTTCGGCGGTGGGAGTAGCAGACATCGAGATCCTCCTGGTGGAGAGGCGTTCACCTCAAGTGCTGATAGGAGAAGTCGGACGCGATCCCGCGCAGTCAGGCCCGCGCACGTGACCCGAGAGTCGCCGTGTCGGGTGTCGGCGCTAGCTGCTGGTGGCAAGCGAGCCCTGCCAGGAAGGTCGAGGGACGCCGGTCCACGCTCATCGCCACGTAAGTGATGAACTCCGGATCGACGGCGAAGGCGTCCCCTCAGCTAGTGCTCGACCCGCGGGAATATCTTGGTGTCCAGAGGGCGCGAGCTCCGCGACGGGCGTATTCGCTCCCGCCGTCCACTCGTCTCTCGTCCTGTGGCAGAACGCGAAGTGGGTCGTCGTCTTGTCGACGACGTCGAGTGGCAGGTCCCGCGTCGCGGGCTGCGTGGATTACTTTCCGCGGGCGCCCAGCCCTCCCTTGCGCGGTCGACAAAACTGCGTCCTGATTCCGATGTGACCACATCGCTTCGCGACCTCGGCGACTACGTTCGGGCCGCCCGAGAGGATCAGGGAATCTCGCAGGACGACCTCGCTGGGAGGGTAACTCCGCCTACGAACAGGACCGCCGTCGCGCTCCTGGAACAGGGGCGCCGCCTCCCTGCATCCGCAACCCTGGAGTCGCTCTGCACCCACCTCGGCGTGCCTCGGCGCTTCTGGGAAGGACTCCTCGACCAATCGCAGGTCACCCGGGCGGCGTTCGAGGAGGCTCTCGGCGAACTTGTTGGTCGTCGCGTCTCCTTACGCGACCACGACGAGGAGAGCGCGTCCGTTGCCCACGACGCCGTCCTCGGGCTCTTCAACACCAGCCGGACGGAGGAGCAGCTGCACAGGGCATTTGCGGCTGCCCTCGTGAACTACGACGTCGCGCCGCCGTCGCTTGCCTTCTTCAAGCGATTCCTTCGAGCCGAAGCTTTCACGTCTGTCGATGCGTTCGCCGCCCGCGTGGAGGACTACCAAGCGCAGGCCATCCGCCTGTACAGCTCCTTCGCCGCCGCCTACGAGCACCTCGGCGCCAGCGATCGGCTTGACGACGCGCTGGCGCCGCTCCGCGGTCGTGATGACGGCCCATACCGCGCGCGAACCGAATGGTCGGCTATCGAAGAGATCCCCGACGAGCGTCTGCCCGACCTGGGGTACATCTCGGCGGCGAGAGTGCGGAAGGAGCAGGCCGAGCGCACCATGGTGGCGAGCTTCCTCGTGGAGCTTGCTGACAAGATCGAGGTGAGCGGCATCTCGGCGATTGAGACATACACGCCCAAGAAGCGCCGGAAGATCGGGTCGCTGCTGCGGTCGTTCCGCTCGACTTTGCCCCACGACTTGCTCTCGCCACTGTTCGCCCCGGACCCCGACCTCCTCCGTCGCGAGGCCAAGCAGCTCGGGCCGAAGGCCGCCGAGGACATCGAGCGGATGGAATCCACACAGGCGACGGGGCTACGGAACCTGGCGCGCTATCTCACGGCGGATTTCATGGACGCGTACGTTGCGACCTCGATGAGATCGGACGCGGACTTCGCCTCGGTGAACAGCTTCGTACGTCGACTCTTCAAACACCCAGAGGTTCACCCCCTCAAGCTTCGGTACTTCAACCCCACGCAGTCGTGGATCGAAGATCGAGTCGCAAAGGGTCTTGTAGAGGCACTGATGCTGAAGCGCGCCGACTTCACAATCTACCTGGCCCAGAAGGCGGACAGCTTCGGAAAGGACTCTGAGGCGTCGGTCGCGCTGGGCCAAGGCAAGCCGGTCATCGTTTTCGTACCGAGTCTCCGCGTGCCTGAGGTGGACATCGACTCCGAGAAGCTGGGCGCCCTTGGGCGGTTGGGGCTCAAGCAACTCGTCGAGCGGGAGGCGACCGGAGAGGAGCGCGAGGTCGATGAGACCACCGACGACCAGGCACTCCTCTCGCAGGTACTCTTGCTCCGACTCCAGAAAGCCAGCGGCGCAGCGTTGGCGGGTGCTGCGCGCGAGCACTGGGCGGACTTCGACTTGTACGGCGAGGACTCGCGCATCCAGACTGAAGCCGAACGCGCGGCGTACCGCGCGTGGCTGGACGCCTGCGTGGTGGGTGGCAAGGACGAAGGACCCGCGGAGTCAGTCCGCAACCACTTCATCGGAATTCTTGTCGCAACCGCGACCAACGCGGAGACGCGCGCGACGGTCTTCCGCGAGGTCCATCCGCTCGCGCTCCAGGTGATTCTCAGCACCGGCGTCCTCAACGGGATCCTCGTCGTTCGGTCCATCGAGGGGTGCGCTGCGGTGGTCGGTCGCCTCGTCCGCAACGCACTGGAGCTCGACCTCATCGTCGACGACCAGAACTACCGGCTTGTGGAGCGCTCGACACGCTCGACGATCCGCGTAATCGCCCGACACGCGTTGATAGGCAACGCATTCGAGGCCTTCTACAAGGCCGCGTCTCAGCGCCGGTGAGGCGCGGTCCGGTGAACCGGCACGGCCCGGGGTCTCCAGGTCTTCACAGAACAGCCTTAGGCATAGAACCGCGCGCGACGCGCGAGCAGTACGTCGTGCAGCAACGACATCTCCAACACGCCAAGCGGATGATCCGCGTAACGCGATCCGTTAGACAGTTTCATATCGAACACCGGACCGGTGCGCACACGCATGCCGGCGAACGACACCAAGCGTCCGAGGCGTTCCGTCGAGAGTCGGCCGACCAAGTCCCGTGAGATACTATCGATGTCGTCCAATCGTACGCGGTGCGCATCCCTACTGCGCTGCGCGACCGAGACCTCGAACCGCTCACGGAGCTTCTGATCGTAGTCCCCGTGGCTGGGTTGAGGCACGAGCGCGACGTTGGTTCGGTGTAGATCCCCTCGCCCTCGCGCGTCCGGAAGGTGAGTGGAGAGGTAGCGAACACCGTCGAGGCTCGCGTCGTGATGTGCCCACTCAAGGACGAGCTGCGGCAGCACGTATTCCTCGACGAAGCGCGCCTTCCCAGAACTGCGATGATTGCGGAACGCACAGTGCGATGCGAGGATCACTCGGGCGAACTCTCGATCGATCTGGTCGAGGAACCTGGCGGACAACTCGTCCTTGCGCTCGGTGGTGTCGACCTGATCGTAGATAACCTCGACGGCCTCCACGCCTCGCGAGACGCCGTTCGTGAGATCGAGCAGCCGGAACTTCGCGTTGGGGTCGCGCAGGGCGAACGACGATATCTGAAGGTCCCCCAGGCGCTTGACATCCGCTGGGAGGATCCGCAGCTCGGCGGCCACGCACATGACCGATGTTCCGAGGTACAGCATCGGCCAACCAGCGATGCTGAAGCGTTGATTCTCGACGCGGAAGCGCTGGGCAAACGGAATGTGAAACATCTCGTCAGGCCGCAGGTCCTGGGAATCGAGTCTGCCCCGATACCAGATCGTTTCGTCCATGGGGTCGGGGGCGTCACTCTTCAGCCCGAACGCGTCCACGACGGCCGCGAGCTTGCGGCCGGCCTTCGTTCGATTGCCGGCCAACGTGAGCTGGAACGCATCGGCGAGGTCGGCGTGTACGCGATCAAAGATCGCGACAACGTCGCTCATCTTTGCGGCAACGTTGTTCGCGACCTTCTCGACGCCCAAGTGGCGTGGGCACGGATGGCCGGACTTCGCTGCGACCATGTCTGCACGCACACGCTCCCGGTACGCCTCAAGCGCCGCACTGTGGTTTTCGCCGCGGCGTTGCGCGTAGGTGCGCGCATCGGCGTGATACGCCTCCGTCAGCACGCATAGAGCGCACGGGGGCTCAGGAAGCGCAGCCGCCGCCATCCACGACTCCAGTTGGATGTGGCCGAGGTTGCCTCCCACTCGCCATCTGTCCCGGGCAGCACAAAACCCCGAGCGCGCCGCGTCGACAACTCGCCCGAGCCAATGGACCTGCGTACTCACTCGAACCCGTGGGTCTTGAACTTCAGGGTGTTGCTGTTCTCAGTGACCGTGCGGACGATGTCGTCCTTCACGCCCCCGGGGACGCGAATCTGGATCTCCAGCGTGACCTCGACCTCTGCGCCGGGGAGCGTTGAGAGGTGCTGCACGACCTCCTCGGCGATGCGGCCGGCGTCTCGGCCGATCCGCGTCGTGTCGAGGCGCGCGGCGGCGACGAAGGTGGTGGGCAGGCGCTGAGGGGGCGGCGTCTTCGGACCGCCGCCTCCGGGGGGCTGGGGCCACTCTCCTGTGGGCCCGTCCGGACCGGCGCCTTCTCCGCCTGGCGGCGGAGGTGGTAGCGACGGCTCCTGGCGGTCGGCTGCGTCAGGGTGGACGACGAGCGTCGTATTGTCGATGACGGCCGCCGCGACGCTGCCCTTCTTGAGTGCGGCGTACCGCTTTGTCGTCTCGTCGTAGCCGGTCGCGATCGCGAAAGTGTCCTTGATCATGAGCTCCGCGGCGCCGTTCTCGATCGCCTTGGCGATCACGTCCCGGCTGACCACCCGCGGCAGGTAGACGTAGCGCGCAAAGAAATCGGCGAGCTTGGGGTAGGCGACGTGGTCCTCGCCGGTCCAGAGATTGTACTTGTCCATTGCCATGCGGAGGCGAGGCCCGCCGAGCACCGGCATGATCGCCTCGGCCGGCTTGAGCTTCTCGCTGGCGCGCTTCGCGAGCGGTTCGTTCGCCGTGATCTTCACCTCGTCCCACGTGATCTCGGTGGTGGGCTCCTTTTGCGTCGGCACGAGGTGATGCACCCACGTCGCCGAGATGCGCAGGCGGACCGTCTCGTTCGCCTCGTCGCACTTCCGCTTCGCGTGTCGCTTCTGGGTGTTGTCGAGGTTCAGCGCCTCGGTGCCGCCGTCCTCGACGATCTTCTCCCACGCGAGGTACTGGGCAACGGCCTGGCAGAGGTCGTCGAGCTGGCTCGTGTCCGGGGCCACGAAGATGAGGGTGTTGCGGTAGATGCGCGGGCCGTTGCCGCGCTCGTCCAGCATCTTGCGCGCGAGCTTCTTGCCAACGCTGTCGGCTGCATCGCGTCGGTGGGTCGCGCGCGGGGGTAGCAAGACGAGTCGAGCAACGGGTTCGTCCTCTACGTCGGCGCTCGACTCGGGGCACGGATGCACGCGCACGAAGAAGACGTCGTCCTTCTCATTCGGAAGGGTGCGTCCACTGCCCTTTTCGAGCCGGAGCCGGCGCACGATCTCCTCGTGGAGAGCCTCCGGCTCGCGCATGAGCGCGCTCGCCCGGTCGTCGGCGAGGCGGTTGAGGTTCGTCTTCGGCGACACCCAGTAGCGGTTGCCGTCCTGGTGGATGTGGCGAGCGCGGTCGCTGACGCGCCGGAGAGCGTCGCCGAAAGTCGCGACGGTCTCGCCCGGCTGTGCGCACGAGAGGCGCACCGCGCGATCATCGACACCTGGGTTGCGCCCTTCGGCGCCAGGCGCGGTGCCGACGTATAGCGCGCGCGTGACCCGGCGCGCTGCGGAGTAGCGGCCGAGCGTGGGCGTCGCGGCGTCGATCTCGAACGGTGTCGAGTGCGGGCCGTCAACGTCCTGATCGATGATCGGCTCCCAGTTGTCGTCGAGGTAGCGCGTCACCTCAGAGCGCACGCCCCCGTCGTCCAGGGGCACCGACGCCGGCAGGATGAGAAGTCCGCCGTCGTTCCGTTCCCACAGCCGGTGGATCACGCTCGCGAGCAGGCGGAGCACCCCGCGCGTGCGTTGGAACTTGTCGAGCGACGACCAGTCCTCGTAGAGGTGGCGGAAGAGCGCCGGGTGGATCGGGTAAGCGGCCTCCAGCTCGCGCCTGTAGGTGCCCTCCGCAGCGCCGTGCGGGAACTCCTGCGGGCTCTCGCGGTACATCCTCGCGAACGCTTCGACGACAGCATCGCGGGAAGGCGCCTTCGCCGCCGGGATCGGCTGGAAGAGGCGCCGCCTCACGATCTCGAAGCCCTCGTCGCCGGTCGCCGGCCGCCACGCCTTGCCGACGCGCTCGAAGACGTTCTTCAGCATCTCCAACGCCTGCTCGCCGTGGTCTCCGCCGACCTCGATCTTCGATGAGGGGATCGACGCGACGACGAGGGTTCCGGGCACCGCACGAGCGGCTTCGGTCAGCGACTGTGCGAACGAGGTCTGCACCTCGAAGCGACCACCGGGCAGCCCGTCGCGCTCCACGGTCTGCCGCGCGTACGCGACCCACTCGTCGATAAGCACGAGCGCGGGTCCGACCTTCCGGAAGAGCGCCTTGAGCGTGTCGGAGCCGGGCGCCGCTGCACGCTGATCGGAGTCGGCGATAACCGCGTAAGCTTCCTTGCCGCCGAGCTGCCAGGCCATCTCCCCCCAGATCGTGTGGACGCGCGTGCCGTCGGGCTTGACGCTCACCTCGCCTGGCGAGAGTGCGGTGCCGACGAGTACCGCGCGGCTCGCCTTCGGCGCGTGCTTTACGCCGACCTTCTTCATCACCGGTTCGACGCCCACGAGCGAGGCGGCGGGCGTGCCGCCGAACAGGTGGAAGAGCGCGAGCATCGAGTGCGTCTTGCCGCCACCGAAGTTCGTCTGAAGCTCGACGACGGGATCGCCACCCTGGCCACTCATGCGGAGGAGGGCGCCTCCGAGCAGGTCTTCGAGGCCGGCGGTGATGAACGTGCGGCGGAAGAACTCGACCGGGTCTCGGTACTCGTCGCTGCCTTCGCCGCGATGGACCTGAGCGAGGTCGGCTGCGAACTCGGCTTGCACGTACCGCCCGCTCGACACGTCGGGGTGGGGTGTCACCACGAGGCGCCACGGTTCGAGGCCCGCCTTCGGGCTGCCCTCGATGGTCAGCGGTGAGCGCGTCTGCGCTCGGGCCTGCTCGGCGAAGACGACGCGCTGGAGATCCGCGCGGAGCTTGCGGACTTCCTCGGCCTGGGGCGCAGCGGACAGCGCTTTGAGGAGCCGCTCCATCGAGTCGAGCGCGCGATAGGTGTCGTCCGATGTCCACGGGCGCTCGTGCGCCCACTGGTTCCGCACTTCGAGCAGCTCGCCGACGAGCGCGCGCTCGGCGTGGCCGAGCTGCCGCGTAAAGACCTCTTTCCAGAAGTCGACCATCGCCTTGAGCAACCCCTGCGCGTCCCAGTGAACCTTCCCGTCCTTCTCGATCTGAACCCGCACCCGAGCCTTGAGCTGATCAATCCAGTACCCGCCGAGCTGCGCTCTTAGCTCGCGCTCGACGTATGGCCTGAGGCCCGCGCTGAGCTGCTCGATGCCCTTGGTGATTCGGTCGCGGTTGGAGAGGGCCATGTCCTATTCTTCCTCGGGAAGCTGAGCATCCTTGGGCGCGAGGGCGTCGGTCTCGATCGTCGTCTGGGTCTCCGGCGTGGCACCGGCGGCGAGCTGCTCCAGATCGGGCCAGGCGGTCGCGACGGCGTTGAACGCGCGCGCGTCCTCCGACCACTTCTTCCGATCGGCCACCATGTAGAGGCGATAGGCCAGCGCGCGCACCGAGGCGCGCGTACTGCTCAAGCCACGGAGCAACTCGGCGGCTGCGCCTTCGCCCCCGGTGTGCAGGCGCTCGGCGATCGCGAGGAGCGCACGCCACGCCGGAGTAGCGTCGTCGGCCTGCGCCAGGGGCGGCGGCTCGCCGCGCCGCAGGAGCCGGACCTTGCCGCCGGTGGCAGCCACGAGCCCATCTTCGGCGATCCCGGCGACGGACACGACGCGAGCCTTCGCCAGCGTCTCGGCGTCGCCGTAGCTCCCCGGCTCGAAGCCGTAGGTCTCGAACCAGGTCACTGCGAAACGGCTTGCGGCGTCCAGCTCGGACTCGTCGGCCATCAGGTCCTCGTCGAGGAGCTGATTGATGAGTGACAGCGCCGAACGGACCGTCATCGGCCGTCCATTCGCCTCGACGACCTCCGCGTATCGCGAGAAGAGTGCGATGCCTGGGCCGATCGCGGCCTGCGCGAGATCGACGGGCGCCACGTGGGCTTGGCGAAGGCGGCGCATCGCGGCCGGGAAATCACCGCGCAGCTCGGCGAGGAACTCAGCTCGCGTGGCCCGGGGTGCGCCCTCGGGCCGCGGCCGGCAGATGAGCGCGATCGACGATGCGAGCGCGTTGCTCCTGAGGCTGCGGAGCCGGCTCATCGACTCCGTCCGCATGGGCCAGGTCCCGGTGACAACGAAGCCCGACCGCAATAGCGCTTCGAGCATCGACTCCCAGCCTGTCGACACGATGCCGTCCTCCGAGGACTCGCTCTGCTTGAACGCGTAGAAGATGGAGAGCGGGTAGCGCGGGTCCTGCACCTCGCGGATGCGAGTGAACGCCTCGGCCAGGCCCTGCTCGAAGAACGCCTGGGCGCGCTTCCGGTCGCCTTTGAAGCGCTCGGCCGCGGCGACGAGCTCATCCTCCTTGGGCGTCAGCATCGTGCGGAAGAGCTCGGGATAGACGTCCCGCAGCATCGGCCGCAGCCAGACATAGAAGTAGTCCGCGAGGTCGGCGTAGCCGATGTTGTCGTAGTAGGGCGGGTCCGTGATCACCACGCAGCGCGGTGCGGCCCCGCTCGCCGCGGTGGGGCGCGGCTTCTTCGCATCGTGCTGCGTCACCTGAGCTGACCGCGCGGGGACCGTCGCGTCGTCGAGAACGCGTGCGATCAGCTCGGCCTGCCGCAGGTAGCCTCCGGTCGAGGTCGAGAGCGGGTTGCCCTCTGCGTAATCCCAGCTCATCGCGAGTGCCTGGCGCACGAACGTGTGGCCAAGCCTTGCCTGCGGAGCCATCCAGGAGCACAGCGTCGACGCGTAGTCGGTGAGCTTCCCGAGTGCGAGGCCGAGGAAGACGCTCACCGCCTCCGCGTACGCACGCGCGCCGGTGCCGCCCTCGCGGAGCGCGCGCGCGTCATCGGGAAGGCCCGCCCGCACCGCATCGGCCTCGATCTCGGTGCGCGCCTCGCGGGCCAGGTCCGCGAAAGTCGAGAGCGCCGCGAGCTGCCGCGCCGTGAACAGATCGCGGTGGTGCTTGAGCCCGTAGCGCTGGACCCGGAAGCCGAGCGCTTGGTCAGGGAGGTTCGACTCAGGCTCCCACTCGGGGCGAGCCGAGAGCGCGGTGCGCTCGTGCTCGGGATCAGGGTCGAGGAACGTCCGCCCGTTCTCACCGTCGACGGCGAGCGCCATCAGGTGCGCACCCAGCCGCTGGGCTATCCCTTCGGCACGCACGTGCTCCAGCGCGATCGCTCCAGCACAGACGACGCACTTTGCGCCGTTGCGCCCGACGGTCGCGGCAGGCACCTCGCCCTTGCCACTGCGTACCTCGTACCGAATGCGTCCCCCCTCGACGAGCGGCTGCGCCCACACCCTCTCGCCGCGCTTCGTCGAGAGAAGGAACTTGCTCACGAGCGGCGTCGCCGCGCGACACGTCGGATTCGGGCACGTGACGGTACGGGCCCAGAGCCAGGCGTGCACTTCCTTGCCGGCGGCGGGCGGGTAGAGCGGCGCGAGCTTCACCAGCGCGCGCTCGCGAATTCGCTCCGCGTACGCGCGCACATCAGTCGAGAGCCCACCCTCAACGCGCTCCATCGTGCCCTGCGCCTTCGGGACTACCGAGGGCGCGTGCGCGAAGCGCGCGGGCAGGTCGGCGAGTGCTGCGGTGAGCAGCGTCGCCAAGGGGTTGAGGTCCGACGCCTCGGCGGGGATTCCGAGCCGCACGGCTTCCAGCGGCACCGACCCGCCGCCGCAGAACGGATCGAGCACGGTGGGCGGGTCGCCGTTCGTCGCCCGCCGGATCTCACTCCACGCCTGCGCGAGTACCCGCTCGTCGTTCCGGCTCTCCCAGCGCGCGAGGTCGCATAGCAGCGTGAAGAGCCGCTCCCGCTCGCGCGCCTGCTCAGACTCAGACGGGAAGAGGTCGGGCCGGCTCGACGGGTCATCGACGAGCTGCGCGAACGCGAGCGCCCTGCACACGGCGAGCGGCTTGCGCGACCACCAAACGTGCAGCGTGCAGGGATGTCCGATGCGAAGGTTCTTCTCTCGCGAGGCGGCCTCATTGATCGCGTCGAGCGGGAGTGCGACTTCGGCGAGCTTCCGGCGCTGCTGAAGGTCTGCCCACATCGCGCTCAGTCATCCTCGCCGCCGAGATTGAGCGCGGTCTGCTTCTTCTCGGCGTTGCTGCCGGCCGCGATCTTCTCCAGCTCAGGCCATGCGATGACGAGCCCGTTGTACGAGCGCGCCTCCTCGGCCCACTTTCGGCGCTCGCACGCGTTGTAGAGCCGGTACGCGAGCGCGCGCGCCGTCTCACCGTGCGGTCCGAGCATCTGGAGGAGGCGCGCCGCCGCCTCCTCGCCGTCGTGCTCCAGGTTGCGGATCAGATGCTGGGTGTACTCCCAGACCGTCGGCCGCTCGTCCTTCGCGGGGTCGTAATCGAGCGGCCGCAACTCCTCGCGCTTGAGGAGCCGCACCTTGCCCGCCGCGCTCTTGATGATGCCGGCGTGCGCGATGCCGGAGACCGCGACGTTGCGCGCCTTCGCGAGCGTCTCGGCCTCGCCATACGGGCCCTCGTCGTAGGCGCGCTGCTCGAACCAGGTGATCGCCCAGCGTGTGTCCGCGTCGAAGTCGCCCTCGCTCTCGGCGAGATACTCGTCGAGCACTTCGTTGATGAGCTGGAGCGCGGCTCGCACCGTCATCGACGAGCCGTCGGCTTCGACCACGCGCGCGTACTGCGAGAAGACGGCCATGCCCGGACCGATGGCGGCCTGCGCGACGTCGACCGGCGCGATGTGCGCGTGCTGGAGAGCGCGGAGCGCCCGAGGAAGCTCAGCGCGCAGTTCCCGACGTAGGTCGCCACGGGTAGTACTCGGTGCTGATTCGGGTCGCGCTCGGCACACCAGCACGACGGAGGTCGCGAGCGCATTCGAGCCGAGATCGCGCGATCGACCGGCTCGTTCGGTTCGGATCGGCCACGTGCCGACGATCGAGAACCCCGCTCGGACGATCGCGTCGAGGAACGTCTCCCACCCAGTCGACGACGTGCCTGCGTCGTCGCTCTCCGACTGCTTGAACGCGTAGTAGATCGTGACGGGCGTACTGGGCTCGCCAGACGCACGCATCGCCCCGATCGCGCTCGTCATGCCAGCGAGGAAGAACGCTTCAGCTTTCGCGCGTCCGCCGTGTCTCGCCGGCGTTGCGACCAGTTCGGCGTCCTTGGGAACGAGCAGAGTCGCCGTCTCGGTCGGGAACACGTCGCGCAGCGAGCGGCGGAGCCATACGTAGAAGAAGTCGGAGAGGTCGGCGTAGCCGATGTTGTCGTAGTAAGGCGGGTCAGTGGACACGACGCGGATGGCATCGCCGGTCGGGTTCGCAGCGTCCTCCTGGTTCGCGCGGCCGGTTGCCGTGGCCGAGACCAGGGCATCGAGGACGAGAGCGATGGCCGTCGCGGACGACCGGATGTCGCCCCCGGCGTCAGCGAACGGATTCGCTTCAGCGAAGTCCCACGTCATGGGTAGCGCGTGCCGCGCGAACGTCGATCGCGTTGCACCTGTCCCGTGGCTGGACCGCCACGTGACGATCGTCGAAAGATCGTCGAGAACCGCGCTATGCACAAACGCGAGGTATGTCGCGACGGCATCCGCGTACGCCTGCCTACCCGATCCGCCGTCGCGAAGGGGTGCGCCGGCCGACGAGTCGCCCGCGTCCCGCAGTATGACCTCGCGGGCGTCGGTGATCAGCGCAGAGAACGTTGTCAGCGCCGCGAGCTGCCGTGCGGTGAAGACATCGCCCCATGTCGTCAAGCCATACCCGCCTACACGAAACCCAAGTGCGCCGGCGAAGAACGGCTGCTCCGGTTTCCACTCGGCCATCGCGCTTCGCGCGACGGCTTCCTGTTCGCTGCTAGGGGCGAGATAAGTCCTCGCGCGATTCCCCTGAGCAACGACGGCCAGGAGCCGTGCGCCCATTCGTCCGGCGTTTCCTTCGCTCTTCATGTACGAAGGCTCGATCGGGGTGCCCGTCAGCACACAGCGAAACCCGCCGCGCCCGACCTTCGTGCCGGCGTCGACAGCGGCCTCGTCCTTCGGCGTCCCGGTGTGGACCTCGAAGCGGTAGCTCTTCCGATCCGGCGCGACGACGACCTCGACCCACGTCTTCTTGCCGGCCTTCTTCGAGAGCCAGAAGCTCGACACGAGCGGGATGTGTGCGCCCGCCGCGGCGGGATCCGGGCTCGCGACGGTGCGTGCCCAGAGCCATGCGATGACGGTGAGTTTCTTTCCCGCGAGCCCGCGCAGCTCGGGCCGGCGCTCGGCCTCGTCCGGCGTGACCTCGACATCGGGGTAGAGATGGCCGATGCGCTGCTTCGCGCGCTCCCTGATCCACGCGCCGTAGTAGCGCACGTCCTCCGCAAGCCCCTGAGCCCCGCGCCACATCGTGAGGTTCGTCTTCGCGCCCGAATCCGGGTTCACCGGAGGGTGCCCGGCGAAGCGCGGCGGGATCTCGATCAGGGCCTTGTTGATGAGTACCGCGACCGGGTTGAGGTCGGTCGCGATCGCGCGAAGGCCGAGCCGCTGGGCTTCGAGCGGGATTGTGCCGCCGCCCGCGAAAGGATCGTGGACGGGAGGCACCTCGGTCGCGAGGTACTCGTTCACTACCTTCGCGCTCGCGTTCTCGGCCAGCACCGCGGTGGCCTTGTCCGAGGGATGGTTGCGCGCCCAGCTCCGAGCGATCTCCATCCGTGCCTCGTCGAGCACGCGTTCGTCGTTCGACGCCTCCCAGGGGACGAGGCGCTCGATGATGCCGAAGAGCCGGAGCCGCTCCTTCTCTTGCTCCGCCTCGGTAGGGAATCGCTCCGGGCATGCCGAGGGGTCGTCAACGAGCTGTGCGAACAGTACCGCCCGCGCCGCGGCGAGCGGACGCCGCGCCCACCAGAGGTGAAGCGTCGAGGGATGCCCGTGGCGGATCGACTTCTCCCGCGCCGACGCGGCGTTGATCGCGTCGAGCGGAAGCGCGACCTCGATGAGCTTCTTGCGCACGCTGCTCATCGCTCGGCTCCTGCACTCTTGAGCGCGCCTGCGATCTCTTCCTCGAACCACTTGGCGTAGCCGGCAGGTGCATCGGCGGGGACGGTCTCTTGGGCCCAAGCTCGCGCAGCGTCGGGAGAGAGCCGCGGCCTGAGGTTCTTCTCGACCAGCGTTTCGAAAATGTGCTCGTAGTGATCGCCCATCTCCTCGTTGTAGTCGATGGCGTAGAGCCCCCACTGTGCGCCGATGAACGGATCGACTACCTCGAAGATGAACTCCAGCGTTCGGTCGCGGGGATCCGTTCGAGGCGGGGCGAAATGCTGGATCGAGTTCCGCAGCCGTCCGAACCGCGCGTACCGATCCTCCTTTTCGAGGCGGATGCCTGTAGCTGCCCACAGCCGCTGCGGGAGTTCGTTGTACTGGAGGGTCGTCCCGCTCTCCAACAGATCCTCGAATCCGAGCGGATCAGTTCGGCCGGGCGCCGGCTTCGGAATCTGCTGGAAGATGAGCAGCGGGTGCTCCTGCGCGATGCGCGCCTTGATGAGGATCTCGGCGGCGTGAGCCGCATGGAGCACCGATAGCTCTCCCCACCAGCGGTTGTCGTAGTCGCTGTACAGGCTGAGGCGCAGGGCATGCTGCATCGACCCGAGGCCTAGGCCGAGCATGTGCTCGGCAACGCCGCGCAGGTCTGGATTCACAGGGCGCCCACTCGTGTCATCGCGCCGGCCCGCCCTTCCGGAGCAGTGCTTCGAGCCGGTACGTCGAGTGGGTCTGCGCGAAGCCGGGCTGGCCCCAGTCGAATGCCTCGACGTATACCGGCTCGGCGGCTACCCCGTCCTTCACGAGCACGATCGCGAGGCGGAAGCGGTCGGGCACGTTGAGGGCGCGCAGAACCTCGTTCTTCGTCAGCACGACGTTGTCGGCGTCGTCCTGCCGGCCCTTCACCTCGATGAAGTAGACGTCCCCGGTCTTCGGGTCCTGCGACTCGACGTCGTGACCGAGCTTTAGCGCCCCAACGTCCTTCGGCAGGCGGCCGAGCTTCTGCTCAGCGGCCATCACTGCGTCGACCGCGAGCTGCTCGACGATGCGCTTGGCCTCCGTGTCCTGCGTGCTCGGTGGAGGCGCGTTCGCGGGCATCGAGATGCCGAGCTTGCGGATCAGACCGGCGGGGACCAAGAGCGCGCCGCCGACGACGCGCGGCGGCCGCGGTGAGATCGCGCGCTCCGACTTGAGCGAATCGAGGCGCGAGCGCATCCGATCGACCAGGCGCTGCGCGCGGTCACGTGCGTTCTGCGAGGAGAGCTTCGTCTTCTTGCCCGCGGCTTCCTGCGCCTTCAGGTCCTCGGCGCGGTGGTCCCAGTAGTTGATCTCTTTCTGAAGCCGCGCCTTCACCTCGTGCTCGACCTTGTCGATGAGCGCGAGCCGCTGGCGGCGCACCTCGGCGACGTGACCGGGCACGAGCTCGCGGAGCGCGAACCCCATGACGTGGTGCTCCCAGTCCTCCTTGAGCCACTCGGACTCCACCACGGCGGCAAGCGCGCTGCGTTCGGCATCGCTTACGCCCCGGTAGTCGAGGTACGGCGCCATGCCCGCATCGCGGAAGGAGCCGGCTTCATCGACTTCGATGAACTGGAGGCGTCGGCTGATGACCTGGAACTCGCCGCGCGGCAGGCGTCGACCGTCCTGAACGTCGTGCTCTAGGTAGAAGAGCATCCGCGGGCGCGTGCCGTCGTCCTGCTCGTCAATGAGGATGGCTCCCTGCTTGAGTAGGCCGCGGTTCTGTTCGAGCACGAGGTCGATCGTGGAGTCGAGCAGCGGGCTGCCGGGGCACACGAGGAGCGCGCGCGGCTGAGCGGCGATGAACGGCTTGTCGAAGCAAACCCGCTCGTACTTCTTGAGCACCGGGGCGCCGGTGCCGACCAGGCGGTCGCGCTCGCGGATGGGCTGCGGAACGTGCGTCACCTCGAAGCGGCCGCGCTCGCGCGGGTGCATCTTGCCGCCCAGCCGATCGAAGGCCTCGCGGAAGAACGCTTCGATGAAGTGGGGCTGGAGCCTGCGCGCACGTGCGCGCTCCATGTCGCCGCGAATGGCGTGGATCTTCGTCACGTCCATCTCGCGTCCGGCGACCAGCCCGCGCCGTTCGAGCAGCTCTTCGATGTGCTTCTTGTCGACGGCGCCGTCGACCTCGCGGTCAAGCTCCTCGCGGCGCTTGGGGTCGTCGCCGTAGAGGATCGCCTCCACGAGCAGCTCGCGGAGGGGGCGCTTCTCGAAGAGCTGTCCGAGTACGTCGAACACCTTGCCCTTGAGCGCCTCCGACTCCTTCTCCAGCTTCGCGAGGAGTCGGAGGTACACCTCTCCTTCGCGGGTGTCCTTCGCAATGAGGTTCCAGAGGTGGCAGACGTCCTTCTGGCCGATGCGGTGGATGCGGCCGAAGCGCTGTTCGAGGCGGTTCGGATTCCACGGCAGGTCGTAGTTGACCATCAGATGCGCGCGTTGGAGGTTCACGCCCTCGCCGGCGGCGTCGTTCGCGACGAGCACGAGCACGTCGGGGTTGTTCATGAACCCGTGGACGACCTTGCGGCGGTCCTCGCGCGAGATTCCGCCGTGGATCTCCACGACCGCGTCGGCGCTCCCGAGCTTCGTGCGGATCTTGTTCGCGACGTACGTGAGCGTGTCGCGAAACTCCGTGAAGATCACGAGCTTGCGACGGTTGCCGTTCGCGTCCTTCATCTCTTCGTCGTCGAGCACCTCGGTGAGCTGATTCCACTTCGCGTCGAGCCCGCCGTGTCGCACGCGCTTCGCGAGCTGTTCGAGGTCCGTCAGCGTCGCGATCTCGGCCGTCAGCTCGGCGACGTTCTGCGCCGCGGTCGCGTTGTCGGTGAGCTGCTGCTCGACCTCCTCGCGCTCCTCTTGCGGGGCTTCCTCGTCGAGATCGTCCCACTCTTCGGCAGTTAGCGCAGGGGTCGTGTCCTTGATCAGGGCGCCTCGCATCGCGAGGCGTTCCTCACGCAACCTCGCCTCCAGCCTCTCACGTCGGCGGGTGATGCTCCTCAGAATCGCCTCAGGCGACGACGCGAGCCGCCGCTGGAGGGTCATGAGCGCGAAGCCGACGTTTACTCGGCGAGACTGATCGCCCTGCTGGGCGGCGAGCCGCTCGGCGCGGTTCATCTCCTCGCGGACGTACTTCGTGACCTCGGCGTAGAGGAGCGCCTCGTCGGGCGAGAGGTCGTACTGGACGGTGTACGACTTGCGCTCGGGGAAGAGCTTCTTGCTGTCGAAGGTGTAGAGGTCTTCCTTGATGAGGCGGCGCATCAGGTCCGACGGGTCGGCCGTATGGACGCCGTCGCGGAACCGGCCCTCGAAGCGGTCGCCATCGAGCAGCGCGAGGAAGAGCTGAAAGTCGTCCTCGTGTCCGTTGTGCGGCGTCGCTGTCATGAGGAGGAAGTTGCGGCACTTCTCGCCGAGCGCGCGCCCGAGGTGGTAGCGCTTCGTGAACTTCACCTCGCCGCCCACGTAGTGCGCGCTCATGCGGTGCGCCTCGTCGCAGACGATGAGATCCCACTCGGGGGCGGCCTTGAGTCGCTCGACCAGGTCGTCGTTGCGCGAGAGTTGGTCGAGGCGCGCGATGAGGAGGTTCTTGTCGGCGAACGGGTTGGCGGTGCGCGAGGCGTCCATCATCCCGCGGCTGAGCAGCTCGAACTCCAGCTCGAACTTCTCCCACAGCTCATCCTGCCACTGATCGGTGAGGCTTCCCGGAGACACGATGAGGCAGCGCTGGAGGTCGCCTCGCACGAGCAGCTCCTTGATGAGGAGGCCAGCCATGATCGTCTTGCCCGCTCCCGGATCGTCGGCGAGCAAGAACCGCATCGGCTGCCGCGGCAGCATCTCCTCGTACACCGCGCTGATCTGATGCGGCAGCGGATCGATGCTCGACGTCGTGATCGCGAGGTACGGGTCGAACTGCCATGCGAGCCGGATCCGCAGCGCCTCCGAGACGACTCGAAAGAGATCCGCGTCGGCGTCGAACGACCACGCGCGGGCCTTCGCGTCGAGCGAAAGGCGCGGCTCGTCATCGCGATAGAGCAGGAGGTCCGCCACGCCACCGCCATCCGGCTCGTAGACGACCTGCACGCCCTGCTCCCCGAACCAGGTCACAGCCTTGATCGTGGCCACTCCGTGAGGTGTGAGCCCCCGGACGCGCGCTCCGATGGTGAGATCTTCGAGCTTGGCCATGGTTTCGTGGGTTTCCGCTGAGTCGCGACGGTACCGGCTCGGGCGCCGTGCGGACAAGCCGATTGGCCCAGCCCCGGAGAGACGCGGCGGGCCGGCGCGAACTGACGGCGACGGCAGTCGGCGAGCGCGGGCGCGTCAGTCCGCCGAGTCCGTCTCCCACGCGAGCTTCTGATAGATCTCCTCCCCGACCGCCTGGCGGACTTGCGCCCGGAGGGCAGCGGGATCGTCGTGCTCGAACTGGTAGTGCGGCGGACTTACGTCGTCGTCGCACTCCGCACCGAGCGCTACGAGGGCCTGATCGATCGTCATCAGCTCCTGGGGAAGGGCCAAGCCCTTGATGTCTACGTGTACGCGTTTCATTGGTTCCTCCGGGTGCAGCGGGTGTCGCGGAACGGCACTCCGGCAGCCTAGTGGACGCGCGAGAGATCCGCGAGAGCGATCCTCATCGCGGGGCGACGGACCATTCCGACGTCGGAACAGCTCAGCGCTTTGCGAGCAGCTTCTGGAGCCGCCCGAGGAGCGTTGACACTCGCTCGACGGTTTCCTCAAGCTCCGCGCGCTTGCCGTCGTCGAGCGCATCGATGTCGGCGCGCTGGAACGCGAGGTGCCAGCTCTCCTCCTTGCGGAGCGCCGCAGCAACTTGGTTCACAGCTCGGACGACCGGCGGCGTGCGCGGGCGCCCCCGACCGGAGCCTCCCCGCCCGAGCATCTTCGTCACCGTGTCCCGAAGCGAGCGCACCGTGACATCGTCATCGTCGATGATGTCTTGCGCAGCGTCCTCGATCTGTTCGGTGGTCGGGAGCCGGAGCAGCTCCACGCGATGACTCACCGGCAGCTGGCCGAACGCAGCGCCCTTTGGGAGCTGGCGCGAGACGATGGCCATACGGATCGCGTTGGAGAGGAACGTAGTGCTGACGGGCAGGTCCTTCGTTCCGCAGCGTTCCATCAGCGTGCGGAGCGAGGCGTGCTTCCGCGGCGACGCGGAGGCGTAGAGACCGGGGTCGTCGTCGTAGAAGGTCTTGAGGAGGTAGGCGCCTACGTCTTCCATTCCCTTCGCGAGCGTGTGACCGAGGATGCCTCGGATCTTCGTGACGGCATCCTCCACCAGGTCGTCGTCCGGCGCGTCCGCGCCGCGCGGGAGCACGACTACCTCGGTGGCCTCTGGGCGGGTGGGGCGGCGCTTCTTCGGGGCGGGTCGCTTGGTCGACTTCTTCATTGGCGCACACGCTTGCTCACTCATTCGGCGCGAGTCAACGCCCGCGCGTCGGCGCGCGGGCGACGTCCACTACGACGTCTCCTCCCGGCGTCGACGATGCGTACTCCGGGGCCGGGAGGAGACCTCCTGCTTGACGCCGGGGCGAGGTCACCAGCTCACGTGGTGAGCGCGGCGACCAAGATCTCTTCGACTCGCTCAGTGCTCGCTTCGACGGCGTCGAACAACTCGGCGCTGCTCATGCCGGCGGGGTCGGCGACGAGGACGCTGAGCCGGGGCATCCCACGACCGAGGCGCGGGCGGTGAATGACGGCGTCATGGTGCAGACCGTCGACGCCCACGAACGTCTCGAACGTGGGAATCGTCGTGTGGACGAGCGGACACCCCTCCGGAGCGACGGCGAGTTCCCCGGCGAACTCCACCAACACATCGCCTCGGATCGTCGTGACCCACAGACCCGCGAAGACCGCATCGAGGTCTCGCTGAGCGCTGCGAAGTTCCTTGCGGAGTCGCAGCTCGACGCGGGCATCGATGCTGGCGAGGAGCCAATCACCGGTCCCAGGGATCCTCTCCACGACGCTCACGGCTCATCCTCAGGGTGGTCGGTGACCCACCGCTCAGCCTCGGCGACGATGCGTTCGAGATAGCCTGGCTCGTGGATGGAGCGCTGTTCGCGCTCGGGCGCGGCGACGCGGAGGTCGAGCTCCTGCCAAGCACGCTCCAGGTCGCGTGGGCTCCAGCGAAGCACGACGGGCAGGCTCGCTTGGCTGTGCACCAGCAGCTCGGTCGCTGCCGCTCGGTACATGCAGGCCTCGACTGGAAGGACACCCAGCCGAGCGGCAGCCTCTCGCGAGGTGCCGGTCGAGGCGAGCGAAAGGACGGCGAGCTGTGCCGCCGTGAAGGCGCGGTGCTTCGTTCGCCAACGCAGACCGCGATAGCGGGCGTACTCGCGCGCCGCCGCGACCTCGACGTCAACGCGCTCGGCGATGGTCTGGAGGTCAGCGACGCCGCCCCAGAGTCCGATGGTTCGAGCCCACCGGGGCTGGATCCGGCGGACGTGGCCGGTCCGCCGCTCACGCTCCGCCGTGACGACATCAGTGGGGACGCCGCGCTCGACCAGCTCGGCGTTCGTCATCGTCGCGAAGTGCAGGGCACCAAGAGTCATTCGCGCCTCGCGATCTTCTCCGCGCGGTCGATGTCTGCTTCGCGTACGCCGATGCCACGGGAGATGGTGGCGAGGTCAAAGCCGGCGTCACGGAGAGCGCGGACGCAGCGGAGGAACGCTGAGTAGTCGAGGCTCTCGCGCGTCAAGTAGCGTGGCGGCTCGAACGTACCGTCGACGACCGAGCGCACGTGGGTGATCACTGGAACGAAGGGTGCACCGAGCACCGCAGTCGCCAATGCGGTGGCCCGAGCCTCGGTCGATGGTCGGCCATTGGGTCGCCGGATCCCATGGGCGAGACGAGCTCGGCGAACCTGCGCCACCGTGCACCCTGCCGCGCGGGCGATGTCGGCGTCGCTGGCGCCAGCCTCGGCGTCGCGGAGGTAAGGGACGAGGCTCCGCGGGGGAAGGCGACGTGCGCGCGTAAAGGACGTGGAGCGCCGCCGCGACACCGGCTCGGAGCCGACGTCGTACAACCGCACGTGGGCCATGGCCTCGGGATCGAGGCCGAGCAGCTGGCCGACGGTCCTGGGTTCGTGCGGCTCCACGAGGCACATTTTATGCGTCGCGGATCCCCTGTGGAAGACGCGGGGAGTTTCGCGCTCGTCCTCCCGACTTTGTTGGGGGGTGTTTCGCTACGACCCGAGCAACGAGCGCACTGCGCGCTCTATCTGCGGTCGCAGCCCGAGCGTGTCGTCGACACGCACCGCGGCAAATCCCTGTGCATCCAGCAACCGTCGGGCGATGAGTCGGAGGCGATGCTCGGCGGCGCGGAGTACAGGGCTCGACTGGTCCAACTCGCGAAGCGCCACGGCGAAGTTGATTAGCGGCACCCACGGCGCCCAGTCCCGGGTGTGTTCGGCGAGCAGCATCATCTCGCGCTCGTTGCCGTGCGCGACATCGTACGCCCACCGTTCGGGGTCGACTTCGATGCGGCGGCGCAGCAGCCCGAGCTGCGCGTCGCGGTGGGTGTCGAAGAACCCCGCCGCGACGGCCTGCGTCGCGCGCGCTGGCGGTCCTGCCAGGACGTCTGCGACCTCCGCTGCGTGGGCGTCGAGGAACTCGTCGGGGATCGAGACGACGGTCGCGTTCGATACAGACCAGGGGCCCCATGACCGGCGGCGCACTGCGTGTCCCGGAGGCGGCGAGCCCAGCTCGCGGCGCATCGCTGCGGCGTTGTGGAGCCGGTCCGCGATGGGCATTACGGCTGCAATGGTCTCGGGCGTCGGGAAGGCAGCGACGAACGCGAACGACACGCCGAACATCTCGCGCTCGTCATACGTGTCGACAGGGAAGGGCATTGGTACTGGGTCGCAAGACGTGACCGGCTGACGTGCAGCGTGGGTACCGCGAGCCGAAGGGGGCGCCAGGTCGAACGTCGTCTCGGCTGGTTCGTGTTCGCGAGTGAGCAGTTGTCCGGCCCGAGGTCTCGCATGCCTCGGGCCGGGGCGGAACGTGCGGTCGTCGAGGCGCGATGCTCTACGACCGGTGCCGAGGCACCCGTCCCACCATCTACGTATCCATCAGACGGGCGTCTCTTCCGTCAGTAGGGCTTCGTTCAGGCTGGTCGTCATCAGGTTCTCGGGGATCGGCTAGGCGCGTTGTACAGGCGGTGTATCAGCAGGCTTGTGATCTTCAGGGTTATTTCAGCAGGCGGTGATCGTCAGGGTAGTCAGCAGCGCGTACTCGTCGTCATGGGGAGCGACGACAGGATCGAGTCGGCGCGCCGCATCGTCTTGCGGCGCCAGGGCATGAAGTGCGCGACCTGCGCGGTGACGGCTTTCGCATGCGGTCGCGACTCGGCGCGAAGGAGATCGACGACGCCGTCGACGACGCTCCGCGGGTCGAGCACGAGGTCCTGCACGAGAGCGACCGCGGCGCGGTGCAGCTCGGGGCTGCGGGGTTCCGCGCCGAGGACGGCGCCCACACGGTCGGCGAGAGCGTCCGCGCTCGTGATCACGCCGGAGGCCGTTACGCGCTTCCCGAGCCAATCCACCCAGGTCTCCCGCAGGTCCACAGCGCACCCCATCGTCTTCTCGGGGTGGACCTCCCAGCCGGCCTCCTCGATGAGGTCGGCGACGACGTCGCGGGCATGCGTGACGGTTCGGGGGTCGGCACCGATCAGGAAGATGTCGTCGGCGTAGCGGAAGTACCCGACCCGGCCTCCCATCACGCGATGGAACGGGTCGTCGAGCATCACGGCACCGACGACGTTCGACAGCATCGGCGCCACGACGGCGCCCTGGTACAGCGCAAAGAGGGGCGCGCTGAACTCGGGGCCCTGCCGCGCGATGTCGGCGGTGCAGAACCAGGTGGCGAGCCGGAGCAACTGCTCGTCGACCTGCGGCACGAGCCGTCGGAGCGCTTCGCAGATCTGGTCGATGCGGACGCTCGGGAAGAACTTCCGCACGTCGACTTTGCAGGCGTGGAAGTGCTTGCGGCGGATCAGCCGGCGAACGCCGAGGAGCGCGGCGATGCGGTCGCGCTGCGGTCGGAAGCTGAAAAGGCTCGGATGGAGCTGCGCCTCGACGTACGGTCCGACGACGCCGACGAATGCGCGCTGGAGCACGCGCGTGTGGATGTCGTGCCCGAATACCTCGCGCCCTTCGATCTGGATCGCGCGGACCGTGTTCGCGGTGATGTCGTAGTGGTGGCCGTAGCCGCCACCGACGTGCCCGAGATCGACCACGTCGGCGAGCAGCTCCGCGAGGCCCGCGACCGGGATCGTGAGCGCAGCTTCGAGCGCCTCGGCGTCGCCGTCGACCTCGTGCCCGTCCTCGTCGAGAACGGCGAACTGCGACCGCTTTCGAGTCGCGCTCCACGATGC
This sequence comes from Sandaracinaceae bacterium, assembly GCA_050186575.1. Taxonomy (GTDB): domain Bacteria; phylum Myxococcota_A; class Polyangia; order Polyangiales; family Sandaracinaceae; genus JAUHXR01. The sequence continues at coordinate 11,842 of JBFWYI010000069.1, read as the reverse complement.
GCGCAGGTTCTCGTCGGCGAGGACGGCGTCGATGGTGACGCGCGTCACTGGCGAGCCCTTTCTTTCGCGTCGAGTGCCTCCAGTCCCGTGTCGAGCACGAAGAGCACGGTCGCCCTGAGCGAAGGGAGGTATGTGCGAGTCTTCATCACGGCCAGCAGACGCTGCTTCGTCGCAGCAGGCAGTCTGAAGCCGAAGAGCGTTTCGTTCGCCTGCATAACCATAGGACATGTATAGGTGTTGCGGAAGCGTAGTCAAGGTGTTAGGTGGCATCATGAGATGGCCGCCCGAAGTCCGAGATCTGGTTCGTGAGCTGCGGGAGCAGCTCGGGTCGGAGGACGAAGTGGTCCGGCGCCTCGCGCACCTCGGCGCGCGGACGTTGCTTGCCGCTCGCTCGTCGCTTCCCGCAGCGGGTGTTGCGAGGGTGAGCCGCGCTGAGGACCTGCCGAGCGTGGAAGACGTTCTGCACGAGCGCCTCGCAGCGGTGGGGCTCGCGCTCGACGTGTACCAGGAGGGCCGGCCGAACTGGGCATCGGTCTCATCCGTCGGCGGCGTGAAGCTGGTCGGGGAGCCCGAGGTCGCTGAGCCCCTTCGCATCAACGATGAGGGCGTGGATGCCTACGTGGTCTCACTGTCGCGCCGCAGCGGGCGCGGGAACGCGATTTACACCGTCACGCTCTCGAAGATGGATGACGACTCGAAGTTCGGCCGCCGGTCGACCCAGTTGTTTCTCTTCGTCCTGCGCGAAGAGCGGCGGGTCTGGGCCGTGACTCGCGCGGAGATGGTGCACGTCCACGAGCTGCTCAAGCAGCGCAAGAAGGCCCCGCGCTTCTCTCTTGTGAAAGGGAAGACGAGCACGGTCCGCGTCGCACTGCCGCGGGGGTCGAGTGGGCTAGACCTTGCGTTTCCGCGCGTCGTGGCGGGGAGCAACGATGCGTGACGTATCGCGAAGGGCCTTCTCGCGCGCGCTGCCACGACGTACGTGCGTCGCCGGCTCTGCATCGGCGCCGATGCCTGAGAGCGGGCTGGTGATCGGGTCCGGTGCGCACGGTGCGAGGGCGGAGCGCGCGAGGCGACACCTCGCGGTCATCGCAGACTGATGCGCCGATCGCCTATCAGCGGCCGGAGGTGATCATGGACATGAACCATACGCATCCAGCGATTGCGCTGCGCGAGCCGATCTCGAAGGCGGACCACGGCGTCGTCGGTGCCGACGCGCTCAGGCGCATGCGACGATATGGACTCCTCGGTCCGCGCCTGCTCCGACGGCCGGTGCCGCCGCGGCGGCTGATCGAGATCGGGACTGACGGAGAGCCACAGGTCGCTGTGCACGTGCGTCGCCGAGAGGTCGCGCTCCGCGTGGAGGTCGACGGCGATCTTGACGACGCCTTGCTCATCGTGGCCCACGTCGCCGACGCCGAGTGCACTCTCGACAGCGGCGTCGTCGAGGTCGACGTGTTCGACCCCGAGTGCGAGCACCGGCTCGCGTACCGCATTCCGACGGCGAGCGGGGAGGCGACCTCGTCGGTGCTGCGGCGCTGGTTCTGGGTCGAGTTCGGTGCGAGCGACACCGAGCGCCGTGGCGCAATCCGATCTGCGATGGGCTTGCTCGCAGATCTGCTCATCGATCAAGCTCTCGCCGAGGAGCAGTCGCTGTGAGGCGCCGCGAGAAGAGGGAGCCGCGAGTATTCGCGGCGTATCCGCGTAAGAGCACGGACGAGCAGCTTGCGTCGACCGACGTGCAGGTTCGCGAGGCGCGGGCTTGGGTTGAGGCCCGCGGCGCTGTGTTGCCCGACGAGTTCGTATATCGCGAGGACGCGCGGAGCCGCGCCGAGTTCAAGAAGCGGCCTCAGCTCTTCCGCATGCTTGCAGATGCGAACGCCGGGAAGTTCGACGCGATTGTGATGCGCGATGAGTCCCGCCTCGGGGGCGACATGCTTCGCACCGGTCTCATCATGCAGGAGCTGTTCGACGCGGGCGTCCGGCTCTTCTACTACTTCACGAACGAGGAGGTCAGCTTCGACAAGCCGACCGACAAGCTCGTGGTAGCGATCCGCAACTTCGCGTCCGAGATGGAGCGGGAGAAGATCTCCTCGCGCGTGCACGAGCACCTGAAGACGAAGGCCAGCGACGGGTTCAACGCGGGGGGCAGGGTCTACGGCTACGACAACAAACAGATCTTTGTCGAAGGGCCGGACGGCAAGCCGCGAAAGCTGCGCACCGAGTACGTGATCAACGAGCGCGAGGCCGCGGTCATCGTGTGGACCTTCGAGTCGTATGCGAAGGGGCTCGGGCTCCGCGCGATCGCGACGAAGCTGAACGAGAAGGGCGAGCGTTCGCCGCGCGCCGGCCGGCGGGGGACCGGGAGCTGGGCGTACACGACCGTCAACTCCATCCTGTGCAATCGGCGCTACCTCGGGCTCATCCCGTGGAACCGCATGGAGAAGACGTACCGGGGCGGGACACGGGTCCGCATCGAGCGTCCGCGAGACGAGTGGATGGAGGTGCCGGCACCGCAGCTGCGGATCGTCTCGGACGAGCTGTGGGCCGCGGCGCAGGCGCGACGCCCCGGCAAGCGGCTGGACCCGACCGGCAAGCGCGTCGGTCGGCCGCCGAAGTACTTGCTCTCGGGACTCCTCCGATGCGGCGAGTGCGGCGGGCCTGTCCAGGTGTGCAACTCGAAGGACGGCAAAGAGACGATCCGCGCGTACACCTGCGCGTACCACCGCGACCGGGGCAGCGTCGTTTGCACGAACGAGCGCCGAAGGCCGATGGACAAGCTCGACGCGGCGGTGACGAACTTCCTCGCGAAGGAGATCGTCGAGCACGGGCTCGTCGAGGAGCTGATGGCCGTCGTACGCCGCCGGCTCGAAGAGCGGATGCGCGCGGCGCGTCCGCGCCCGCTCGATGAGCTGACGATGGAGGCCACAAGGCTCCAGACCGAGATGGAGCGCCTCCTGCGAGCCATCAAGGCGACGAACGGCGAGGTCGCAGCGCTCTACAACGCACTCCAGGAGACCGAAGGCGAGCTGAAGCGTGTCGAGGCCGAGCTGAAGCGCCTGGCGGCCAAGCAGCGTGCGGAGGAGCCCGTGTCGCTGACCGCCCGCCGGCTGGAGCAGCGGATCCGGGAGCGGCTCCAGGAGATGCGCCTGACGCTGACGGAGCCGTCACCCCAGGCGCGCGAGACACTCGCCCTCCTCTTCCCGAAGGGCCTCCACGCCTTCCCGGTGCTCGACGCCGAGGGCCGCAAGCGCTGGCAGATCGAGGGCTCGGCCGTCTTCGGGCCGGCGATCCTCGGCGAGGAACCCGCCGGTGTCAGTAATGGAGCGTCCCCAGGGGGATTCGAACCCCCGTCGTCGCCGTGAAAGGGCGATGTCCTGGGCCTCTAGACGATGGGGACTGGAGAAGTACTGCGTTGAGCCGTGCAGGGGTCGAACCTGCGACCGACGGGTTAAAAGCCCGCTGCTCTACCACTGAGCTAACGGCCCGCGGGATGGCGGCCTTCGTGTAGCGCCGGAACTAGCAATACGGGTTCCCCGCGTCAAGGACACGCGCGCCAGCTCGAGAGTGGGGGTTCTCACGCTCGGGTTGGCATGGTTCCGCGCGGGTCGGCGTCTTGGGGCTTGACGCACGCGGCGCAACGCGTCAAAAGCGGTCGCCGTTCGCCCCGATTGGGGCGATCTGGCCGCCCCAGAACTTCGGGGCGGGCAACGCGTCAGAGAAGAGCCAGGCGTGGTGGGCTCGGCACACTCCGCGTCTCTGACGAGACATTCCGTTGACGTTCGCGACTGCCGCGTGGCGTGCAACGGCCCGAGAGAGATTTGGCACTGTGATTGCTGACCCCCGGTCAGAACCGACGTGCCTGGTTCGAGAGAGATGGTCGGAGCTCGAGATGAGTAGTCAACACAGCGTCGCTCAGCACACGGTCGCTCAGCACACGGTCGCTCAGCACAGGGTCGCTCAGCACAGGGTCGCGGTATTGGTCGCGGAGCGCGACGGCAACTGGTCCGATTGGGTGGAGCCCCTTCGCGCCGAGGCCGACGACATCGCGATCATCCTCCAGCGGATGGACGAGTCTTCTTCGGACCTGGCGCTCCGCGTGCGGGAGCGGGTCCGCGAGGTGGCGGGCTCCGGGACGCTGTGCGCGGCCGCGCTGGTCGGCGGGGACCGTTGGGATCCTGACACCCTGGGCGCGCGTTCTTCGATCATCCGCGCCCTCGTGGCACACATGACGCCCGAGGCGCAGGGGCAGCTGTTCCTCGACGCGGGGAGCAAGGCCGGCCGCGGGCGCCACGCGATGCACGCGCTGGCCTCGGCGCTCAGCGACATCGTGGACGAGTCGGTCTCGATCGTGACCACGCGCGGGGCCGTGCCGGCCCGTCGCCGCGCGGCCTGATCCGCGGCCCGCGACGCGCAGCTCCACGACCCGCAGCCCCACGACCGGACGACGAGCTCGGGGCGGACGAGCTCAGGGCGGACGAGCTCGGGCGGTCAGCCAGACGGGCTCGTCTCGCCTGCTCGCCGCCGCGCTCCGCCGGCGACACCACGACCCGAGCGACACGCGCCGCGATGACGCGGACGACGCTCGGAGCGATGCGCCGATCCACGGTCCCGGCTACCGATAGTGCGCGCCGAACGAGTCGCCGATCACCTTCGCGAGTCGGACGGCGGCGTGGAAGTCGCCGTCGATCATCTGCTCGCTGTCGCCCCAGCCGCCTTGGCTGAAGCGGCGCAGGTGGACGGAGTGGGCGTCGACCGCGGGGTGCTGGCCGGCATCTTCGGAGGCGAGCAACGCGTTCCGCGCCGCCGGATCCAAGAGCCCGGCGGCGCGCGTGAGGTCCGATGCCTTGACGGCAAACACCTTGTCGAACGCGGGGTCGCCGATGCCATCGCGGTGGCTGCCGAAGAGATCGGCGAGCTTCGCGATGAGGCCCTTGGTGGCCACGCTGACGTCGACCTGCGCCGGGCGCGGGAGCATCGCGACGATGTGCGTGGCGTGCGGGCCGAACCACACCTGGATCGGTACGCCCTCGAGCACGCCGTGGATGCGGCCGTCCTCGATGACGAGGCCGAGGCGGTCGGCCACGCGCTTGTAGTTGCCGAGGATGAGGTCGGTGAGTCCCATCGCGGCAATCTACGCCCCGCGCGGGCGCGTCCGCTACGGGCTCGCGCACCCTCAGCCGCGGGCGCGGAGCTCGTGGGCGGCGCTCGCGCGGCGGCCGCCTCCCTCGGAGAGCATCTCGCACACCTTCTCGCCGAAGAGGCGCTCGAGGGCGCCGAGGAACGCTTCGCCCGGCTCGACCCGTAGGCCTAGGTCGATGGTGTGGACGGTCCAGCCGTCGGCGCTGATCAGCTCGAGCGCGACGGGGCAGGGGCCGGGGTTCGCTTCGAGCGCCTTCTTGAGCGACTCGAGCTTCTGCCGGTCGGTGCGCTCGACCTTGAGGCGGAGCTTCACGGACTTCGTCTTGCTCCTCAGCGCGGCGGCGAGCGGGGTGGCCTCGAGGAGGATGAGCTTGGCCTCCATCGGTCCATCTTCGTTGCGGCGATCGCGCTCGTAGCGGAAGTCTGCGGTGAGCAAGACCGGGTCGCCGCCCGTCAAGGCGTCTCGCGAGGTCTCGAGCGCGCGCGCCCGGACGATCACCTCGATGCGGCCCTCGGCGTCCTCGAGGTGGAAGAACGCCATCTTGCCGCCGCTCTTGGTGACGCGCTCGCGGTAGCCCTCGACGGAGCCTCCGATGGTGACGCGGGCGCTCTCCTTCTTGCCGGCGAGCGTCGAGGTGGTGGCGTCGCAGAAGCGGCGTAGCTCGGTCTTGTAACGCTCGAGCGGGTGGCCCGAGACGTAGAAGCCGAGGGTGATCTTCTCGCGGGTGAGCTGGTCCTTGAGGTCCCACGGCTCGACGCGCGGGAAGCTGGCCGCGCCGGTGTGGGTGCTCGCGCGCGCCTCGGCCGGCTCGAGCATGCCGAAGAGGCTGGTCTGGCCGACCTCGCGGTCGAGGCTCGCGCGCTTGCCACGCTCGAGCGCCGCTTCGATGGCGGCGTGGGCGGAGGCGCGGTGTACCCCGATACTCTCGTGGACAGCGTCGAACGCGCCGCACTGGACGAGCGCTTCGATGACACCCTTGTTGACGCGCTTGAGGTCCACGCGGCTCGCGAGGTCGTAGACGTCGCTGAACGGCTGGTGCTGGCTCTCCTCCTGGCGCGCCTCGAAGATCGCCTCGAGCGCGGCCTCGCCGATGCCCTTCACTCCGCCGAGTCCGAACCGGATGGCGGGGTGCATCGGGTCGCGCACCGAACCGCCCATCGAGGCGGGGCGATCGGGTCGGCGCTTCTTGGCGGGTTTGCTCGGGTCGTAGACGACGGTGAAGTCGATCGCGGACTCGTTCACGTCCGGCGGCAGCACGGTGATGCCCATCGCGCGCGCCTCGGCGACGGTGCGGACGACCTTCTCGGTCTTGTCCTTGTCGGCGGTGAGCGTGGCGGCGACGAACTCCACCGGGTAATGCGCCTTGAGGTACGCGGTCTGGTACGTGATGAGCGCGTACGCGGCGGAGTGCGACTTGTTGAAGCCGTAGCCCGCGAAGTGCGCGACGAGATCGAAGATGGTGCCCGCCTTCTCCGCGGCGTGGCCGTTCTTCTCCGCCCCCTCGACGAAGACGGCGCGCTGCTTCGCCATCTCCGATTCCTTCTTCTTGCCCATCGCGCGGCGCAAGAGATCCGCGCCGCCGAGCGAGTAGCCGCTCATGACGCGCGCGATCTGCATGACCTGTTCCTGGTAGACGATGACGCCGTAGGTGTCCTTGAGCGTCTGCTCCAAGCAGGGATCGGGGTACTCGACCTTGATGCGGCCGTGCTTGCGCTGAACGAAGTCCTCGACCATGCCGGTGCCGAGCGGACCGGGACGATAGAGCGCGACCGCGGCGACGATGTCTTCGAAGCAGTCGGGCTTGAGCTGCCGGAAGAGGCCCTGCATGCCCGACGACTCGAGCTGGAAGACGTTCGTGGTCTCGCCGGACTGTAAGAGCGAGAACGTCGCCTTGTCGTCCATGGGGATCGAGTTGATGTCGAACGGCTGTCCCTCGCGGTCGGGGCGCTTGTCGATGAGCGCGACCGCGACGTCGATCACGGTGAGCGTCTTCAGTCCGAGGAAATCGAACTTGACGAGGCCGGCCGCCTCGACGTCGTCCTTGTCGTACTGGGTGACGTAGGTCTGCGGCTCGGGGCAGAAGACGGGGACGTGATCCCAGAGCGGGCCCTCGCTGATCACCACGCCCGCGGCGTGCATGCCGGCGTGGCGGTTCAGGTTCTCGAGCTGCATCGCGGTGTCGAGGAGATCCTTGACGCCGGGATCGTCGTTGTAGGCGGCCTTGAGGCGCGGCTCCTCCTTCATCGCGGCGGCGATGGGGACGGTCTTGCCCTGCACCGGCTCGGGGATCATCTCGGCGATGCGGCCGGCGTCGGCGGGCGTCATGCCCATCACGCGACCGACGTCGCGGACGACGCTCTTGCTCTTGAGCTGATGGAACGTCGCGATCTGTCCGACGCTCGACTCGCCGTACTTCTGACGGACGTAGGTGATCACCTCGTCGCGGCGGTCCATGCAGAAGTCGACGTCGAAGTCGGGCATGGACACGCGCTCGGGGTTGAGGAAGCGCTCGAAGAGGAGGCCGTAGCGGATGGGGTCGAGGTCGGTGATGCGGAGCGCGTACGCGACGAGCGAGCCCGCGCCCGAGCCGCGCCCGGGGCCGACGGGGATGCCGCGCTGCTTGGCGTGGTTGATGAAGTCCTGGACGATGAGGAAGTAGCCGGGGAACCCCATCGCGACGATGATCCCGAGCTCCTCGTCGAGGCGCGCGCGGTATACGGCGTGATCGATCGAGGCGCCGAGGCGCTCGAGCTCGTCGATGCGCTGGCGCAAGCCCGCTTTCGAGAGCTCGATGAGGTAGTCGCTCTCCGTCGCGCCGCCGGGGGTCTCGAACCGCGGGAGCTTCGGGCTCGCGAGGGGGGTGCACGCGCCAGCGCACATCTCCGCGACGAGCAGCGTGTTGCGAACGGCGTCGGGGACGTGACGGAAGCGGTCCGCCATCTCCTCGGGGCTCGCGAGGAACATCCGGTCGGCGCCGTGATGCGCGCGCTCCATCTCGGCGAGGGTGCTGCGCGCCCCGATGCACTGGAGGGTGAGCTGCGCGCGCGCCTGCTCCTGCAAGAGGTAATGACAGTCGTTGGTCGCCACCGTCTGGAGCGCGAGGTCCTGCGCGAGCTCGACGAGGATCTCGTTGAGCGGGCCCTGCTCGGGGAGGCCATGGTCCTGGAGCTCGACGAACAGCCGCCCGGGCTCGAAGCACTCGCCGAGGACGCCCAGCGCGGCGCGGCCGGCCGCCTCGCCCTTTTGCAAGATCTCTTGCGCGACGTAGCCGCCCATGCACGCGGTCATGCCGACCACGCCCTTGCTGTGGGCGCGCAGCACCTCGGGATCGATGCGAGGCCGCGTGCCGGTCTCGACCCAGCCGAGGCTGTTGAGCCGGACGAGGTTCGCGTAGCCCTCCTGGCTCGCGGCGAGGAGCACGAGGTGGTGCTGGCGGCGGTTCGTCGGATCGCGACGGTCGCCCGGGGTGAAGCTGACCTCGCAGCCGAGGATCGGCGCGATCTCCGCCGCCTTGCACGCCTTGTGGAAGCGTACTGCGGCATGCATGTTGTCGTGGTCGGTCAGCGCGAGCGACCGCATCCCCAGCGTCTTCGCGCGCGCGATCATGGCGTCCAGGCGGATCGCGCCATCGAGCATCGAGAACTCGGAGTGGACGTGGAGGTGGACGAGCTCCGCGCTGGACATTCTCGGCTTCGACCCTCGGCGCTTTTCGCCGCGCCTCGAGGAGGCAGGCGAGCGGCCATACTGAACGAGCGTCCGGGGGGCGGCAATGCATAGTCTCGCCGTCGCGCGAGCGTCGCCGAGGGCGCCGCTTGCCTGGCCCCGTGGACGCGTGCTAACCCCACGGCCCTCGCGAGGAGGACGCCCCGGGTTCGGGGAGATCCCGCGCGAATCAGGCGTTTTTGGCCGGGCGAGACCGCCCGGGTGGCTCAGGAGCAAAGGTGATGACGGGTTCCCCTCTCGCGCAGGTCAAGGAGCGCTTCGGCTCCAAGGAAGATCTGGTCAAGGCCGTGCGCGATCTCGCGACCGACGATCTCTGGCTCGACCGTGTCTCCGAGGACAAGGGCCTCGAGCGGGTCTCCAACGCGAAGCTCCTCCGCCTCCACGCGACGCTGAGCGCGGTGACCAAGGAGTTCAGCTCCCGGTCCGCGCTCCTCGACGCGATCTGCAAGGCCGAGAAGCGGACCGACGCTGGCTACCGCGAGCGCCTCGAGCGCTGGCCGTTGCCGCGCCTCTACGACCGCTACGTCGTCGCCCAGCGGCGCGCGAGCTGATCGCCCCACCCGGGCGCTCATCTGCCCCTTGCGGGGGTCGAACCTTCGGCGATAAAGGGTGTCAGTACCCGAGCTTCGCCGATGGACGACACGGCCGACACCCTGCGCGACCCGAACGCGGTCGACCCCGAGCTGCTCGCGCTGCCGAGCCCGCCCGAGGGACGGCGCGCGCTCGCGCTGGCGCTGATGGCCGCGGTGATCATCGGCGCGGCGTGGCTCGCGCTCGCGCTGCGGCACGACGTGGCGTACTTCTTCGCGCCGAGTCGGACCATCGATCTCGGGGAGGCGACGCAGATCGCGCCGGCGTCGCTCGAGAGCAATACGCATGTGACCTTGACGGGCCGGCCGATGCTCAGCCGCGCGGTGCGCTACCGGCGGGTGATCCTCGGCACGTCCTACGTCGTCTATCCGCTCGCGGGACAGCGCGCGATCTACGTGCACGTCGAGGACGGACCCGACGCGCTGGCCGCCCTCGAGCACACCGGGCGGCTGGTGCGCTTCCGCGACCTCGGCGGCCGCGTGTCGGGCGTCGCGGCGGCGCTCGGGGAGGGCGAGGGGCTCGGCGACGACGCGTTCGTGCTCCTCGAGGGCGACGCCCCGGGGACGTACGTGTGGGCGCTCTTCCTCGTGCTCTTCGCGGGGCTGATGATCGCGCTCAACGCGGTGCTGATGGTGCGCTGGTTCCGGCCGCTCAAGCCGCGCGTCGCCGACGAAGCGTAGAGCCTCTGCGTCGGGACACCGCCGGCAGCGCGGGCGCGGCGGCCCGTGATAGCGTGTGATCGGTGTCGGCGGGGCTCCCGGCTTCCGATCGCGTGGTCGCCGCGTTGTTCGCGCGCGGGCTCGCGTCGAGCGCGATCGAGTTCGCGCGCGCCGCGATCGAGCGCGGCGACGAGGCGTCGGAGCGGCTCTCCGCCCAGCTCGACGCGCTGCGCGCCGGCTCGCCCATCGAGGCGGGCGGGACGCTGCCGGAGTTGGATCTCGGGCTCGCGTCGTCCCTGGTCGATCGCTACCGGTACGCCGAAGCGCGGAGCGTGCTCTATGCGCTCCGTGAGCGGGACACCGCGCCCGGTCGCGCGCTCGCCCAGCTGCTCGACGCCGCGCTCGCGCCGGCGACCGAGACGCTCGTCGAGGTGGTCACCCAGGTGCGGCGCGCGCGCGCGCCCGAGGCGCGGGTGGAGCTCGAGCGGCGGTTGTCGGAGGAGGAGACGAGCGAGCCGGAGCTCGCCTACCACGCCAGCCTCTGCGCGCTGATGGAGGGCGAGTGGCGCCAGGCGGTGTCGCCCGTGCCGGCGGCGGCGCGCGACTCGGTGCTCGCGCTCCTGCGCGGTCGCCACCTCGTCGGCGCGCTGCGCGCGGCGGAGGCGGCGGGGGAACGCGAGCTCGCGGAGCGGCTGGCGCGCCTCGTGGCGGTGACCGAGGCGGAGACGGAGCGGATCGAGGCGGACGAAGAATCGCAACGCACGTTGCCGATGGAGGGCCACGGCGTGGCGGCGTTCCAGCTCCGGATGGGGCAGCTCACGCCGGCGGACGCGGCGTATCGTCGGATCGTCGTCGACGAGCCGACGGATCTGCGGGCGCGGGAGATCCTCGCCGACATCATCGCGGTGCGTCGCGCGCTCGGCGAGGCGGTGGAGCCGATGCCGCCCCGCGCCGCGTCGGTGCACTGGCTCGACAAGCGCCGCGCCGCGACACGCGCGCATGGCAGCGGCTGGGGTCGCGGCGAGACCTCGAGCGCGCTCAGCGCGTGGAACGACGAGTCGGGCATGTCGACGGACGTGCTCGACGTGGCTCAGCAAGCGGAGTTGCTGCTCAAGGTCGGCAAGGGCCGCGAGGCGCTCACGGTGTATCGCAACCTCGCGATCCGAAACCCAAACAGCTCCGCGTACCGCGTGAGGGTGCAAGAGATCGAGGCGATGCTCGGTCGATCCGACGTGCCGGGAATCGTCGAGGTCACGGCGCGCCACGACCTCGGTGAGCTGATCAAGAAGTCCGCCGCCGACGGGGTATCGCGCCGCGGACCGATCGACGAGATGGCCACCCTCGACGACGACGCGACGAGCGTGTCGGGGAAGCGCGACGACTGAGGGAATCGCCTCGGACACGGACACGGAAACGGACACGGAAACGGAAACGGACTCGGAATCGGACTGGGAAACGGAAACGGAATCGGAAACGGAATCGGACTCGGAAACGGAGACGGAATCGGAAACGGACTCGGAAACGGACTCGGACTCGGACTCGGAAACGGACTCGGACTCGGACTACTCGGACTCGGACTCGGACTACTCGGACTCGGACTCGGATTCTGATGGATCCCCTCAAATCTAAGCGTTAGGCGCTGGAGATTCTCTGCTGCATGTTGTGGACGTCGAGCTCGTCGAACGATTCGTGCGATGACCGTCTCAGGATGAGCACGCCAAGTCGCGGG
>JBFWYI010000068.1:0-56188 GCA_050186575.1 Sandaracinaceae bacterium | reverse complement strand
GACTCCGGCGGCGGAGGGGCCTGCGCGATGGCCTGCGGCGCGGGGACCGTGTGTCACAACGGAAGTTGCGTCACGGCGTGCGAGCCGGACAGCACGTGCGGCGGCGGCCGGACGTGCTGCTCGGGGGCGTGCGTCAACTTGACGAACACGTTCGAGGACTGCGGGATGTGCGGCCTGAACTGCATGGGCCGAGGCAACGTGTGCGCGGCGGGCGAGTGCCGGTGTGGGACCGGTCCGGTGTGCACGGGCAGTGAGATCTGCTGTGGCGGGATGTGCGCCGACGTCCTCAACGACGACGCGAACTGCGGCGGCTGCGGGCAACCGTGCGGGACCGGGCAGATCTGTGACAACGGCATGTGCGTAGCCGAGCCGTGCACTCCGGCGTGCACCGGCGACGCGACGTGCGTCGACTCCGTGTGTCGCTGCGGCGCCGCGGGCGCGTGCACCGCGGGGGCGACCTGCTGCGGCACCTCGTGCGTCGACACGTCGACGGACGGGATGAACTGCGGGATGTGCGGCAACCCGTGCACCGGCGGCGCCGTGTGCATGGGTGGGACCTGCACCACCGACGTCCCGTGCTCGCCGGCGTGCGGCCCGGGCGAGACCTGTACGGTCGGCACCTGCCGGTGCGGCAGCGGCGCGGCGTGCGCGGGCGGGCAGCAGTGCTGCGATGGGCGCTGCATCAACCCGATGACCGACGTCGGCAACTGCGGGGCGTGCGGACGGACGTGCAGCGGCACGTTCCAGTGCTGCTCGGGCAACTGCCGCGACATCCAGAACGACGACTCCAACTGCGGAGGTTGCGGTCGCGACTGCGGGGACGCGGCGGACAGCTGCAGCGCAGGCGCGTGCCGGTGCGGGACGAACCCGCCCTGCCTGCTGCCGCCGGTCTGCCTCCTCGGGATGTGCTTCCTCTGACGCAGCTTTCGGGGCGCCCGCGCATCTGATACGCCACGGGCCACCACCGATGCGCGGAGGAGCCCGATGAGTCGCCCGAGCCGGCCGGAGCTGTCGCGCGCCCCCCTCTCGGGGAGCGAGCAAGGATTCTTTGCGGTCGAGTACGAGCCGACCACCTCCGAGGTCGTGATGCTCGATCAGCGTCGCCTCCCCACCGAGGTCGTCTATCACCGGTACGCGCGGCCCGAGCAGGTCGAGGCCTCGATCCGCGACATGGTGGTGCGCGGCGCACCCGCGATCGGGATCAGCGCCGCGTACGGTCTCGTCCTCGCGGCGTCGGCCAGCCGGGAGCCGGGCCCGGCGTTCCTCGCTGCGATGCGCGCGGCCGGCCATCGCCTCGACGCCACCCGGCCCACCGCGGTGAACCTCGCGTGGGCGGTGAAACGCATGTTGCATCGCGCCGAGGCGGTCGCGGCGAGCGAGCCCGACGAGCGTGCGCGCGCGCTCTTGGCCGAGGCGGAGCGGATCCACACCGACGACGTCGCGGCGTGTCGGACGATGGGCGAGCTCGGCGCGCGGGACGTCCCTGACGACGCGACGATCCTGACGCACTGCAACGCGGGGGCGCTCGCGACCGGCGGCTACGGCACGGCGCTCGGGGTGATCCGCGCGGCGCGGGCCGCCGGCAAGCGAGTGCGGGTGCTCGCGAGCGAGACGCGCCCGTATCTCCAGGGCGCGCGCCTCACGTCGTGGGAGCTCCACGCCGACGGGATCGACGTGGAGGTGATCACCGACGGGATGTCGGGCCACTTCTTTTCCCGGGGTGAGATCGACTTCGTGGTCGTGGGGAGCGACCGGGTCTGCGCGAACGGGGACGTCGCCAACAAGATCGGCACGTACACGCACGCGGTGCTCGCCCGCGCGCACGGCGTCCCGTTCACCGTGGCGGCGCCGTTCAGCACCGTCGACCTCGCGTGCGCGGGCGGGTCCGAGGTCCCCATCGAGCAGCGATCCCGCGACGAGGTCGTACGGATCGGCGAGCGGATCCTCGTCGCGGACGGCATCGGGTGCCGTCATCCCGCATTCGACGTGACCCCCGCGCGCCTCGTCGACGCGCTGTACACCGAACGCGGAGTGGTCCGGCCCGCGCGCGGCGAGCTCCCCACCGCGCTCTCGGACGGCTGAACACGCTCGCGTTTGGCAGGCTGCAGGCTGCGTGCCTCGTGCCTCGCTACTGCCCTTGCCGGCCCAGCACAGCCGCGCGCTCGCGTCAGCCGCCTGTAGATGCGCACGTCTCGCTGACTCGATAGCCACGGTCGCGAGCTCGCCGCCGGGGTCATCTCATGTCGGGCCGTCCGCGCTCGCGCTCATGGAGGTGGGGGTGGCGAGGGGAACGCCGCCAGCTGGCTCTCGATCCACCGCCACACCGCCTGGATCCGCGGCACGTCCCGGAGCGCCTGATGGGTCACCAGCCAGACCTCCGCGCGCAGCGCGATCGGCTCGGTCGCGAGCTCGACCAGGCCGTCGAGCGCATGCCCGAACTCGCGGGTGAGCTGGATCGCGCCGACGCCCGCGTTCGCGAGCGCGAGTCGGGTCATCATCGAGCTCGCCCGCACGATCGGCGTCACGCCGACCTCGTTCTCCCAGCGCGCCTCCGGGTAGTGCCCCTGCGTCACGTCCCACGCGACGAACGGGAGCTCGCGGAGCGCGTGACGGCCCGCACCGAGGCGGTCCGAGAGCGACGGGGCGGCGAAGATCCCGTACGGGCCTTCGTAGAGACGCTTCGCCACGAGGTCGCCGCTCGGCGGGCGAAAGAAGCGCACCGCGACGTCCGCCTCGCGCCGGCTGAGGTCGGCGCTCTCCGTGCTCACCACGAGCTGGAGCCGCAGGCCCGGGTGCTCCGCGTACAGCGCGGCGACCCGCGGCGCCGCGAGGTAGAACGCGATCCCGTCGGCCAGCGCGATGCGCACGTCGCCTTGCACCTCGCGATCGACGCCCATGCCGAGCCGACCCACGTCGTGGCTCGCCGCCTCCGCGCGCTCCGCCGCCTCGAGCAGGCGCTCCGCCACGTCGGTGGGCAAGAGGCCTTCCGGAGTACGATCGAAGAGCCGGGCTCCGAGCGCCTCCTCGAACCCGCTGAGGCGCCGGCTCATCGTGGACTGGTTCAGCCCGAGCGCGGCGGCGGCCTGGGTGAGGCTGCGGGTTCGGAACGCGGCGAGGAAGAGCTTGAGATCGTCCCAACGGAAGTCGGTGGGCTCGCGGGCCATCGCGCACCCATAGCAGGCCGCCATGCGAGCGCGCATGGGTCCGATGCGAACTCGCAGGACGCGCCATGGTCGGACCGGCGGCATGGTCGGACGCGAAGGGAGAGCCGCCATGAACGCACACCACATCGTCCTCGACCGCTTCGGAGGACCGGAGCATCTCCGCCTCGAAGAGTCGGAGATCCCGCGGCCCGGCCGAGGGCAGCTCCTCGTCCGCACCCTCGCGGCGAGCGTCCAGTACACCGACGTGATCATCCGCAAGGGGAGCTACCCGGACCTCCGCGAGAAGCCGCCGTTCACGCCGGGCTACGACGTCGTCGGCGAGGTGGAGGCGGTCGGTCCTGGCGTGGACGCCTCTCGGATCGGTCGCCGGGTGGCCGACCTCACGATGACGGGGAGCTACGCGACGCATCGCCTGCTCGACGCGTCGCGCGTCGTCGACGTGCCGACGTCGGTCGACCCGGCGGAGGCGGTCTCCCTCGTGTTGTCGTGGATGACCGCGTACCAGCTCCTCCATCGGCACGCGAAGGTGCGGCGAGGCCAGCGCATCCTCGTGATCGGCGCGGCCGGCGCGGTCGGTCAGCCGCTCATGGTGCTCGGTCGGCTCGCGGGGCTCGAGGTGTTCGGCGCGGCGCGCGCGCGACACGCGGACCTCGTCGCGTCGTTCGGGGCGACGCCGATCGACTACGAGCGCGAGGACTTCGTCGAGGCGATGGAGGGCGGCGCGGACGTGGTGTTCGACGGCATCGCGGAAGACGGCTTCCGCCGTTCGTACCGCGCGGTGCGCAGAGGCGGCTTCCTGAGCGCCTATGGCCTGAGCGCGGCGGTCGACGCGGACATGAGCCTGCTTCGGACCGCGCTCTGGTACCTGCGCCCGTTCGTCTGGAACCTGATCCCGAACGGCAAGCGCTCCGGCTTCTACAGCATCACCAGCCGGCGCAAGAAGCACCCCGACGAGTTCCGCGAGGACCTCGGCGCGCTCTTCGGGTTGCTCGAACGGGGCGAGATCCACCCGCGCGTCGAGGAGCGGATCACCCTCGCCGAGGTGCCCGAGGCGCACCGCCGGATCGAGGCGGGCGGGCTGGCCGGCAAGCTGATCGTCGTCCCGGCCTGACGGGGCGGTGGGTCGCGCCACGATTTTCGGGAACCCCTCGGGCTTCGGTGCGTGTAACGAGCGTCATGATGGCGGCCCACGCGCGACCCGCCGGCGAGCCCGGCGCCGAGCTCGACGACCTCACGGTCGAGCGGGCGCGCCGCGGCGAGCGGGCCGCCCAGCGCGCGTTGGTCGAGCGCTACCAGCGTCGCGTGCTCGCGCTGCTCCATCGGCTGAGGGGCTCAGCGGGCGGCGTGGAAGACCTCGCGCAGGAGACGTTCCTCCGCGTGTTTCGCGACTTGCCGAGCTTCCGGCCGACCGGCCCGGCCCGGCTGTCCACGTGGATCCTGACGATCGCGACCCGCCTCGCGATCGACGCGCGCCGCCGCGACGCGGTGCGGGCTGCGCGCGTCCCCGAGCCGTCGCCGCCGGTGCCTTCCCCCGAGCGTGCCCTCGAGGCGCGGGCGCTCTCGGACGCGGTGCAGGCGGCGATCGAGGATCTCTCGGATCCGTTCCGCGCGGCGTTGGTGCTCCGCGTCTACCACGACCTCGGCTACGCCGAGATCGCGGACGCGCTCGGATGTGATGTGGGCACGGCGAAGTCGCGGGTGAGCCGCGCGCGCGAGCAGCTGCGCGCGGCGCTCGAGGAGGTGCGGCGATGACCGACGACGAGCTCGACGAGGCGCTCGCGACCTACGAGGTCCCCGAGCCGCCGGCTGGCTTCGTGGAGCGCGTGATGGCCGCGTCGGAGGCCGGTGAGCCGGCGGTGACGGTCGCACCGGAGCGACGCTCGCGCGGGCGCGCGGTCGCCCTCGGGATCACCGCCGCCGCGGCCGCGATCGCGGTCGGCGCCGGCGTGCTGCTCTCGGCTCGTCCGAGCCAGGGCGAGCTCGTCGCGGCGGAGCGCACCGAGGCTCGGCTCGGGTCGCGCGGCGTCGCGGTCGCGGAGCCGGGCGCGCGCCTCAGCTGGACGGTCGACGCGGACACCGCGGAGATCGAACAGCCCGCGGGCAACGTATTTTTCCGTGCCGAGCCGAGCGAGCGGTTCGTCGTCCGCACGCCGGCCGGCGAGGTGCGCGTGCGCGGCACGTGCTTTCGAGTGGAGGTCGTCGACATGAGCGTGAATCCCCAACTCTTCGTCGGCGCCGCGGCGGGCGCCCTGCTCGCGAGCGGCGTGCTCGTCACGGTGTACGAGGGCGAGGTCGAGGTGGAGAACCCGCACGGCTCGCTGTCGGTGTCGGCCGGCGAGCGCGCCGCGATGGAGCCCTCGGCGGCACCGCGTCGGAGCGACGAGCCGGCCGGGCCCGCGGCCGACCCGCGCGCGAGCCGCGGCGAACGCGTCCGGGAGGTCGAGGCGTTGGACGACTCGCGGATCGACGAGATGGATCCCGCGACGCTGCGCGCGAGGTTGCGCGAGCTCTCCGCGCGAGGCGCCGAGCAGGCGCACGAGATCGATCGGCTCCACGGGCTCCTCGACGACGCGAACCTCAACGCCGACGTGCGGACGGGGCACTTCTTCCCCGCGAGCCAGGACGAGCTCCGTCAGTGGGCGGAGGCGTGTCAGCTGCGCGTCGATCAGCCGCCCGTGATGGGCATCGAGCCGGGACGGGTAGGGCGCCACGCGCAGACGCTCGGGCTCTCGGACGCGGAGTCGCGCGCGGTCCAGGACGCGATCGATCGCGTGCACGAATCGTTGACGGCCGATCTGCGCGCGCTCTACATCGAGGCGACGGGGGACGCGGCGGGAGCGGCGCACCTCTCGCCGGACGCGATGCTCGCGGAGATCCAGGACAAGGCGAGCGAGAACGAGCGGACGAGCCTCCTCATGAACCGCATCGCGCGCGAGCGTGGCGGGCTCGAGGCCGGGCCGAGCGCGGATGCCGAGCAGTCGACCGCGGAGCGCGCGCTCCGCCGCTACGTGCGGGTCGGTGACGAGTTCCAGGAGCTCCTCGCGGGATCGCTCGGCCCGGAGCGCGCGTACGAGCTGCGCGCCGCGGATGGTGGTTGGCCGTGGGCGCACAGCATCTTCAGCGGCTGTCCGGACGAGTGAGCCCGCCGAGTCGGCCCGCCCGAGCCCGAGCGACGTTCGTGCGCTGCCACCCACCGGCGCCCGCCCCGTCGGCCGCGGATCCCCTGCTATGTTCGGCGCGTGCGAGCGAGTGCGAGGAGCGACGCGCGGTGGGTGAGCCTGGTGTTCCTCGTCGCTTCCGCCGCGTGCGGCGACCCGCGGCCGGAGCCGGTCGCGCCCCCGACCCCGCTCGATCCGGTCTCTGCGGATCCTCCGCTGGAGCCGGACCCGCCGCCGCCGGCGCCTACGCGGCCGCCGCTCGCGCTCGACACCCACGTGGACACGACGCAGCGCATGCTCGATGCGCACGACGACCTGTCCACACGTCTTCCCGATGGTCACCTCGACTTTCCCCGGATGCGCGAGGGCGGGCTGAGCGGCGCGTTCTTCAGCATCTGGGTCGACCCCGACGAGCATCCGGGCGAGGCGGCGTGGGACCGCGCGCTCGCGCTGATCGGCGCCGTCGAGCAGCTGGCCGCCGCGCATCCCGACGAGGCGGTGCTCTGCGCCGATGTCGCGTGCGTGCGTCGCGCGTACGACGAGTCGAAGATCGCGCTCCTCATGGGCGTCGAGGGCGCGCACGCGCTCGGCGAGCCGGCGAGCGACGACGCGCTCATCGCGAGGATCCGCGAGCTTCATCGTCGCGGCGTCCGCTACATGACGATCACGTGGTCGAACGACAACGCGCTCGGCCACTCGTCGGGAGGCTCCGCGCGCGAGCTGGGTCTCACCGACCTCGGGCGGCGCGCGATCCGGACGATGAACCGTCTCGGCATGATCGTCGACGTCTCGCACGTCAGCGACCAGACGTTCTGGGACATCGTGGAGGTCGCGCAACGACCGTTGCTCGCCTCCCACTCGTCGTGCCGCGCGCTGAGCGATCATCCGCGCAACATGACGGACGACATGATCCGCGCGGTCGCTCGCGGAGGCGGGGCGGTCTGCGTCAACTACTACACGCAGTTCATCGACGCGGGGTACGGCGCGCGGCGACGACGCGCCGAGCACGAGCACCGCGTCGCGCTCCGCGCCGTGCGGGACGCGCATCGCCACTCCTGGCAGAGGTGGGCGCCGGTCAATGAGCTCGTGCATCGCGAAGAGCCGGAGCTCACGGCGCCGGGCCTCGACGTGCTCGGCGCGCACTTCGCGCGCATCGTCGAGCTGGGCGGCGAGGGCGCCGCATGCCTCGGCTCCGACTTCGACGGCGTCGGCGAGTTGCCGGCCGGGCTCGAGGACGTCTCCGATCTCGGCGCCCTCCGCGACGAGCTCGCGCGGCGAGGTCTCGCAGTCGCGCCGATCATGGGCGAGAACGTCCTCCGGGTGCTCGCGGCGCAGACGCAGAGGGCCGAGCCGTGAGCATCTCGGCCTGAGCATCTCGGCCTGAGCATTTCAGTCGGGCGACGACCGGCGCTGCATTGAGCCAGCATCCACGCGGCTCTGGTTATATAGTCGCGCGCGATGAACACAGACCCGTTGGCGTTCTTCCGTGAGGACTTCGTCGCGCTCTTCAACCGCGGCAGCAAGGCGCTGGCCGATCGCGCGGCGAGCGGCGACGCGAGCGACAAGGCGCGTTACGACGACATCGCCGCCGCGCGCGGCGCGGTGCGACTCGTCTTCGAGGGCGACGATGGCGGTGAGGTGTGGCTCGCCATCGAGAACGGCGCGATGGAAGCGCGCGACGGCTCGCCGGATCTCCCTCCTCGGCTCGCGATCGCGGTCCCGGCCGACGCGGCGCGCGCCGCGCTCGAGATGATCGCCGACGAGGACCGGCTCGACGAGGATCGGGCGTCGCGTCGGATCGCGCGGTCGGCCTCTGCGGAGGTCGAGAAGATCCTCGCAGGTCACCGACTCGAGTTCCACGTCACCATCACGGACCTGCCGGCCGACCCCGAGCAGGTTACGGTGCGGATCGCGGTGGGGGCGACCGACGCTCCCGACGAGCCCAAGTTCAGCGCGAAGGTCAGCTGGGACGACATCGAGGACGTCCGCGCCGGTGAGATGACGCCACAGCAGTTGTTCGGCCGGCTGAAGATCACGGGGGACGCGACCCAGGCGATGGCGCTCGGCATGACCCTGATGCAGCGGAAGCGCTAGACCCTCGCGACGGAGATCGCGACGGGTTGATCGACGCCCTCGAACCCGACCCTCGTCGCTCCTCGACGATACTCCGGCATCGCCTCGTCCCGCCGAGGGCCAATCTCGCGCCCGATCATCGACGCTGAACCCATCGCGATCTCGGTCGCGAGGGTCTAGGATCGTCCTGGGCCAACAGATCCCCGCGCGCTTCCCGTTCGTCATGGGAGCGCATGATCGGCGAGCGCGACGTTCCGATGGGCCGTATGATGGGGGGGCTGGTGGACGTCCCGCTGTACATCGTGATCGGGCGTTCGGAGGACTGCGACGTGGTCCTCCCCGACGCAAGCGTCTCGGGCCGACATGCGCGGCTGAGCTGGCGCGGCGCGAAGATCTTGATCGAGGATCTCGGCAGCGCGAACGGCACCTGGGTGGACGGCAAGAAGGTCCGCCGCGCCGAGGTGCGGCCGGGTGCGGAGGTCTCGCTCGGCAACGCGACGCTCGGCTGGAGCGATCCCGCGCTCAAGGTCTTCCTCCGGCGCGGCGCGCGGGGTGACACGCTCGTGGGCGCGCGCATCCCGGGACGTCGCTTCATCTGCGGCTCGTGCGGCTCGCGCGGGATCATGCCGCAGGGGTTTACGCGAGGGCAGCTCAAGTGCGGAAGCTGCGGCGTCGAGCTCCAGGTCGGCCGACGCTCGAGCGGTGGATGGATCGGCGCGGCGGCGGCGGTCGTGCTCGTCGCGGGCGCGCTGATCGGTGGCGCGATCGCGCTGAGCGGCGGGAGCTCGAGCGAGGGCATCCGGCGCGCGGCCGAGCGCCTCGGGCTGCAGCACGACAACGTCAACACGGTTCCCGCGGCTTCGAGCCAAGAGCGATCGATCCGCGAACGGATCGCGCCGCGCGTGGTCGCCGCCATCGATCCGTCGTCGACCGTCACGCGCAACGAAGCCGTGCGCCTCGCGGCCGGGGAGGAAGGCCCCTTCCGCATGGAGCAGGTCGCCGCGATCTGGTCGACCGTGCGGGGGCGCTGGCGCTACGTCAACGATCCTCGCGGGGACGAGTACTTCGCGAAGGCGAGCGAGACGATCCAGGACGAGTACGCCGGCGACTGCGACGACTTCGCGATCGTGCTCGCGTCGATGATCGAAGCCATCGGCGGAGAAGCGCGGATCGTGATGCTCGACGGCGAGCAGGGCGGGCATGCGTATACGGAAGTCTGCTTGCACGAGACGCCGGAGGAGGTCGCGCAGCGGCTCGCCACGCACTACCGGACGCACTGGGACCAGTACCTCGGTCGTCAGCGCCTCGAGAACATCCACTTCCGGAGCTCGCCCTCGTGCCCCGTGTGGCTGAACCTCGACTGGAACGCGCGGGTGCCCGGCGGACCCTACGGCCGCGAGTATTGGGCGGTGAGCATCTACCCGGACGGGCGCACCGAGACCCTGGCGCCCGCGGGCGCCGACGCGCCGGTGAGTCAGAACCCCCCGGACACGCCGCAGAACCCGCTGCCCGCCTCGGCGACGCCCTCTCCCTGAGCGGCGCGTCGCTCTCGGCTTGATGCGCCGGCCAGCTCCCATAAGATGGCGCCCGTGTTGGGTCGGACCTGCCTCCTCGCGCTCGCGCTGGCTTCGATCACGACGCATGTAGCGGCGCAAGGTACGTCGTCGGACGCCGGCGCATCGAGGATCGCCGTCGACCCGGAGGACGCGTACGACTCTCTGGCGGACGACGAGTCGACGCCACCGGCGGATCGCGATCCGCTGGAGGACGAGGCGAATGAAGAGGCGGAGGGCGAGCCGACCGAGTCGACCGTCGGAGAGGAGTCGGACGCGGAGGAGTCCCTCGACCCTCCCGTCGCGCCGGAGGAGCGAGACGGAGCGACCGACGAGCTCGAGCCGCTCGACGAGCCGGCCGAGCCGACGGGGCCGCGCTTCACGGCGTTCGACGCGACGACCGCGAGCCCGCGCGATCTGACGGGTCCGCGGATCGGGCTCTGGCTCGAGACGGGGCTGACCGCGGACGGGAGCGACGGCTCCGAGCTCTTCGCCTGGTCCACCGAGCTAGGCGCGCGCCTCCGAATCGAGGACGCGCTGGTGGGCGACGTGAGCATGGGCTTCACGGTCGCCGACCTGAACGTCTCCGGAACCGGGACGATCGGCGGCGAGACCACGCCGTACGCGGACCACGTCCTTCGCGTCGAGCCGGGCAACCCGACGTTCGCCGGTGGCTACGAGAACGCGATCGCGGACGACATCCGGCTCTACCTCGGCTTCGGCCTCTCGATCCCGACCGCGGCGCGGGCCGACGTGAGCAACGACGCGGAGGGTCTCGCCGTCCGTGCCGCTTCGGAGCTCGCGCACCGATCCGCGATGGCGATGCGTGGGTACGTCTCGCCGTGGCGATGGGCTCCCGAGCGGATCTCGCTGTTCGTCCCGGCGCGCGTCGTCGCGCGGATCCGGAGCGTGCTGCTCGACGGCGACGCAGGGATCGGTCTCATGCTCCCGGTGCTCGGCGACCGCGGGATCGATCCCGACGTGATCCTGCAGCTCGGCGCGGGCCTCGGCGTGGAGGTCGCAGGGCCGCTCACGCTCGGACTGCGCGTCCATCTCGTCGGCGGCGCGCTCGGCGTGGTGCTCCCGGACGCGGTGCTCAGCCTCGAGCCATGGTTGCGCGTGGCGATCGGAGATATGCAACTCGGGTTGCGGGGCAGCCTCAACCTCACCGGCGCGGATCAGATCGCGAGCCGCGACGGACCGAGCTGGAACCTGATGGCCTCGGTCGGCGGCGCTCTATGAGTCGAGCAACGATCAGCGCCCGAACAGCCGTTGCCAAAGACTCCGCCGCGGCGGCCGCGCGACCCGGGGTGGTCGCCCCGCGATGAACTCGGACTCGCGCCGACCGGCACTCGCCGCGAGGGTCGTGCAGCTCTGGCATGGGTCAACCGGGTCGAGGTGATCGAAGTAAACGTCGCCTACGTTGACCGTCGCGATGCTCCCCTCGCGCGACGGCCTCGGCTCCCACCCCTCGCCTTCGTCGATCCGTTGCGACAATGTGGCTGCTGGCGCGCACCCACGGCCGTCCCACTGAGTGAACATCTCGAGGTCGCGGACCAGCGCATCGAGCCAGGCTCGGTACCAGGCGTCGAAGCTGGGGGCGACCCGCCGAGCCAGATTGTCCGAGCCCATCGCGTCGACCCACACCTCGCCGCGCCGAGTCCCCTCGAGCACAAGCAGCCACATCACCCCGCAGCCGGCATGTGCGAGCGCGAGCACGCCGCGTGGCGGTCGAGCCGGCTCGCATCCGTTCTCCCACTCGAAGCGCCCCTCGGCGAGCCTGCGTTGCTCCGGATGGAACGGGCTGATGAGCCCGTAGCCGGGACCGGCCCCGCTCGCGGCGACGTCCGTGAGGAACGCCTCGTAGTCGTCGGGTAGCTCGCCGATCTCGGAGCGGAGCCGTGTCACCTCGCTACCGCTTGCCTGCTCGCCGAGCAATCCGGCGTGCGCGCTCCATCCCCGCCAGCGCGTCATCCCTCGCCACACCTCAGTGCGCGCGGCGCCTCGCAGCGTGCGCTCGACGCTGCTGCGCGTCAGTGGCGGTGAGGGCGAGCGGGGCACCAACACCGCCAGCTCGCGTAGGAGCGCGCGGTCTCTCGCGTCCGCGAGCGGGACGTCATCGTACAAGTGTGCTGACGGGGCCCAGTCCGTTCCGTTCACCTTCACCTCGAAGGTGCGCCGCGGGGGTTGCTCAGCGCAGAAGACGCTGAGCACCGTGGAGCGATCGTTCGTGATGAGCGGTAGTGTGCCGGACGCAATCACGCGTTCGGTGAGCCACGGCTCGGCTCCGAGGTGTGCCCGCGCCCTCTCGCCGGGGATCTCTTGCCCTGCGGCCGTGCGGTCGAATCCCGAGATGAAGAGGCTGTAGTCGCGTCCGTCCAGGGTGAGCTCGACGCGTTCGACGCCGTCGGCGGGCTCTTCGGAGACCGAGGCTGCGAGGACCGGAACGCAGGCGCGCGCCCACCAGCACGCGCCGCTCACCAACGCTTCTTTCGCGGTGGCGCCGTAGCCCACCGCGCTCGCGAAGATCGGTGTGTCGCCCAGCGGCCCGCCGAACAGCTCGAAGAAGAGGCTCGCGAGGACTTGATCGCCCAGGTCCCTGGTCGCGTTGAGCCGACACGCGATTTGGATGTCGCCGACGTTCAGCTCGACGACTTCCCGATCCGCTGTCGCCCCCGAAACATGCCGTGCGATGGCAAATGCGAGCATCGCGCCGGCGGATGTCTCGTCGACCGGCTCTTCCATGTACGCAGCATGCCGCGGTGCGGGCGTCCGAGGGAATCGCCTCAGAGGCGCATGAGCGCCGCGCCCCAGTTGAGGCCGGCGCCGAGGCCGAGGAAGCAGATGAGCTGACCCGGCTTGACGGATCCGTCGCGCAGGAGCTCGTCGATGAGGATCGGGATCGTGGCGTCGGACGTGTTGCCGAAGCGCGCGATGTTCGACGGGGCTCGCTCGGGCGGGACGCCGAGGCTCTGGACGACGGCGGAGTTGATGCGGTCGTTCGCCTGGTGCGCGAGGAACCAGTCGATGTCCTCGAGCGCGACATGATGCTTGTCGCAGAGCTCGCGGACCACCGCGGGCAGGCGCGTCACCGCGCACTTGAAGAGCTCGCGGCCGCGCATGCTCGGGATCCGCTCGTCGACCGGGACCTCCCAGTAGCGATAGCGGGTGAAGCCGCCGGCCGGCACGAAGAAGTGATCGTGGCGATCGCCGTCGCTCTTGGTGAGGCTGCCGAGGAGGCCGAAGCCCTCGTCCGCCTTCGGATGGCGGCGACACACCACCGCGCCCGCTCCGTCGCCGAACAGGACCGCTGTCGTGCGGTGCTGCGTCGCGAACTCGAACAGCGCGGGATCGGATGGCTCGTGCTGACGGAGCGCGCGCCAGTCCCACGGCATGAAGCCGGCGTGCGCGTTGGCCGCCGCGACGAGGACCGTGCTCGCGGCGCCCGCGGTGGTGAGCGCGTCGGCGACCTGGATCGCGAACGGAAAGAACGCGCACTGCTGGCGGATGTCGAGCGCGGGCACGCTGCCGATGCCGAGCTCCGCGCCGAGGAGCGGGCCGGAGCCGGGGAGCACGAAGTCGGGCGTCATCGTCCCGAAGATGATGTAGTCGATGTCGCTGGCGGCGAGCCCGGCCGCCTCGAGCGCGCGCTCTGCGGCGGGCGCGGCGAGCTTGCTGACGCCTTGTCCCTCGGACGCGAAGTAGCGTTGCTCGATCCCCGAGCGCGGGCGGATCCACTCATCGCTGGTGTCCATCACCCGCGCGAGGTCGTCGTTGGTGACGGGCTCGCCGGGGACGTAGTGACCCGAGCCGATGATCGTGAGTCCGGGCATGCTCTGGTTCGATCGCGGGCGAGTACGGCTCAGAGGGAACGGAAGCCCGCGCGCCGCTGTACTAGCAGCTAGAGTGCGGGGGGCCAGACGAGCCGCGAGCGCGGCGTTGATGTTCGGGGGGCCGGTCCTTACCCTGTCGCCTTGGCACCCCTCCTGGGCATCCCACCCCGCTCGACGCATGGGCCCGGGGCCCGAGCCCGCCAGTCCCTCCAAGGCCGGGGGGCCACTTCGATTCTCACGGCAACGGCTCCATAAAGGACATCGATGACCCAGGACGCATCCGAAAGCAGCCCGATCGAGAAGCCGGACGGGGCGGGACCCGAGTTCGATTTCGCCACTTTCATCGACAAGAAGCAGCGCGGCTCATGGGGGCGCGACGAGGCCGTGCGCTACGCGTACTCGGCAGACGTCGCGATGCTCCGGAGCTTCCAGCGCATGCGCCCGGTGGAGCTGGCCGCCGCATCGGTCGTACGCACGAGCAAGGAGTGGATGCGGAGCGAGCTGCTCGGCTCGACCGTCAAGGTCGGACCCCGCCAGTTTCCTTCCATCTATAAGATCGCGGAGCACTGCGCGAAGGTGCTGACGGTCCCCACGCCGAACGTCTATATCAAGAACCACCCGATCCCGAACGCGTACACGTACGGGACCGAGGACGAGTCGTTCATCGTGATCCACTCCGCGCTCGTCGACCATTTCGACGAAGCCGAGCTGAAGTTCGTGATCGGCCACGAGACGGGGCACGTGCAGAACAAGCACGTCGTCTACAACACCGCGCTGATGATCCTGACCCAGGGCTTCGCGGTGTTCTTCGCGTGGGTCGTGCAGCCCGCGCTCGTGGCCCTGAAGCAGTGGACGCGGCGCGCGGAGATCACGTGCGACCGCGCGGGGCTCTTGTGCTGCCAGGATCTCGACGCGGCGACGCGCAGCTTCCTGAAGCTCGCGAGCGGGTCGGTGAAGCTCTATCCGGAGATGAACGTCGAGGCGTTCCTCGAGCAGTTCGAAGAGGGACAGCAGAGCCTCGGCCGGCTCGGCGAGGCGTTCGCGAGCCACCCCTACCTCCCCAAGCGCATTCACGCGCTCCGCGCGTTCGCCGATAGCGAGCTCTACCGCAGCGCGGCGGGCATCGGCGCGGGCGGCATCGACATGGAGGAGGTCGATCGCCGGACGAGCGAGATCATCCAGATCACGAAGGCCACCTCGCTCACCGCCCTCTCCTCGGGCGGCAACTCGAACGACTCGGGCAAGCCGACCGACGCGTCCTGAACGACGCAACCTCGCTTCCTCCGCGCAGCACCGCCTGCGCGCAGCACCGCGTTCCGCAGCACCGCGTTCCGCAGCACCGCGTTCCCAGACACGAACCCGCACCGGCAGGAGATCAGATCGATGACTACGAGTCCGCTCTCGGACTACCAAAATGGTAAGCGCGACGTCCTCTCCTCGCTCCGCGAGGTCGTCGACATCGCGGAGGACACGGGCGCGCAGTCGCTGGCCGATGGGCTGCGTGACGGGCGGATCGAGCGTCTCGAGTCCGAGCGCTTCCACCTCGTGGTGCTCGGCGAGTTCAACCACGGCAAGACGACGTTCGTGAACGCGCTCCTCGGCGCGCCGGTCCTGCCGATGGGCGTGACGCCGACCACCGCGGTGATCCATCACGTCGTACACGGCAAGTCCCCGCAGGCGCGCGCGGTCTCCGATCAGGACAAGCACGACGTCCCGCTCGAGCAGGTCGCGGACTTCGTGGTCGGCGGCAAGGCGGCGGAGGAGGAGGTGCGCTACCTCGAGGTCGACTACCCGGCCGCGATCCTCGAGGGCGGCGTGGTGCTCGTCGACACCCCCGGGGTCAACGACCTGAACTCCGCGCGCGCGGAGATCACGTACAGCTACCTCCCGAAGTCGGACGCGATCCTGTTCCTCCTCGACGCGGGGCAGATCCTCAAGGAGAGCGAGCGCTCGTTCATCGCGAACAAGCTGCTCAGCCAGTCGCGCGACAAGGTGATCTTCGTCATCAACAAGATCGACCTCCTCGACGACACCGAGCGCGCCGAGGCGCTCGCGTACGCCCGCACCAACCTCGCGAAGCTGGTCGACCAGCCGAAGGTGTTCGCGGTCAGCGCCGAGCAGGCGCTCGGTGGGGACACCGAGGGCTCGGGGCTCAACGCGCTCGCCGATGAGCTGCGTCGCTTCCTCACCGAGGAGCGCGGTCGCGTGCTCCTCGACAACGCGCTCGACGCCGGCCTGCGCGCGACCGCGACGCTCGAGCAGAGCGTGCGGATCCAGAAGCGCGCGCTCCAGATGGATCAGGACGAGCTCGAGCGGCGCCTCGCCTCGCTCGACTCCGACCTCAGCAGCTCGGAAGAGATCATGGCGCGCCGCGAGCGTCAGATCCGCGAGTCACTCTCCGGCATCAAGGCGATCCTTCGCCGCGAGACCGAGGAGTTCGGCAAGCGGTTCAGCCAGGCGCTCCCCGCCGAGATCGAGAGCGCGAAGGCGGAGGACCTCAAGCGTTATCTGCCGGCGTTCATGGAGGAGCGCTTCCGCACGTTCGCGGATCAGCAGGGCGAGGAGCTGGCGAAGAAGCTCGAGAAGGTGGCGGAGGAGGCGATCGCGTTCGTCTCCGAAGACTCGGCCGAGCGCAGCAAGAAGCTCGAGGAGCTCCTCGGCGGTGACGGGCCGGAGATCGATCTCTCGGTGAACACGATCGCGTACGACGTCGGCGTGATCGCGCTCGGCGCGTTCGGGATCGGGATCATGGCGCTCTCCAACGTGTTCGTCGGCGGCGCGCTCACGCTCGCGGCGCCGATCCTCGCGTACTTCTTCCGAGGCCGCGCGGACCGCGAGATGAAGAAGCGCGCGATCGAGGAGGCGCCCGAGGCGGTGAAGCAGGCGGCCCAGAAGCTCGCCGAGGCGTTCGAGAAGCAGATCGACGACTTCGGCGACAAGCTCGTCGAGTTCGTGCGCACGGCGAACGCCGAGGTGACCCGGTCGATCGCGGAGGTGGTTCGGACGGCGCGCGAGGCGCGGCGGGCGGGGGCCGACGAGCTCGAGCAGCTCTCGCACACCGTGGGCTCGTCGCTCACGCGGATCGCGTCGGTGAAGGACAAGATGGAGCGCACCCGCAAGGCGCTCTGGGTGACGGCCACCGAAGAAGCCGCGCAGTAAGATCCCGCGGCTCGTCCCGCGGTGGGCGGACGACGATGGGACAATGAGGAAGGTGTAGAAGGGCCAATTCGCATTGCGCCCTTCTCGCCTGCCACTCTTCCCTTCGCTTCCTCCGGTTCGTTCGTTCCCTTCGCGTTCGCTACCGCGCGCAGACCTGGAGTTGGTAGCTGCCCGCGGTGTAGCCGTAGACCTCGACGAGGACGGGGCCGCCGCCGCTGAGGGTGCACGACTCGCTGGCGGTCGGGCCCTCGGAGATGCAGACGCTCAACGTGCCGAACGCCCAGGCGTAGAGGTCGACGTCGCCCGTCCCGGAGAGGGTCACCGTCACGTCGCTGCCGAGGCCGACCGGCGGGTAGATGTGCGACTCCCCCTCGGCGATGCTCGCGGCCGCGCTCACGCAGTGCGCGCCGCTCGGTGGTGGCGGCGGCGGCTCGCCCGGGAGCGGGGTGGGATCACCGGGCGGCGGCTCGGTGGGGCCGGGGTCGCTGGGCGTCGGGTCGCTCGGCGTGGGGTCGCTCGGCGTCGGGGTCGGAGACGGCCCCGTCGCGCCCGAGCTTCCGTACACCGACGCGGCGCCCTGCGCGTCGAGCGCGGTGATGCTGAGGGTCGTGGCGGAGTTGCCGTTGCACTGTGGGTAGTGCATCACCGAGTCGCGATCGTACGGTGTGAGGGTGCGATAGTCGTTGTCCTCGAAGCAGGTGCCCGCCTCGGGTCGCGTGTGCTCGTGGCGGAACCCGAGGACGTGGCCGAGCTCGTGCCGCAGGACGCCGGTGAGCGTGACCGCCGTCCCGGTCGGTCGGAACGCGGCGCCGTCGACCTGCAAGGTACGTTGGCTGCGCGGCCAGCTCGGGAAGAACGCGGCGGCGAGGAACTCGCCACCCGAGTCGACGGGGCGCACGTCGAACACGACGCCGGAGTTGCCGGGCTGGCAGTTGGCGTCGTGCTCCGAGTGGTAGATGAAGCGCACGTTCGCGACCCCCGACCAGTCGGCGCCCGCCTGCTGCATCGCGCTCACCACCGCGCCGTGGTTCGAGCCGAACGACTGATCGACACAGAACGTCAAGTTGAGGACCGACGAGCCGTCCCACACGTCGTCGCCGCCCCCCGCCTGCGCGAGGCTGAGCGCGTTCGGGTTCGCATCGCTGGTCCCATAGGCGACGCGGGTGCGGCCGATGTGCTCGTAGACCTCACGGAGCTCCTCGAGCGTGCGCACCGGGGTGTCCCCGTCGACGATCCACACGTCACGCGACTCGTCGCGCACGGCGTTCGCGACGAACTCCTCGAACGTGAGCGCGGGCGCGTTGGGTCGAACGTCGAGATCGCTCGGGGCTCCGGACGCGCAGGCGCCCATCGCGAGGCCGAGCAGGATCGCAGCGGAGGACTTCGTTCGCGACATGGGTGGGTCTCCTTGAAGGCCGACGGGACGGACCCACCCCAGTGCAACCTCCGTGCACGCGAGAAACGTGCGTGTACGAGGCGCGGACAGTCCTCATCCGGGGGGGCCTGGACCATCCCTCGGGAACGACAGACCCCAGGCGTGTCACCCCGTAGGTCACGCATGGCCTAGAAAGCCCACGAATGCGCGCGCGAATCGGGGTGAGCCGTCCCCCGGGTCGCTCACGGAGCGGGCGAGCTCGGTCCTCGTCGGGCCGATCGCTGGGGACGAATCACCCCAATGACGCTCAACGCGTGAGGTCGGCCTCGAGCTCGGAGTCCGACGCGAAGACGTCGGCGACTTCCTTCCGATCCACGAGCCACTCCGCGATGTGCCTGCCTGGGTTGCGGTGCCCTTGGAGCGAGGAGAGCTTGTAGAGGAACGCCTCGGCGAAGTCGTCGAGGTTCACCTCGTCCTCCAGCTCGATCTTCTCTTCCTTCACCCAGCGGCGGAGGAGGTCGCGCGCCTGGACGAACAGCGGCGACGGACCCTGGCGAGCCTCCGTCGCGGTCGGCGCGGGTGCACCCATCCCGAGCGCCGCGGCGAGCGCCTCGAGGCCGCCGAGCTCGCGGAGCGCGTCGCCGCCGCCCGGGCTCGCGTCGTCGTCATTCTTCTTGGCGCGCCGCGACGACGCGCGCTTCGCAGGCGCGGCCGGGACGTCGTCCCAGTCGTCGTCGCCCAGCTCGAGACCATCGAGCGGATCGGCGCCGTCTTCGCCCGCGCCGTTGGCCCCGCTGGCGTCCGTGGCGCCTTCGGCGTCCTGCTCCTCCGCGAAGAGGCCGAAGTCGGTCACGAGCGCGAGCGCGCGACCCTTCTTGTCGAGGCCCCAGAAGCTCGCGTAGACGCCGTTGCCGCCTCCGCTCTTGAAGGCGACGAGGTTGCCGCCCGACTTCTCGTCGAGCACGACCGCCGCGTGGTCGCGCTTCTGGAGCGCGAGGTCGAGCTTGGCGATCACGTCGAGCCCCTCTTCGGCCTGGAGCTCTTCGAGGCGCGCGGCGAACGCGGGATCGTCCTCGTCGGTGAGGCCTTCCTTCTTCAGCCGCGCGCGGAGCTTCTTCAGCTGAGCCGCCTCGGCCTTCTGGTAGGCCTTGAGCGTCGCGACGTCGAGGAAGCAGCCGACCCCGGTGTCGATGGAGTAGCCCGGCCACTCGTCCTCTTCGTCCTCGCCTTCGCAGCGAGCGACCTCCCAGCGCGCGATCTCGGCGTCGCCGAGCTCGAGCCGCGCGTACGCGATCTCCCCGTCGACGCGCCCGATGAACACGGGGTGATCACCCTTGGGCGCCTTCTTCGTGAACGCCTCCGCGCCCTCCAGGAAGACGAGGGGATCACAGGCCACGACCTGGCCGCCTTTGAGCGCGAGGGTCCCGGCTTGCACCTCCACGACCTCGTCGAGCGAGCCGTCGGTCAAGCGCCGCAACCAGGGGGGTGCGTCCGACATGAGCGCGAAGCCATAGCACGGCTCCGGGGCGATGCAGCGCCAGAATTCGGCCGCGATCAGCCATACTTGGCGCGACCGGGAGCGGGCATGGGACACAGGCCGATCAGCGCCGGGATCCTGGGGGTCAGGGGGAGGGCGGGGACGCTCGAGTTCTTCCTCGCCCACCCAGGCGGGCCGTTCTACGCGAAGCGCGAACACGGGGTCTGGAGCATCCCCAAGGGGCTGCTGGAGAGCTCCGACTCCGACCGGCTCGCCGCCGCGCAGCGCGAGCTCGTCGAGGAGACGGGCTATGCGCTCCCCGAAGGTCCGTACGTCGCGATCGGCGAGGTGCTCACCAAGAGCAAGAAGACGATCGTGGCGTGGGCCGTCCGCGCAAACTTCGATCCGGCGGCGATGGTCTCGAACACGTTCGAGATCGAGTGGCCGCCGCGCAGCAAGCGAAGGGCTCACTTCCCCGAGATGGATCGCGCGGGCTGGTTCGGGCTCGAAGAGGCCGAGACGAAGATCCACGAGGCGCAACGACCGTTCCTCGAGAGAGCGAGCCAGCCCGACGTGCTCGAGGCGCTCGGGCTGCGCGGCGGCGATGCGCTCGACTGATCCGGCTCAGTCGATGCGCTCGAGGGCGAGCAGCTCGTCGATCGTCTGGCGCCGACGGATGAGCCTCGCCTCGCCGCGCTCGACCATCACTTCGGCGGCGAGCGGCCGCGAGTTGTAGGTGCTGCCCATGCTCGCGCCGTAGGCGCCCGCCTCGCGCAAGAGGAGCAGCTCGCCGCGCGACAGATCGGGGAGCTCGCGATCGACCGCGAAGAAGTCGCCCGACTCGCAGACCGGACCGACGAGGTCGGCGCGCACGAGCGGAGCGCCCTCGCGGATCGGCATCACCGCGTGGTAGGCGTCGTAGAGCGCGGGGCGGATGAGCTCGGTCATCGCGGCGTCCACGATGAGGAAGCGCTTTTTTCCCTGCCGCTTGGTATGGACGACGCGCGTGAGGAGCGCGCCCGCGCTCCCGACCAGCCCCCGCCCGGGCTCGACGATGAGAGCGAGCCCGAGGCGATCCGCGCCCGACCGCTCGAGGCCGAGCGAGATCGCGTCGCAGTAGTCTCCCCAGGCGGCGAGCTCGACGTCCTCGTCGCCGTAGTGGATCGGCCAACCTCCGCCGGGGTCGAAGCTGGTGAGCCGCGCGCCCCGCTCGACACACTCGACCGCGAAGCGGCCGAGGATCTCGGTGGCGTCGGCCATCGGGGTGGGCTCCGCGAGCTGGCTGCCGATGTGGCACGCGACGCCCTCGAGCAGGAGGTGCTGGCTGGCGAGGATCCGCGGGAGCAGCGCGCGCGCGACGTCGAGCTCGAGGCCGAACTTGGTGTCGTGAAGACCCGTTGCGATGTACGGATGCGTCTTCGGATCGACGTCGGGGTTCACGCGGAGCGTGATGCGCGCCCGCCGTCGCAGCCGCCGCGCGACCCCCTCGAGCGCGTCGATCTCGCTCTCGCTCTCGACGTGGATGGCGCGAATGTCGGCGACGAGCGCTCGCTCGAGCTCGGCGTCGGTCTTGCCCACGCCGCTGAAGACGATCTTGTCGGGTGCGATGCCGGCGCGGAGACAGCGCTCGAGCTCGCCTCCGGAGACGATGTCGGCGCCGCAACCGCGCGCGGCGAGCCGCGACAGGATCGCGAGGTTGCTGTTGGCCTTGATCGCGTACGCGACGAGCGTACCGGCCGGCAGACGCATCGCGAGACTGTCGTAGTCGCTGTCGATGGAGTAGGCGGAGTAGACGTAGGTCGGTGTTCCGAAACGTGCCGCGATCGCGTCGAGCGAGACGCCGTCGCATGTCAACGTTCCGTCCTCGTAGCGGAAGTGCGGGCTAAAGGGGACGTCGGCGCGCTTGCCGCGGACGAGGCCCACCTCAGCGCTCCTCGAGCCGCTGCTTGAGGAGCGCGATCTGCTCCTCGACGCGGGCGCGCGCGGGGCCGCCGTAGAGCGCGCGCCGCTCCACCGCGGTCTCGTGATCGAGCGCGCTGAGCACGCTCTCGTCGAACGCCGCGTGCTCTTCCTTCAGCTCGGCGAGCGAGAGCTCGGAGAGCGTGCGCCGGGTCTCGACGCAGCGGCGCACGAGCCGCCCCGCGACGTGGTGCGCTTCGCGGAACGGGACCCCGTGTGCGGCGAGCCAATCGGCGATCTCCGTCGCTTCGACGAACCCGCGCCGCAGCGCCTCGCGCATACGCGCTCCGTCGAAGCGCGCGCCGGCGAGGCAGCCGGCGAGGATGTCGAGGCAGTCGTCGACCGTGTCGAACGCATCGAAGGTAGGCGTCTTGTCCTCCTGCATGTCGCGGTTGTACGCGAGCGGGAGAGACTTCATCAGCATGAGCAGGTTGACGAGGTCGCCGACCACGCGGCCCGTCTTGCCGCGCACGAGCTCCGCCATGTCCGGGTTCTTCTTCTGCGGCATGATGCTCGAGCCGGTCGTGAAGGCGTCGCTCATCTCGACGAAGCCGA
Source organism: Sandaracinaceae bacterium (assembly GCA_050186575.1). Taxonomy (GTDB): domain Bacteria; phylum Myxococcota_A; class Polyangia; order Polyangiales; family Sandaracinaceae; genus JAUHXR01. The sequence goes on along the minus strand of JBFWYI010000068.1, from coordinate 33,882 downwards.
ACTCCTGCGCGCTCCAGAGGACGAGCTCCTCCGCGATCCGGGAGAGGTGGACGGCGCAGATGCTGAGGGCGGAGACCGACTCCAGGAGGAAGTCGCGATCCGCGACCGCGTCGAGCGAGTTCGCGGTGGGCCGATCGAAGCCGAGCGCGCGCGCCGTCATCTCGCGGTCGAGCGGGAACGGCGTGCCCGCGAGCGCCGCCGACCCGAGCGGCGACTCGTTCGCCCGCGTGCGCGCATCGAGCAGGCGCGCGCGGTCGCGCTCGAGCATCTGCGCCCACGCGAGGAGGTGATGGCTGAGCCGCACCGGCTGCGCGCGCTGGAGGTGCGTGTAGCCGGGCATCAGCAGATCGAGGTGCTCCTCCGCGCGCCGCGCGATCACCGCGAGGAGCCGATCGATGCGGGCCGCCGTGGCGGTGAGCGCGTCGCGGGTGAACAGGCGCATGTCGGTCGCCACCTGGTCGTTTCGGCTGCGTCCGGTGTGGAGCCGACCGCCCGCTTCTCCGATCCGCTCGGTAAGACGAGTTTCGATGTTCATGTGGACGTCCTCGAGCGCCGGGTCCCACGCCATCGCGCCGGCGTCGATCTCTGTCGCGAGCTCCTCGAGCCCCGCCACGATGGCGTCGCGATCCGCATCGCTGACGATCCCGCGCGCGGCGAGCATCGTGACGTGCGCGATCGAGCCGCGGACGTCCTGAGGCGCGAGCCGCTTGTCCACGTCCACGCTCGCGCTGAAGCGCGCCGCGAGCGCGTCAGGCTCCACCTCGAACCGCCCGCCCCACGCCTTGTCGCTCATCGCCGCCGAACCTCCCGCAGATCCCGAGGACGGTCAATCGCGGCGGCCGGTTCCATGCGCGAGACTCATCGCCAGTGCGGCCCGCGGCTGCTAAGCCGCGCCGGTGCAAGCGGACGCGGCAGAGTCTCGGCCGAAGGACGCGGAGCGCCCGTGCCCCGCGTGCGGCAAGCCCGTCGAGCCGCTGCGCGCGCGCCGCGTGATCCTGCTCGAGGACGGCTTCCGATACCTCTGCGACGAGACGTGCGCGGAGCGCTTCCGCGGCGGCGTACGCGACTTCGAGGCGGCGCGATCGTTGCCGAGCGTGAGCTCACGTCCGCCGCGCGCGCGCTCCCTCGCGGTGAAGACGCCGCGCTCGCAGCGCGTACCGGCCGTCGATCGGTCCGCCGCCCATCGCGCGATCAGCGCGCCGCGCGAGCCGATGCCGTGGGTGGGCCTCGGCGCGTCGGTCGCCGCGCTCGCGCTCGGCGCGTTCGCGAGCGCGCCGGTCCTCGCCATCCTCTCGCTGTGTTGCATCGTCGTCGCCTCGACGGTCGCGTTGGTGCGTGGCTGGCCGTCGCGGCGCGAGGTGGGCTGGATCGCGTGGGCGATGCCCGCTTCGGGCGCGACCCTCGCCGGCGTCGCCGCGTTGCTCGCGCGCGGCGGGGAGATGGACGTGCGGCTCGGCCTCGTCGGCGCGGCGATCGCGAGCGGCACGGTCGTGGTGCGCGCGTGGCTGGACGCGCAGTCGATCGAGCCGGTCAAGAAGGTGCTCGCGGAGCTCGCCGCGAAGATGCCCACCACGGTACGGATCTCGCGCTCCGGCTCGGACGCGTCGACCGAGGTGGAGTGGGACGTAGCGCCGGCCACGCGCGCGCGGACGGGGCACGAGGTCGTCGCGATCGAGGGCGACGTGATCGGCGTCGACGGAGTGGTGCAGGCTGGAGAAGCGCAAGTCTTTCTCCATCCGTCGGCGCGCGCTCCTGCCAAGCGGGTCCCGGGCGACGCGGTGCTCGCGGGGGCGCGGGTGGCGGACGGGCAGCTCCGCGTGCTCGCGACGCGGGTCGGACCGGAGCGAGCGTTGGTACGACCGGCGGCGTTCGGCGACGCGGGCGCGGCGGAGGCGGCGTCGTTGACGATGCTGGCGGCGCGCGTCTGGCGGTGGGGTGGGCTCGCGGCGTTGGTCGTCGCGCTCGTCACCGCGAGCTTGTGGTCGGTGACGGGGCCCGGGATCTACGCGGTGCTCGCCGCGGTGGCGGCGGTGATGCTGGCCGCGCCGCTCGTCGCGATGCGTCGCGCGTCGGAGGCGCCCTACGTCGCGGCGGCGGCGACCGCGGCGGAGCGCGGGATCGCGTTCGCGAACGCGCGTGCGGTGGATCGCGCGGGGCGCGCGGCGGTCGGCGTCTTGTGCGCGCACGGGACGATCACCGAGGGCGAGCCGGAGGTCGTCGAGATCCACTCGGTCGACGGATCGGACATCGACGGCCTCATGGCGAGCGTGGCCGGCGCGCACGCGGCGATCGAGCCGCGACCGCTAGGGCAAGCGATCTTGCGATTCTGCGAGCGGCGCCGGATCCCGGTAGCGCCCGTCCGACGCGCGACCTTCCTCCCCGGCCGCGGGGTGACCGCGCTTTGCGAGCAAGGCGCCGAGCTCGTGGTGGGCAACCGCGCGCTCCTGTTGGCGGAGGGCGTATCGGTCGCGGTGGGCGACGCCGACGCGGCGCGCGCGGAGGCACGCGGACAGACGGTGCTGTTCGTCGGCTTCGAGGGTCGCGTGCGCGCGCTCATCCTGTTGCGCGACGAGGATCGCCTCGGCGCGCGAGCGGCGGTGCAGCGGCTGATCGATCTCGGGATCGAGGTCGTGGTGATCAGCGGCGATCACCGCGGGACGGTGGAGGCGCTCGCGAAGACGATCGACATTACGCACGTGCGGGCCGAGCTGCTCCCCGAGGAGCGCGGCGCCGAGGTGAAGCGGCTCTCCGAGACGGGCGGGGTCGTCGCGGCGATCGGTCGCGCGCGCTACGACGAGGCGGCGCTCGGCGCGGCCCAGGTCCCGGTGGTGCTCGGGGCGGCCGGCGCGCCCGAGGGCGAGCGGGGGATCGCGCTGACCGGCGAGGACATCCGCGACGCGGCGGCCGCGCTGTGGCTGGCGCGCGCGGCGCGCCAGGCGGCGTGGCGTGGCGCGGTGGTCGCCGGCCTCGGCGGCGCCGCGCTGGTCTTCCTGGCGGCGATCGGCTTCGCGGCTCCTGTTCTGGTGGCGCTGGTGGCGTTGGGGATCGACGCGTACGTGCTCCCGAGCGCGGGTCGGCTGCTGCGCCGAATCGAGCTGCGGCTGCCGGCGCGGGGCTGAGAGGCGAGGCGCCGGATTCCGACTCCGATTCCGACTCCGACTCCGATTCCGACTCCGATTCCGATTCCGACTCCGACTCCGACTCCGATTCCGATCACTCGCTCCGCGTCCGCTGGTTTTTGGACGCCGCTGGCGGCCTCGTGCGATCCCCCCACTCGGACGCATGCGTACGCGCGGGTCGGCCATTTCTCTCGTCGCGCTCCTCCTCGCGGGGGTGCTCGCAGTGTCGTGCGACCTCGTGCACGAGGAGGCCATCCTCGAGGAACCCTCGGGTCCGCTGGCCCCGGTCGTCACGCCGACGGCGGTCCATGCGAGCGTGGCGCCTACACCTACGCTCCTCGATCCGGAGCCGGCGCCCGCGCCTCGGCCGCCGCCCGCGCCGGACCCCGAGGAGATCGCGCGTCGCCGCGCCGAAGCCGCGCGTGAGGCGTTCGAGCGCGAGTATCCGTGGCACGGCGTCGCCTACCATTTCCTCGCGCAGGTCTACGACCGCGCCGACGCGAGCTCGCCCGTGATCGGCTACATGCGTCGCGGCTCGCAGTTCCGGTCGCAACCTACCGTGCGTGGTCCAGGTTGCCGTCAGGGCTGGGCGCGCGTGCCGGGTGCGGGCTACGTCTGCCGCGGCGAGGGGTTCAAGCTCGGGCTCGAGCCGCAGACGTTCGATCCGTCTCCGATCGCGGCGGCCACCGACAACGCGCTCCCGTATGCGTACGGGTGGGTCGCCCGCGACGACGTGCCGCAATTCTGGAACCTCCCGACCCCCGACGACGAGGCGGCCGCGCGCGCGTGGATCGCGCGGCGGGTGCAGCGCGAGTCCGAGGCGAGCGAGACCGAGGAGCCGGCCGTCGAGCCGGACAACGAGGCGCCGCCGGGGCTCGACGCGGACGCAGCGGAGGCCGAGGAAGAGGCGCCGCCCGCCAGCGCGCCAGCCGCGCCGTCCGCCGATCCCGACGAGATGCCGGCCGCGCTGCGGATGCACATGCGGCGCGGCTTCTACGTGAGCATCGATCGCCTCGAGCAGAGCGGTGAGCGCCGCTTCTACCGAACGGTGCGCGGCGCCTACGTCCCCGCCGACGCCATCGCGGAGGCCTCGCCTCCGACGCTCCGAGGTGTGGTGCTCGGAGGCCGTTGGCGCCTGCCGGTCGGGTTCGTGTATCGCGGTGGCGTCCGCACGCTGGCGAGGGATCCGGCGACCGGACGCCTGCGCATGGCCGACCCGGTCGATCGCTTCGTCGCGATGCCGCTCGGCGAGGAGCTCATCACCCGCGGACAACAACGCTATCGCGCGTCCGATCGCGGTCGCATCGTCCGCGAGGACGCGATGCGGATCGCGCGCCCGATCGAGCGACCGGAGGGTGTCCGCGCCGACCAGCGCTGGATCCACGTCGACCTGAGCGATCAGGTGCTCGTCGCGTACGAGGGCGACCGCCCGGTGTTCGCGACGCTCGTCTCCACCGGCCGCGAGGGCTTCTCCACGCCGACCGGCACGTTCCGGATCCAGTCGAAGCACGTCTCGACCACGATGGACGATCCGGAGGCCGGCGCCGAGGCGTACAGCATCGAGGACGTGCCGTGGACCATGTATTTCGAGGGCAGCTACGCGCTCCACGCCGCGTTCTGGCACAGCTCGTTCGGCCGCGTGCGCAGCCACGGCTGCGTCAACTTGGCTCCCGCCGATGCCCGCTGGATCTTCATGTGGACGCTGCCCGAGCTGCCCGACGGGTTCCACGGGATCAGCGCGAGCCGGACGCGGCCCGGTACCATCGTCCACATCACCGACTGACGACCGGAGCTCCTCCGCCGGCGACGCGCGCTCAGAGCGCGCCGACCGGACACGCCATGCCGCCCTCGGAGCTGCACGCGCCGGTGCGGATGGACGCGCCGCCGTACGAGGTCGCGCACCAGTCGGGCGTGCCCTCCGGGAGCCCCACCGCGAGGTAGGGCGACTCTCCGTCTTCGAGCCAGTACGGGTGGTCGAGCGCGAAGCGCCAGAGGATCGGGAGCCCCACCATCGGGTCGACCGGCGGCGCGGCGTGGCCGCAGTTGTGGAGGCACTCCTCGACGAAGTGACCGGCGCTCGTCAGCGCAGCGCCGAGGTTCATGGAGGCGCGGTTGAAGTCGGCGCCGCACGCGTCGGTCGGACCGCCCCACGCGAGAAGCACGGGGGTCCGATGCGCCGCGCCCCGCCAGCCCTGGACGTCGATGAACCCGTTCGTGGTCGCCGGGCCCACGCCGCCGCTCAGGATGATCGCGCTGGCGAGGCGCTCGGATCGGAGCTGAAGGAGCTGCGCCGACCACAGCGCGCCGGCGCTGATGCCCGCCGTCGATACGCAACTTTCGTTGATTCCGTACTGGGCGGCGATACAGCTCACCATGTCGTCGAAGAAGACCGCTTCCTCCTCCATGCGCGCGGTGGTGACCGTGTCGAGGTAAGGCCAGACCATGTCGAACTCGTCGAAGATGACGTCGATCGTGAGGTCACCCTTCTTCTCCGGGATCGCGGCGATGAAGCGGAGCTCGTCGGCCGAGCGCTGCGCCTCGCCGTGCGTCAACAAGCTGTTCGCGTCTCCCCCGAGGTGGTGCCACATCACGACGAGCGGGAGCTGCTCGCCGGGCGCCATGTCGCTCGGGGTCACGAGCACGAATTCGCGCGCGCTGCCGGAGCTCGTGATCGTATTGCGGCCCGGGCTCAGCGTCGGGCACGCGCCCCCGGTGTACGCGGGCAACGGGGGCGGCAGCGTCGCGCCGGAGGGGGGCGCGTCGCCGCAGCGCAGATCGCGGCTCATGACCGCCGGGCCCGCATCGCGGCGTCCCCCGTCGCTCCCCACTCCGGGTCCCGCATCGAGCCCGGAGCCGGGGCCGGCGTCCGCACCCGAGGAGCCCCCCGCATCGACGCGCGGCCCACCGCCGGCATCCGCGCCTCCGCCGCCCGGATCGGAGCAGCCGAGGGCGCACAGGATGGTGAGGAAGGCGCGAGCATGAGGACGGGTGGGCATGCGCGCGCCGGCTGCAACGCCGATACCAGCCTCGAACGCGAACGACGGCGCATCGGAGCGTCGCGTGCGGATGGCGCTGCGGTCGGATCAGGTGGGGTCGGGCGGCCCACGCGGTCCGCAAACATCTTCCTTCGCCGCGCGCGTCCCTCGCTCCTCGGTTCGAAATCGACGCCGCGGATCAGAACGGGAGCCGGGTGTCCCCACACACCGCCGAACCCGATGGGTGAGGAGAGACGAGCATGACGAGAGGTATGCCGGTGCGCGCGATCCTCGTGATCGCGATCGCGAGCGGATGCGGGGACGAGAGCGGCAGCGACGCGGGCGCGTCGGACGCGGGCGCGCGCGACGCCGGCGCGATGGACGCGGGCGCGAGGGACGCCGGCTCGAGCGACGCCGGCTCGACGGACGCGGGAGCGAGCGACGGGGGCGCCGATGCGGGCGTGGAGCCGATGTGGCCCGGCACCGGGCTGCCGCCGCCGGAGTGGGTCGCGCTCAGCGTCGGCGCCGCGGGGAGCTGTCCCGCGTTCACGCCGTGCGGCGGCGACGTGGTGGGCGCGTGGGACGTCTCCGCCGGCTGCTTCGAGGTCGACGTCGAGACGGCGATCGCGAGCTGCCCCGGCGCGACGGTGACGCGGCGCGAGGGCCGGGGTCGCGGTCGCGTGCTGTTCGAGGCCGGCGGGCTCGCGCACCGCGTGGCGCAGTCGGAGGTGGAGGTCGACACGTTGATCCCCGCGCTCTGCGCGGCGTTCGTGAGCTGCGCGAGCATCGAAGCGACGATGCGGATGGCGGCCACCGAGGCCCGGTGCACGACGAGCGCGGCGGGGGACTGTCAGTGCACCGCGACGATCCGAACGTCGATCGACGACACCGACGCGTACACCACGGCGGGGGACGAGATCGTCTCGGTGTCGTCGGGCAAACGCTGGGAGTACTGCGTCACCGGCGACCAGCTCGTTTACCGCGACTCGAGCCCGGCCGGTCCGCGCGAGCCGGGGACCGTCGATCTCACGCGACGTTGACGCTCACCGCCAGCCCGCCTCGAGCACGGCGAGGGTGGGGTGGACCTCGCACACCTCGACGTTCACGTCCGTCGCGCCGCACAGCCGGAGCCCGGCCGTGAACGCGGTCGCGTAGCAGCGCGTGACGAGCTCATCGAGGAGGTGATCCGGATAGGCGAGCCGGAGCTTGCCGCCCGATCCCTCGAGAGTGACACGGAGCTTGACGCCGCGGTGCACGTGCCCCCAGCTGCGCGCGGCGCCCTTCACGACCTGGGTCGGCGACGCGAAGATCATGAGGAACCGATAGAGCGGGCTGGACAAGATCGCGCGGTTCACCTCCAGCATCTGATCGACGAAGCGCGCCTCGTCGGCGAAGCGCAGATCGCACACCGCGTGGAGCAGCGCGTGCGCGTGCGCTTCGGGGATCCACGCCGACGCGGGGAGCGGGTCGCGCAAGAGATAGGTGAGCTCGCGCGGGAGGTCCGACTCGTCGGGCGCGTGGCCGCCGAGCCGCGCGAGGAACGTGCGGTACATCGACGCCTTCTGCACGTACGCCGGGTACGAGTCGTATCCGTCCGGCAGCCCGCGAAGGTAGCGCTCGAGTCGGGAGCCCATCGGAGATCGAGTATTCCAGGAACCGGCCCGCGAGGGCAGCTCACTCGAAGCGCGTCAGCTCGCTGAACGTGGTGTCGCTGAGGGTGTACCGCGTCTCGCGGGTCGCCTTCACCGACTCGCAGACGCCGTCCTCGACGAGCTGACGCAGCGCGTTCTGCGCGGTGCGGAGCGGGATCCCGAGCGCGGTGGCGACGTCCTTGGTGGTCGCGTTCTTCATGCCGACCAAGACCCGTAACACCGCGTGCGCCGTCGATGGCGCGCAGCGCGGGTCGAGGAACAACATGGGCTCGGGCAGCGCGAGGCGGAGGCGTTCGCCTTCTTGGATCAACGTCACGCCCTCGGGGAGCCGGCTCCGGGCGCGGTGATAGAGCACGCGGCGCGTGCCCGCGTGACGCTCCGGACGGTAGGCGAACCCGTAGATGCGCTGGAACAGCTCGCTCTCGTCGACGCCGACCGGCCCCGCGAGGGCCAGCGCGGCGAGCATCGTCGCGGTACGCGTGCTCTTGGCGTCGTCGATCGCCGCGGTGGCTGCGGCGACGAGCGAGCGGCCCATCGGCAGGATGCGGCGGCCGGCTCCCTCGGGATCGCCGAGCACCCACGCGCCCGCGACGTCGGTCGGGCTCCAGGAGACCGAGCATAGACCACTCAAGCCTCGTGGCGCCTCGTCGTCGAGCCCGGCCGCGAACCCGAGGAGGTCCGCGCTCGCGTCGTCGAGGGGCGCGAGCGGGTCCACGAGCGTGTGGAGCGCGTCGATCTCGAGGGTGTGGGGCCCGGCGGGGAACGCGGCGCGCGCGCGCTCGACCGCGGCGAGATATGCGCTGTGATCTCCGGTCACGGCGCATGCGAGCATGTCGGCGAGCGGCGCCGCGTACGCATCCTCGCATCGAGCCGGAGCGATCACGCCGGCGAGGAGCCCCTCCCAGGTCCTCCACGTCTCGAGGTACGCGGGGCACGCCGCCGCCGTCGCTTGCACGATGAACTCCGCGACGTGGCTCGAGCCGGCGAGCCGGCGGGCGCGCGCCAGCGCCATCGAAGCGACCACGTGCTGGGGCGCCAGACGTTCGACCCGCGCCATCCGGGACGCGCGACGCGCGAGGTCGACCGCGCCCGCGTGATCGCCGCTCGAGCCGGCGACGAGACTGGCAAGAGACGTTGCGTCGACGGTGATCCACGCGACCCCGTCCCGCCGTGCCGCGCTCGTCAGCGCCTCCACCTCTGCGACGTCCGGCTCGCCGGTGAGCCAGCCGAACCAGGCGCCGAGGAGCGCGAGCTCGAGGTCGAGGCCCGCCGAGTCGACGAGCGCGGCGCGCGCGGACGCCAGCTGCCCCGCGAGGTCCGTGGCGTCGAACCGATAGGCGGCGCACCGCGCGCGCGCGAGGGCGTCGAGGGCCGGGTGAAGAGAGCTGTCTTCGTTGCGGCTGTCGCGTTCGCCCGGTCGCTCGCCGCGCGCGAACGCCCTCAGCGCGCGCGACGCGAGAGGCAAGGGCGAGAGCGTCGCTTCGTCACCCACGACCGCGGCAGCCCAGGCCCGCGTGAGGAGCGCGGTGTCACGATCGCCATCGGTCATGTTGTCGCGCGTTCATAACACGGCGCGGGCGGCGACCGGCGGGCCCGCCTCGTTACGCCGACTCCCGACATGGTCCACCGCGACCTGCTCGAGGCGCGCGGGGACGACGGGCAGACCCCGTGTTGGACGACCTCGTGCTCGGCTCCCTCACCATCAGGCGGCGTCGAGCGACTTTGAGGTCTCCTACGACGTCGTCGCGTTCGAAGGCGAGCGGATCGGGGTCTCTAGCGAATGAAAATCCGGTTGTCGTCCGGTCGGATGTCGAGGTGGAAGTGGTTCCGGTGGCCGTCGTTGTAGTTCGGCGTCAGCACGGAGTTGAAGCGGTGCGTCGCGGCGAGGTCACACGCGATGCGGAGGAGCGCAGCCGCGCGCCAGTCCGACGGCTCGTCCGCGTCGCACGTGGTCGTGGACGGTGTCTCGACGAAATGATCGTTGACGATGAGCTGACCGCGTGACGTGGAGAAGGAGTACACGTCGAGCGCCATGCCCATGCGGTGGAAGCTCTGCCGCGGGTGACCGCGATGGGCGGAGAGGATCGTGATCGCGCGGACGTCCTGGCGGCGCGCGATCCGCGCGAGGACGGGGAGGCGGGTGGCCATCTCGCAGCTCAAGACGAGCGGCTCCTCGCGCAGCATCGAGAACGCCACGCCGCCGACGCGGCCGGTGATCTCGACGGGGGTCGGGATCGGGTCGACCGTCTCCTCGGTGTAGCGGCGGTAGGGGACCTCGTCCTCGTCGAGCGCCGCGAGGCAGTCGGCCTCGGGGCGCACCTTCCACGCGGCGTTACGGTGCGTCGTCCACACGCCGCCGGGGATCATCGCGCGGTAGTTGTAGAACGTCGGAACGAGGCGCGCGATGAGGCGCGCGATGGGCCCGTTCGGGTCGTCGCGGTCCGCGAGGAAGCGGCGTGGCGTGGCGGGCGCGTCGGGCAGCTCGCCCGGCGGGAGCTCGGGCGCCGGCGTCTGTTGGAAGAGCGCGAGCGGGATGATGAAGTCGTCGGGTGCCCCCACGAGGCGCGCGTACTGGCGCATCTGCTCGGCCGTCACGCCCGGTGGCAACGGACCTTGCGCGGTCGGTGCCTCGTAGGGCGGGAGCTGCCAGAAGCGATCGAAGTAGCCCGCCGCGAGCGGCGAGTTGCGGCCCATGATGAGGCGAGGGCGGCTCCCCGACGAGCGACGGTCGTACACCACGTAATCGGGGACGAAGTCCGGCAGGTTGCGGGTGCGCGACACCGCGTCGGCGCTCAGCCCCGCGTGCACGAGCACGTATCGACCGGGGGCCTCGGGGTTCGGATAGATGTAGCGGACGCCGACGTCGCGGCCCTCGAAGCGCCGCCCGTTGTCCATCACGAGCGCGCCGTCCTCGAGGCGGATGGGGAGCCGATCCATCATTCGCTCGAGCACCGCGTTGTCGCCCGGGCTGCCGTAGAGCGCGAGGTGCGCGGAGCGCATCATCTCCGGCGTGACGTCCGTGTCGGCGACCACCGTCTGCCGCAGCGACCACACCCCGACGGGCCAGCCCTGCGCGCCGAGCTCCGCGGTGCGGCGGAGCGCGCGGGCGTTGTCGTCGTGCTGCGTCCCGTACACGTGGATGATCCGGTCGTGGTAGGCGTCGCTCATCGGCCCGCTCAGGCGCGGGATCTTCTCGAGCCCCTCGGCCGGCGGGAGGAACCCGAGCCCCCACGCGCCGTCTGCGTTCTTTGCGATGTGCACCTCGTGCCCGAGGTTCGCGCGCGGGCCCGAATACACCGCCGTGCCGTCGATCTCGATCCGCGTGTCGCCGTCGGCCAGCGGGACGTCGCGCATGTCGATCGCGAGCTCGAGGATGTTGTCGGTCTCGATGGTGAGCTGCCGGTCCGCGACCGCGGCGTGCACGCGGCCGAGCTCGGGGTAGCGCTCGAAGCGCGTGACGGTGACCCAGTGCTGGCGCGCCGCGCGGTAGTCGCCGGACACGACGTCCACCGTGCTCGGGTGTCGGTCGCGCACGAAGCGCGCGAGGTCGGGGTAGACGCGTCCGTGTCGATGCACGAGATAGAGCAGATCGTGGCCATGCTCGTACCAGCGGCCCGTCATGTGCACGCCGGTCTCTTCGACGCGCTGGTCGAGCTCGCGGATGAACGCAGGTCGCATCGGGCCCGGATCGACGGTGCCGTGGTAGTAGAAGAAGTTCGTGTCGTTCGCGTTGGGCAACAGCAGCATCGCGCTGTAGCGCTCCATCGCGACGCGCTCCGCGTCGGACGGCCGCCCGCCCGCGTACATCAGCCAGCTCGGCGCGCCGGCCATCGCCTGCACCACGCTGAACCGCCACGCGTGGCGCATCCCGATGCTGTACGCGCCCATCCCGCCGTTGCTCAGCCCGCCGAGCGCGACGCGGTTCGGATCGACGTTGTAGTGCCGCTGCACGTCGTCGATCACCTCGAGCACGTCCTGTTCGCCCATCCATCGCCAGATCAACTGACCGACGCCATCGGGCGCGACGACGATCCAGTCGGGCGACCAACGCGCGGTGAAGTCGTCCCAGAGGAACCGGCTATAGCGGAGCCAGTCCATGTTGTTGCCGAGCACTACACCGAGAAACAAGTTGCCGTTCGACGACCCGCCGTGGAGCATGATCATCAGCGGGTAGCTGCGGCTCGGATCGTAGTCGGGCGGGATGTAGACCGCGTACCCCTGCCGCGACGGGCTGAACGTCGCGTCGTAGCCGCGGTTCAACAGCTGTCCGCGCGCTTCGGGATACGGATCGCGCCCCGACTCCGCCGAGGTGAGGAACCGCGCGGCGCGCTCGCGCCAGGCCACCGACTGCGTCTCGAAGCGCGGCTCGATCCGCTCGGAGACGTCGAGCAGGTATTCGATGCTCGTGAGCGTCCCCTCGGGGACGGTCGCCGGCCGGTGCGAGCGCAGCGCGGCCACCCGTTGGCGCAGCTCGTCGACCGACTGAGCCTGGGCAGAGAGAGGGAGCGAGAGGAGCAGCGAGCAGAGGACGAAGCGCTTCATCGGAGGTGCTTAAGCGTACAAGCTCAACCGGGGGACGCCGCAATTCGCGCGGCGCCGGCGGACCGGTCGGTCGGGTAGCCACTTCGGGGTGCAGTGGAACCCATCCGGGCGACCTGGGTGTTTGGCACCGGGCATGCAGAGGTGCGACGCATGAGCCCATCTTGCTTGGACCGCCCCACGTTCCTCCCGATCGTGCTGCTCCTGCTGGCCGGTTGCGTCGCACCGGGCTCCGGGGATCCCGGCTCGGTCTGCGTGGGGGGAAAGTGCGACGACGCGAGCTCCACGCCGCCGGCGTTGAGCGCAGCTCCGCTGGACGGGTTGGTCCGCTGCCGTGCGGTGGTCGATCCGAGCCCCGACGCGTTCTTCGCGCGTCACGAGCTCCGCTGTGACGTGGACGCGCCCGAGGGCGTGATCGTCAGCGCCGTGTACTTCGATCTCGTGCGCCCCGACGACGGGCGGGTCGACGGCGCGTCTCGCGTGTCGGACGACGCGCTGAACGAGGAGATCCGGGCCGGGACATTCTTCGAGTCCGCGCTGCCGCTGCGCGTCCGGATCACGGTCGCGTTCTACCCCGATGGAGGGAGCCCGTTCGAGCTGCTCTACTGGGGTTACGAGCGAACGATCCGCGATCGTGCGGAGCTCGCGACGTTGACCGAGGAATCGCCGTTGTCGGTGGACCTGCCGCTCGAGGTGTGGCCCGTGGTGCTGTGGCCCGACCCGGCCACGCTCGAGACGTGGGGTGCGACGCGGTCCTTCTTGCTCGCCGACTTCCGCTACGCCTATGCGGTGGATGGCAGCGCCGACCTAGCGGTGGGCGGGCCGCGGCCGCTGACCCAGGTGGAGGGCAGCAGCACCGCGTTCCGGCCCGCGGACCTGCCTGAGCTGGCCGAGCTGACGCGCCGACGATTTGCGTTGCTGCTGCCGCGTGGCGAGCGGGCGACCCCGCCGCGGCTCGAGATCACGCTGGGTGATCAGGGATCGACGGACGTGATCGGGCCCGGCTACTACGTCGTGCACGACGACGGCACGGCCGTCCTGACCGCCCCGAACGATCTGCCGGCCCTCCACGTCGCGATGGACCCGACCGAGCCGCCGCCGGACGAGCCGCCGCCGGACGAGCCGCCGCCGGACGAGCCGCCGCCGGACGAGCCGCCGCCGGACGAGCCGCCCGCCGATCCATGCATGGGCGCATGCGATTCGGCAGACGTGTGCGTGGCGGCCGAGTGCGTCGCGCTCGCGGACCAGACGCAGCGCTTGGTCCGCTTCTCCACCACGTCGTGCGAGGCGCCGAGCCGCACGTGCGACGAAGGCCAGGACACGGACTGCGCGGCGGACCACGTCTGTGTCGGAGGCCTGTGTCGTCGCCTGGCGTGCCAGAACCAGGACTTCGTCCAGTTCTCGGTGCAGAGCTGCGTTGCACCCGATCAGCCCTGCGAGTCGGACGTGCACTGTGACAACGAACATACCTGTGTTCAGGGACTGTGCCGTCGCACCGTCTGTCAGAACCAAGACCTCGTGCAGTTCTCATCGGTCAGCTGCATGGCCGCGGATCAGGTATGCGAGCGGGACGTGGATTGCGCGAGCGATCACGCGTGCGTCTTCGGCAACTGCCGCCGTCTCGCCTGCCAGAATCAGGACCTCGTCCAGTTCTCTTCCACCTCCTGCCAGCCGGCCGATCAGCCCTGCGAGGTCGACGCCCACTGCGCGCCCGACCACGTGTGTGGGGCGTCCCAGCGCTGCGCCCGCGTCGCCTGCGGCGGCTGAGCCGAGCCTAGAGGTTGCTGCGCGAGAGGTTCTCTGAGCCCACACGTTCATGCCCCAAGCGCGGCAATTCGCGAGACGCGTCACCCGGAGGTCGGGGGCAGCCAGGTCAGCCACGCCCAGAGGCGCGCGTACCACGGGCCGCGCGCGAGCAGCGCGCGAGCGGTGGCTCGGTACGCATGGCGGAACGCGGGGGTGCCGCCGATCCATGCGTGCGCGTCCATGAGTCGTGGTCGCGCTGCCCGCACGCGCGCGACGGCGTCGGCCTCGGGTCCGAGCGCCTCGGCGTCCGCGAGCGCGTGCACGAGGGGCACGAGCGCGCCGCACGACGCGTCGTCCGACACGTTCAACCCATCGATGCGTGCGCGGAGCTCGGACGATGGTGCGTCGAGCGAGCGATGGAACACGTCCCACGCCTGATGGATGTAGAGCGTGTGGTCCGCCGTGAGGGTGAGCGCGTGCTCGACCGCCTCCCGCGCGCGGGCGGGCTCGCCGTTGGCCCAGCTTGCGAGCAGGTAGTTGCAGAGCATCCAGCCCCGGATCGCGGTGCGCTCCTTCCAGTCGTCGAGCCAGCGCATCGCGAGCCAGGGGTGCTGGACCGTGTACATGGCGTAGCCGAACGCGCCCCACAGCATATCGACGCCGCGCATCACGCTTCGATGCCGGAGCCACGTCCAGTAGAGCCCAAACGTGCGATCGCGATTCGCGAGGGTCTCGATCCCCCACGCGATCGCCGCGTGGCCGGCCCGGCCGAGGCGGGCGGCGTGCTCGAACAGACGCAGCGGCGCGTTCTCCGAGACGCGTGTCCACGCGGCGTTCGCCCACGCGGAGCCGATCGCATCGCCGCTCGGGGGATCGTCGGCGAAGAGCTGTTCGTACGCGGCGGCGAACGCGTCGTCTTCTCGCGGTCCGGTCGCGACCGCGCTCAGCGCATCGAACAGGTGCGATGACGATGCGCCTTGGAGGCCGAGCAGGGTCTCATAGGCGCGGAAGGCGTCTTCCCAACGTGCAGACTTGACGGCGACGCGCACGACCAAGAGCTCCGCGTCCGCTTGCGGCAGCGCGTGTCGGGCGCGATCGAGGAGGGCGGTCGCCTCGTCGACCCGATCTCGCGAGAGCAGCTCGTTCATGAGCCGCCGCACGGCGTAGTCGTTGTAGGGATCGAGCTCCACCGCTCGGGTCCAGCTCGCGATCGCGTCGTCCATCGCGCCGGTGCTGGCGAGCGCATCGCCGAGATACACATGGTGTAGGCCGACCGAGGGGAGCTGCTTCACGAGAGCGCGCGCGGCGCTGAGGAAGCCCGCCTGGTCCTTTGCTGCGTCGAGCCAATCGCAGAGCGTGCGGTGTCCCCAGCCGTAGCCGGGCCACTCTTCGAGCAATGCGCGCATCTGTGCGATCGCTTCGTCTCGATCACCGCGGTACATGACGACCCACGCGGCGCGGCCGCGCAGCTCGACCGGCGTCTCCGCGCCACCCGGCAGCCGGCACGTCGCGATCGCGGCGTCGAACTCACCCCGGGAGGCGAGGAGCTCGGCGAGCGCGTCGCGTGCGGGGATGTCGCGAGGATCGATGGCGAGCACGGCCTCGAGGGCGGCGACGCGGAGGGCCTCGTGCTGAGGAGCGGACCGGAGCTCGGACCGCCAAAACGGGAAGATGGTCGCGGTGGGGCGCGCCTCGATCCAGCGCGACAGCACCGCGTCGACCTCGTCCTCCCGCGAGAGGGCGCGCGCCCACGCCATCAGCGTCATCCCTTGACGCTCACCGAGCATGTCCTCGCGGAGCAGCTCGAGCAGGAGCTCGAACGCGCCTTCGCGGTCGCCCTCTCGCCATCGCAAGCTCGCTTGCTGTTGGCGCAGGCCCGGGTCGAGCGGCGTCTGGCGGAGCCCCGCGTCGAGCGCTTCGAGCGCCTCGTCGAACTGGCCCGATGCGCGGAGCGCCGAGACGAGCTCGACGCGCGCCTGGGTCCAGTCCGGTGCGAGGACGACCAGCTCGCGGAGCGCCGCGACGCGACCTTCGACATCCCCGCGCGCGCCGAGGACCTCGGCGTGGAGTCGCATGAGCGAGAACCACCGAGGGAACAGGGCTTGCGCTCGCTCGACGATCTCCGCGGCGCCGTCGACGTCGCCCGCCTCGAGCCGGGCACGCGCGATCGCCTCCCACGCGTCGGGGCGGGCGGGGGCCCGGTCGAGCATCCGCTGCAGCGCCGCCGACCTCTCCTCGTGATCCAACCCGCGCGAGAGCTGAAACGCCTCCGCAATTCCCACGCCGGAGCCGGGTCGCTCGCTCAGCCGTTCGAGCACCCAGCGGGCGGACTCGCGGACCTGAGCTGCGGTTCCGAGGTGGGCCAGCGCCTGGATCGAGTAGACGGCGTCGGAGCTCAGCTCGATCGCGCGGCGATGCGCGGCGCGCGCGTCATCGTCGCGCCCCATCGCATCGAGCACGACGCCGCGCGCCCAATGGTTGGTCGGATCGTACGGGGCACGCGCGATCGCTTCGTCGGCCTGCGCCAGTGCGGCGGCGTCGTCCTGCAGCCGCAGGAGCACGAGGGCGAGCTCGCGACGCGCCCAGGCGTCTTCGCGATTCTCGTCGAGCCGCCGCTGGAGCAACCCGCGTTCCCGTTCATCGTCGACCGTCCGGAGCTGCGTGCAGAGCTGATGGAGGAACGACGGCTCGTGCGGATGCGCGTCGACGACCGACTCCCAGTACGCGAGCGCGGCGGTTGGGCCCTCGCGGACCATGACGAGCTCCGCGCGGCGAAAGACGAGGGACGGCGTCCCCGGCAGCACGCTCAGGGCCTCGTCGACGGCCGCGATGGCGGCGTCGAGGTCGCCGCGTGCCCGCGCGAGCGTGGCCCGTGCGAGGGCCAACGCGTCGGAGCGCACCGACAGCGTCTCCGCTCTCGCGAGCCAGCGCTCGGCGTCCTCCGTGGTTCCATGCGCGCGGTGCGCGTCGACCAGCGCGATCGCGAGGGTCCCGTCGTCGGGGCGTGTCTTGGCGGCGGCCTCGAGCACGGCGATCCCGCGCTCGGGATGGCCCGCGCTGACGTGGGCCTGGAAGAGGGATCGCGCGGGCCCCGACGAGCGCTCACCCGCCCCGACGACGCGACGTTCGAGCAGGCGCAACGCTTCTTCCTCGCGTCCGTAGACGCTCGCGCGGTCGAAGTAGTCGAGCCCGTGGACCTCCATGAGGCTGACGCACGCGGCGAAGCGGTACGCGTCCAGCTGCTCGTCCGCGGGTGCGCGCTCTGCCTCGAGCAGCCGCGCGAGCGTCAGGTACGCCGCGCTGAGGCTCGGGTTGAGACGCAGCGCGCGCGAGACGAGCTTCGCAGCGAGCTCGAGCTCCACGCCCTCATCGACGAGCTCGTTGGCGATCGCCTCGAACAACGCGGCGTCCTGGACGTGCTCGCGTGCACGGAGGAGCTCGAGCTGCGCTTCGCGCGAGACCCGACCGTGCATCCACGCCCAGCGAGAGCGGACGAAGCGCGGGCAATCAGGGAAGATCGCGAGCAGGGCGTCGCATGCGGCGATCCCCTCGCTGGCGTCGGCCGTGTACTCCGCGAGCGCGAGCCGCGCCCACGCCGAATGGGCCTCCGCCCCCGGGCGCGCCGCGAGCTCATCCAGGACGCGCCGCGCTTCGTCCACGTCGTGGTGCGACAGCGCGATCGCGATCGCGTGGCGCAGCTCGCGCTCCTCCGCGCCGACCAGATCCAAGCCGTCCAGGTCCGAAGCGCGCGCCGCGGGGACCATCGCGACCCCGAGCGGGCCGCACCAGCGCTGCTCCTCGAGCGCCTCCGATGTGAGCTCCGCGAGCTCGTGGCGGCTCGGATCGCGGATGAGCAGGCTCGAGCGAGCGTGATCGTACCCGACGATCACCTGCGCGTGGCTCGTCGTGCTCGCGCCCGTCGCGAGGTACACGGGGATGCCTCGATCGATGAGCGCCTCGACCGCGTCGAAGGTGACGTCGAACGCCCGCACCGCGTAGCCGCGCTCCTCCGCCCAGCGCCGTGCCTCGTGCTCGGGTGTGCCCGCGTAGCAGATGGCTTCGGCGATCTCGGCCTGGTCGATGACGTCGCCGAACGACGCGGTGATCGACGCGAGGCTGGCGGGTGCGCACGTCACGTAGTGTTGTCGGACGTACGGGACCGCCTCCAGCTCTCGGCGCCGCGGCGCGTCCCCGTCGCACAGCCCCTCGAGGCGTTCGCGGAACGAGCGCGCGAAGGGGATGTCGAGCGGCTCGAGCAGGGCCCGGGCGCTTCCGTACCTCCGACAGAGGTATGCGGCCTCCGCGCGCGCGAACGTCATCCGGAGCTCGAGCGCGCGGTCGCGGAGCACGGCGGCCGCGTACGCCTGGTCCAGGTGCCGGGCGGCAGCTTCGTAGTCGTGGGCCGCGATCTCGATCTCGGCGTGTGCCCAGAGCAGCTCGAAGCTCTCCTCGAGGGCGGGCGCTCCGTCGGACACCGCGAGCGCCTCCTCGCGGTGTCCGAGGCTCGTGAGGATCTGCTGCTTCAAGAGCAGAGAGCTCACGCGGTTCGGGGCGAGGGCGAGCGAGCGCTCGATCTCCTCCCGCGCCTCGAGGCGCCGGTCTTCCTCGAAGAGCGCGGCGGCCCGACTCGAATGTCCGCGCGGCGTCGGGCCGACCTGCTCACGGAGCCGGTCGAGGTGCGCGTGCGAGCGCTCGAAGTCGCGCAGCACACGGTACGCGGTGGCGAAGCAGCCGTGGAAGCTCGCTTCGTCGAGGCCGTCGATGGAACGAATCGCGCGGTGCATCCAGCGCAGCGCATACCAAGGCCCACGACGCGCGAGCATCAGGCGCGCGTAGGCGCGCGCGGCCGACGGGTCCGAAGGGGTGTCCCGATGCGCGCGGTACACGAGGGCCGTATAGCGTCGAAACGAGCCGAGCACGCGCGAGATCTTCGCGCCGAGCAGCCGTCCGCGCGGACCTGGCCACGCGGTGGGTTCACCGAGACGAGCGCCGGATGCGAGCGCGGATCGAAATCGCCCCTGTGCGTAGTGCGCCTCGATCGCGTCGAGGTCTTCGGAGAGCCCATCGCTGGCAACGCCATCCACGCGGTCGGAGAGAGCATGGACGATCCGCTCGACCGTGTCTAGACGGCTTTCGTGATCCGAGTCTCGCTCGGTCGCTCACCGCGCGGGCGATCAGAGCGGTGGGCGAGGGGTGCCCTGGTGGGGCGTGCCGTACTTGCTGAGGAGCCGCTCGAGCTGGGGGCGCATCGCGGCGAGGCTCGCGCCGATCGCCACGACGTGCATCGGGTCGAGGTCCGAGCGCGCGCGCTTGCCGAAGTACTCGCCTACCATCTCGCGCAAGCCGGGCAGCGAGGTGGAGCCGCCGGCGAGGAACACCGCGTCGATGTCCTTGACGGTGAGCCGGGCCTCGCCGAGCACGGCGTCGCAGATCACGAACGTGCGTCGGACCATGCGGTCGACGATCGGTCGCAGCTCGCTCTGCTGGAGCTCGAACAGCCGCTCCTTCCACGGGGCGGCTGGGTCGGCGGCCAAGAGATCGATGGCCGCGGAGTCGCTGTCGGACAGCGCACGCTTCGCTGCCTCGGTGTTGGCCACCAGTCGGGCGAACGTCTCGGCGTCGCTCGCGAGATCCCAGCCGGTGGTCATGAGCACGCGGTCCGCCACGTGGAGCGCGAGCTCGCGATCGACGTCGTCCCCGCCGAGGTAGAGGTCGCCGCCGTTCGCGACGACCTCGAAAGGAAACTTGCGGCAGTCCACCACCGCCATGTCGAACGTGCCGCCGCCGAGATCGTAGACCACGCCGTAGTGGAGGTTGCTGCGTGAGAGGTACGCGATCGCGGTGGCGACCGGCTCGTCGACGAGGTGCGCGCTCGCGAAGCCCGCGGCGCGCGCCGCTTCGACGGTGGCGCGGCGCTCCTCGACCCCGAACGCGGCCGGCACCGTCACGACCGCGCGCTGGCCGGCCGGGCTGATCCCGGCGGACGTGACCGCATGGGTGAGGATGCGCGCGGCGACCGCGATCGGGCTGACGGTGCCCGCGCGCGTGCGGATCGCGGCGGTGCCGCTCGCGTCGACCACGTCGTAGGGGTGGCGCTCGGCGAACCGCTTGGCCCTCGCGCTGTGCGCGCTCGCGCCGATCAGGCGCTTGGTCGACATGAGCGTGTTGCGGGGATCGATCGTGCGCCGCGCCTTGGCCGGCCAGCCGACGAGGTCGCCCCCGCTCGGCGGGAACGCGACGACGGACGGCAACAGCGTGGGCTGTGGTCCGGACTCGGAGAGCTGCACCGCCGCGCCCGCGCGCGCGACGACGGTGTGCGTCGTGCCGAGGTCGATGCCGCTGGCCGCGGTGGGGGTCCTACTGTCGTGCGCCGTCATGATGCCGCGGACCGCTGAGGGGGGACTTATGGCGAAAGGCGCGCTCGGCGCAAGCTCTTCCGCTTCCATTGAACCCCCTCGATCGGGGGATCACGGGTGCGTCAGTACGCGTTCTGGCGAACTTTGCCGCCGAACACGAAGCCGAACACCGTCTGCACGATGATCTGGAGGTCGAAGAGGAGACCCCAACGCCGGATGTACTCGAGATCGTGCTCGATGCGCTTCTCCATCTTCCACAGCTCGTCCGTCTCGCCGCGCCAGCCGTTGACCTGCGCCCAGCCGGTGAGCCCCGGCTTCACCTTGTGGCGCAGCATGTAGCCGCTGATCTTCGTGCGGTAGAGCTCGTTGTGGGCGACGGCGTGGGGGCGCGGGCCGACGAGCGACATGCTCCCCGTCACCACGTGGATGAGCTGCGGCACCTCGTCGAGCGACGTGCGGCGCAGGATCTTGCCGACCGCGGTGATCCGCTTGTCATCTTTCTGTGCTTGCTTGACGTTGTCGCCATCCTCCGCGACCGTCATCGTGCGGAACTTGAGCACCTCGATGACCTGTCCGCCGAGCCCGTAGCGGCGCTGCTTGAAGAACACCGGGCCTTTGCTGTTCAGCTTGATCGCGATCGCGATGAGGATCATCAACGGCGCCCCGCACACGAGGAAGAACGTCCCCATGACGATGTCCTCGATGCGCTTCACCACCCCGTCGACGCCGTAGAACGGCGTCTCGAAGATACTCACCACCGGCAGGTCGCCGAGCTGGCTCCAGCGGCCGTGCAACAGATCGAAGACGAAGAAGTCCGGCACGAGGTACACGCTCGCGGTGGTGTCGGCGAGGTT
Source organism: Sandaracinaceae bacterium (assembly GCA_050186575.1). Taxonomy (GTDB): domain Bacteria; phylum Myxococcota_A; class Polyangia; order Polyangiales; family Sandaracinaceae; genus JAUHXR01. Next base: position 12,641 of record JBFWYI010000068.1, on the reverse strand, counting down.
GCGCACGAGCTCGTTGATGCGCGGCTCCGCCTTGAGCGGGAGCGCGATGTACACGAGATCGACCTCGCCCTTCTTCGCGCCGGTGACCACGTCCTCGAACGACCCGATGAGCCCGCCGAACGTCAGGCTCACGCGCTCGGTGCGCTCGGGCGTTCGATCGTCGTAGAAGCCGACGAGCTTCATCCCGAGGTGCGGCGACGTCGTGATCCGTCGCGCGAGCTCGATCCCGATCTCGGTGGCGCCGCACACCGCGACGTTCCGTAGGTTGCGGCCCTGCGCGCGCGCGTTGCGGAGCGCGTAGTGGAGCACGACCCGGAACACGCTCAGGAGGATCGGCGTCGCGACGAGCCAGCCTCCGCTCGCGAGGCGGCTGAAGCGATCGGTCGTCTTGAAGAGGAACGCGCCGGCGAGGAGCACCATGACGACGGGGAGCCACGCGGCCCACACGCGGACCATGTGCGGCGCGAGCGGGACGCCGCGCCAAGGCTGATAGAGCCCCGCGATCTCGCCGGTGATGTAGAACGTGAGCACCGCCGCGCCCGTCGCGACGGTCTGGTGCTGCGTCCACTCCGAGCCGGGGTACACGAGGTAGGCGGCGTAGTGCGTCGCCGCGATCATCGACGCGTCGACCAGCCGCTGCCCGAGCGTAATCGTGCCGCCGTACGGCCGAATCAGTCCGCCGCGTGCCACATCGCCTCGACAGTGTGCGCCGTGGGTCCGGCGTCTTCGTCCACCCGCACGTGGTCGTACTCGTGGTCGTACTCGTGCTCGTACACGGTCCTCTGCTCTGCTCGCGCCACGCTCCCCGATCGGTTCATACGGGCGCCTCGCCCATGTGCTCCCGCACCGGGACGTGGATGCCCTCGCGCACGAGCGTCGCGCGATCCTTGACCGGCGACCAGTGGAGCTCGCGCTCCGCCTTGCTCGCGTCGAACACCGACGCGAAGTTGCGACCCTCCCAGTCGGCGTAGCTCGGGCGTACCGCGGCAGGGTTCTTTCCGGCCGCCTTCACCGCGTACTTCGCCATCGCGGTCAGGTACGCACGCCAGCCCGGCATCGGCACGCGACGGATCGTCACGTTGGCCGCGCGCTCGAGCTCGTCGAGATACTGGTTCGCGGTGATCGACGGATCGGCGGTGAGGTTGAAGCTCTGCCCCTCGATGCCCTCGACGTGCGCCGCCTTCACCATCGCGTCGGCGACGTCGTCGACGAGCACGATGGGGAGCGGGTTCTCGCCGTCGCCGTAGAGGCGCGCGACGGAGTGATACGGCCACGCGCAGACGCCCCAGTGGTACGGGTTGCCGCCGCGGCCGAGCACGATGCCGGGGCGGAAGATCACGAGCGGCAGCCCGCGCGCCTCGCGGAGCTCCTCGAGCACGCGCTCGTTCTCCGCCTTGCTGCGCGCGTACGGATTGGCGCGCAACATGTCTTCCACGAGCTCGGTGTCCTCGGTGATCGTGCCGCCGCGCTGGCCCGCGTAGTAGATCGCGATCGAGCTCGCGTAGTAGAAGCGGCGCACCTTCGCGTCGGCCGCGAGCTCGGCGAAGCGGCGCGTGGGCTCGACGTCCCAGCGCAAGTACTCTTCCCACGTCTTCCCGTAGCCGCGCGCGAGGTGATAGACGTCGCGCACACCCTCGAGAGCGCGCGCCATGCTCTGGGGATCGGTGAAGTCGCCCTTCGCCACGTCGACGCCCTGCTCGCGGAGCTCGGCCGGACAGCCCGCGGGGTCGCGCGCCACCACGCGCACCCGCGCTCCGTCGGCCACGAGGCGGCGCACCAGCGCGCGCCCGATGAAGCCGGTCCCTCCGACCACCAGCGTGTCGGCGGAGGCATCGGACGCGGCGGCGACGGCGGTCACGCCCGGCGGGGCGGGGAGATCGGCGCGCTTCGCGATCGTCTCACCGAGCGCGATCGCGCTCGTCGCGAGCTCGGGGCCGAGGCGCGGATCGAGCGTGCCGGTGCGCGTCTCGTAGAACGCGCGGACCGCGCGCGCGATCCCGCTGGCGAACGGCCCGTCGATCTTCACGAGGCCGGCCTTCGCGAGGACGACGTTGGCGAGGGTGCTCCCCGCCTGGACGACCGACGCGCTCGCGCTGTCCGCCACGTTGGCGAAGCGATCGATGTCGAGCAGATACGGCGTGTGCTCGCGGCGCGTGTAGGTGTTCGCCTCGAAGTCGACGTGACCGACCCCGTTGGTGCCGCGCACGTGGACGTAGTGCTCGGGGAAGCCCTCGATGAACGAGAAGCGCAGGCGCACGCTGGTCGTCCCGGCCCAGCCGCGGATCTCCCAGCGCTTATAGAATCGCAAGCCGCGTGGCAGCTCGGTCTCGTCGCGCGCGTCGACGCTCACGTCGCTCAGCTCGCCGGCGAGGTGCACCGCGTGGGCGAACGAGTGGGGCGCGACCTCGAAGAGGATGTTGCTCGGGTGCTGGAGCATCCACGCGCCGTAGGGTCCGCCTTTGATCTGGCCGAGCTCCTTGTTCCAGACGACGTCGACCTGATCGAGCCGTCCGAGCCGTCCCGAGCGCGCGTCCTCGGCGAGGCGCTCGTAGGGCGCGGCGAAGAGGAAGTTGTGGCTCGTCCCGAGCGCGCGGCCGTGGGCCTTCGCGATCGACGCGAGCTCGCGGCACCCTTCGGTGTGATGCGCGAGCGGCTTCTCGAGCAGCACGTCGACGCCCGCCTCGAGGCACGCCTTCGCCGGGGCGACGTGAGCTTGCGGCGGGGTGAGCACGTGCGCCGCGGCGAGCCGCTCCGCGCGGAGCATCTCGTTCAGATCGGTGTAGACACCCGCGACCCCGTGCGCCGCCGCGAAGCGCTCCGCCGCGCCTCGCGACAGATCGCACACCGCCACCACCTCGACCCCGGGCACCGCGCGCAGCGCGGCCATGTGGTAGTCGCTGATGTATCCCGCGCCGACGATCCCGACCCGTGCTCGCTCGCTCACTCGTCGCTCCTTCGATGCTCGATCTGATCGTTCACGCGGCGTCGCCGCCCTTGTACTCGATGATCTTCGGCGCGCGCCCGCGGATCCGATCCGCGTGGAACTTCAACACGCCGAGCGCCTCGGGGATCGGCGCCGCCGCGCAGCTCACGCCCCACGCGATCGCGTGGCCCCACTCGAACCCCTTGGCGCGCGTGCTCATCGCCGTCCTCACCGCGACGGCGGGATAGCGCGCGAGCGCGAGCCAGGAGAGCCCCATCGTCGGCACGCTGAGCGCGGCGGCTCCGAGCGGCGCGAGCGCGCCCCACATCACGGTGCGCCGAAGGTTCGTCTCGAAGTAGCGTTCGGGCGGCGCGCCGTGGAGGTGGTGGACCTGCGCGTAGCCATGCCCGCAGCGCTTGGCGCGCCGCCACCACTCCGAGACCTTCGTCATCGCCGCGTCGTGCAGCGTGGAGTCGCGATCGATCCGGAGGAGCGAGCCGCCGGTCACGCGGCGGAGGCGGACGCCGAGCTCGTCGTCCTCCGCCGCGATCACGCTCGGGTCGTAGCCGCCCGTCGCGACGAGCGCGCTCGCGCGGATCATCACGTCGCCGCCGAAGCAGGTGACTGTGCCGACCGGACCGCTCCGCCACTCGACGTCACACACGCGGTTGAACGCCGACGACTCGGGCGCGCGCTCGCGCCGCCAGCCGCACACCGCGACCGCCTCGTCGTGCGCGTCGAGCGTCTCTTCCGCCGCGTCGATCCACCCATCGAGCACCTCGCAGTCGCCGTCGATGAACTGCACGTGCTCGACGCTCGGCGCGATCTCGAGGAGCCGCCGCCAGCCCGCGTTGCGCGCGCGCGCCGCGCTGAACGGGATCGACATGTCGAGCTCGACGACGGTGGCCCCCGCGCGGCGCGCGGCGTCGCACGAGCCGTCGGTCGACGCGGAGTCGACGTACACAACCGGCCGCTCGCCGTCACAGACGGAGGCGAGCGAGCGCACGAGGCGGTCGCCTTCGTTCTTGCCGATGAGCACCACGCCCACGCGGCTCACGGGCGCTTCTCCACGAAGTTGTAGCGGACGAAGTCGCGCCAGAAGCGCGTCGGATCGCTATCCGCTTTGCGTTGGATCGGTGCGCGGAGCTTGAACGTCAACAAGCCTACCGCATGTGCGGCGTTGGCCGCCCACGCGTACGCGCGGCCGTGGTTCTTCCTGAAGTAGTGGCGCCGGCTGTCGAACCAGTAGCGCGGCATCGGCTTCGACTTGTCCTTGAGCCCGGTCGAGCCGTGGCCGACGTGCGCGACCTTGCTCTCGACGACGTAGTGCGTCTGCCAGCCGGCGAGGCTCGCGCGGCGACAGAGGTCGGTCTCCTCGAAGTAGAGGAAGAACGTCTCGTCGAAGAGACCGATCTCCTCGAGGCACGCGCGACGCAAGAGCATCGACGCGCCGGCGAGCCAGTCGACTCGTCGGGTCGAGGTCGGCATCGGTCGGATCGGCACCTCGCGCTCGGGGAGCGCGCGCCGGAGCGCGTCGAGGCGGAAGCCCGAGAGGAGCTCGGACTCGAACGAGGGGAACCGGAACGCGGTGAGGTGCGGCTCGCCGTCGGTTCCGTGGATGTAGCTGCCGGCGATGCCGACCTCCGGGTGCGCGTCGGCGTAGTCGACGAGGGCGCGGAGCGCGTCCTTCGCGGGGAAGGCGTCCGAGTTGAGGAGATAGACGTACTCGGGCGGATCGTCCGACGCGAGCGCGCGGCGGATGGCGGCGTTGTTGCCGTAGCCGAACCCGCCGTTGTGACCGGTCTGGAGGACCTCGACGTCCCAGCCGCGCTCGCGCACGCCGGCGCGGAGGCGCGCGTCCGAGTCGTCGGGCGAGTCGTTGTCCACGATCACGAGGCGCGAGCCGTCGATCCCCTGCAACGCGGTGAGCCCCGCCGCCGCCGCCTCGAGCGACATGTCGGGGGTCCGGTAGTTCAGGACGATGGCGAGGAGCTTCATGGGAGGACGCATCTTGGGGACCCGAGCCGAAAACTCAAGCCTCAGGCGCGTTACGCCGTGCGAGCCTGACGCGCCAACCGCGGTTTACGGTCGGCGGCGAGCCGAACTGATAGATCCATCACCTCGCGGTGGCATACGATTCGCTCACGCAGGGCGCGATGCAGCGGACCCAAGCGATCGTGGCCGCGCTGGCGGTGGGCTGGAGCGTCGGCTGCGCGTTCGACGGCAGCCAGCTCGACTTCACGATCGATCCGGACGCCGAGACGCGCTGCGAGGTGATGCCGGATCATGTGCGGTGCGATCACGTCACGATCACGATCGCGACCGGCGCGCTCGGCCTCGCGGCGCGCGAAGTTCACTTCATGCACCCGGTCGGCGAGGCGCCGGCGGCGGGTTGGCCGGTCGTGATCCTGTTCCAGGGATCGCTCCACCCGGCGGACGGGTTCTTCGAGGGCGACGCGGCCGACGAGTACGGTGGGCTCAACCAAGCACGGGTCGTTGCAGCGTTGCTCGACGCCGGCTACGCGACGCTCGCCCCCGACGCGCGCTACGACGGCGCCACGTACTGGGACACCAACGTCGTCCCGTACAACGTCGCGTGGGACACGTCGGAGGATCACCAGCTCATGGTCGAGCTCTTCCGTCTCATCGAGGACGGCGAGCTCGGACCGCTCGACGCGAGCCACCTGTACGCGACGGGCATCTCGAGCGGCGGCTACATGACGAGCCGAATGGCGGTGAGCTACCCGGGGCGCTTCGACGCGCTCGCGATCCAATCCGCGTCGTACGCGACGTGCGCGGGCGCGCTCTGCGACGTGCCGGAGCTGCCGGCGGATCACCCGCCGACGCTGTTCCTCCACGGCGCGATGGACGACATCGTGCCGATCGACACCGCGCATGCGTACGAGACGAAGCTCGAAGGGCAGGGCACCGAGGTGCGCTTCGTCGAGGACGGAGAGGCCCGACACGAGTGGCTCGACGCGGCGCCCGAGGAGATCGTGGGCTGGTTCGGCGGGCACCGGTGAGGCGAGTCGCGTCGAGAGCAACGTGCATTGCGACGAGCCGAGGCGCGTCAGTAGATCGCGCCCGCCTCTAGCTCGCCGCCGAGGTAGTACGGGAAGAAGCCTCCCGGCGGATAGAATTGGAGCGTCGGCCCGAGCGGGAACACGCCTGCCAGTCGGACGAACAGCGCTAGGTCGTCGAGCGGGACCATGATTCGTGCGAACGGCTCGAGTGCGATGTTGAGGTGGAGGTCGCGGTCCGTCGGGAACTCGGGTGCGCCGCCGCCGAGCGTCGCCCAGGAGGTGGCGCGCGCTCGGAGACCGATCTGCGCGATCTCGGGGATCTGACCTGCGATCTCGAGCGCGCCCTGCGGAAAGACGACGGCGGAGTCGTCGGGGTTGACGAGGATCGCAGCGTCGACTTCCGCGCCGAGCACGAGCTCATCGATCGGCGCGAGCTCGACGCGGGCGCGCGGAACGAACGCGATGCGCGTCGTTGCGTAGCGCGCCGGGCTCCATCCCGCGCGGAGCGTGCTCGACCCCTCACGCTCAGGGAACGCGATCGAGCCGATCCCGTCACTGAGAGACGCAAGGTCGGGATAATACGCGCCACCGGAAGAGGCCGCGCACGCAAGGCCAAGCTCGAGGCGCCACGCGTCGAACCGCTCCGCGTACGCCACGCCCACTTGAGGGTTCGTAGCGCGGACGACCACTCCGTTGTCGCCGCGTACGTTGTCCCACGCGATGGTCTGGCTCGACCCGACGATCGCCTCGACGACGAAGACCCCCATCGGTATGCGAAGCTCGAGCTCCTGGAAGACGTGTTCTTGGTCCACATACTGGTCGTCCGCCGCGAAGTCGACGTCGATCCGGTGCGTCATCCAGCCGGTGCGCAAGAGCGCCATCGCGATCGGTCGCAGCCTCTCAGCGTGAACCGCGTAGTCCGTCTCACCGTCCAGAGAGGTCGCCGCGGATGGCGGCCTGGGATCGGCGAGCGGGAATGAGGGCGAGCTCGGCAAGCGGCCACGCGTGGTCGAGCCCGACTCCGACTCCGATCCCGTGACCGATTCCGAGTCCGTGTCCGAATCCGATTCCGAATCCGATTCCGATTCCGAATCCGATTCCGATTCCGTGTCCGATTCCGATTCCGATTCCGATTCCGAATCCGATTCCGATTCCGATTCCGATTCCGATTCCGATTCCGTGTTCCCCTCGAGCGCTGCTGTTCCTCCCTGCGCCTGCACGCTCGCCGTGATCCCGAGGACCAACACGATCAGCAACCCACGCCGCACGCAACGAGCCTATCGGTACCGCCTCGGCTCGTCGAGATGCAGGGACTCGGCTACTCCGCTTGCTCGCTCCGCCACGCGCTCGGGCTCTTGCCGGTGATCCGCCGGAACAACGTGCTGAAGTGCTGCGGCGTCGCGCAACCGACCTCGAGCGCGATGGCGGTGAGCGACGCGCTCGAGTCGCGCAGCAGCCGCTTTGCGATCCGCACCTGCGAGCCGGCGAGCTCCGCTTGGAACGTGGTGTCGAGCTCGCGCAACTTGCGCTGCAGGCTTCGGCTCGAGAGACCCAGGCCTCGCGCCGCTTCCTCGAGGGTGAGGCGACCGGGCAGCGCGTCGAGCGCGGTGTGCAGCGCGACGAGCAGCGGAGGAGCGCCGCTCGCATCCGCGACGCGCTCAGCCAACGCGTCCGCGAACCCGTCGTCGGGCTCCTCCAACCACGCGAGCGCCGCCGCCACATCGCTCACCACGGTCGACGGGTAGGGCGCCGCCGCCACCGAGAAGAAGCCGGCCACCGTCGCGCCGGCCAGGCCCGGCGGTCGCACGATCGCGAGGCGCTCGACCTTCGTCGCTAGCGCGGCGCGATGGCGCTCCACGTACGCGTGCAGCACTGCGAACGCCGTCGCGTCTACGCCACCGACGCGGCTGGCGTCGCACAGCGAGCCGTGCGGCGGGATCCGCTCGTCGAGCTCGATGAGGAGGCACCGCTCGAGCGCGCGGAGGTCGTCGCCATTCGGGCGCCCGAACAGCGCGAAGCCACAGAGCCGTGGGCGCGCGCAGAAGTAGACGAAGGTCGGCCCGAGCACGCACGCGCCGAACGGATCGCGCAGGAGGTCCCTCGGGTCCTTCGCCACCCGCATGGCTCGAGCCTATCAACCCCCAGGTTGGCGCGCGCGCGCACGCGATTGGCGGCGACGCGTAAGCGCGGATCCGCGCGCCATGGGACACCGAGCGTCGAGGAGACACCGTGCATCGATGGAACAGAATAGAGGACCGCTTCGACTTCTTCGTCGCCCTCGACGGGAACGGCCTCAACGGCTTCGAAGGCTTCGGCGGCGTCGCGCGGCTGCGCTGCGATCCCGATCGCGATCGGTTCGACGTCGACGTCCGCTTCTTCGATGGGATCGCGGGCGCCCACGCGACGCAGGTCGATCCGACTGGGCAGGTCGGGTTCCTCGGCAACCTCTCGCAGACGCTGCTCTTCTACGATCCGCGGACGCTCGAGGAGGTCGCGCGCATCTCCACGCTGCGGTTCGGCGCGCCGCGCGTGGTGTACGAGAGTCAGACCCACGTCGTGTGGCTCGAGGAGAGGCGCTTCGTCACCGCGATCGGGCCCGACCTCTGGCTGTTCTCGCTCGACGACCTCGAGCACCCCGAGCGCCTGGGCCCGCACGGCGTCACGCTGCCGCACGCGATGAAGCGATCCCCCTCGGGGCGCTACCTCTTCTACGGCGCCATGGATCACGACGCGACGGGCTTCGCGCATCAGGCGGGCGTCTTCGACCTCGAGACGCGCGAGGCGCGGGTGGTGAAGCTCCCCGCCACCGTGTGGCACCTCGGTGTGCACCCGACGCAAGACAAGTTCTACGCGCCGACCCAGCGCTGTCGTCCACAGGACGGAAGCTTCGCCGAGTACGTGATCGCGGATCTCAAGAACTACCTGTTCGAGATCGACGGGCCGACCGCGACGGTGACGCGGCACCTCGCGATCCCGAAGGACCTCCCTGGCGCGTTGACCAGCGACGTGGTGGTCACCGAGGACGAGGTCGTCTGGAACGTCTGCGCGCCCGGCGTGATCGCGCGCGCGTCGCTCTCCGATCTGCGGAGCGTACGCTACGTCGACGAGCGCCCGCCCCGCTGGCGCGAGCTGCTCTCGCTCCGCTCCGCGCGCGGCAACGTCGTCGAAGCGCTCGCGCGGGCCAACCTGATCGGCGAGCCGCACCTCCTCGTCAAAGCGCTCCGCGCGTCGCGCGGCCAGCTCCTCGACGGGAGCTACGGCCTCGGCCTCAGCCCCGACCGGCGCTGGCTCCTCTCGGCGCACCGCGGCCTCAACGAGGTGATCGTGTATCGCTATCCCGAGCTCACGGTGCATCGACGGATCCCGTTCCCGTCGCTCCGCGCGTTCTTCGGCGAGCACTTCGGCGTGCTCGACGATCCCCGGCTCGGCTTCCACCACGCCACGCTGACCGCCGCGACGTTGAGCTGAAGGAGACGACGATGAGCACCGAGTTCCACGTGCTCGAGCGGGTGTCTCCGTTTCGCCGGATGGCGGCGGGGATGTGGCGCGCTCCCGAGGATCCGACGATCCACGGGAGCATGGACATCGACGCGACGGAGTGCCTCGCGTTCCTCGAAGGGCGCGAGCCGAAGCTCACGATCACGCACCTCGTAGTCCGCGCCGTCGCGCTCGCGCTCCGCGACCTCCCCGACCTCAACGTCAAGGTACGTTACGGAGGAAGGATCGAGCAGCGCGGCAGCGTCGACGTGTTCGTGACGGTGGCGACGGACGGCAACCGCGACCTCAGCGGCGTTCGGCTCGCGCGCGCGGACGCGATGAGCCTCGATGCCTTGGCGGGTGAGCTGCGCGGTCGGGCAAAGAAGATCCGCGGCGGCGAGGACGCGAGCTACGAGAAGAGCCGCTCGGTGTTCGCCCGCCTCCCGTGGTGGCTCGCGCGCCCGGCGACGAAGATCAGCGACGTGCTGGTCAACGAGCTCCACCTCGACCTCGCCTCGCAGGGGTTGCCGGTGGATCCGTTCGGCTCGGCGATGATCACGAGCGTCGGGATGTTCGGCATCGACACCGCGTTCGCCCCGCTCCTCCCGATGGCGCGCTGCCCGATCCTGATCCTCGTGCCCGAGGTGCGGCCGCGTCCGTGGGTCGTCGACGGGCGAGTGGAAGTGCGGCCGGTCCTGCGGCTCTGCGCGAGCTTCGATCACCGGCTGATCGACGGCGCGGCGGCCGGGAGGCTAGCGAAGGCGCTGACGACGCGGCTGGCGCGGCCGGAGGTCGAGCTCGCCTGACCGTGCTCGGACCGGGTGGCGGGTCTCCTCGCCGTAGGCGGCTGCTGTCATGTACAGCTGCGCGCGGTGCCGCTCGACGGCGGGTACCTAAGGGCTGGTCGGGCGAGAGCCGAGCGGGGCGGCGAGAACGATTTCGAGCTTCTCGAGCTCCGTCCCTGGTCCGGCCTCGATCGTTCCCTCCACCGTGATCTCGCCGGGCGAGCGGGGCAGCTCGATCTTCGCGAGCCGCGTCACGCCGCGCGCTTTACCCGGCGTGAAGAACCACGTCTTCTTGACGCCGCCGCTCCGAGCCATGCCCTGCTGGGTCGAGCCGCGAGGGCTGAGCCAGAGCGTGCCTGACCACACCTCTCTGCCGTCGCGGGTCGCGCGCACCGGTCCGTGCAGCTCGAGCGACGACGCGTACGTCACCGCGACATCGCACCACACGGTCATCGATCCGGCGCAGTGCGCTCGCACACGGAAGGGCTCGCCCGGGACCACCTTCACGCGCGCGAGCTCCGGCCCCGACGCGACAAGCAGCCATACGAACAGTCCGATGACGAGCGCGCTCGCGACGGCGCCCGACGCGACCCAGATGGCGGTCATCCGAGGCAAGATACGCCCGCGGTCTCGGGCCGGGCAATGACTCGAGCGGCTCAGCCGGAGTCGGGGTGCTCGTCCGTGAGCGGGATCGGCTCCGCGCTCGAATGCGCGTCGTCGCCGGGCAGCTCCGAGGTGCGTGCTTGCGGGATCGTGTAGTCCGCGCACTCGCCCTCGAGCTGCGCGAGGAGGCCGAGCGAAGGCGGCGGTGTCGTGCGCTGGGCCTCGTCGCCGATCGGAGGATCCGACACGCGCGTCGGCGCGGCGTCATGCTCGCTCGACGCGGCGAGTGCGTTCGGGTCCGACTCGACGAGCTGGCTCTTCAGGATCGGGAACCCGACCGCGAACACCAGGATCGTCGTGACCACGCAGGCGAAGACGACGACCGAGAGCGACTCCGTGCCCTCCATGCCGGCCTGGAAAGGGACCATCGCGAGGACCCCGGCCGCCATGCCTCGCGGGAGCGAGACGGCGACGATGCCTTTTGCGGTTCTCGAGAGCTTGCTGCCGAAGAGCGCGACTCCGACCGCTGGGATGCGCGAGACGAAGAGCAAGACACCTAGCCCGACGCCGAGCGCGAGGTGTCCCCACGGCGGGCTGAGCATCGCCCCGATGAACGTGAAGAAGAACGACTTCACGAAGAACGTGATCTGATCGTGCACGTTCTCGACGCCGCGCCCGAGGCTCGCCTGCTTTCGCAGGCCGACGATGTGGGAGAGCTGCGGCGCGTTGCCGGCGATCACCGCGTTGGTGAGGATCGCGAGCGCGGGGCTGCCGCCGAGCTCCTGGGTGATGACGTAGAGCCCGAGGAGGCCGCCGAGCATCGCCGGGTACGCGTACGCGCTCTTCTTCAGGCGCCCGAGGAACAGCAGCCCGATCACGCCGGTCGTCGCGCCGAGGCCGATGCCGATACCGAACGACTTCACCAGCGCGATCGAGGCGCTCGCCGCGTCCACCCGACCGCTCATCGCGATGTTCACGCAGGCGACGGTGATCACGACGCAGAGCACGTCGGTGATCGCGGACTCCACGTTCAACAGGTTCGCGAGGTGCGGAGCGAGGCCGGCCTTGCGGACGGCCGGCATGATGACGACGGAGCTCGAGCCGCCGACGATCGCGCCGAGCGCGATGGCGTGGAGCCAGGTCCAGGTCTCGGGGAGCGCGCCGACCTTCGCGGCGAGCATCGACGCGGAGGCGACGGTCGCGACCGCGAAGACGAACCCCGTCAACGCGACGACCGCGCTCCGCCCCGCCGCGTCGCGCAGCTCGGTGAGCCGCAGCTCGCTCCCGCCGTCGAAGAGGACGATCACGAGGGTGAGCGCGCCGAAGTAGGGCGCGATGGCGAGGAGCTGCGTCCGGTCGACGAGCCCGCTCACCGGACCGATCACGACGCCGACGACGATCAGCCAGATGACGTCGGGGATGCCGGTCTTCTCGAAGACGAGCTCACCGAGGATCCCGATCACGAAGATCGCGGCGATCGTGATCAGGAAGAGGTCGACCGGATCCATGCGCGGATGGTCGCACAGGAATCGGAGACGGACCCGGACTACTCGGGGTCGGACGACTCGGAAACGGAATCGGAAACGGAATCGGAATCGGAAACGGAATCGGAAACGGAATCGGAAACGGAAACGGAATCGGAAACGGAAACGGAAACGGAAACGGAAACGGAAACGGAATCGGAATCGGAATCGGAATCGGAATCGGAAACGGAAACGGAAACGGAAACTGAATCGGAATCGGAAACGGACTCGGAAACGGAAACGGAAACGGAATCGGAATCGGAAACGGAAACGGAATCGGACTCGGACTCGGAATCGGAAACGGTAA